>CAWJCK010000002.1:0-735413 GCA_963841345.1 uncultured Acidobacteriaceae bacterium | reverse complement strand
TTCTCGGGATTTATCATTAATCAGCACCTGTGATGGAGGCGTCTTGATCATCCCCATGTTGACCTGTGTGGATACCGCAGCAGAGATCGCATTCTGTAAGCAAGCTTTCGGAGCTGCACTCTTATCAGAGCGGTTGTGGAACGATGGACGGGTCATTCACGCAACACTAGCCGTGGGACAGGCACTCTTCATGGTTCACGGTGAGATCTCGCACTTGGCAAGCCTGGAGCCAAAACACGACGGAAGTTCCTCAGTGGTGCTTTACCTGTACCTTTTCGATCCTGACAAAACTATCGACGACGCCGTCCGAGCTGGTGCCAGCGTCTTGCTACCGGCGAAGGACGAACCTTGGGGTGACCGGGTAGGCCGGATCATGGATCCGGCAGGCCATGTCTGGAACATAGCGCGTAGTGCAGCAGCAAGACTTTAGAAATCCGAATTCAGGGATAGTCAGAATGGTGTTTAGCAAGCGTATTCGCGATGGCGTCCGCAACGGAGAGATCACATGTTCCGTTCGATTCTGGACGCGTCAACGCGTGAGCGTCGGTGCTAGATATCGAGTTGAGGATGGCGAGATCGAGATAGATTCCGTTGAGTTGATAGGTTTTCCCGACATCAGTCCCAAGTTAGCTCGTGAGTCCGGCTTTCTCGGAGTGCTCGACCTGCTCAAAGTCGCCAAGCATGGAAAAGGCGAACTGATCTACCTCGTTCGTTTTCACTTCGTTCCACCAAGCACTAGGAGACCTCAGAAGGGCATGTGATGCGGAAAGGTTGGTCCTCATAAGTCGGCTTGTGGGAAATAATCCAGCCGCTCGACGAGTGACTAGGCGATGAAGCGTCAGTTGAGGAAACTGAGCGGCTCACTGACGAGAAGCAACGCAGGACTCATTATCAAGGTCTATGCCGCTATCGTAGTCTATGAAGCTACGAGGGACAGGTGACCTATGTGGTGGGGCTTATGAATAAACGGAGCAGCATCCCACTTTCCAACCTAATCGGCCCATTGTTTGGCGGCCTTTGGGCCTGCGCGGGAAGCATGGCCTTAGCAGGGTCCTGGCGAGTTGGTATGCTCGTCACCTCCGTGCTCGTATGCGCAGTGCTCCTGGTTCGACTCATGCGCGACTCGGCACGGAGTGTCGATCAAGGCAGGATGTTCCGAAGAGCGCCCTATCTGATCGCTGTGCTGCTTGAGGTTTCTGCTATTGCCGTTGCATCGGCCGTCCTGCCAAGGTACGGCTACAGGATTTACCTTTTGCAAGTGATAGGCGTAATCGTAGGGGGGAGATAGGGGGACATGATACTTATCCCCGTCTGTTTTTGAATCGGTAAATTCCTGCAGAGAAAACCAACAAACGATCATGGTCCGCTTACCTATTCCAACAGATTTAGCTGTCTGTCGCTAATGGCCGCTGCTGGCGCGGGACCCGGGGCACGCCGTGCAATCCGTCGTCCGAGCACGCGCTCTAGCCCGGTCACAAACTCGGCGGTACCAACTGGACGGCCGGTACTCTCGGCGCGCCGCAGCGCGGCGAAAGCCTCGTTTCGGTCTTCCAGAAGCAAGTCCGAAAAGCAAGACACGCGCTCGAGAATTGGACGGACCATCACCAAACCATCATCTTTCCCATTCAGATGGGCGCGCACGCTGGACCATGCCCAATCCGCAGCACGCTGGATCAGACCCGCTCTTACGGGATTCAGGCTGACGTAAGAAACTGCCGCCAGCAGATGCCGGTCGTCCATGGCGACCGAAGCAAACCGGCTCTGAAACAGATGACCAGTCCAGCGCCCCCGCGCATTAATGAAATTGGTATAGCGCCGATGCGCTTCCCCGACGGCCAGTCCGAGGCCATACTCCCGCGTCGGACTCAGAATGAGGTGAACATGATTCGGCATCAAACAGTAGGCCCACACCTCAACCCCCGCTTTGCGCGTCTGTTCGGCAAGCAGATTTCGATAAATGTCCTGGTCGCCATCCTCAAAGAAGATTGGCTCCCGCCGATTGCCGCGCTGAGTTACGTGATGCGGAAGGCCGGCTACCACTATGCGCGCCAGTCGTGCCATGAGGAAAATTACCACGAAAAATGCGCAGGGGGATAGGTATCATGTCCCCTTATCCGTCCGGCGTTTATCGTTACCAATCCCGCCTACACCGCTTGCGGGAGACTCAATGAGTACATTGCCCTGTGGGTCGCCAATAGAGATTGCGGTTGATCCCATTCGATAAGATGTTAGTCATTGAGGTGAGCTTTCCGATGAATCTCATGCGTTTGGGTCTACTCATCGCTTTGCTTTTGGTACTTCCCAGATCAGAGTGTTTTCCTGAAACCCATGCAGGGCATGTGAGTCAGCAGAACAGGGATGCCCCAGCAGCTAAGCAGGAAAGCGTGAGCGCAACTGGCAGTTCAGCCGAAAGCGGTCAGCCCCTAACCGCACCGCTGGACATCAGCGTGCCAGCCGAGCCCTGGGCCTTTCGAGCGAATGGTCAATGGAATCTGGTCTATGAGCTGCACATCGCGAACATCGGTAATGAAGCGTGCACGCTGAAACAGGTTTTGGTCAGCGGGTTGAGCGACACGTCAAAACGTCTTGCGCTTCTGGCAGGAAAAGACCTAGACGCTGTCATTGCTCATCCCTGGGTGGATGAGAAAGCTCCGGCGACGATTGCGCCTGCGAGCATCGCCGTAGTCTTTATGTGGATCAGTCTCGGCGAAGACGAAGCGGTGCCCGCAGCTCTATCGCACACGATCACGGTGAGCGTCGGTGGCTACGCGAAAGATCTGTCGCTGACGATGCCTGCAGTCCAGGTAAATCGGAAGCCTGTACCGGTCATCGGGCCGCCGCTGCGGGGGGCAGATTGGGGGGCTGCGCATGGTCCGAGTAACGACTCGCAACATCGACGCGGCTTGCTTCCAATCGACGGCCGGTCGTACCTCGCGGAGCGCTATGCGATTGACTGGATTCGAATCGCTCCTTCAGGCGAGCCATTCACCGGTAGTGGCAAGACGAATCAAGACTTCCCCGGCTACGGAGCAGACGTGCTTGCTGTGGCGGACGGGACCATCACCGAGGTGACCGATGACATCCCAGAGAACGTTCCGGGCCACGCACCTGTGGTCCCGATTACACTGCGCACCATCTGTGGCAACCATTTGATCGAAAAGATAGGAGACGGGGTATACGCTTCTTACTGCCATCTCCAACCCGGCCTAAAGCTGACTCCTGGAATCAAGGTGAAGCGGGGACAGGTCCTTGGCGCTCTCGGGAACACAGGCAGCTCGGACGGTCCCCATCTGCACTTCCATTTGTGTAGTCGGAATTCCAACCTGGCCTGTGAGGGAATCCCTTATGCGCTCGCCTCCTTTGGCGAGGAGCATAAGGACTTTGCCTCGCCGAGTGGCACAAAACCGCAGCCCGATACTCTCCATGTCATGGAACTCCCCACCAACGAAACACTTGTGAACTTCCACTGACGCGTCATCCTTATCTAACATCTGATCGATCACACTGTCAGGCGTCCCAGACCTATCGAGGCGAATCAGAGAAGCGGGCTAGTGGGATAAATGCGCATTTCGGTAGTAGCGATTCGGAATTAATATGCAAAATCGCCAATGCGCTCAACGACACCCGATTAGTAACGATAATGTATGGTCCGCCGCGTGACTGCAAGGATTAGTTTGGTCGAGAAGACAAGTCTGCGGCAATGTATTCGGCCTTTGATGGAGCCGCGTGCTCCTGGCCAGGATGAGTTCCGCTGCGTGTCTGTCCTTACAAGTCGGTCGGTCGTTGAGGACCATTATCGGTACCAGGTTGCGGACACGCCGTTGTGACTGTTCTTTCGTCCTTACTGTTCCTGTGCAGACTTCGTGGAAGATTGATTGCAGCGAAGGCGTGGTCTGCGCTCGACCGTTGCTCGCAGACGGTGCCCAAGCCCCTGGGCGCGGTCAGCATTACCCTCTGGCATCCTTGCGAATGCGGTCCTTCCCCTTCGCTGTGCTGCAAGATTAGCTTAGAGCGAGTCTAGGCCGCTACTGGTGCGATTACTCCGGGCCTATAGTCTTCTCCGCTGGACAGCACAGCCCATGCGATGCGCGCGAGCTTGTTAGCCATCGCCACGACCAGCACGTTGCGCGGCGCCCTCGCTTCGAGAGCGTTCATCCATCCTCCGATCGCGAAGCGATCTCGTTTTATGCGCATCGCGGCGGCGCGGGCGCCATGGATGAGCACCTTGCGCAGGTAGATGTTGCCGCGCTTACTGATGCCGAATAACTTGGCCTTTCCACCGGTCGAATACTGACGGGGGACGAGTCCGAGCCACGCTGCGAAGTCTCGTCCCTTGCGGAACGCAGCGCCGTTGCCGATGGCGGCAACAATAGCCGTCGCAACAATGGGGCCGATGCCCGGGATCTGACGGATGCGGCAACAACCAGCATCACTCTCTGCAATCTGTTCGAGCCTGTCGGTTAGCTCGTCGATCTGCTGCTCGACGGTCTTCCACTCATCCCACAGCAAGCCGATCAGGTTACGCATCATCGGCGTCAGTGTGTTGTTCGCGTTCTCAAGCACGTCGGCCATCGCAGCCTTTAGCTTGGCCGGCTTCTGCGCAAAAACCATGCCACGTTCCAGTAGGAATGCCCGTATCTGGTTGATGACCGCCGTGCGCCGTGAGACGAGCCGGTCTCGAATCCGGTGGATCGCTTGCAGATCCAGCTGGTCGTCCGTCTTGATCGGGACGAACCTCATGTTCTTGCGCTCGACGGCCTCAGCGATGGCTTCTGCATCCACGAAGTCGTTCTTGTTCGACTTCACGAACGGCTTCACGAACTGCGCTGCGATCAGCCGCACGTCATGGCCTTGCTGCCGCAACGCTCGTCCGAGAAAATGCGCTCCGGAGCAGGCTTCCAGTCCAATCAGAGAAGTCTGCATGTTCGCAGTGAACGCCAGAAGCTGCTTCTGGGTAAACTTCTTCTTCACCAGCACCTTGCCCAACGCTCCCAGCGCGACAAAGTGAAACGTCGTCTTGCCCAAATCGATACCTACCGAACGAATCTGCATGTCGATGATCCTCCATCTGAACCGCTGCTACCATCCTCCGCCTCAGCGAAGGGTTACAGCGGCGGACCATCTCATTAGTCGGCTTATCATCAGTGATCCCAAGCTGACGCTATGAGCGTTCAGAAGGACCGATGCGCTGAAGTTGCTCAAAACCCGACATTACAGGAGCATTGGTGAGTCGGAATAGTGTTACGCACCGAGTGGGCTCGTGCGCTCTTTCAGGTCGCAAACCATCGAAACTCCAATGGGGAGGAATCGAAGAAATTCATTGGTTGCCGCGTTGGGTTTATTCATCTAGCATTGCACGACCGGATCCAGGTCGATCCGCCAGATTCTCTACAAAAGAGGGAGCCAATGGCAACTCGCCCTCCTCAGAAACGCCGTGAAGACATCTTCTTCCTGGCGTTTGTCTTTCTTCTCCTGGTGGCGAACTTCACCGGCTTTGCCCGCACGTATTATCTCGCAGGAATGTTTCGTGCGACTCTACCCAGCCGCCTTGTCCACATTCATGGCGCTCTATTCACCAGTTGGCTCCTTCTGCTGCTCCTTCAAACCTCACTCATCGTTGGCCGGCGCGTGCGTTGGCACCGTCGACTCGGTGTCCTCGCCGGAGTAATCGCCGCACTCATGCTCATTGTCGGTCCCCTGGTCCTCATTGCGGCTTTGCGTCGTCATGCTTTTCCATCCAATGCCGCAGACCTCATCTTCGCCGCTGACCTCGGAGGGCTCGCGCTGTTCGCACTCTTCGTTGCCTTAGGACTTCGATTTAGAAACAATAGCGTTGTACACAAGCGTCTTATGCTCTTCGCCACAATCGCGATCCTTCCCCCCGGCCTCGATCGTTGGTCCTTCTCGTTCATGGAGTCTTCATTTGCTTTTTTTGGCATTTATCTCGCATTCCCCTTTGCGATCATCGTTTACGATTTGCTTTCTGTCAGGAAAGTCCATCGTGTCACTCTGCTCTGCTCGGTACTGATCACCGCATATATTTTTGGCGCGGGCCGTTTGTCGAACACCTCCATATGGCACCGCGTCACCGAGTCGGTTCAGGAGACTTCCTCACTACGGAATCGTTAGTACGCTGGCCACGACGGGCAGTTGAGGTCCAGATAACGTGCGGCCAATGGGATGGTTGATCCGAATTGGGACGGCAACCCAAATGCCTATTGAAGATACTACGGTGGTCCTAACGTCGAATCACCGCGCGTGTCCAGAGTTATGCATCAAAGTCATTGCGAGCGATCAGTTTCTCGAAGCATCGGCAATTGTCGCATCTTCCAATCGTCCGTCTGGAAGCAGCAGCAGATGCAACCTTAGCGCGTGACCACCCGCAGTCACGTCATAGTCTCTGGTTTCGAGGTTGTCCGTCTTGCGAGCGCTCGCCACGGTAAAACTCTGCACGGGCCCGAGGGAACCCAGAGTGGTTCGATACTCAGCAAGCAACGCAGCGCTCATGTGCCGGTTTAGGTCGTCGCTGAAGACCGACCTGTCCGGCTGTCCATGTTGCAGAGCTGTAAAGACCGTGCGAGCGAACTGTTCGTCTTTGTTGGGCGGTACAAGTAAATAGGTGATCTGGTTGGCAATCTTAAGATAGGTTGGCTTTGCACTCGTGTTTGTCAGTACGACAAATGCCGCGTGGGCTTCGGGATAGATGAGGTTGATCGCCTCGAATCCCAGCCCTTCTCCGGTGTGGTAGTAACGGAGCGGACTATCTTCTCGAGAAACAAACAAGCCTAAAGCAGAAGGGTAGGTGCTACCATTCGCGAGCCGCGCCATTGCTACCTCTTCTGCTGCTTCCCGTTCGGGAAGTATGCGGTGTTCAAGGAACGCCGCATCCCAGCGAGCAAGATCACTCGCCGTAGTCACAACCTGCCCTGAGCCGAACGACCAGCCTGGCCCCTCGTAAGGTGCAGGTTTCAATGGAGCAAGCGCATTCTGGATATAGCCGGTTGCCAGCGCCTTGCTTCCGTCCGGGATCGAGTCCAAATCCATTGTCGAAGTCATGTGGAGCGGCCCAAAGATATGTTCCTGCATGAACTGAAACAGCGGCTCGCCAGAGGCCTTTTCGACGATGCGTCCAGCGATTTCATACTCCAGATTGGAGTAGTGGAATTGGGTTCCTGGTGGGAAGAGTAGTGGATGGTGTCCCCACTCGGTGATGATGCGATCTGGCGATGCCGCCGCGCCTCGTGGGCCGGCGGGATAGCTCTCGGGATAGTGATCTGGATAGCCAGAGGTATGGTTGAGCAACTCGCGAACGGTGATTTGAGAGGCGCCTGTCAGGTCGGGAAACCAACGACTCACCGAGTCATCGAGCGAAAGCTTGCCATCGGCTACCAGCAATAGAACGGCCTGTGCGGTGAAAGTTTTGGAGATCGAGGCAAGCTGATATCGCGTTGCGGTTGAGGCAGGCAGAGGTGGTTCCAGAACAGCGTCTCCGAAGGCCTTCGCGTAGGCAAGATGGTTGTCCACGACGATTGCCACAGACGTCGAGGGAGTGCCGTCCGCCTGGAGGCATCGCTGGATGGCCTGATCGATCTTGTTGCGCATGGCGACATCAATCGTTTGGCCATAAGCGATCGCGGTGCCCATCAGTGCAATGAAACTCAGTAGAAGATACCGTGGAAGCCCCTTCATGGTTCACAGGCTAGCATGAAAAGGTGAGCGTTCCTCAGTTGCAACCCACTTCGCCATGCTCGATGTCTTAGGTCTTGCAGGTATCTATGACAGGCGTCTTACCAAATTGACTTCTTCGATGCGCTTGGGTTCAAGCAGGTAGAAATGCTCAACTATTGAAAACAGGCCGATGCACTCATCGAGGCCGCACTCCTCTCGCGTCGGATGGATTACATCCGAGATGCGCGTTCTCGGGACTAATGTCCGATTCGGCTCGGAACCCGTGTATGAGCGCATCGGCCAGAACCAATGGAACTCAGCGCCTACTCTTCCAGTTCGCTCTCTTCCGGCGCATCTGTTGGGCTGGAAAACTCCATGTGATAGCCGTCAGGGTCGATAACCTGCACAACCCACAGACGGTTCCCGACCATTGGACGGCTCCAGCTTTGGACTCCGCGCAATTTGAACTGCCGATAAAGTTCCAGCGCGTCTTCGCACTGAAAACAGACTTTGAACCCTCTTCCCAACGTCTCCTTCGAGTTCCGCCCAGGCATAAATTCCTGCAGCATGATCGCGGCGTCGCCAAGTTCCAGCCAGCACCAGCGAATCCTCCCGTCGGGCTTGTAATCATCTTGACCCTCATCTGGAATCCACCACCGATTCATTTTGAAACCAAGTCCGTCCACCCAGAATCGCAGCGAAGCTTCCATGTTCGTCACGCTGAGAAACGGAACCACCTGCCTTACGTTAGTGCTCGTCGTGTTTTCGACACTCATCATTCACCTCCAGGAGACATTTTCCTTGGCTTGCTCTCGCGGGGGGCAGAAGCTGACAAAACCGACTTGGCATCAGCCCAGAGGCATTTCCTTCCGCGAGGCGCGTTTCTTGTTGCCGATTTCGCCTTACTTCTTTGGCTGTCGTCTACGAGAAACCATCGATCTTCGAAGCGAGGACGCTCAACGATCGGCGCGCCGCCTGCCCGTAAGTTTCTCGATGGCGCTCGTCTGGTAGCGACTCAACCGAACCTGGGTGCCGTCCTTCATTTGAATTTGGTGTCCTCCGCGAAACCACGTTTGCACTTCACGGACGTAGTCCATATTAATGATCGTTGACCGGTGCACGCGGACGAATGTCTTCGGATCCAGCTTGCTCTCCAAGGATTGCAGAGTATCCCGGATATCGTAACCTTCGCTCTTGGAATGAATCTTGGCATAATTTCCCATCGCGTCAATCCGCTCAATGGAAGACACCGGGATCAAATGGATTCGTCCGTTGCGATTGGCCGGAATCCTCTCAACGTAACGTAGCTGCGCTTCTCGCTCGCGGAAGCTTGCCAGGAGGCGCTCGATATCTTCCATCGGCATGGGATGAGCAACTCGGTCGCGAACGCGTCCGAGCGCTTGCGTAAGACGTTCTTGAGTGAAGGGTTTCAGCAAGTAGTCAAGTGCGTTTAAATTGAACGCCTCCAGTGCGTGCTGGTCATAGGCCGTGACGAAGATCACAGCTCCTTTGAATTTGCGAAAAAGTTCGCCTGCTACGGACAGACCATTCCGACCAGGCATCCGTATGTCCAGGAAGACAAGATTCGGGTGCAATTGGTCAATTTGAGTCAGCGCGGTCTCGCCATCACTTGATTCGCCCACAATCATCACATCGCTATGCTTCTGCAACATCCGCGCAAGCGCGCGGCGCGCCAGTGGTTCATCGTCGACGATTAGTGCACGGATCACGATTCTTTCTCCACAGGCAGCGTCACCATGGCACACGCGCCGGTCGGGAACAGGGGCAGCAGTTCGACCGTGGATTGGTCCCCATACATCTGTTCTAGCCGGGCTCGGATATTCTTCAGGCCCACACCGTGGCCCGGCGATGAGCTGTCTTCGACCAGGGAGCTAGCAAAGTTTCTGATCTCCAGAACAAGTTGTTGTCCGTCTCGCCGAGCTGTAACCTCCACAACGTCGCTGCCCTTATGTATTCCAATACCATGGTGAATCGCATTCTCGACCAACGGTTGAAGCAGCAGCGTGGGAACAGGGACCGACAGCGTATCCGGAGCCAAGTCGAATCGTACGGTCAATCGCTCCTGGAACCGCTGCTTCTGTATCTCCACGTAGTGCTGGAGGAAGATAACTTCTTGCTCCAACGAAACCTGCAGGCTGCGCATATCGTCCAGCGCTACGCGCAGCAGCTCACTCAGACGTTGTAAGACGTTTTCTGCGGCAGCGGGATCCTCGTGGATCAGCACTGTCGCCGCCTGCAGTGTATTGAAAAGAAAATGTGGATTGAGTTGCATCCGAAGCATATGCAGCTCGGCGACACTGACCCGCGACTCCAGTTCAGCCTCGCGAAGTTGACGCCAGCGCGCCTCGCGTCGCGTGTTCTGATACGCGCTCAAAAAGTAAAGGATCACGCACATCTGGAAGATGCCGAAGATCGACTTGTGTCCCAGGTCGACCATGGTCTGAACAAACGGCTGATGCTGATCGGGCTTGTAGAGCCATGCCGGAGATTTGAGTGCCAGTTGGGCCAGAAACACGGCAGCGGTAAGAACCGCATACTGAACTGTTCGCAGCGCCCAGCGCTGTTTCTGAAACGGATAGCGTCGGGCGAAAAGGAAGATGAACGGCGTGATCAACGCCCAGCTGAAGGCCTCCGCACCAGCCCATACAAAGTAATGCGCGTAGGGAAGATAGTTGCCATGATCACGGTCGTTGACAAACAATTGGCGTCCGTTGATCAGCCCCATCGCAGTCCAGCAAAGGACAGAGACGCCAAACGAACGCCAGAACGAAACGGTTTCTTTGATCCTCGCCATAACCCGCTTATCTGATCATGCACGAAGCAACAGGTTCGCAGCCATTCGGCCACTTCGATTCATCCTCGCCTATTGCGATCCGTCATTTTATTTTGCTGGTCAACCCATTTCAGGGGCGGCGAGACGATACATGCTTCTAGGCTATCTCGTGCACGGCCAAGGAGGCCCGCCATGACCTATCCGCTTGCCTTAATTCTCGCTTTCTCTCTCGGCCAGATGGGCGCACTCAAGCCTGCGTCAACACCATCATCACCGTCAAAATCCGCACCATCGCGTCGTCTGATTCGGTTCGAGATCATCAATATGAGTGGCAAGTCCCGACAGGCTCACATCGGCGATAACGTCATTCCGTTACCTGTCGCACAGCGAGTCGTGCTGCAGGCACCCGCCGGGGGCACGGTAAAAATCATGAGCAATACGAACCGGCACGTTATGCACGTCATCGTCATTTCAGCTTCCGATGACGGACATCTGCTTCCCGTCATATGAGAACGGGGCCGCACGCAGGCCCACGTTCTGCTGCCTCCCCGCTTCCCCGTGCCTGCAAGACTTCTGAAGACAGTGCATGCGGCTGGGAATTTTCAATGGAGACAAACTGTAAGTGAAGACAAACCAGGAGGATCACATCATTAAACTAACCGTGAAGAACAAATCATTTACCTACACAAGCCTGCTTGGATTGGTGTTGGCTGTCGGCGTCACGTTCGGGTCGGGCGTGGTGTTTGCTCGCGCCACGAGCCGGCAGACCACCGGATCGTCACTAGACGCACAGCGCTTTGCTGGAACATGGAACTGGATGTTCCAGGGCACACCGTTTGCGACGATGACACTGGTTCGGAGCGGGTCCGGCCTCACGGGGACGGTTACAGAGTCACGTATCGCATTGAACGACGACGGGACACTCAAGAAGGCTGACGCGTCCGACGACAAGGAGCCGAAGCAGATCGCAAAGGCCGAGCTGAATGGCGCCGTCCTGCGGGTTACAGTCGCGGACGGCTTCAAGTTCATTGTGTCCCTCAAAGACGCTACACATGGTGAAATCCTTCCCGTAGGGGCACCGCCAAAAATCAAGCCTATTCCATTGGTGAGAGCGCACTAAGCAAAGCATGGTCGCTCCCAACAGGTTGTGAGCGACCATCACCCATTTTGCCCACAGGTAATTGGTCACTCGTGAGTGCCTCTGGGTACGGCCAGTACTGAGAAAGTTGGCTTATCGGAAGCAAACCGCGCGGATGTTCTCAGTTATTGCTAACAGGCCGATGCGCTCATCGAGCAAGGTCCGTATCCCTATCTAAATCATCAGTCCTGCGAAACGCTCTTCCCGTCAGTTGGACTGGCTCATAACGACAGGCCGACTTTCCAGTACTGACGTGGTGTCGGTGAGTGCCTTGGCGATTTTTCGTCAGCCTATACCCAAGAATGCGTCTCTGCCTACTTACCCTTTAGAAGGCCCAACTGAGCGAGGCTAGTGCCGCTAGCGGTGATGGCTTCCTCATTTGACCTCGGGGTCCAGCCCAAAATGCGCTCGGCCTTCTCGTTCGACGCGTTCTTCTTGATGCCCAACTCTGGCGAGATTGCTTTCATGTCCGCAATGAAGAGAGCCAGAAAACGCACAATCCAGTCTGGCATCTCGCGGCTGGGAACACGCTTTGCAATCGAACCCATATTCTTCTTGAGAATTGTGCCAACGTCGAGCAGCGAGATGAACTCTCCGGCTGTGGCGAGGAAGCGTTCTCCGTTTGCGGCAGGGTTTGTCATCGCTCGCAGGTGCATGTCGGCCACGTCGCGAACATCCACCGCTCCGAAGCTGATGCGGGGGCAGGCCGGAACTTCCCCATCAAGCAGCTTCTGCACGATGAGAATCGAGGTTGAGTAGTCAGGGCCGAAGGTAGGACCGAAGATGCCGACAGGATTGACCACGGACAGTTCAAGGTGTCCACCTTCGCACGCTATAAAGTCCCAGGCAGCACGCTCCGCAAGTGTCTTGGACTTCGCATAGGCGCTAACACCGGCACCGTCGACGTTTGTCCACGTGGTCTCGTCGAACGGGGGCGCTTGGTGCTTGCGGCCATATCCAATGGCGGCAAAGGAAGAGGTCTGAACAACTCTCTGGACACCTGCGTCGCGGGCGGCCCGGAGAACGCGAAGAGCGCCTTCACGCGCCGGAAGAATCAACTCGTCTTCGTGCCTCGGCACTGATGCCGGAAAGGGTGAGGCTACGTGGAGGACAAACCGGCATCCGGCAATGGCTTCGGGCCATCCCTTGTCCTGCATCAGATCGGCTTCGAAAAATGTCAGGGCTTCCTGGCGTGGTGTACCCGCGGTCTTCAGCATCTCTCGAACATCCGCTTCACGCTTGAGCGAGCGCACCGTGGTGCGAACCGGATAGCCCGCACGGAGCAACTGATCGATGCAATGGATGGCAACAAAGCCCGAGCCGCCGGTGACGAGAACCGAATCATTCTTCATGAAGCGAGTCTACATGATAAACCGAATGTTCGTTCTAGTTGTCTGAACTCACCAATTTCCACAGCTTATCGGCGATTTCCAACAGCAGACGTTCGGGGAGCTTCTTACTCTGGCTGGCGAGGCGGTTGATGGTATTCAATGTCAATTCCTGAATGACCTCCGCAGGCCAATCGTTCAGGACGCCCCCCTTCGACTTACTGGAGAACAGACGGGCATAGGCCTTTACGCGGACGGTTTCCTCACTGCTTAGTGTCTTGCAGCTGAAACCGGCATGCTCGTATTGCTCATAAAACCGCATCTCGCGCTGATGTTTCCGGTAGAAGTTGTAGGCGTTCAGACAGCCACGCAGGAAGGTCTTGCGGGGATCCTCGTCCGGGGAAAATCCAGCGAGCAGGGCTTCCAGCTTCAGGCCGCGAATGTGCTCGTAGAGCGCCTGGATGATCTCTTCTTTGCTGGAGAAGTGGTGATAGATGACACCGGCGCTGGCTCCGGAGCGCTGGGCGAGCAGGGACATGGGAGCGTCATGGAAGCCACGCTCGACGACAATGTCGAGCATCGCTTCGAGTATGGCGTCACGCTTTGATGGTTTCGCCTTCTTTGCCATGCTTCTATTGTTCCACGCCAGAGTTGCTGAAGCCCTGATGAGGTTCAATGCTTACGGAAGCCGCATCTCAGCTACTCGCACAGCTGCCGTCGAACCCTCGACTAGCGAGTACAGCCAATGCACGTTTCCAGGCCCATCTGCCTCAACGAGTGACTCGGCGATGACGCGTCAAAGGAAAGCACTTCAGAGAAGCGATTATCCGCACCAGTCTGCGCTTACGAGGGAAGCAATCCTGTAGAGCGATAAGTTTCGATCAGGCCGTCGTAGAGAACGATGTCCCCCCGACTTCTCGCCATGAGTTGTGCACCAACGATTCCCGCATAGATGGCATGTGCTCGCTTTTCCGCTTCCTTCGGGCTTGCAACCTTGGCAGCTACCAACGCTCTCTTCAACCACGCAACGTTGATGTCAGCGAAGACCTGGACCTCTGTCTTTGCCTCGTCAGGCAGGTCGTCGAATTCCGCAGACATGAAACTGCAGAGGCAGATGCGATTTTCGTTCGCCAGCGCCCAGCGAAAGGTCTCCGGATAGCGGCGCAGCGCGTCCATCGGCTTGGCTGAGTTTTGCAGTAGAGACTCAAGATAAGCCGCAGCATCCTCCCAGTAGCGTTTCGCCACCGCAGCAGCCAGGACGGCTTTGCTCGGGAAGTGGTAATAGATGCTTGCCGCCTTGATGCCTACCTGCTCAGCCAGATCACGGAAATTCAGGCCCGCATAGCCGTGGGCTTGGGCCGTGAGCTTTGCAGCCGCCAGAATCTCGTCGCGGGCGTTCCTACTCATCGCGAACCCTCCACACCTACCGATGAGAACACCTCACCGTTCTTTTGAATCTATCATGTGGCAGGTAGAATCTCAAGCATAACCTGTCATTTGGCAGGTAGAGAGGATGGCCCTATGAACACCGACCTGATCTACACCGATGCAACAAAACTGGCCGAACTGATCCGCACGCGAGAGGTCTCTCCGGTAGAAGTTATGAAGGCGCACCTCGATCGCATTGAGGCCGTCAACCCAAAGATCAACGCCATCGTTACAATTGCCGATCAAGCTCTCAAACTGTCCCAGGCAGCGGAAGCAGTTGTGTTGCGGGGCGATAAACTTGGCCCACTCCATGGTGTTCCGTTTACGGTCAAAGATTCCATCGACACCGCGAACGTCCTGACCCAGCGCGGGTCTCCCATCTTCAAAGGACGCATGCCCGACGCCGATGCGACCAGCGTCGCCCGCATGAAGAAAGCAGGCGCTATCCTGCTTGCCAAGACCAATCTTCCTGAGTTCTCCTACTGGATCGAAAGCGACAACCTCCTCACGGGTCGGTCGAACAATCCATGGGATCTAACCCGCACTCCGGGCGGCTCCAGTGGCGGTGAGTCGGCGGCAATCGCGGCGAGCATGTCTCCGCTCGGCCTTGGCACGGATCTGGCGATCTCTGTGCGCGGACCAGCGGCCCAGACCGGCATCGTCTCGCTGAAGGCGACGCACGGTCGCATCCCGATGACGGGCATCTGGCCCCGCGTCCCGCGACGCAACTGGCATGTGGGTCCAATGGCACGGAGCATCCGTGATCTCGCTTTGGCTTTTTCGCAACTGGCAGGCCCCGACGGCCTGGACGGCTATGCCAGTAGTACGGTCGCGTTCGATGCTGGAATCGGGGACTCACCCAATCGGCCGCTTCGAGTGGGGTGGCTTGTCGAGCCCGGTTTCGGACCCATTGATCCTGAGGTGGGGGCCACGGTGCAAGCAGCAGCCGATGCGCTCAAGGGACTCGGTCATTTTGTAGAGCCCGTGCGCATCCCGGCGCTTGAGCGCGACTTTGCACTCGACGTGTTCAATCGATTACACGTTATGGAGATGAGGCCTGCCTTTGAGGAAGCAATTGCTGGCCGCAGCGAGGATGAGATCTACACGATGGCAAAATACATGCTCTCGCTCCCTGAAACATCGATGAAGGATTACATCAATGCTGAGCAGGGAGCGGAGCGGTTGAGGGATGGCTACGCTCAGTACTTCCAGAAGTACGACGCGTTGCTCACCCCGGTCCTGCCAATCCCGGCCTATGAGCACGGTCAGGCGGAGTTCATGATCAACGGTCAAACAGTCGACGCGATTAGCATGCAAGGCGCTACTGTACCTCTCAACGTGACCGGCTTGCCCGGCGTCTCCATGCGATTCGGCACCAGCAAAGAAGGCATGCCGATCAACGTGCAAGTTGTCGGCAGCTGGCAGGCCGAGTCGACGATTCTTCACATCGCTTCGCTCCTGGAGCAGGTCAGCAGCGTCAGCAATCTTCATCCGCAGCTGTAAGTCGCCACTCGAAGCACGCAGAGGTAGACCATCGCCCTGCGTGTTTTCTTGAATTTGGCACCATCGTACTGTGGGGTCCGCTTGTCTTTCATTCACCGATCTCGCAGAATTTCGATTGGCGAGAACAGGCCGATGCACTCATCGAGGCCACACTCCCCTCGCGTCGGATGGATTACATCCGAGATGCCCGTTTATCAGGACCCATCCGGGTCTAACCAGATTTCCGGATAGCCGACTTTTTCGTCCATGTGCCAACCTCCGATTTGACGACTACTCGGCCAGCTGACCGGTCAGCAGTGCGTGAGGGGAGATAGGTATCATGTCCCTGCATCTCCTAGCATTTAATCCAGCAGATTTCGAAGGCGAACCAGATCCCGCTCATCCGCGTTTTCCGCTACAAAAAGGCCCGCAAGAAAACCTCCCGAGCCAGTGATAACATGCTGGCATGAAATTTCAGCCAGGGCAGAGGGTCTTCATAAAGCAAGCGCAGATGATAGAGGCAACAGTCGTGAGCCAAGTCTGGGCAGCGGATGCAACCGATGCCACGCAAAGCTACATCCTTCAGTTCAATCAAGATCCATACCGCACCGCCGGCGCAAATCTTGAGCCGGTTCCGGAAGTGCCCCGCAGTGCTTCTGAAAATGCCGAGCTCTGGCAACGCTGGAACGAGGCGGGAAGTAGAATGCTCGTCAGTGCCGATGATGCTGAGGCCCGCGAGATTTTCACTGAAACCTCCTACGCCTTGGGCTTCTTCAAGAGCAAAGCCGGAAAATAAGGCGCTTGCCTCTTCCAATCTCGCAGCACGTACAGGCAGCCGATTAGACCGTGACATCACTGAGGAGTTCGGCTCCGGTGCCTACGCCGTGGAAGAATTGAGGGTTGAACCCGCCAGCTCGTTCCTCGCAATTGAATTGGGCATACCGTGCGAAGCAAATGCACTGAAGTCCGATCTGTGGGCGCCAGATACTCCGTGTAATCTCGCGGCTCGAGAAAAGTGGTCATCAAGATACCCGGGATTCAAGGCGTAACATGGAAAGGAAATCGCCCCAATTCGATGCGCCCTGATCAAGAACAAATCGCAGAGTGGATCGGCCGTCAATCCACCACGCTGCGCGACGGGTATGTGGTCGCAGTCCAATTACTTGCGGACACCGCGTTTCCCGGTAGGGCTCAGTTTATATGTCACGCAGGCAGGGACATCTGCACTGGCCTTCAGGATATTCGAGGCATCGCCAAGCGCAAACACGCGAACACCACAGCCGTGTTTCAAGAGGTAGAGCCACAGTGGATCGCTGAGGGGCTCGATGGAATCGAAACTGTCGAAGGTGGGGCTCAGGCAAACGAGGCCACAAGCGTGGCGGCCACCGACGTGACCATTTCTCGACTTTTGTTCAGGCTGATGCAACGGCTTGTGGAAGAGCATCGCCTTGGTTCGGTCAACCAGGAAGAACAGGCTGCGGAACTATTCGCTGCGATCGCTCCGGAATCAGCAAAAAGACCAGAGCTCGTTCTGCCTATGGCTCGCGAATGGGTTAGCCTACGGCGATGGTTCCATAACTATGCGCATTTCGCGGTACAGCAGAAGACACCTCCTGAAGAGGATCTTCAGTCGCAGTTCGCCAGGCTAGAGAGCTATGTCTTGGCAAGTATGCGGACTTTCTACGAAGGAATGGAGGGCTTGGATGAAATCCTGGGCGAAGCCAACTCCTGAACTTGTGACTCGTGCCATCGCCGGAATGCCTCATTCCGAGCAACAGCGCTATTTCTTTGATCGTCTGGAGAACCCTGAATGGATCGAGCCACTGCGCAAGGCGAAGTTCTTTGAGCAGCTACCGACTCCGGTCAAGGAAGAAAAATCCACCGGCTACTATCTCTGGCCGGCGAGCAGATATCTGTCGAGAATGGCGAAGTACAAACCAGAGCTTGTCGCCGATATCATGTCCCGTTTCCCAGAGACTGAGAATCCCTTCGTGATTCAGGACATCCTCGACGCCGCCGCAACCATGCCCCCGGCCTCCGCCGCGAAGCTCGCTGATGCAGTTGCACGCACCCCCTTGAGCAGGGGCCTGATCGGTATGGACCGGGCGGGAGAAATTGCATCGAATCTCGCTCAGGGAGGACAGGCGGAAGCCGCCCTGAAAGTTTTGCGATCCGTTCTCGAGGTCGTTCCAAATCCGCGCCCCATCAAAATCGGGCCTTCCGGACGCGAATACGGGCGAGAGGCACGCACCCGTATTCGTGGATTCGATTACGGCAATATCCTTCGCGTCAATAGTGCCGCGCTAACGTCGTCTTTGGGACCACGCTACCTCGAACTCCTCTCGAAAAAGCTGATATTCGCTCTATCTCAAGAGCATGACTCCGACAGAAACGCGCGGCGGCCCGTAGAGGATTACTCCTATATCTGGAGACCTCACCTCGAATTTGGAGGCGTACACGAAGAAGCAAAGCAACTCCTGATTACGGGTGTACTGCAATCGGCTGAGTTTATGGCATCGAATGGCGCTTGGGCTGACGCCGCCGCAGTCCTGCAGCGGCCGTCGTTTGCGATCTTCGAGCGAATTCAGCTGTACCTGCTGGCCAAGTATCCCGATCTCGATTTGGAACTGGCGGCGCAGAAGCTGACGAACGCCGACCTGTTCCATGATTTCGGCCTTCGCCAGGAATTCAATCAACTCGCTCGTGTCGTTTTCCCGATGCTGTCAAGAGAACAGCAAGAGGGGTTCTTCGCACTGATCGATGCCGGGATCGATACGGCTCGTATGGTGGAGCGCGGGTTGACTGCCGATCAGATCGAGCAAATCCTTCGGCAGTGGAAGCTGGAGCGTTTCGAGCCTGTGCGCGATTATCTTCCTCCTGAGCGGCACCAAGAGGTCGAAGAACTGGAACGGGAGTTCGGGAAAGCGCGCAGGTATGAGAATTCCGTGGTTCGTGGCGGGGCTGTGGCTCCAGGAGGCGAGAGTCCCGTTTCAGGCGAGCAGCTTGAGGCCATGGAGGTCAACGAACTCCTGGACTTCCTGAAATCGTGGGCTCCCGATTCTCACACGCCTTTCGGTCCTACAGAACAAGGACTGGGAAGAGAGCTTGCCTCTGTGATCGGAGGCCATCCCGAGCGTTACTGGGAGCGATTAGAGGATTTCAAGCCCCTCCAGCCAACGTACATCCGCGCCGCGTTGCAGGGCTTTCGAGAAGCGATCAGGAATGGGATCGCTCTGGCGTGGAAGCCGCTGCTCGATATTGCGGAGTGGATCTGCGAGCAGCCCCTCGGCAAGGTAATGGATGTGGATGAAAACCAGTGGCATCCTGCGGATTCTGATTGGCAGCCTTCGCGCTTCGCAATCGTCGAGATCCTCGAGGAGGGCCTGAAGAAGGACCTGCTGCCATTTCCAGAAAGAGCGAAGGCATGGAAGATTATTGAGATCGTTGCTGAGGACGAGTTGAGCTGCCTCGACTATCGCGACCCGTCCTCGCTCGGGAAGGACGTCTGGAGCTACTCGTTGAATACACTCCGGCCAAGGGCCGTTCGAGTCGCATTCAATTACATCGAATGGCTTCACACTCGTCTTAAGGCTGAGGGAGCGTCTGTCCCTTCGGCGGCGCCTGAGATTGCTCAATTCCTTGATCGCCATCTCGATGTCGATAGAGAGCGATGCCTCGCGGTCCGATTGATCTACGGCGAGAGACTGCCATTCTTGAAGATGGTTGATTCGACCTGGGTTTCAAATGCGATCGCTCGCATTTTCCCAGACGATCCCGCTCTCCAACCGCTAAGAGATGTTGCATGGGGCGCGTATCTGGCTGCGAATCCGGCATACACCGACCTGTTCTTTCTGCTCGAAAATTTCTACCGCAACGCCATCCAAATAAATGACAAGTCCAGACAACAAGGCACGAGTCATCTTATGGATCGCCCTAGCGCCCTTCTGGGTGAACACCTCATCCAGATGTACTGGTGGGACAAGATCGATCTCTCCGAGGGGTCGGTCCTCGTCGACTTCCTGAACCACACCACCAGCGAAGCTCTGCGATCCACCATCATTTATGTCGGCCGCTCTTTGGCGGAAGCTCAAGATGGAGTGGCGGACGATGCTCTCGCTCGTCTTCAACTCCTTTGGGATTACGTCATGGCTTCAGAGAATGCACGGAACTCCGGCGAAGTCTTCGCAAATTTCGGGTGGTGGTTCAACACGCGATATTTCGATGACGGGTGGGCTCTTGACCGATTGAGGCAGAGTTTGCAACTTGCGAACGGCAAGTTTGAACCTGTGCTGGATGCGCTCTCTCGGCTGGCTCGACTTGCTGCCACACATCCAGCGCGTGTGCTCGAATGCACGCGCATGATTGTTTTGGCGGCAGACGAATATGTCGACCTTTGGACAGACGATCTAATGACGGTTCTGGAAACGGTATTGCGCGCCGGTGATGCTTCTTTGTCGGCTGCCGCATCGAAGCTGATCAATGAGCTCGGTAGCCGCGGTCATCACTCATACCGACTGCTACTGAAGCCAGAACAGGGTTCAAGGGATGGTGGTTAGCCTTGGCTTGAACGTATCTGGTTTGCAAGCTCTGCGACCGTCGCAAACCTTACGTCGTATGTATGAGAAAGCCAGCGACGATTCTCTTTATCGAATATCGACTTGCCGCCGGCACTCCTGCCCTGATCTTCGGTACAGAAGGTGTCGTTCGAATATGCGACATGCGCTGCTACCGAATCTCCGTCCGCCCATTCGGCAACAGCGCGAGCAAATTCCTTTTCCTCGATGTCTTCGGCTCGGCCTCCTGCTTTCTTTTGGAGGGATCGCAGCACCGCACCGCCGACGCCACGTTGCTCAATCGTTCCCATCACGTCTCCCCAACGATTGTCACGGGCTGCCGACGTTGGGACATCTCCCTCGTCGGCAAAGACGGACAGATCCAAAAATAGAGCCGGGACGGGAATGGTCATGCGTGGTGCTCGCATGAGACGCATCTCGAGCGCGATTGCAAGTTCGAGACGCTCTTTGAGAACTCTGTGGAGCCCCGGGTGTTGGTCATGGGTCGTGCCAATATCTATCTTCAGGACCGCTTGGCCGCCCGTCACATTTACTACCTGCACATCGACCTTAGGTTTGATCGATGTGAAGTAAGCCTTGCGTCCCACATTCTTGATCGCTTCCAGTGTCCCGACCGTCTCGGAGATGAAGCCTTGAATCTGCTTGGTGCGCAGAGCGTCATGAATGGCGACGAAGTCTGCATAGACGGGCGTCCTGCTGGCGAGACTCGGCATCACCGCCATTTGCCAGGCATTGCTGTCGAAGGTCACTCGCAACGGCGATGGAATCGGTTCTGCGGGCATAGCTATTGTTCTCGTTTCTTATACAAAGGCAGAGCTAGCTTGATCTGCTCAGAAATCGCCGCTGCGCGCTCGTGGTCGATTAGTTCGGGATTCCAGACTAGAAACTGTTCGAGCGAATAGTCGAATGATTCTCCCTTCGGGCGCCTGAACAGGAACAAGATTCCGTGCAGCGTTTCTTTGAGATGAGCATACGACTTGGCCAAGGCTTGAATGCGGTCAGGGTACTCCGGCCGGGCATCCTGAAACAGCCCGAAGATTTCTGATTTTAGGCCGAAAGAATGCGAAAGGTGTAAGCGTACTTGCAAGGCGAAGATCCAGGCGCTTGGATCTCGAGACCCTGTGGTCCCCGGGACCACTTGAGATTCGATTTCGCCCCAAGCAGTTCGATCTTGCCGATCCGGCGAGGGTAATTAGACGAGCCGTCGGCGAGCGAGGTGATAAGAAACT
The DNA here is from genome assembly GCA_963841345.1 of uncultured Acidobacteriaceae bacterium. Taxonomy (GTDB): domain Bacteria; phylum Acidobacteriota; class Terriglobia; order Terriglobales; family Acidobacteriaceae; genus Acidisarcina. The sequence goes on along the minus strand of CAWJCK010000002.1, from coordinate 713,772 downwards.
TTCCGTCGGCAGGCCAGCCGAGCGCGATGGCGTAGAGAGTTTCACCCTTGGTAGTGAAACGAAAATCCGATGAGTCAAACTTAAGACGATTCAACTGATAGGACGCGATCCTTGGGGCATGGATCGAGGGACCTTCGCCATAGACCTTCCAGGGACGCGAACCTTGAATGGCTTCGGAATTGATCTGCTGCCAGTCGATAAGTTCGCTCACAAATGTCGTTTCATCGCTGTCCGGCTCACCGTGACCGGGCAACGGAATGTTGAGTAGAAGGTTTCCATTCTTACTCACGATGTCGACGAACATGGGAATGATCGTGGATGCTTTCTGGTATTTATGATTTTCGAAAATTGAGCGGTCATAGTGCCATGCGCCGATGCAGGCGTCCGTTTGCCACGGCGACTTCTGCAGCTTGTCTTCCATTGCTGCCTCGAAGTCGCGCGTCAGCGTGCCCCAGACCGGCTCGGGAACAGTTTTCAGATTCAAGACCGCTTCCAGACGGCCGCCGTGGGTCTTCATATTCTTGTTGTAGTAGTAGGCCATGATCTGGGGCGCCAGGTCTGGAATGCCCAGCCAGACACCTAAATCCAGGGCACCGGGCCCACCGGCGTCGAAGTCGAACTGCGCGTTGTCGTCAAAATACAGCAGATCGGGATCATAGCTGTCGATGACATCCTGTACCCGCAACAGGAACTGCCTGGTGAACTCAGGGCACGGCGTGTTCTTCAGGTGAGCTTTGCCGTTGAGCATCTGTGGGTCCATGCCATCCCACCATTTTCCTTTTCCGTCGGCGATGGTCTGGATACCATCGTAAGGAATTCCCGCAAGCGGCCCGATGGTATCGCTCTTGTAGCGGACGGGCATAAATTCGTTCCACACGCGGCCTGGAGTGCCGTGATGGCTGACGCCAAACCGTAATCCGTGAGCGCGCGCCACCTTGGCCCATGTTCCCACAATGTCGCGCTTGGGCCCTACCTGGACGCTATTCCATGGCTGGTACTTTGAGTTCCAGCAATCGAAGTTGTCGTGATGGGTGGCCAGGGCAACGAAATACGCGGCGCCTGCGCTCTTGTAGAGCTTGATGAGGGCTTCGGGGTTCCATCGTTCGGCCTTCCATAGATGGCAAACGTCCTTGTACCCGAACTCGGACGGGTGGCCATAGGTCTTTACATGAAACTCGTATTGCGGCGTCCCTTGAATGTACATATTGCGCGCATACCAATCGCCGTCCTCGGGAACGCACTGTGGGCTCCAGTGCGCCCATATCCCGAGCTTTGCGTTGCGATACCAATTCGGGCACTGGTAGGATTTGAGCGATTCCCAGTCTGGCTGAAAAGGCCCTTCAGGAACCTGCCCGCGAAACATCTGCGCGTGGCCTGGTTTCGTCAATGCCGACCAGGCGAAGGCGGATGCGCTGGCTGACAAAAATGATCGGCGGTTCATGTTCGGTTGCCTCCAATGCGCTACTGCGTTGCGAACCTTTTAGACCGCTAGCTGAGCAAAATCCAAATTTGATTTATTTACGCACCACGGTAACAACAGCTTTGTCTAGCCCAGACCATGCCGGGGCGCCTTCGTGGTTCAACCTTTGGGTTTTGTCATCCCATGTCAGCTTGGTGACCGAACCGGCGCCTTTCTCGTATCCATAGCTTGCGCCGTCATCCTGAAATAAAGTGAAGCTGGCGTCCGCTCCCGGATATATCCGCACAGACGCAATCGTCTGCGCCTGGTCGGTGCTGCCGATCTCGGAGCCAAGAGGCAAAATGCTTCCTGCTTTGACAAATAGCGGCAACGTATCGATGGGTGCATTCACCTCGATGGTCTGTCCACCGTGCAGCCGTTCGTTCGTCCAGTAGTTGTACCAGTCGCAGCCTGCTGGCAAATACACCGCTCTCGATGTTGCGCCCTGATCCACTACCGGAGCGACCAGGAACGCAGGACCATACATATATTCATCTGGGATGTCGGCAGCTTTAGTATCCGAAGGGAAATCCATGAACAATGCCCTCATATACGGAGCACCGGTCTGATAGCTGCGGTAGGCAACGGAGTAGGTGTATGGCAGAAGCTGATAGCGCAGCTTCAGATACTTCGCGAGAATCGGTTCAGCTTGCTTGCCATAAGACCATACTTCGTTGTGATCTCTCTCTCCATGGGCGCGCATCACGGGTTGGAATGCACCCCATTCGAACCACCGGACAAACAGTTCGGGATAATCTTCATAGTTCCCAATCGTGCCGCGCACATCGGATCCGTCTATGAGCGGTTTGTGTTCGGCGTGGTAGTCCGCCGGAACCGAAGGCGAAAAGAATCCTGCGATATCGGTGTCCCAGTAGGACAGGCCGGTAGCGGTGAAGTTCAACCCGGCAGGGACGGAGCGCTTGAGCACATCCCAGGTTGAGACAATATCGCTTGACCAGAAAACCGTGCCGTTGCGCTGTGCTCCCAGATAAGCCGCACGGGCCAGGATCATTACCCGGCGGCTGTCTCCAAAATCGCGCCGGAAACCCTCATAAACGGAGGCCGTGTGAAACAGCGGATACACGTTATAGAAGCGTGTCCCAGAACCGATCGAGAACCGATCGTTTGCCGGATCGACGTCGGGTTCCGTCTCATCCAGCCAGATGTAATCGAAACCGTAGGGCTTCACGTAGCGATCGCGTATCTTCTCCCAGAACCATTTCGCAGCCTCCGGATTGGTGGTGTCGAGATTGGGTCCAATGTTCTTTCTGTAGCCGCCAGTGTCCGGGACTCCGTTCCGGTCGAGAATTAGCCAGCCTTTGCTGAGCAGCATGTTGTAGAACTGCGTCCCTGTCGCAAAGTGTGGCCATACGCTCAGCAGTGTCTTCACCCCCATCGCGTGTAGTTCGCGGTTCATTGCTGCAGGATCAGGCCATCTCTTCGGATCAAGGTCAAGTTCACCCTGCTTGGTCATATTGAGGAAGTCCACTACGAGTACGTCCAGTGGCAGCTTCTTCTGGCGATATTCCTTAGCTACATCGAGAATCTGATCCTGAGTCGGATAGATTGCCTTGCTTTGGATGTATCCGTAGGCCGCCTTAGGCAGCATGTGTGTCACGCCGGTGAGTAAGCGATAACCTTCGTAGATTTCGTCGCTGGTGTCTCCGGCGATGACGAAGTAAGAAACGCGCTCTCCTACCTCGGACGACCATGTATTGCGACCATTGAATCCTAGATCGATCGTCGTTTTGGATGGGTTATCCCACACCAGGCCATAGCCGCGGCTGGACACCATGAACGGCACACAAACGTTCTCACCCCCAAGTGCACCGTAGTCGTGCCAACAGTGAATCTCATGATCCCGCAGGTCCATCCAGCCTTTTTGTTGCTGTCCCAATCCGTAATAGTGCTCCCCCTGCGGGGAGTCGAATAGAGCCGTAGTCTTGTAGCCTTTCGCTCCCGCATCAGCCGCCGCCACATCTGCACTTTCCGGCAACATCGCCCAGCTGCGCATGTGCAGCAATGTCTTGCCGTCCGCCGTGGTCACCTGAACCTCATCACCAGGCCGGTGACCGCCTCCACCTCCGAAGTAGGGATCGCGCAACTGGAGATTCAACGCATCAAGCGGCATCGGCTGCGAGAGCTTCTCCTTGGGAAGGTTCTCGGGCGACACGCGCACCACCATCCGGGCCGACCGGAATACCTCGTAGCCTTCAGAATTGTGCTCGTATGTCCAGCCCTGCGCTGAAGGCTGAGCGAGGAAACCGTAGCCAGGGCGGCCTGTGGCTGCGGCCTTGTCGGTGCTGATCGTCACGCGGACTATATTCAGGGCGTAAGGTTCCAATGAGATCACCCGGCCTGCACGCTCCAACACTAAGGGGCCAGTCTGGGCCATCGCCGCCGCTGACACTGACACCGCCACTGCGAGAATCTGGCCACACCTCAAGGCAGACCGCCCCGACCTCGAATAACGACCCATCAGAGAACCCATTTCATATCCCTTCGTTTTGTTTCAGGATGGTGTGAACCGCGATGGACTTTCAGGACTTCGGGTGCTTGGCGCCCTTCTCATCGAACTTCCAATAATCGAAATTGAAAAGCTGTCCGGTAGTTTTGCCTTTGAATAGGAAGTAAAGATCATGCGCGCCTGAAGCTCCAGACACGGTCGTTGTCCTCGTCTGCCACGTGTTCCATCCTCCCGTGGACGGAACAGGCAATGATGCGATCTTCGGCCCGTCGACCCTGTCCAGGTGCAATTCGATCGACCCTCCATTCAAGGCGCTTGCTACGCTTGCGGTGAAGTCCGAGACCGGACGATTGCCAAAATCTACGCCGCGCACCTTGATGAAATCTCCGTTTGCGATATTGGTGACGTATACGCCAGTCTTGTCGTCTTGCGCTGTTCCGACACCGGTTGCCCAAACTCCTTTGGTCGGTCCGGACTCCCATGCCATGGTTTCGGCCTCCACCCTGACAAATGGGTTCAGAGTGCCAACCTGACCAACACCCGCTGAGCCCCACCACGGAAGTGTTGGAATTGTGCCGTCGGGGTTGTAGGAGAATTTCGCAAGGGAGACAGAACGCCGTTCGCGATGAACATCCGTCAGTGCGAAGTTGAGCGTGTAATTGAAGCCGAAGACGTAAGAGCTACCTTTATAGTCGATGATTCCTGGGTGATTTCCCGAGGATCTTTTGTCAGGATCCATAATCTGGCCCTTGTATTCCCAAGGGCCGGTAGGGCTCGCACTCATCGCATACCCGATGCCCTCGGGGCAGCAGTGAGACGCATAGGCCATGTAATATCTGCCGTTTCGCTTGTAGAACCAAGGACCTTCCTGATAATTTGCGGGTCTCGAATCGACCTTCACGATATCGCCTGAATACGAAATCATGTCCCGGTTCAGCTTCACGTACCAGAGATTCGGGTTGCCCCAGTAAAGGTATGCCTGACCGTCGTGGTCGACGAAAACCGTGGGGTCGATGTTTCCTATTGCCTTTTCGATAAGTGGGTGCCCGAGAGCATCCTTGAACGGGCCGAGCGGGCTATCGGCCACGGCAACTGCTATAACGTTCTTGGGCTCTCCCGGCACACTGATTGGAACGTAGAGATAAAACTTGCCGCTCCGCTCGATCACCTGTGGTGCCCACGCATCGTTGCTCTGAACTGCCCACGGGAAAGTCTTGAGCGAGGCGACAGTGCCGTGATCCGTCCAGTTCACCATGTCCGTGGAAGTGTAAAGCTTCCAGTCAAGCATATGGAATCCGGTGGCGTCGTCTTCATCGTGGCTGGTATAGAGATAAACAGTCCCGTTGTAAACCAGAGGTGCGGGATCCGCGGTGAAGTCGGTTTGTATGATTGGATTTTGCCCGTTGCAAGCCGCAGTCCCGGAAAGTACCGCAGCAGTGCAGAGAGAGAGTACGCGGAGCCAAGACAGCCTGGTCATGAGTTCCCCAATCGGCAGCGATCTCATTTTAGCTTGTGTGGGATTGGAACTCTTTTCAAGTCGCCTCTGAGTCCTGCACCCTAGAGGCGATGTGCTCTTCCCAGATGCGTCGACTGAGTCGGAAGCACATCCAGAGAGTCGGGCCGCCAGAGAGATCGATGAAGGCATCTCCCATATACTGTGCTCCGAGCCTCAACGTTGCCTTCTGTGAGCGAATGTTAGGCGGAGCGATGTGAAACCAGACTTCGTCGAAATTCTGAAACGCGTGACCTAACATCAGGCCAGTCACCTTGGTTCTGCTGGGCCGATATTTCCGCCGAAAAGCGGCGGTATGGACGATCCGACCGGGGTTGTGGAACGTATAGTCGTCCATAACGCTGCATTGCCAAAGATATTCTTTGGTCCTCCCGCTATCCAATAGCACGTCGCCAGTGATGTGGGATACCGGGGGGCCATGCCACCCATCTCAAGCTTGAAAACGAGGGGAAGTACCCTCCCGGGACGGAAAGTGCGAAATATATACCGGCGATCAGTTTGGTTGGGACTTCTGTTGCTAGCCACGAGTGTGGGCGAACAGGTTCTAGCGAACGCACAGCGAAAAACGGTTCCAAAACTTCTGGATGCAAAGACCACACCTAAGCCGTGCGATATCTACGCTTCAGCTGGAACGCCCTGCGTTGCTGCTCATAGTACGACACGCGCACTTTATGCTGACTATCACGGTGCGCTTTATCAGGTGAAGCGGGTATTGGATGGCCGCACGCTCGACATTGGCGTCATCGCGCCTCCCTCCGAAGACAAAGTTGCCTATGCTGATGCTGCGGCACAGGACAAATTCTGTTCGAGCGCGCTGTGCATCATCAACATCATCTACGACCAGTCAGGAAAAGGAAATCATCTTTACCAGGCTGCGCCGGGTACCTTCAAGGGGCCGGCAAAAGGAGGATTCGACACCCAACCAATCGCCGATATGGCTCCGGTCACTGTGAATGGTCACAAGGTGTACGGGGTCTACATAATGCCTGGCATGGGATTGAGAAACAACGACGCTTCGTACCTACCGACCGGAGATGAGCCTCAGGGCATTTACTACGTTATTGATGGCAGCCACTTCGACAGCGGCTGCTGCTTTGACTACGGCAACGCCTCAACCAATGGAAGGGCCGTCGGCACCGGCACGATGGACACCTCCTATTTCGGTAACTCAACCGTGTGGGGTAAGGGTGAAGGAGCTGGCCCGTGGCTCATGACAGATATGGAGGCTGGTCTTTTCTCCGGTCATTCCTCGAAGGAAAATGACGGTGATCCCACAATCAATCACTGGCGCTTTGTCACAGCGGTAGTGGACGGAGGGGGAGGCAACTTCTGGGATCTGCGTGGAGGGGACGCACAAAAGGGGAAATTGGCTACTTTCTATAGCGGTGTCCGTCCCGATCCAAACCCCAGTGGCGGCTACTTCCCAATGCGACGACAGGGTGGGATTCTCCTTGGCACTGGAGGTGACAATGGAAACGGGTCCTCTGGAACTTTCTATGAGGGAGTGGTCACTACAGGACGTCCAAGTGAAACGACCACAGATGCTGTACAGGCGAACATTATTGCGGCTCACTATAACGTCGCTCCCGTCATGATGACACGCCTGAAGGCGTTCACCAGCCGCTCCTCACAACAGGTTACGGTTACCTTCACCAATTGTGAAGCGGCTTCGGTAAGCAATCTCGTGATCCGGCTTGCTCTTCCCGACGAGCGATGGAGCGCGGCATCGAGCACGAGCGGAACATCTTCCGTCCGGATTATGAAGCCCCTCGGATCTGGCGCCAGCAAAACAGTAAAGTTCACGATTACTTCTCCACTCTCCTCTAGCTCGGGATACATCACTGCCATTACAGAATGGAACAGCGCTGGACGTATTAGAGAGCGAGAGAGCGCGGTCCAAGCCATCAGGAACGTGCCTGCGGTCAAGCTCAATGAGGTCCGGTTTGGCACGACGTCTAATCCCACAGACCAATTCATCGAACTGTACAACGCTTCTGATCTGCCGGTCGATATCTCAAAGTGGAGCTTGATTCACACTCCCAGCCAATGGGCGTCGTTCACGCTTGCCACAATACCGTCAGGCACGATCTTGAAGCCGCACTCGTTCTACGTCCTTGGTGTTGCTCCCTCAGGACTGGGGGCCCCAACGGCTCCAGGCGCGACCACTCTCAATGTGCGGAGCATAGAAGGTCTCGCCGCAGGCCAAACCATCGATATCGATGACGAACCGCGCAGAATCGTCAGCCTCAGCAGCGCGGCTAACGCCATGACGACAGTTTTTACTCCTGTGTCGACAGGAGCACGTTTAACGATTCCAGCAGGTACGTCCAACGTACCAGTGACGGACGCAGCCGGGTTTGTGATAGGTCAGAAGATTGGAATTGATGCCGGTGGTCAATACGAGATCGCAACGGTCAAAGCCGTCGGCAAGGCGGCGACTCAGACCGTTTTGTCCGAGGCAGCATCTGCCGGAGCAAATCACATCTTGATTGAATCGGGGATCAACGTGCTTTCAGGCGACACCCTCACCCTTGGCACTGGGCAACGGAATGAAGTTGTCAGAGTCAGAGAGGTTAACGTCGGAGAGAAAAGCACAGACATCGCTTTGTCACGTGCGTTGAAGCTTGACCATAAGTCCGGCATAGATGTTTCGGACCGCGGCACTGGCATCAGTTTTTCACCGGCGACGAAGTTTATTCATACTAGCGGCGACGCTGTTCAGGCGCTGGGGAACGGCATCCGTTTAGATCGCTCACTGCAATTTGCCCATCGCTATGGTGCGCCGGTGACCTCTTCGGTCGCCTCTGGGACTGGATTTCAAGGGCAGTCGCCGCCTAATCTATGGTTCGGCATGCCGCTCTCATCAAGCGCAGGTTCCATCGCTCTGATGGATTCGAGCACAACTCGTGTTGTCGATGCCCTCGTCTATGGTTCCCGACAAAGTAATTCAAGCGCCAACGGAACCATTACGAGCCCTGAGCTCGCGAGGCTGGAAGGAGACCAGAGCGCTGGCGGTTGCATTGTTGTGATCCCAGCTTCGTTGCACGAGCCCGGCACAAGCGTCGGTCGATACCCCGACGGCTCAGATACCGGTAGCAATTGCGCAGACTTCCACACACAAGCAGCAGGAACCATATTGATGAACTCGCAGTCCGGGGCAACAAACATCAAGGTATCGAGCGTTGATAATTTCAGGTCCGGACAGAGCGTTCTGGTTGGGAGTGGGTCATCCCGGGAGCTGGCGACCATTTCGCTTGTCGGAACTGGAGGCGGAACTCTCACGATTGCCGATACGCCCGCAGGCGCCACTGCCCTCCAGGTGTCAAGCACGGATGGCTTCACAATCGGGCAGACTATATCAGTGGGGAGCGGAAAAGAGGCGGAAACGGCCACCATTCTTTCCCTAATGCGAAAGGGGCCGAAGAGGCTCGTGCTCACGGCGCCGTTGCTCTCTGCGCATGCAGCCGATACTCAAGTCTCTGGCAGTGGCATCACATTTTCAAAAGGACTGGAAGCATCCCACCATACCGGAGAGATTTTAGAATCTGGTTCACCAACTCCGGGCAAGAGTAATCGTTAGTCTCATCGCACTCGTCGCCGCTTAGACCATTGAGGCAATTATCCGCACAATCAATCGGGCTGCCGCCCACGGTTCAGCCCGATTACCCGATGATGAATTTGGCAGCATTTTGGCAGCAAATGCTGCCAAGTATGCCGGTTTTACCGGTTTAGCCAACTCATAACCACTGTATCGTCAATAAGTTAGGTTCCGACCCACATCATGGCATGGAAGAGGTCATCGGACATGCAAAAGGCGCGTGCTTCTTCTCGGTGGCAAGTTCCGTATGACAGACGACGGGCAATCCAGGTTGGAGTGGCAGATTCCGCGAGCGCGGACTTTCTGCACCTTTTTCGGGGCAGTTCGGGGCATTGTTGCGCCAGAAACGATGCATTTGTGCGGATACGAAGGATACGAAAAACCCGCGGACTATAGTTCCTTGTGTAGACTGTGTAGAAAGTAGGGTGCGGTATACAAAACGGTATCTCTATACCTTTGCACTGCTTTGGACCTAAATCACAGAATAGACACGGCGAGTTCGTAAATCGGCGCGGATCTTTCGAATCCCTCCGCCCCGACCAATAAAATCAACAACGCCATTCTGTCACGGACTTGGGAAGCTGGTTCTCTTGGACCAGATGTCAAAGCTCTCCATCGTGCTGACGACTTCTTCATTGAAGTTCGTGGCTCGGTCAAAGATCAGGTAACGTACACGTGAACTGGGAAGACGGGCGCACAGTTCATCTGATTGAATGAACGGCAGATCGGTATCTTGGCGAGCGACAGGTGCGAGGATGAGAGTCGGTTGATCGACCTCTCGCTCTTTTAGATCAGAATCGATATCCCGGCTTGAGCTCACACCGATAGACTGCGATCTTTTCCTTTTCCGTAACGCTCCGAACCGAACACGTGGCCCAGCTCATTTCAAGGCTGGGCCCCAATGGGAAGACCATCGGGGAGCCGTCTATCTCGGCCTCGAGCGTGACGCCTTCCGCGGTCGGAGGAAGTGTGAAGTTGAATCCTCGGCCAAATATGACTGGATATAATTCGCGGACGTTGGAAACTATCTCCGCGTGAAAGACCTCGGCTTCCACGAGGAAGGTGGCGGTATCGGACCAAACCGAGGCCGAAACCTGGATGTTCCGCTGGCCCTGCAGATCTTCGCCTGCGGAGATGCTTGTAAAGGGGCAAGGCCCGGCGATGCAGGACGCTCTTACGTTGTTGAAGACGTTGTCCGTTCCGGCGTAGAGCGACGATGACGCTGAAGATGCTTTCCACTTTCCATCGGGGGAACAAGGGGGCTGGCCATTGCACGGCACGCCGCCTTTGTTGACGACTTGAAAGGTCTTGACAGTGCTGCCTACGTTGGTTTCGGTACGGGAATTGATCGAATATCTCACGCGGATAGTGGAGACCACAGGACCTGGATCAAGAGAACCGGTGAGGGTTTCGGGAGGGACCGGAACCATCTTCGCGACGGTCAGCTCATTCCGAAGATGCAGCCTTCGCGGTTGCACCTGCAAATTAAGAGGTTCGTAGTCCAGATGTTGCAGAGTCAGCGCAATAGGCTTTCCAGGCAAGGTTCTTACTTTTAGGGCCAACTTGAAATGCCCGTCCGCTTCTGACCGCGTGGAGACGCTATGCGCGCCATCCGAGGCAGTGACTACGGCGTTGGATATGGGGCGCTCTTTCCTGGTGTCGGCGTTGCTTTCGACTACTGCGCCTTCAATCGTGACCAATGGAACCAGCAGGTGGGCGCGCAGCAACAAGGCAACCAAAACCGAGGCCGCGACGCCGACACTCATCCACGTAATTCTTCTTTTGCTCATTGCGGAGCCGACAATTTATTAGACGAGCAACTTGAGCGGGCGTTGGCCGCCGAACTGCATCTATGACATTTGTGCATCTATCATTAGATACATTAGATAGATGTTTCCTGTGAATCGCTTTCTGCGCGGTTGCGAATGACCCGGAAGAGCATGGAACACTATCCATGGAAAGATGAGCAATTGAGCAAAATCGCCGCACCGGGCGAAAATCGAAGTTCGCGGCGGCAACTCCTGCGTCAGATGGCTGGAGTCTCTCTTGGTTTACCGTTCGCTCATTGGTGTGGTCTGCCGGCATGGGCACAGCGCCCCGCTCCCCGACAACCCGCTAAAGGCCATCAAGAGATTCTCCCCGAGCCGCCAAGCCCTTTCTCCCAGGAGGAGGAGCAGTTTCTCGATGAACTTGAGCGCAGCATTTTTCTCTATTTCTGGGAGCAGGCGAACCCCGAGACAGGACTGATCAAGGACCGCTGTAATTCGCGAATCAAGGACACCGGCGTAGTTGGCAGTATCGCGTCGACTGGCTTTGGTCTGACTGCCATCTGCATAGCGGAAAAGCGCGGCTTTGTCTCCTATGCAGACGCGCGGCTGCGCGTGCTCTCGACGTTGGTCTACCTGTGGAAGAAGCTGCCGACGCATCGCGGGTTCTTCTATCACTTCGCCAATATCAACACGGGTGAAAGAATCTGGGACTCCGAAGTCTCCTCCATTGATACAACGATGCTGCTTTGCGGCATCCTGACGTGTAAGCAGCACTTTCAGGATAAAGACATTGTCGAACTCGCTCATGCGATCTTTGACCGCGTGGACTGGAGTTGGATCTCAGAGGATACGTCGTTGCTCTCGCAGGGATGGACGCCGGAGTCGGGCTTTCTCCCTTTCCGGTGGGATTACTACAGCGAACTGATGATGATCTACCTGCTTGGGATGGGCTCTTCGTTGCATCCCCTGCGGCCGGAGGCCTGGGCGGCATGGAAGCGAATCAACTTCGAGTATGAAGGGCTGCGCTACATTGGCTCGTTTGCCCCACTGTTCGTACACCAGTATTCGCAGGCCTGGTTTGACTTTCGCCACAAGCGGGACAAGTACGCGAACTACTTCGAGAACTCGGCAACTGCGACTGAGGCCCACAAAAGGTTTTGTCTCTCGCTGGCCCCGCAATATCCCGATTACAGCGACGATCTCTGGGGGATCACGGCTTCCGATTCCGACAAAGGCTACGTCATCTGGGGTGGCCCGCCGGCTACGGGCCCGATCGACGGAACGGTGGTTCCGGCCGCCCCTGGAGGCTCCTTGCCGTTTCTGCCTCAGGAAACGATGCGTGTCCTGAAGAACATCCGGAGCCATTATCCTCAGGCGTGGAGCCAATACGGTTTTGTCGATGCCTTCAATCCGTTGAAGAACTGGTATGACACGGATATTGTGGGAATCGACTCCGGCATCATCATGGTGATGGCGGAGAACGCCCGCACCGGCTTCGTTTGGGAGACCTTCATGAAGAACCCGGAAGCGCAACGCGGGATGGAACTTGCGGGTTTCAAAAGCGATGACTCGAAAGGCCCGCTGTAGGAGCGGCAAATATTGAGGTTCCCGGCCAACGCCAGTCCCCAATGCCGCATCGAACGAGCAGTTCACTCAAAGACCTCGATCTAAAACTTCAACTTAAGAATCTGGCTTAAGAACTTAATTCAGGGATGAACGCGACCTTGACGGGCGATCAAAACGGCACATCGTCAAAGCCCGAGCAGCAGAAGCCGGCGGAGGTTCCCGGCAACGCCTGGGCCGATCGCCTACGCGCGCTCAAGAACGTCCCCCCGGTGCTCACGATTCTCTGGGAGTCCGGCCCATCTGTGGTCACCTGGAGCATCATTCTGCGGCTCGTCGTGGCCGGACTTCCAGCGCTGCTTGGCTATATCTCGTCGTGGATTCTCGGTCATGTAAAGCTGGCGATCGACCATCAATCACTGCCGCCGCGATTCTGGTGGATGGTGGGCGCCGAGGTTGCCCTCGCGGTCTTCGCCAACGCTATCAACCGCGGTATCGATTACACGGATAGCCTTCTGTCCGATCGCTATACATTTTTTGTCAGCGTTCGTGTCATGATCAAGGCGGCAGACCTCGATCTGACGACCTACGAAGACCCGGTCTTTTACGATCGGCTCGAACGAGCCCGCGTGCAGGCGACCGACCGGTTGGCCATGATCCAGCAGATGGGGCGCCTTTTGCAGCAGGTGGTGACGACTGCTATCTTTACGGGCATCCTGATGTATCACTCGCCGTGGCTGGTGCTTCTGCTTACGTTGGGAGTGTTGCCGTCATTCCTGGGCGAGACGCATTACGCTTTTCTCGGTTACGCCAAGAACTTTCGCCAGACGCCGGCCAAACGGCAGATGGACTATCTGCGACAGGCTGCAGGAAGCCGCGAAGGCGCCAAGGAGTTGAAGCTCTACAATCTGGCCGGCTTCTTCACCGGCCGGTTCTCGACGCTCTCAAGACAAATCTACGAAGAGAACGTCGATCTCTCACGCCGCAAGCTTTTCTGGGGCGGGATATTGACGATGATCGGGACGCTGGGCTACTACGGCTCCTACGTCTTCGTGATCTGGCGAGCGGTGCAGGGCGAGATCGACATGACTACGCTGCTGTTCCTGACGACATCGATCATTCAGGCCCAGTCGAACTTGCAGCAGGTATTTTCGTCCGCGTCGGGCATTGCCGACCAGGCGCTCTTTCTGACAGACCTGATTGCATTTTTCGAGATGCAGCCGACCGTGTTATCAAATCCCAACGGCAGAGTTATGCCTCGGCCCATTCGCAGCGGCTTTGAGTTTCGCAATGTCTCCTTCGCTTATCCAGGGACGACGCGTCGCGTGCTGACGAACTTTAACTTCACGCTTTCGCCCGGCGAGCGGGTCGCCCTCATTGGCGAAAACGGCCAGGGCAAGACAACCGTGGTCAAACTGATCACCCGGCTCTACGATCCGACGGAAGGGCAGATACTGCTCGATGGTGTCGACCTGCGCGATTACAAGCTGGAAGATCTGCATCACGAAATCGGTGTGATCTTTCAGGACTTTATGCGCTATGAGATGACGGCGCGCGAGAACATCGCCGTGGGACGCGTCGAGCGAGATCACAGCGAAGAGGAGATACGCGAGGCCGCCGAGAAGAGCCTTGCGGCGAGCGTAGTGGCAAAGCTCGAGCATGGCTACGACCAGATGCTCGGCCGCCGGTTCGAGACCGGGGTCGAGCTCTCGGGAGGGGAGTGGCAGCGCGTCGCCCTGGCCCGCGCCTATTTGCGCGATGCGCAGTTACTGATTCTGGATGAGCCGACGGCAGCCTTGGACGCCAAGAGCGAACTAGAAGTCTTTGCACGTTTTGCGGAGCTGACTACCGACAAAATGGCGCTGCTGATCTCACACCGTTTCTCGACGGTACGCATGGCTGACCGGATTGTGGTGCTGGCCGGTGGACAACTCGTGGAACAAGGCAATCACAAACAGTTGATCGCGCTTGGCGGACTCTACGCCGAGATGTTCGAGATGCAGGCGGCAAGCTACCGGTGAGGCTGGCAAATCCTCAGTGAACCGAACTCAGAAAGTGTTCGGAGATGGCGACAACTCAGGAAATACCGAGAATGACCGAATATATCGAGACCGCCGACGAACAGTACCCGGAGAGCCCTCCGATTTCGCTGAGCCATCTGCGCGAACATGCAGGTGCGACTGCGCGGTCCTGGAGCGTGACTCGGCAAGTTCGCGGGAAAGATACGTTTCCGGCCCGGCTCGAAGCCGCAAGACTGTCGCTCGAGAAACTCTACGCCGAGCTGGACCTCATCTCTCTGGCGGATTATTCAGCGATTTCCGGGCCCAACCCAATTCTTACTTTGCGTGAAAATCCAAGAATGCTGCGCGCGGCCTTGCTGGAGACTGCTTCACTCTGGCGCACCACTCGTCGATTGCCGCGCGTCGTTGCCGACAACAGAGATGCCTCATCCAGTCGGGGTAAGGCGGGGGCTGAAGTACTGCGCGCCAGTGCTGTCGCCGCCGCATTCTTTGAGGCCACCCATTCCATCTGGCATCCCGATGCATTCAAAGTTTACGTCGATCAACTTCAGATCGACGACCCGCTTGACCTTGAGGAGTTATGGGTTTTGCCGGCCCTGCTGAAGTTTTATCTGCTTGAAGAGATTCTGTCCCAGGCACGGGCGTTGCTGATTGCCTCGTCCCTGGCAGATTTGCAGAAAAGGGAGGAGCTTTCTCTCCGGATCAAGACGCTTCGCGACACCGGTTTCGCCAATTGGACCTCATTGGTGGAACCGCTGATCGTCTTCGATGCGTTCTTGCGTCAGGACCCGGCAAATGCCTACTCAACGATGGACTTTGACTCGCGCGAGGCATACCGCAGGCGGGTAGCCAGGTACGCAAGGCACTCCGACTTCAGCGAAACCCAGGTGGCGGCCGCGACCCTTGAGCTGTCTCGCGCAGCGGGCAGGATACCGAGCACGAACCCTCGCCTCCATCAGCGGCGTTGTCACGTCGGCTATTACCTTATTGACAAGGGATTTCCGCAGCTTGCCGCTCGGATCGGCTACCGGCCGGCGTTCATCGACTGGTTGAGGATGCTGCTGCGTAACAATGCCGATGACTTTTACATCGTCGGTATTGAGATCTCTACCATCCTCCTGATGGCCGCGGTCATCGTGCCGCTGGTCGTCAAGTATCCGGTTCTTGGAGGCTTGACGGTGGCGTTCTTTCTGCTGCTGTTGCCGGCGGCGCAGGGGACGGTCGATCTCTTCAGCAACGTCGTTACTGCACTCTTCACGGCCGAGCCACTGCCAAAGATGGACTTCAGCGGCGGCATTCCGAGCGAGTTCGCTACCTTGGTGGCAGTGCCGACGCTGCTGGCGAACGAAGAACAGCTGCGCGAATTGGTTGAGAGACTGGAAGTCCACTTTCTGGCGAACCCCGATCCCAACGTGTACTTTGCGTTGCTAACGGACTTGCCGGACTCAATCACCCGGCCGCGAGAAAATGACTCGGACACGCTAGTCGATCTCGCCGTGCGCCTCATCGATGAAATGAACGTCCAGTACAAAGTTAAACCTCATGGTTCGTTCTTTCTGCTCCACCGTCATCGTATTTTTAACGCCCGGCAGGGAGTGTGGATGGGGTGGGAGCGGAAACGAGGCAAGCTGCTCGACCTTAACAAGTATCTCAATGGGGATTTCGATGCGTTCCCCGTGAAGACCGGCAATCTCGAAGCGTTGAGCGGAGTCAAGTACATCATCACCCTCGACTCCGACACGCAATTGCCTCGCGGAACAGCGACAAAATTGGTCGGCGCGATAGCCCATCCGCTCAATCGCGCCATCATCGATTCCGAACGGCGCATCGTGACCGAAGGCTTCGGCCTGTTGCAGCCGCGCGTAGGAGTCAGCGTCAGTTCGGCGTCGCGTTCGCGCCTGGCCTCGATCTACTCCGGACAAGCCGGCTTCGATATCTACGCGCGCGCCGTCTCCGACGTGTACCAAGACCTGTATGGCGAAGGCATCTTTACCGGAAAAGGCATCTACGAAGTTGCCATTTTTCATGAGGTGCTGGATCGGCGCTTTCCCCGCAACGCGCTGTTGAGCCACGACCTGATCGAAGGCTCCTACGCTCGCGTCGGGCTGGCGACCGATATCGAAGTGATTGACGACTACCCCTCCCACTACAGCGCCCACACACGGCGCAAGCATCGGTGGGTGCGAGGCGACTGGCAGATTGCGCAGTGGATGTTTTCCCGGGTTCCCGACGAGTCCGGGCGTAAGGTGCCTAACCCAATTACCAATATCTCGCGCTGGCGCATTCTCGATAACCTGCGCCGCTCGCTGGTCGAGCCCTTCACTTTCTTTCTCTTCATGGGTGCATGGCTTGGGCTTCCCGGTGGTCCGCGGTATTGGACCCTAGCGACCCTGTTCATCTTGTTTTTACCAAACCTTGTGCAGCTGATTTTCGCGATGGGCCACGCCGCTGTATCCGATCAGGAGGGAACTCTTGGTGAGGCGCTGCTGGGCTTTTGGCAAGCGATTGGCGTCACCTTTCTTACTCTGGCCTTCCTTCCTCACCAAACATTGCTTTCGCTGGACGCGATCTTGCGTTCGCTGGTGCGCCGTTTCATTACGGGCCAACGGCTGCTGGAATGGGAGACAGCCGCCGAAGCTGAAGCGAGCATCGGGAAGAAGAAACGCACTGCGGTGGACAACTATCTCGCTGTCATGCCCCTGATCGCGATCGGGCTGGCGGCGATCATCTGGATGCTTAATTGGGGCGCCCTTCATATCGCCGCACCGATACTCGTGCTGTGGGGAGTCTCCGGCTCCATCACAGCATGGCTCAATGCGCCGCCACGCGAGCAACACGCGCGGATCAAGCCCGGCGACGAGACCTTTCTCCGTCATCAGGCGCTGCGCATCTGGCGCTTCTATGCGGAGTTCAGCAGCGAAGAGCACAATCATCTCATTCCCGATAATGTCGAGGAGCAGGGCCTTTTCGAAGCCCCGCGGGTCTCGACTACCAACATCGGCATGCTGCTGAACGCCCGGCAGGCAGCAGCTGAATTCGGATTCATCACCGCTCCTGAATTTGCAGCCCTGACACGCCGCACGCTCTCGAGCATTCACAAGCTTGAGAAGCTCCGCGGACACCCCTACAACTGGTACGACACGCGGACGCTTGCTCCGCTGCGGCCGGTGAGTATTTCCAGCGTCGACAACGGCAATCTTGCGGCCTCGCTCTACACGTTGCGCGCAGGAGCCAGGGCCATGCCAAAGCAGCCTATGTTGCGAGCCGATCTCTTTGACGGTCTGCGAACACATTGGCAAATGATGCTGCTGCAGAAAGAGGTTCCAGCTCAAATCGCGGGCCACCCATTGCCGAAACCGGAGGCGGGCACCGAGGAATGGGTTGCGTGGTGCCTCGGCGCGGAGATGCTGGATGGCTTTGTTGAGTCGAAGCTGGCCGGAGAAGCCGCCTGGTGGCTCAAGGAGACTCACCGGCGAATCAAAGCCATCAATCAACTCGTCCGCGAGTACCGTCCGTGGATGCTGCCGGAGTTCGCACCTCTGCGCGCCATTCCACAGATCCGCCTGACGCTCGAAGCGCCCGTCGGGATCGCGGACGCTCCGGGGTTTGCCGCCCAACTTGAACAGTGTCTGGACAGGATGTGGGCTTCTTCGATCGACCCAGACCAGTCCATCATCAGCGAAAAGCTGCGCGCCTTGATGCCCGCTACCATCGCGCGACTGGAGGCGCTGAGCAAATCCCTCGAAGAGATCGCAAGAGACGCATTTCAGCTCGCCGATCAAATGGAGTTTGGCTTCCTGCTGGATACGAACCGTCAGCTGCTGTCGATCGGGTACGACGTCACGGCAGGAAAGCTGAATAGCGCGACCTATGACATGCTTGCCTCCGAGGCGCGCATCGCAACTTTCCTGGCTATCGCCAAAGGCGACCTCCCACAACAAAGTTGGTTCAAAATGTCCCGTACGCACACCATCGCCCTCAACCGCGCGGTGCTGCTTTCCTGGACCGGCACCATGTTCGAATACCTGATGCCGGCGCTCTGGATGCGCAGTTATCCCGATACGCTCATTGCGCGCACATTCGGGGCCACGGTCGAAATCCAGCGCGAGTTCGGCCGCAATCACCGCATCCCCTGGGGCATCTCCGAGGCAGGTCATGCCCAGCAGGACGCCGCTGGGCATTATCAGTACCATGCATTTGGAATTCCGGAAATGGCCCTGAAGTGGGACGCCAGCCCGGGCCCCGTAGTTTCTCCGTATTCCAGCTTTCTGGCGCTGGGCACGGATGCGGTCGAGGCAATCAAGAACCTCCGCCGCATGGCCAAGGCGGGATGGGTGGGCGCTTACGGGTTCTATGAGTCGGCTGACTTTTCGCAAAGCCGAGGTCAAGCCACCATGGTGCGCGAGTGGATGGCCCATCACCAGGGGATGTCCATGTTGGCCATCTTGAATATGCTTCACGGGAACATCGTTCAGACGTGGTTCCACGCCAATGCGCAGATTCAGGCAACGGAATTAGTACTGCATGAAAGGCCGGTGCGCGATGCGGTGGTGCGTGCGGGATATAGGCAGTTCGCGTCTAAGGCGCAGACGATTACATAAGAACAGCTAGGCATCACCACGCCAACTCTCCCGCCCATACTTGCCCTATCTGCCACTTGAGCCATCAGCGCTTCATTGATGAGTGCGCAGAACCCGGCCCAAAACGGGCGCGCTCCAACTCGTTCCCCCCAACTCACCCGGAAACTGCTTGCCGTTCAGAATCAGGAAAACACCATCTGCGGTATCCGCGGTAAGACTCACGTCAGGAACGAGCCGTTTTGTGCCCGCAGTCCGGAGAGATATTAGGCCGGGGATGGGCGCCCCGCAAGGTCGGCGCTCGCGGGTCAACTTGCACTAGCCAGCCCATCCGCGACTGGGATTTTAGCCTGTAGATTTGAGCTTGGGCGTTATAAATAAGTGTTCGACTCTAGTTTCCAGCCCGTGTCCTTTCGAATCAGCACCAGGCATTCTCCGTGAACGTGGCAAATAAAGTCCAGGCCGGCTAGCTTTTCAAAGATCGTCTGCGTTGTCCCAGGCCGGTCCGAGTCGGGACACTCGAAGATCAACACCCTCACTCGCCCGATCCAGGATTCAACGTCAGCTGCGGAGAAAACCTGATACTCGGCACCCTCGATGTCCAGTTTAAGGATGTCGATTTCATCGAGTCCGAAGGATTCCATGATCGACGGAATCGAAACTGCATCCACGTCGCCAGGCTGCGGCTCGCCCGAGGCTTCTTCCGCCCTGAATCCTTCAGCCGACGCTCCCGGGATAATATGCAATCGGCATTTGTGAGACCAGAGTCCGCTGTGAAGCAATTCGATCTTGCCATCGGCGCCGGTATTGCGCTTAAGTACCGCGAAATTCCCCGAGTCCGGTTCGATCGCCACGATCCGGGCCTCTGGATGAAAGTGCCGGAAGCGCACGGTCTCGACACCAATGTTGGCGCCGGCATCGACGATCACCCGGACGGGATTTTCCGCAGAGTCCCGGATGCGGTAGTTGGGAGTGAAAAAGTGCGACATCACCCCCTTGTCCGTCTTGCCGCGGAAGACGACCTCACGTCCGAGCCTACGAACTGGTAGGGACACCCCGGCGGGAACTGGCTTTGCCCGGCAATGGACGAAGAGTCTTACCGCACTCACCAGGCCGAAGTTCTCGCAGGCCACTGAGAAGCGCAGCAGATAAGCGAAGGCGCGAGCAAGGTAGGTAGCGACTTTCATTGCCTTTCAGAGACAGTATCCAGCAAAACGGAGGCTGGGGAATCCGGGCGACAGCGGCGGCTGGCGTTCCATAGCAGGTCAGTTCCAGCCGGAAGAAGTGCCGAGTGCCGCAGGTACCCCCCTCCCCCTCCCGGTAGCTAAGATCTTATTTTTCATTGACTTAGCGGAGTTCTGCCGCTAAAACATTGCAGGCAAAAGACTTAGAGCCAAATATCTCATTCTAAATTGGTTAACTGGCAGCGATGGCTGGACTCACGGAGCGCTGCTCTTGATTTCTTGCGCTTAGTTCACCCTGTATATCCAGTGTACCAAGTTGACCCCATTCACTATGCCAGCTTTTCGTCTTTATTATCTCTTGTTGAATGAGCCACTTAACCTAAGAAAATGACTACATAGGGTATTGACAACCAAGAATGGTGTGGGGTGACCCCCTGGGGTGAGACGCTTGCAGAAGTCCCTGTATGCCGTTGGCTGAGATTCTTCCAACCAGCGGGAGCTGAGGTAGCAGGATGAGGGTTGGCCGGGGAAAGCGGAGGCGAGCTCTGCTGGAGAGCAACTCGCCAAGGATTACCCGGTTGGAACTCATCGCACCGATGGCTGCCGGAGGGATCACGGTTCCTCCTGCGGTTGTGTGGGCCTTTTGGGGGTCACTCCAGTGTCCGGCACTGAACACGTCAAAGGCAGCATTGATCTTTTCACGGCAGTGAAGTCCCTCGTTTCAAAATCCACTCAAGGACTGTCCGGCGATAGAATGAATGTGCCCGGAGGTTGCCGTGGTTACTCAAGATCGAGTCGATTGGTCGGGGTGTCCGTTAGTCGAAGTGAAGCCGCCGGTGCATAGCGGGTCTCCTGTGCTGCGCGGGACGCGGATGCCGGTGGATGCGATTGTCAATAACTTCGACTATGGCGTTAGCGTGGCCGAGATTGCTGAGCAGTTTGAATTGCCTTCCGATCAGATACAGTCGATTCTCAATTACGCCCAGAGCCATCGCGTTGCGCATCCTGTTCGATAAGAACGTGCCGGTTGGAGTGCGCCGCTTCTTGTCCGGCTCTTGATGTGAGCTCCTAGACAAGTTCCATGTTGATTTGGCGACCGACGGCGGTTGCCGCTTTGAACAAGGTGTTGAGGGTCACGGCGTCGCTGGCCGGGTCGAGGAACCGGTCGAGGGCTGCGCGGCTGGTATGCATGCGCTTCGCCATCTCCGATTTGGAGAGGTTCTGGTTGGCCATCTCCTGGGCGATCTGGCGGGCGAGGACTCGCTTGACGGCGACGGCGGTGACCTCTTCGTAGGTCCCTTCCTCGCGGAGCCAGTCATCAAGGCTGCTGCCGATGTTTTCCTTTTTCATAGTTCCTGTCCTTCTATTCGCTGCTTGTCATTCGTTTGAGAGCCAAATCAATCTCATGCTGCGGGGTTTTCTGCGTCTTCTTGATGAACGCGTGCAAGAGGACCATTTGTCCGTCGCTCACACAGAAAATCAGTCTTGCGATCTTCCCTTGCGTGAGGGAGCTTCGGACTTCCCACAAATCGCGGCCGAGCGACGCACCAAGGGCAGTCCAGAGGTCAGGCGAACTCCACGTCCTTGATGTCCTCGCCAATGATTCGCCGGTCCTCACGAGGAAGCCCATGAGCCAATCGCGTACCGGTTCCGGCCTTTTGAGGTGCGGTAGAAGCGCGCGGGAAGGCGTTTCAGGTTCATCTCTGAGTGTATCAAAAATGATACGTCGTAGGTGCTCCGTGTCTGACACAGAATAGCCCTCATGTGACCATCGCTCCCATGTCTCAAAAGCGAGACATGGGGCACCCGCATTGGTGGTTGATTTCAGACCTGGGCCACCCGCCCTACCTCAAATGCTGCGAAGTAACTGTTACGCTGCCAATACGAGTTAACTTCATACCGCCATGTCTCAAAGGTCGCCTTATAGACTTCTTGTTTTAGTTCGCTCATGCGACCCCCGAGTGGTTATTTCAGAATATTACTTGCGTTTTTTGGGGGCCGGGGGAAGATAATCGCCTAGGCACGCACGTGGGGTCTTTAATGGAAATCAAGTCTTTACTTCGGCAGCTCGATCTTGGAAATTCGGTCGCTGAGTTTGACAAGTCACTTGATCGTTACTTTATCGAGACGGACTCTTTCCGTGCGTTAGCGATGGGTCAGGCCGATATTATCGCTGGCGAAAAGGGGACGGGGAAGACTGCGCTTTATCGAGTATTTTCTCGAAGGTATACGACAATCCCGGAGATGAAGCACGTCGAGGTCATTCCCGGTTTTAACCCGGCTGGCAACCCTGTGTTTCAACGACTGGCGCATATGGATCCTCTCTCGGAAGGACAATATGTGTCCATCTGGAAGAGCTATCTTTTGTCCTTGATCGGAAACTGGCTCTTGGAACTGTACGAATCCGAGCTTAGTCCCCGTATGCGAGAACTCGATGCGTTGCTCATCGGAGTGGGCTTTCGCAGCAGTGACGACTCTGCAGAGACGATTTTCTCAAAGCTCATCAATCTTTTCAGCCGGTTGCTCAAGCCCACGTCGGCGGAACTTGCATTTTCGATATCGGAGACGGGCATTCCAGTCATAGCACCGAAGCTGGAGTTCGGTGCGTCCCCGGCGAGTGACGATCCCCCCGGGGCAGTACCTCACGAGCGTGCACTGGGTGTGCTTAGTGCGGCATTGGACGACGCGAACCTCACGGTATGGGTAGTGCTCGACCGGCTGGACGAGGCATTTCAAGGTTTCCCGTCGGTAGAAGTCCCGGTTTTAAGGGCGCTGCTAAGAACTTATTTAGACCTGCTCGCCTATCCAAGGATTCGGCTTAAGCTGTTTGTCCGTAATGACCTATTTCGGAAGGTCATTACGGGTGGTTTTGTTAACCTCACTCACATCAATGCGCGAAAAATCGAGATTGTTTGGGACGAAGAGGACTTGCTAAACCTCTTTTCACGGAGGGTCGGCGAGTCGGAGGGGTTTGTGTCCCAGCTTGGTCTTGCCGGCAGAAGCGACAACGAGATTTTTGACCGCATCTTTCCAAAGCAGGTCGACCAAGGCACAAGGCGCCCAACAACGTGGTCTTGGATGATGTCTCGAATCCGAGACGGGAACGGCATAAAGCCGCCGCGAAACCTTATTGATTTAATAGTCAAGGCCAAGGAGGCACAGGTTCGCAGTGAGGAGCGAAGTTCCCGCGAGCTGGCGCCTGATCAACCGATCATTGAAGCCGACTCTATTCGACGTGCTCACCGCGCCCTGAGTGATCAACGTGTTCAAGACACCCTACTCGCGGAAACGCCAGATCTTATTCCTGTTATTGAGAAATTTCGCGGTGGGAAAGCCGAGCATAATGCCAGTTCTCTTTCTGCTCTCTTGGAAACGAACGAAGGTGGCGTACGCAATATGGTGAAGCCGCTGATCGAAGCTGGATTTCTGGAAGAAGTTGGTGGTTCCTTTAAGGTCCCGATGTTATATCGTGACGGGCTTGAGATCACCCAAGGCAAGGCCTTCTCCTCAGAGACGGGAGATGAGGAAGAGTTTGAAGATCTCGGTTGAAGGTTGCGGATTTGCAGCTTTCCAACAGCAGAGGATAGCCGCTGTCAGTTCCCGGTCCCACCAACCGTCATGCGATCGAGCTTGATTGTTGGCATACCCACTCCGACGGGGACGCTTTGGCCGTCTTTGCCGCAGGTTCCGATGCCTTCGTCCAGCGCCAGATCGTTGCCGACCATGGAGACGTATTTCAGGGCTTCGGGGCCGTTGCCTATCAATGTGGCGTCGCGGACGGGGGCGGTGATTTTTCCGTCTTCGATGAGGTAGGCTTCGGAGGCGGAGAAGACGAATTTTCCGCTGGTGATGTCGACCTGGCCTCCGCCGAAGTTGACGGCGTAGAGGCCGCGTTTGACGCTCTTGATGATGTCCTCGGGCAGATCTTCGCCGTTCAACATGTAGGTGTTGGTCATGCGGGGCATGGGGATGGACTGGTAGCTTTCGCGGCGGCCGCTGCCGGTGGAGGCTCCGCCCATGAGGCGGGCGGAGAGCTTGTCGCTGAGGTAGCCCTTGAGGATTCCGTTTTCGATGAGGACGTTTTCCTGGGTGGGCGAGCCTTCGTCGTCGACGTTGAGCGAGCCGCGGCGGTTGGGCATGGTTCCGTTGTCGACGACGGTGACTTTGGAGCTGGCGACGCTTTGGCCGATGAGGCCGGCGAAGGCTGAGGTCTTTTTGCGGTTGAAGTCGGCTTCGAGGCCGTGACCGACGGCTTCGTGAAGGAGGACTCCGGGCCAGCCGGGGCCGAGGACGACTTCCATGTCTCCGGCAGGAGCGGCTACGGCGTTGAGTTGGAGGATTGCCTGGCGGGAGGCTTCATAGGCGTGGTGCTCGGGGGACTTGGCGCCCTCGAAGAAGTCGAGCTCGACGCGACCACCTCCGCCGGAGGTGCCTTTCGAGGTCTTTTCGCCGTCTTTGGCGATCACGAAGACATTGAGGCGGGCGAGGGGCTGGGTGTCGGAGGCGAAGGTTCCGTCGGAGGCAGCGATGAGGATGCGGCGGAGTTCGTCTGAGTAGCTGGCGCGGACCTGGACGATGCGCGGATCGAAGGCGCGGGCTGCTTTATCGGCGCGCATGACTAGGGCGAGCTTGGCGGCTAGCGACGCGTCGGAGTCGGCGGCGGGGATTGGGTAGAGGCTGGGTTTCTGATGTCCGTTGCCATTGCCGTTGGCGTTGAAGGGGGTGACGAGCTCTTTGGTGGGGCCGTTGGCGATGAGCGAGGCGGTGCGGGCGGCGCGGAGCAAGCGCTCGGAGGAAAGGTCGTCGGTGTAGGCATAGCCGGTGCGCTCGCCGGAGACGACGCGGATGCCGCAGCCAGCGGAGACTCCCTGGCTGGCGGACTTGACGAGGGATTCGTCGACGCCGATGGCGGTCGAGGCTATCGATTCGAAATAGAGGTCGGCGTAGTCGCCACCGGCGGAGAGAGCTTCGCCGAGGCAGCGCTCGAGGAGGCGCTCGGTGAGGCCGAACTTGTCAAAGAAGTAGCGCTTCTGGGACTCTGGGAGTCCGGCTGGGGATGCAATAGCTGTGGACATTCAGTTCCTTTGAGGATTAGATGACCGGGGTGACAATTCGATTGTAGGCGCTTGGCGTGGATGAGGTAAATCGATCGTAGGCGTGAGGGTTTGACGAGACGAATTCGTGGGGGCGAAACCTGATGGGATCGGCGGGGTTTACTGAGTGTGACCGCTGCGAATTTTCGCCGTAGAGAGATATCACGCATCCCACTATTGGAGGGTATTCTCAAAACATGAAAAAGCTTCTTTTCGCTTCCCTGCTGCTGCTGTTGCTGGCCCCTGTGGCTTCGCAAGCGCAGACGCATCACCGCGCATCATGGGCGTCATCACCACCACCATCATCATCACTCCTAGAGCGCAGGTTTTGAACGGCATTTTCCCGGTTCTGCCGGGTGTGATACCTTCCAGCGCATGAGCCTTTCTCCTGCGCTGGATCCCTCCTTTTCGCTTCGTTATCCCATTGGCAAATTTGACCGGTCCCGGCTGGACCGAGGGGAGAACCTCGCAGCGATCGCCGGACTGCCTTCCGCTTTGCGCGCGGCGGTTGCCGGACTAGACGACGGCCAGTTGGATACTCCTTACCGCGAGGGTGGGTGGACGGTTCGGCAGCTGGTCCATCATGTGGCGGACAGCCATATCAATGCTTATGTGCGGATGCGCCTGGCGTTGACTGAGGATTGGCCGACGATCAAGCCTTATGAGGAGGCGGAGTGGGCGAAGCTCGCGGATGCGCGGACGCTTCCGGTTGACGTCTCGTTGGCACTGCTGGAGGCGCTGCATCGGCGTTGGGTGGCGTTGCTCGAGTCTTTAACCGACGCCGATTGGGCGCGGGGGTATGTGCATCCGGAGAGTGGCCGGGAGGCGCTGGGAACGGTCGCTGCCATCTATAGCTGGCATAGCCGGCATCATGTGGCGCATGTGACGGAGTTACGCAAACGGATGGGTTGGTGAGGTTGTGACAATTCCAGAGAGAAACCGAGGTTAGCTTTCCCGGGGCGCCCCCAGTTCTTGTTGGCGGGATAGGAGCATCCGATCCCACCCGCTGACGTCACCTGTCCAAGAAATCCAGTGTGACCCTAAACGGGCGTACCCAGAATTCCCAGCGCACTGTTGCGAATCTTCTTGCCACTTTCGGGTCGCGTGATGATGATTGCCGCATGCCTTCCCTCACTAATGACACCTCCGCGGTCGAGTTGGCGCGCGCGCTGGAGGTCTTTCTCGCCGAGCATCCGCGGGCGGCGGTGATTGAGGATGGGCGGATTTTGTTCGACATGGGGTCGGCGAAGTATGCACTTTCGGCCGAGTATGGGCGGTGTGTGCTGCACCTCTGGTCGGAGGAGCGGAACCTGGTGCGGACGGTGGTTGGCATCGATCCGAAGCATGAGGTGTTGCGGCTGCAGGTGAAGCGGTTTGGGCAGACGAAGCCGCAACTGCTGCAGCTTGTTCCCGACCGCGACCAGCGGACTCCGACGACGCGGACAACCTCGAGGACGAAGTATCTGCGCGTGCTGGAGCGGGTGCTGGGGCGTAGTTTTCCAGACTTCGACGTAGACGGGATGCGCAATGCGATGGACCTGGAGCACAGCTTTGGGCCGGCTTATGCGCGGGGAACTTTGGTTCGCGGTGGGGCGGCCTGGGCGGTGATCGGAGTTGGGGGCGATGAGACGCAGTCTACGATCGACGGCGTGCTGACGCTGGGCATTCTGTGGCTTGCCTATTGCCGCGAACATGCCGGCGGGCGGCGATTGTTTGAAGGGCTGAAGGTCGTTGTCCCGCATGGGACGAGCGAGGTGACGCGGGCGCGGATGGCGTGGATGAATTCGGCGCTCGCGAAGTGGGAGCTTTACGAGCTGGACCAGCGCACTGACGAGTTGATCCGGATGGATCCCGCCGATCAGGGCAATCTGGATATTCGTCTTGCGCACGCCTTCCGCAGCGAGACGGCGCTGGAGCGAGCCCGCGGGGGAATCGAGCGGGTCTTCAGCTTATTGCCGAGTGAGGCGAGCGGAATGGTTGAGGTACGTCCCCGGAGTGCGGCCGAGGTTGCGTGTCTGTTGCATGGCCTGGAGTTTGCGCGGGTGCGCCAGGGCGTCGCCGCTAACTCGTTCGCTCGCCAGAACGAGATTACGTTTGGTGCTGGCGCCAATGAGACCGCGCTTACCGAAGAGACGGAGGAGTTATTTTCCGAACTTGTGGGGCGGTTGCTTGAGGGTCGGCAGCCCGGCGGCAGCATGAAGGATCCGCTCTACCGGCTGCAACCGGAGAGATGGCTTGAGTCGGTGCTTCGCCAGGAGCTGTCAGAGATCGAACCTGGGATTGCGCGACAGTTCGTTTATTCGCAGGTGCCCGCTTTCGCTGCCGGCGATCGAGGTATGCTCGATCTGCTTACGGTCGACAACAGCGGACGGTTGCTGGTGATTGAACTGAAAGCCGATGAAGACCTGCACCTGCCTTTGCAGGGGCTGGACTACTGGCTCCGCGTGCGCAGGCTGCAGGGTGACAGCGTGCAGACCGGCGGTCGGAACACGCTTTGCCGGCATGGATATTTTCCGGGAATCGAACTTGCCGATGCTCCTCCACAGCTTCACTTCATTGCGCCAGCCTTGCGAATTCATCCGGCGAATGAGACCGTGCTTCGGTATTTGTCGCCGGAGGTGGAGTGGACCCTGATTGCCCTGGACGAGCACTGGCGGGAGCGACGGAGGGTGATTTTTCGGAAACGGGGCGGGGAGTAACCAGCCTAAAATCTGCTTATGGATAAACCTGTCGAGCAGGACCCGCGAGTTTATCTTGCGGCGGAGCGGACATTTCTGGCTTGGATCCGAACCGGGTTGGGACTTATGGGTGTAGGTTTTGCGGTCGCTCGTTTTGGACTTTTCCTGCGCGAGTTTCGCTCCAACGCAACCGAGACGCCGGTGCAGTCCACCGGACTCTCGGAATGGTCCGGCGTGGCGTTGGTGGCGCTTGGAGTTTTGGTCACGCTGAGCGCTACGATGAGGCACTTGCAGCTGGTACGGGAACTGGCTGCGGGCACCTGGGCGCCGGGGGGAGTATCCAGGGATGGCATCATTCTGGCGCTGATACTCGCGTTGATGGGCCTCATGATGGCGGGCTATCTGATTTTTGTGCGTTAAGGCTGCGCGAGCGTTTTGACGACAACTCCTGATTTCATGACCCAGGCTACGTGCTCCATTGTCGTGATGTCGATCAGTGGGTCGCCGGGGACGGCGACGAGGTCGGCGAATTTTCCGGATTCGATGGTTCCCATGTCCTTGTCGAGCGAGAGCAGCGTGGCCCCGTTGATGGTGGCAGCCTGAAGCGCCTGAAGTGGGGTCATGCCTCCGCGGACGAGCGCGCCGAATTCGCCGGAGAGGACGTCCGGTTGTGAATCGTCGACGCCGTAGGCGATCTTGAGGTGATGCTTGAGAGCGAGAGTGAAGGCTGGCCCCTGGGCGGCGACGATGGCGATGCCCTTGGCCATGCTGCGTGGATCGCGTCCCAGCGATGTGCCGGTCTTGAGGTCGTGCTGGAAGCAGTAGAGAGTGGGGACAAGCCAGGTTCCCTTCTGCTCCATCAGTGCCGCGCCTTCGTCGTCGAGCATGGTGCCGTGTTCGATGGAATCGACTCCGGCGCGCACTGCAGCCTTGATACCTTCGGTGCCCTCGGCGTGGGCCATGACCTTCTTGCCGGCGCGGTGGGCGACCTCGACGGCGCGGGCCATCTGCTCTTCACTTAATTCCTGAACGCGGTAGTCGCTGATGGGATCCATGACGCCGCCGGTGGCCATGAGCTTGATCCAGTCGGCGCCGTACTTGATGTCGCGGCGGACGACGCGGTTGATGTCGTCGGGAGAGTCGGCGAGGTTGGGTGAGAAGAGAGGCGCCTTGTCGGGCGAGAGATAGTCAGAATCACCGTGACCGCCGGTGAGCGAAATACAGCTGCCGGCGGCGACGATGCGGGGGCCGGTGATGAGGCCCTTGGCGACTCCATCACGGAGGGCGAACTGCGGGTAAGACGGATAGGCCTCGCAGGCGTCGCGGACAGCGGTAAATCCGTGGGCGAGCCAGACCTGGAGATTGTTGACTCCGCGCACCGTGGCGTCGGGGGCGGAGGTTATGAGGAACGCTGCGGCGGATTGGTTGGTGGGGTCGTCGAGGGTGTGGCCGTGAGCGTCGATCAGGCCGGGGACGATGGTGAACTTGCTCATGTCCACGATGGCGACGTTGGCGGGCGCTGTGGTTCCGACGGAGACGATGCGTTCGCCTGAGATCAGGATGTAGGCTTCGTTAGTGACCTGGCCGCTGCGGACGTCGATGAGCCGACCGGCGTGGACGGCGACTTGCTTGGGCGCTGGCTGCGCCAGGGCGCTGAATTTGAGTGCGGCGATGCAGACGACGACGAGGATGAGACGTTGGATTTTGAGCAAGCGATGCCTCGAAGAGATTTGAGGCTTATCGTACCACCACAAAACCCGGTGTTCACGGATCCAAGTAAGAACCTTCAATCCGCTCATGCGATGTGGTTTGCTTCCTACGATTTTTGCCGGGGACATAGACGCTGAAGGTCACTCCGGCAATGGACGAGGAAACGAATCGCGTTTGGGCGATTCCGGAATTATTGCTGAATGTAGCCTGGTTGCCTATTTCCGCGCGAGGAGAGTCATACCCGCAGAGCCAGCACCAGATATCGCTCCGCCGATGACAGAGGTGAGTAACCCCAACTCGGGAGCAAGAAGAACAAATCCTGCTGCCACGACGCCGAGAAGCCCCCCAGTGAGCAGTAACTTTCCATGCATTCGTTTTTTCTCTGGAGCCTCGCTCATAAGCTCTCTGATAGTGTCACTACTGGCTTGCATACTACTAATGTGGAGGGGAATGTCGCGTCGCGGCTTTTGCTCGATAACGTTCATAATGCGCCCTCCAGTTTCAGTCTCATAAATCCGTACAGCAGGAGCAATCCAATTATATTGGACAGCCCGCACAGTCTTAAGGTTTGCCTCCAGCCCTTTTTATCCTCTTTTTCCCAATCCTGATGCACTGTTGTTTGATAGAACAAACACAGAATTGCCAATGTAATGAGGCTGGCCGTCCAAACGTACCCATTTGAAGGACGATTATCATCCTTCGTTAGATCCAAAATATTGGTCAAGCAGGTCGCCAGAAAATAGATCGTTAAATCGAGTCCGACGAAAAAGTGCTTTGCCTGCCATGGCGCTCCATCGATGATCTTTTGAGTCATGCTGCCAAGCAGGAGGAGAACTGCGGGGATGGTATAAAAGGCAATTATTTGAATCTGTTTTGGGTCTAAACTATTGATAACGATCGTCCCCGATTGCCCCGAACGATAGGACTTTGCTCCAGAAAAGTCAACAAAAGTTTGACTCCCGAGACTTTGGGACTCAAGTCGCTCAACTTCTCCTCCTGCTCACAGCAAGGCACCCTTAGAGACACTAACCAGCACCTGCGGAGAACCTTCAGATCGTCGTTCAGCAGCTGTTATTGACTAGCCTCGATTTTTCTTCCGTGAGTGGCTTGAATGGGCCGGGCGTTGTCGGGGTAGATGCGGGCGAAGGTTTCGAGCTGGTCTTGCGCGAGTTCGGTTGGATTTTGCATGGCGATCCACTGGACTCCTTCGGTGCATGGAGGGACGGTGATCGAGCCAAGATAGCTCCAATAACTGCGGTCCAGAGGCAGCAGTCCGAGGGGATTGAAGACATCCTGAATTGTTGCCTTGGCTCCGGATCTGGCGGGAAGGCTTGGCCATAGCGCCGCGAGCGATCCGTTCACGCGGCCTTCGTTAAGACGCACGCCGATGATGGCCTTCTTGCCGTCAGCGCTTTTGTGGACGAGGTCGATCTGGATGTCGCTAAGCTTGCCGTCGACGAGGTCTTCGGCGGGGTGGTGAAAGTGAAACTCGACGAGATCGTAGCGGACTCCATTAAAGATGATGTAGCCGCCAGGAGCGACATCGACACGAATGGTGATGCCGGTATTGACGAGAGTGACTGGTCCGCTGATGTAGTGGAATTCGATCGGCTTGAGCGCGGGATTGCGCTTGGCGCCGCGAATATCGATAGGAGACTGTTCTTTAGCTTTGGAACAGGCGGAGTAAGCGGGGTCGAGTTTGCCCCAGCTGGATGGCCCTTTTCTGCCGTAGTAGGTCCATGGGGCACCGGTTGGGGCGGGTTGCTGAGCAAGTGCTGCGAAACTTAGACCTAGAACCACAACCAGGAATTTCACGTGGACTGAACTTCTGTGCAAGGCACTCTCCCGAACTGCATTCCGAAAGAAAATTGTATTTGATTGGACTGGTCTCGGAGGGAGTTGTCTTACCCGCGGCGTAGTATGTGGGCGGTGAGGTGAAGATGATCGGACTGATTGGGTCGATTAAGCCCTGGCTCGCGCTTGGTGTGATCGCTTCGACGGCGGCGACTGACGCGGTCTATGTGATGTTCACTGCGGCGGTCGGGGCGCGGCGACGATTCCAGGCGGCGACGTGGAGCAGCGCCTGGTATCTGCTCTCGGCGTTTGCTGTGATCAGCTACACGCGAAATTGGGTGTATGTCTGCTTCGCGGCGGTTGGTTCGTGGCTCGGCGCCTACGCTTCGGTGACGTTCCTGCAACGATCGCGTGGATGCGCCGATGAGTCACAGACGCCGATGGCAGGAAGGCCGAGTATTTGAAGGATTTATCGCCTGTATTTGAGCAACTTATAGGTCGCACCATGACTTGTTGCGCCCGATTCAAAGGTTTGCTGCCACTCTCAGAATTCGGGAAAAAATCGCTCGCAAAATTAGCCTTGAAGGGGCCTTTCCTCTTGTTTTCAGAGCGCTTCGGCGTTACATTGAGCCATGACTGGCTCGTCCGCCACGCTCCCTGCTTGTCGATCGCATTTCCCATCTCATAGAGAAGGCACGCTTCAGCGTGCGCGTTGGTCCGGCAAATTGCGGTCGGTTTTCGTGACTTGCAGTTGCCACATTTCGGTTTCGCCCAATTCCACTTCGAGGTATTACTTATGAAAAATCTTTCTGTTGAAACTTCAGCGTCGTGTTGTCCTGGCGAAGCAGAATCTCCGATATTGAACCCTGCCGTTTCGCGACGCTCCTTCCTGCGCTTCGCGAGCGCCGCTTCCGCGGTGGCCGCCATCCCCGGCTTTTCGATTGTGACCGAGTCTCATCTGGCTGCGCAGAACCGCCGGGTGCCGAAAGTCCACGTGGCCGGCGGCGTGTATATCGACGCCAATGAAAACCCGATGGGTCCTGCTCCGAACGCGTGTATCGCCTGCGAAGACATCGTCAAGAGCGGCGGCCGCTACCAAATGGACCTGCAGATGGACCTGTTGAAGTACTTTGCCGCGCAGGAAGGTTTGAAGCCTGAGTACGCTTTTCCCTACGCCGGATCGAGCGAGCCGCTGCATTACGCGGTGCTCGGATTCACGGGACCGACCAAGAGCTTCGTGACCGCCGACCCCGGCTATGAGGCGGGTATGATGGCGGCTGCGATCAGCGGAGCGAAGGTGGTGAAGGTGCCGCTCAAGGCCGATCACTCGCACGACGTGAAAGCGATGCTTGCCCAGGGACAGGACGCCGGCGTCTTCTATATCTGCAACCCCAACAACCCCACCGGGACGACGACTCCGCGGGAGGACATCGAATGGCTGCTGGCTAACAAGCCGCAGGGATCGATCCTGCTGATCGATGAGGCGTACATTCACCTCTCCGACGCGAAGCCTTGCGTGGACATGGTAGCAGCGGACAAGGACGTGATCGTTCTGCGGACCTTCTCGAAGATTTACGGGATGGCAGGATTGCGCTGCGGTTTTGCCATCGCGCGGCCCGACCTGCTGAAGAAGGTAATGAACTATGGCGGTTGGAACTCGATGCCGGTCACCTCGGTCACGGCGGCGAAGGCTAGCTTGATGGACGCGAATCTGATTCCGTCGCGAAAGAAGACCATTGCGGACATTCGCACCGATACGTTTACCTGGCTGAGCGCGAATAATTACGAGTTCATTCCCTCGGTGAGCAACTGCTTCATGGTCAACACCAAGCGGCCGGGCAAGACGGTGCAGGACGCGATGGCTGCCAAGAATGTCTACATTGGGCGCGTGTGGCCGGTG
Organism: uncultured Acidobacteriaceae bacterium; assembly: GCA_963841345.1. Taxonomy (GTDB): domain Bacteria; phylum Acidobacteriota; class Terriglobia; order Terriglobales; family Acidobacteriaceae; genus Acidisarcina. The sequence continues at coordinate 680,446 of CAWJCK010000002.1, read as the reverse complement.
ATGCCCACCTGGGTGAGAGTGACCGTGGGAAGCAAGTCGGATATGGCGGCTTTCCAGGTTGCGTTCAAGGAAGTGATGGACCAGCCGGTGACGGCGAGTCTTGAGATTCCGGAGATGTTTGATGAGTTGTCGGTGGGGCGGTTCTTGTCTTAAAGGCAGTTGACTTATCTCAAGAGTTTCAAGAGGCCTGATCCAACCCTGGATCAGGCCTCTTGCGTTGCGGTCTTGAGAGCTACGAGGAAATCGGAGGACCGGCCTACAGGTCTGGATGCACCGGTTTCGCGCTGTCGAATGCAACCCGGGCGCTCATGGCTGCCTCCTAAAGGAAGTATCAGCAGCAGGTCGAAAGTCGTTCCCGCCGCCGCGAAAGATCCATTCCAATTTAACGCGCGAAAGAACCGTGCAGGGGTTTTCGCGTCGAGTTACCTGCGTACATCTCCGGGAGAAGTGCTTCTTATGTATCACCATGTGAAAAAGCTCATGTACACCGTCACTGTCGGCGAAGCTGATCCAAAATTTGGCAAGATGCTGCTGGAGCAGTTTGGAGGCGCCAACGGGGAACTCGCGGCGGCCATGCAGTATTCGATTCAGGGAATGAACTGCGAAGATGCGGCGCGGAAAGACCTGCTCATGGACATCGGCACAGAGGAATTGAGCCATCTCGAAGTAGTCGGAGCGCTCATTCGGCTGCATCTGAAACCGATGAAGAGCGAGCGGGAGGCCGCTGAAGCCGATCCGCTGGTTGCGATCGCAGGCGGGGGCGGAGTGGCACTGTTCGACTCCATGGGGAACGCTTGGACGGCGGATTATCTGAAGATCACCGGAGACCTGGCGGTCGACCTGCGCAGTAATATCGCCGCCGAGGCTAGAGCCAAGATTGTGTATGAACGCCTGATTTCGTTCACGCAGGACCAAGGATCGAAGCAGGCGTTGCAGTTCCTGATGACTCGCGAGATCACTCATATGCGCGCCTTTTCCGCTGCGCTGGAGAGCATGGAGAAGCCGCAGTTCGCGGTGGGCATCATTCAGCCGACCCCGACGCTAGTGGACCAGTATTTCAATGCTTCGACGGGGGAAGGCCAGGATGGCACGACTGACCACGTCGGCCCATGGAACCATGCTCATGGATTGAAGCTGATCCAGTCCGAGATCGAGGGAGGGGAAGGGCTCGATGTAACTCCATATGACCCGCAGCCTGGAACGGAAACAACTTCGCCGGTAGATTCGACGCCAGTCGGCGCATACACCGATGGAGTGGGAGAGAAACAGGCTGGGCTGCACGAGAAAGCGCAAGCAAAGAAGAGGAAGCGGGCCACCCTAGCTGCGTAGAACTGTTTAAGATTCGAGATGCAAGGCGCCGATGGTCCTGATCGGCGCTTTGTTCTCGACCGCTACTCGTTATCGTGTGCTACTTCCGCTTCCAGCGAACTCCGTCCTTGGAATCTTCGAGGATGATTCCCTTCTCTGCCAGCCCTTTGCGGATTGCGTCGGCTCTGGCGAAGTTGCGGGTCTTTTTGGCCTGGGTGCGCTCTTCTACGAGCGCGTCGATTTGTGCGTCGGTTAGCGACATTTGGGCGAGGAGTTCGGGGGCGGCTTGATCTAAGCGGCCTTCGCGTTCGGCCCATTCGAGGGCGGCGCGGGTCACCTCTTCGTCGTGATCTTCGAGGACGGCGAAGACCTGGTCGAATTGATTGAGCACCCCCAGGATCTGGGCGACATTCTCAGCGCCGAGAGTGCCGGCGTCCATCGCTGCGTTGCCAGCGCGGACGAGTTCGAAGATGGCTGCGCGGGCTTCGGCGGTGTTGAGGTCGTTGGAGAGCGCGGCGGTGAAGCTCTGCGAGGCACGTTCCGCCTCTGTGGCGAGAGCTTTGTTGCTGCCGGAGACTGTGGTTGCGGCCTGAATCCGCTGATGAAAATTGCGGAGGCGGTCTACGGCTCCGGTTTCGGCGGCGAGGCCGTCGAAGGTGAAGTTCAACTGCTGTCCGTAAGGGACGGAGATGAGCAGGAAGCGGATTGCCGAGGCCTTGTAGCCCGTAAGGAGCAGGTCGCGGAGGGTATAGAAGTTGCCCTCGGACTTGGACATCTTTTTTCCCTCTACGAGGAGAAAGCGGACGTGGAACCAGTGCCGGGCGAAGGGCTTGTGCGTGGCGGACTCAGACTGCGCGATCTCGTTCTCGTGGTGGGGGAACATGAGGTCTTCGCCGCCAGCGTGGAGGTCGAAGGTTTCGCCGAGGAACTTCATCGCCATTGCGGAACATTCGATGTGCCAACCGGGACGGCCTGCGCCGAGGCGCGTCTCCCAGCAGTGCTCGCGGGGTTTGGCTGCCTTCCATAAGGCGAAGTCTCGGGCGGAGTCTTTGTCGTATTCGTCGACGTCAACGCGCGCGCCGTCGGTGATGCCTTCGAAGTCCTTCTTGGAAAGCTTGCCGTACTCGGGAAAACCCGCGATGCGGAAGTACCAGGAGCCGTCTTCGGTCTGGTAGGCGAGGTCCTGGGCGGCGAGACGCTCGATGAGCGCAACCATCTCTTCGATATTTTCGGTGGCGCGGGCGATGATCTCGGGGTGCTCGACGTTGAGCGAGTCGAGGTCCTCGAAGAAGGCATCTTCGAAGCGAGGGGTGTACTCCTCGATTGGAAGTCCGGCCTTGGCGGCATTGGCGATGATCTTGTCGTCGACGTCGGTGATGTTCATCACATGGCGGACGTCGACTCCCTGCTGCTTGAGGAACCGGCGGAGGACGTCGACCTGGAGAAAGGTGCGGAAGTTCCCGATGTGGCCGTAGTCGTAGACGGTGGGGCCGCAGGCGTACATGCCAAAGGTGGTGGTGCCGGCAGGGATCAGGTCTTCGATCTTCGAAGAGAGGGTGTTGAAGAGTCGTATCGTCATTCTTGATTGCGGACTTGAGCGGTCGATTGCGATTCTGGCGTCTTTGTGGAGTTTATCAGTGTTGTAAGCGAAGAATTGCGGTTGATCGACGGCGACGTGGAGAGACTTGTCGGATCAGCGGAGGCCGATGATCGCAGGGATCCTTCCTCCCTAGGGTCGTCAGGATGACACTTTTATCGATGCGGCCGTCGGGATGACACAGTCTTAGTTGCTGGCATAGATAGCTTCGACGATCTTGTCGGCTGCCCTGTGGGTGGCTTCGCTGGAGGGGTCGTGGGCGTTACAGAGAATGGAGAGGATCACCGTCTTGCCGCTGCGGGCGGTCAGGTAGCCGCTGAGGGCATTGACCTCAGAGAGTGTGCCGGTCTTGGCGTAGAGCTTGCCTTTCACGGGCGATTGCGTGAAGCGACCGGCGAGCGATCCGTCGACTCCGGCGATGGGGAGGGTCTGGCGGAAGGCTTCTCCCCAGGGTTGGCGTGCAGCGTAGGCGAGCAGCGTCGTTGTGGCTCGGGGAGTGATGAGGTCCTGCGGCGAGAGTCCGGAGCCGTCGAAGAAGAGGAAGTCGGCGGGATTGACTCCCGCATTGATCAGGAACTGGCGGACGACTCGGGCGCCAGCGGTTGTGGATCCGTCATTGAGGACAGCCTTGCCGAGATCGCGCAGAACGAGTTCGACATGCAGGTTCTGGCTGACCTTGTTGATCACGGTGAGGTCTTGTCCGAGCGGAGGCGAGGTATAGCTGGCGAGCAGGGTTTCGTTGGCGGCGGTCTGAGGTTCGAGAAGCTTTCTTTCGCTCGGAAGGGACGCGGACAGCGGTGTTCGTGAAACGTCGAGAAATTCTTCTGTGCTGGTTGGAAAGTTGTGGCGAGTGGATGGCGCTCCGGCGATGGGGATTCCGCGAATGAGGAGCATCTGGCGGAAGGCGATGGCAGCGAATTCTGCGGGGTCTTCGATGGCGAGCGCGAGGTGTTGTCCTTTGCTATTGATCGGGAGGGTGCCGTAAAGACGGACGACTTTCGAGCCGGGGTCGCGATCGATGCCGATTTGAGGCTTGGGGGCTGTGGGGCCGGTGACGGCGGTGTTTTCGAGCGCGTAATAGGGAACGGGAGGGTTCCAGGTGGCGGTGACGGGGTCTCCTGGGGCAGCGCCGGGGGTGAGATCGAGATAGACGCTGTTGTCGTTCACGCTGAGGGCAGAGACGGGCGCGCCGTATTCCCATTGCAGATCGTCCCAGGCCCAACCTGAGCCGTAGCGCTCGAAGGCAAAAGCGGAATCGTCGCCGATGACGGCTCCGGTGACTTTGCGCACGCGGCCGTCTTTCGCGATCTGATCGGCGAGGCCTTCAAGTACCTGGAGCGGTGGATTGGGGCGCTCGGTTTTGCCGGCGTAGGGCCAGGAACGTCCGGAGATCGAGGGGTCTCCGCTGCCTTTGATGACGATGTCGCCGTGGAGCGTGCCGTCGGGATCAATAGCACCGCTCGCGACGACGTTGGTCTTAAAGCGGGTTTCCGTCGAGAAGAGGGCGAATGCTGTGGCCGTGGTGAACAGCTTGGCATTCGAGGCGGGTTCGAAGAGTTGCCCCTCGTTAAGGGTGTAGATCGGATGCCCATCGGGCGCGATGACGGAGATTCCCCAATGAGCCTGAGAGAGAACCGGGTCGGCCAGGATGCTAGCGATTGCTGCGCTGAGAGTTGTATTTCCGGCTTGATGCCCGACTGGATGCAGCGATGAACGCTGAGGGAGTGCTGCGCTATAGGCAGCCAAGAACAAGATAAGGGTGGGAGCTTGCGTGAGGAGCTTCATCGTTGCCGGAGTTTAGCATTGTGGGGGCGGGACTGAAACAGGTTCGTTAGATCCCATCCTTGCACGATTGAACTGGGCAAGAGTCGGGCGCCCAAATCTGTGGCCGGAGTTCAAGCTATGAGTTTTGTTCGACGAAGCCCGACTTTGTGGCAGCTCCGCAGCCGAAGCCTCGCTCTCGGCCAGCGAACCGTGGTGATGGGGGTGTTGAATATCACGCCGGATTCGTTCTCGGGCGATGGTCTGCTGGCCGACCAAGGTCTGGCGATTGAGCGTGGGCTGGCCATGCTGGAAGCGGGTGCGGCGATCCTGGACGTCGGGGGAGAATCGACTCGTCCCGGCAGGCGCGAGGCTTTACCGGCTGAGGATGAGATTGGGCGTGTTCTTCCCGTGATTTCAGGGATATTGAAGCATCGGCCCGACGCAGTCCTCTCTATCGACACCTATAAGTCTGAGACTGCGAACGCGGCCGTTGCTGCGGGCGCGGAGATCGTCAACGATGTGAGCGGATTTCTTTGGGAGGAGGCGATGGCTTCGACTTGCGCGGAACTCGGCTGCGGGGTGGTGTTGATGCATACGCGGGGACGTCCTGAAGAGTGGAGCGAATTGCCGCCTTTGAATCCGAACGACGCTGTCGCGCTGGTCAAGTCGGAGTTACAGGCGCGGCTAAACGCGGCGCTTCACGCCGGAGTTCTTGCGGAGCGAATTGTTCTCGATCCTGGAATTGGATTTGGGAAAGTCCACGAGAGCAACTATGCGTTGTTGGCTCGGCTGGAGGAATTACGCGATTTGGGGAGGCCGCTGCTTTCGGGGGTGTCGCGCAAGTCGTTTCTTGGGCGAACTCTGGCGCCCCTGCGTGGAGGCGTCGATGCCCCGCCGGATAAGCGCGGCAACGCAACGATTGCAGCCGTGACGGCTTCGATTCTTGGAGGGGCGGACATCGTCCGGGTGCATGATGTTAGGCCAGCGGTTGAGGCAGCGGCAATTGCCGATGCGGTTCTCGCTGCTTCGAGAAGTTAATCAGAGACTAATAATCAGGGACTGTGTTTTCCGGGACGGGCATCGACGTCGTGGATTCGACTCGCCTCAAAGCTGACGATCTTCCATTGGCCGAGGCGACGGTTGTAGACGCGGGTGTAACGATATTTGCCGCTGATATCGCTTTGGCCGTTCACTCCCTGTAGCTCCGCTTTGGAAGTGACGACGGCGGTGTCCCCGTAAAGCCGGACTTTGAGGTCGTCGAGGTCGAGAGACGTGATGCGGATGGTTCCAGCTTTTCGCTGGGCGATGGTCTGGGACTTTGTTTCGACGGTGCCGTTGGCGGTGATGCCTACGTAGTCGTCAGCGAGCAGGCTGGAGATGACGGAGATATCGTTGTCGACCTGCGCCTGACGCCACTCCATCTCGAGACTCTCGATCTGCTTGTGAACGGCGCGGGTTTCGCGTTTTGGAAGCGCGTGAGCGGTGACCGACAAGAAGCAGCAAGCGAAGAGGATGACTTGCCCGACGCGCAGAGAGAGGCGCTGGCTGGAACAAGTCGACCGATCGTCACGACTGAGAGACATCGGCAAGAGAGCTTCCACGATCAGTGTAAGGGACGCTGAGCCAGTTCGACCATTACGAAAGGTGTTTCCCGCGAGCTTCCTAGGAATGCGAATCAGTTCAGACGATAGCTTCGAGAGTTTCGGTCGCGCGCTCTTTCATCAACTGATATAGGCCACCCACCGCGTACTGCTCGAAGTGAGGGCTGGCTCGATGGGCATCGACCGCTTCCTGGTCGCGATACTGCTCGTAGATCAGCACGGTCTCAGGGTCGCCGTCGACGTGATGAGGAACGTAGCTTACACATCCCGGTTCCTTGCGGGAAGCGATGGCGAGGTTGCGCAGGATTTCAGTGATGCGGTCGCGATCGTCTTTCGCAAACAGCATGCGGACTGTAAAGCTCACCATAAGAGTTCGCTCCTTCGCGCCTTCTGGAAACTATAGCAACGGCGGATGATTCGGACGGGCGGGGCAGCTGCCCTTCCCGAGGAAGTGATCAAGGGGCGACCGTCATGTGCAGCTCTTCTAGAGCGGTCGAGAACTCGGGCAGAAAGAGTGTTTGATCGCGGTCCGGACCGGTTGAGACCATGCCGATCTTGGCGCCGGATTCGCTCTCAAGGAAACGCATGTATTCCTGGGCTGCCGTCGGGAGGCGATCGAAATCGTGAATGCCTTCGGTCGACTCGCGCCATCCCGGAAATGTGCGGTAGACGGGTTGAATCGATTCTAAACCGCGAACGTCGGCGGGAACGTAATCAACGACTTTTCCGGCTATTTTGTAGCCGGTGCAGACGGGGATCTCGGCGAGTTCATCGAGGACATCGAGCTTGGTCACCACCAACCACTCGGTGCCGTTGATCTGGTTGGAGTAACGCAGCAGCGGCAGATCGAGCCAACCGCAACGGCGGGGACGACCGGTGACGGCGCCGTATTCGTGACCGCGGGCGCGGAGGGCCTCTCCTGCCTCGTCGTGGATTTCGGTCGGGAAGGGACCTTCACCGACGCGGGTGACATAGGCCTTCGTAACACCGATAACGGTGCCGATTCTGGTGGGACCGACGCCGGTTCCGGTGACTGCTCCGCCCGCCGTTGCAGACGATGAGGTCACGAAGGGGTAGGTTCCGTGGTCGATGTCGAGCAGAGTCCCCTGCGCGCCCTCGAACATGACGCTGAGCCCTTGTTCGATCGCGTTGTTGAGCAGCACCTCGGTATCGGTGACGAACGGCGCAATCTGGGTCGCGACGCGGGCGTATTCCTCATACATCTTGTCGGGATCGAGCGGGTCGGTGCCGAAGAGCGCGTGGGCGATCGCATTCTTCTCATGGCAGGCGTTCTGGATATGGGTGCGAAGCAGCGACGGGTTGAGCATGTCGACGACGCGCAGACCGCTGCGCGCCATCTTGTCTTCGTAGGCAGGACCGATACCGCGGCTGGTGGTGCCGATCTTTTGCCGTCCAGGTGCGCTTTCGGCGGCGAGTTCGATCATGCGGTGGTACGGCAGAATCACCTGGGCGCGGTTGGAGATGAACAACTGCCGGTCGACATCGATGCCCAGGTCGCGGAGCTTGCCGACTTCTTTCAAAAAGGCCACGGGATCGAGGACGACGCCGTTGCCGATGACTCCGCGGCAACTGGGGCGCAGTACGCCGCACGGGACCAATTGCAGAATGAATTTCTGGCCGCCGATGATGACGGTGTGTCCGGCGTTGTGGCCGCCTGCGTAGCGGGCGACGACGCTGAAACGCTCGGAGAGAACGTCGACGATCTTGCCTTTACCCTCGTCGCCCCATTGGGCGCCGACTACTACCGCTGTCTTAGCTCGCATGAAATCCTGAAGAATGGGGATCTGCCCGACTGATCATATAACGGCTGTGCGGGTAGGAGAAAGAGTGGTTGCGCGCAGATTGACGCCTGCCTAAGAGGGGAATTTGAGCGAATGTCCGGGTTTGAGAAGATATTAAGAGAATGCCTGAGCTTCCCGAAGTCGAGACTGTCGCCAATGGCGTGAATGAGCGGGTTCGCGGCCAGCGAATCGAGTCGGTGTGGCTTAGTTTCAAGCCCCAGACTTTCAAGACGCCAGCCACGGAAATGATGGAGCTACTTGAGGGGCGGCGAATCGAACGCGTGCGGCGAGTTGGCAAGCATATTGTGTTTGATCTTAAGGATGGGATCTGAGGATGGGACACCGTCTGCGACAGAGCCAGGCCAGCATGAAAAGCTGCAATGGATTGTTCATCTTGGCATGACTGGGCGGCTGCTGGTGTGCGAGCCGGAGGTAGCCGTTCCTCCGCATACTCATGCGATTCTGAAGTTGAGTTCGGGGCGGGAGCTGCGATTTGTCGATGCTCGACGTTTTGGGCGGCTGGCGATTCATGCGCTGGCTGGAGATGGGAAGGGCTTTCAGGGTCCCGGACAGGAGCCTTTGTCGATTCCGGTCGAGGATTTCGTGCGGCTCTTTCGCGGACGACGGCTGGCGATCAAGTCGGCGCTCTTGAATCAGAGTTTGCTGCATGGCGTGGGAAATATCTATGCCGATGAGAGCCTCTTCCGGGCCGGGATACGGCCGAGACGTATGGCAGGACGATTGCGTCGTGCAGAATTGGAGCGGTTGCATGCGAGCATTCAGTCTGTCCTGCGCGAGGCGATTGCGCTGGGCGGTTCGTCGGTGTCGGACTATGTGGATGCCGATGGGAGTCGCCGGTTTCTTTCAGCTGGAGCACAAGGTCTACATGCGGACGGGTGAAGCTTGCCTGGTCTGCGGCACTCCGATTCGGAAGATTTTGCTTGGAGGGCGGAGCACCCATTTCTGCCCGGTCTGCCAACGATGACGGACGGCTGCGACGGGGTCATTTCGACGGGCGAAGCTATGGTTTTGTGAAGACTCCAGTTGCAGTGAGTTCCAGATTCTGGAAGGACTTAGACTTACGTCCACCAATCCATAAGCTATTCATTCTAAATAGAGTTTGGCTTAGGCCACCCAATTGCCAACTAGATAAGTGCCAGCGATGCACCAGGCGCGGTCGAACTAAAGGCTGCCCTCAAGAAATAGCTTCGGTTGGAAGAGCGGTTTCCAAAGAGAACAAGCCGCCAACCGGATCAAGAATATCCCGTAAGCCAGAGAGCCGGTTCTGATCGGCAGGCTATTTGGGAACTAGATGAAGGTTTTGCGGGAGGCCAGTGACTGGCCATTGAGAGAGACCAGAATTCAAGAGCCTTCGGTGCGCCGGAGGCTTTTTGTCCTTTGAGGCCGAATCGGTATGAAGTTTGATTCCCTCTTTGCTTCCTTCCAGGATTTCGTGAGATACGTGCTTGCATCGTTGCCCGCATACGGGTAATATGAAGTTTGCTCGTCGAGCGGCTGTAGCCAGTGCTATCGCAGGTTCAATCCTCCTGAGTTCGATTGCTTGCTGCCGCTTCCCATAGAAGAGAGCGCTTCAACGACCACGTCTTCATCCTTAGCTCCCATCGTCTGGCAGTTGCAGGTGGTGGCTTGTGGTTAGGCCAAGAGAATCCTTTTGTTTTGAATCATTGGTGGTAGGCGCTGCCTGAAGCATGTCGAGATTGCTTCGCTTCCAAAGAAGCTGGGATCTGGCCGGTCGCGCGGGGAATGAGCGGAGTGCGACTCGCATATGTTCGCCGCAATCAAAGCGGATGGAGCCGGGAGGGGATTGCCCGCTTCCGCGTATTAGGTTTACTGATGGTGAATCCCGACTCCACTAAGACTTTTCGGCTGTTTCAACGAGTATGAGCAGCACTCACGCCGGATGAACGCTGCCACAATCGCAACGCACCAGGAAGTGCACGCATGACAATAGAACAAGAGCAGCCCCAGGCGGCAGCACCGCCACCGCAGCAGGACCAGGCGGCGTCGGGGCCCTCCCAAGGACATCGCCGCCGGAGACGCAGACGCAAAGGTCAATCCGGCAGCAACGCGGCCAAGGGACAATCCCCTTCCCAGGGAAACGGTCAACCAATTCAAGTCAACGCCCAAGCCGCTCCCCAGCAGCACAAGCAAAAGTCCTCCAATCAGGGCCGCTTTGCGCCAAAGAATAATAATCCCGGAAACAACCAAAACGGCGGCGGCGGATCCAGGCGCAAGGGTAAACAGCGCCGGCAACAGGTATTTGTCGGTCCGATGGACCACAGCTACCGCATAGCCAACGGCAACATGGCCGATGGGCCTCCGTCGACGATCGAATTCCGCAACGTGAACGGCAATAGCAGCGGCAACGGTTATCATCGGGAGCAGATCACTCCGGAGCCGCCGCCGGTACCGATGCGGGAGGACGCACCGACTCGGATCTTCTTTTTCATAGAAGATCTGTTCTTTCTGGCGAAGATCCAGGAGACGGCCAAGAAATTGGGCGTGAAAGTGGGATTTTTGAAGGCGGACAAGGACATCCTTACCCGACTCACCAGCGTTCCCGACGATGAAAAACCTTCGCTGATCGTTTTTGATCTGAACAATGTAAACGCCAAGCCGCTCACCCTGATCCCCAAGATCAAGGCGAAGCTGAAACGCGGTACCTCGGTGATCGGCTTCCTTTCTCATCTGCAGGGCGACTTGAAGGTGAAGGCGACAGAGGCGGGGTGCGACATGGTGATGCCGCGTTCGGCGTTCTCACAGAACCTGCCCAACCTTCTTCGGCGCCACGGCGTAGAAGAGGAATTGGAAGCAATCGAAGCCTAGTGTCGAATGGCGAGGGTCTGGTGCCGATGGCCTCCAGACCCTTTGTCTCTTGCTAGCCAGGAGGCCAGTGCATCGCTCGTCCTCCGAGCAGGTGCAGGTGCAGGTGATCTACAGTCTGTCCGCCATCTGACCCGGTGTTTATCACAGTCCGATAACCGCCGCTGAGACTTTCGTTGCGCGCGATCTGCACGACTATAGCGAGCAGGTGACCGAGAAGTTCTTCGTCCTCTTGCGTCGAGCCCACATCGGCCAATGAAGCTAGATGCTTTTTCGGGACTACGAGGATGTGTGTCGGCGCCTGGGGATTGATGTCGCGAAAGGCAATTGCCTGGTCGTCCTCGAAAACCCTTTTGGCGGGGATTGCGCCGCTCACGATTTTGCAAAACAAGCAATCCATCGAGCCAATTCCCTTTCCTTTTCCATCCGCCCTGAGACTGATGTTTTCGAGCTACACGGTAGCCAGCCAGGGGGCTGATGCGGGGGCGTAGACTGGACGTTTTTGCGCGCCAATAGTGATCAGTTCCCAGGCGCCGCGATCTCGCATAAGACGCGAGACCAGGCTGGTATGCATCGCGTGGCCGGCTCGCTCGGCAACCACCCTGCCGAGAATGTGGTGCCCAGCCAGCGCAAGATCACCGATCAGGTCAAGCACCTTGTGGCGAACGAATTCGTCGACGAAGCGGAGAGGGCCATTCTGAACGCCCTGGCTGGTGAGGACAATTGCATTTTGTTCGGTGACACCGCGAATGAGGCCCATATCGCGGAGTTTCTGCTCGTCCTCGCGAAAGCCGAAGGTGCGCGCCGGTGCGATCTCGGTACCGTAAGTGCCCTGGGAAAGATCCAGCTCAAAGCCTGATTTACCGATAGGCCGAGGAAAATCGATGTTGTAGGAGATGCTGTATCCGCTGCCGGGATAGAGTCCGATAAATTTGTCGTTTTCGCGCACTTCAACGGGCTTGAGGATGCGGATGTACTCGCGGCGACGACGTTGCGTCTTGATGCCTACCTCGCGAAAGGCGTGGACATATGGCAGAGCGCTGCCATCGAGAATGGGAAGCTCGAGGTTGTCGATCTCAACGATCACATTGTCAATTCCCATCCCGATCAAGGCCGAAAGCAGATGTTCGGTGGTAGAAATGAGAACGCCCTTGCGCATCAGGCTGGTGGCGTAACTTACCTTTGCTACGTTGCGTCCGGTCGCTTCGATCTCAAAATTGTCCAGGTCGGTGCGGCGAAAAATAATTCCCGAGCCGGCAGTTGCCGGGAGAAGCTGCAGGTTTGAGGGGGCACCGCTGTGGAGACCAATTCCGGAGAACCCGATTGCCGAAGCCAGTGTATGTTCCAGATGCGTAGCGTCGCTCAAACAGATGTCCTGGCCCTGAAATTTGGGCGTACCGTCATAGACTACTCAAAAGGGAACAAAGTTGAGATGTGTCTAAATGGACACAGTATGATCGTTGGGATTCCCTCTTATGTAAGGACATTGGAATATGAAGCATCGCTTCAAGATCGCGAAAGAAGTTCGGAACCCCGAATTTTCCATGATGGATTTGGAGAAAGCGGCCCGATCCAGGCAAACGGAGACGCTGGATTTGCTGCGACTCCTCGTCGAGCTCGAATCTCCCAGTGGAGACAAGAACGGAGTAGATCGGTGCATGCAGCTTGCGGCAACGGTTTGCGCGGAGGTCGGGGGTAGAGTCCGCTGGCATCGGCAGAGAGCGTATGGCGATGTGCTGGAAGTGCTTTTTCCGGCATACCGCGAGGCTGCCAGCCCTGGGAAACGACCGCTGCTGCTGCTTGGCCATCTGGACACGGTGTGGGCTGTCGGCACTCTGGCGAAGATGCCTTTCAAAACGAAAGACGGCACGGTGTCCGGACCGGGAGTTTTGGACATGAAGGCCGGAGTGGCCATGGCGCTTTCGGCCTTGCGAATTCTGAAGGATCACCGCGCTTTGAGCCGACCGGTCGTGGTGCTGCTGAACAGCGACGAAGAGATCGGAAGCCCGGTATCGCGTCCCATCACCGAGGCGATTGCCAAAGAATGCGAGGCCGTCTTCGTGCTGGAGCCGGGCCAGGGTGCGAACGGAGCTTACAAGACTTCGCGTAAAGGGACGGGCGACTACATCGTTCGAGTCGCCGGAGTGGCGGCGCATGCCGGTGTGGATTTCGAGAGCGGCCATAGCGCCGTGCTCGAGTTGGCGAGGCAAATTCGGAAGATTGGGGAATTTACCGGTAAGGAACAGGGCCTAACTGTAAATCCGGGCGTGATCGGCGGCGGAACATTGCCCAATGTCATCGCAGCGGAGGCCTGGGCGCATGTAGATTTCAGGTACTCGCGGGCCTCGCACGCAAAAAAGATAGAACGGATGTTTCGCAAATTGCGTCCAATAGACCAGGACTGCCGGATCGAGGTCGTCGGCGGAGTGAACAGACCGCCGATGGAACGAACCAAAGGGACGGCAAAGCTCTTTGAAAAGGCCGCAACCTTAGCGGCTGAGCTGGGTTTGGTGCTGCAGGAAGCGACGACCGGTGGAGGTTCCGACGGCAATTTCACGTCGGCCATCGGGATTCCGACCTTGGATGGTATGGGCGCAGTGGGTGAAGGGGCCCATGCGAGCAATGAATCGATCCTGATCGAGCATCTAGCTCCCAGGACTGCCCTACTCGCGGCCATGATCGCGAAGGTGTGAGGTACCGATGTTGAAGGCGGTGGAATTCGGGCTTCTGGCGGTTTCTCTACTCGTTATCCTGGGGCTGATCGTGGTTGGTCCGGGTGCATATTCACGTACGCGTGAAGACGGCGAGGTGGAGATCGATTCGGAGACAAAGTCCGCGAAGCCGACGAATGTTTAGATACCCACTTGGTTTTGAGTTACAAGTTGTAGCCTTCCATTATGCTTGCCAGCCTGGCAAGCGGCAATCCCACAACATTGAAATAACAACCCTCGATGCGAGGGATCCAGCGGGCGGCGTAGCCCTGGATGGCGTAGGCCCCTGCTTTGTCCATCGGCTCGCCGGTGGCAATGTAGACGGCGATTTCCTTCTCTGAAATTTCCCGCATGGTGACCGATGTCGTCTCGGCGGCGATTTCGGTTCGTCTTTTCGAGAGGACGCAGACGCCGGTGATGACGTGATGGGTGAGTCCGGAGAGCGCTCGCAACATGCGGGCCGCGTCTTCGGCATCGCGGGGTTTGCCGAGGATTTCTTCAGCAGTGACGACGATAGTGTCGGCACCGAGGACGAGAGGCCGGTCTTCGTGGGTGTTACGGTCGAGTTGGTCGAAGACGGTTTTGGCTTTTTCCTGCGCCAGACGGGTGACGAATGCGGTGGGGTCCTCATTAGGCAGCCTCTTCTCCAGAATATTGGCCGGCACGACCTTGAAGTCATAGCCAGCCTGGATGAGGAGTTCCTTCCGGCGCGGCGAGGCTGAGGCTAAGACAAGCATTTGCTGATTTCAGATTAATTCTTCGCTGGAGATGCCGGTGCGAAGGCCATTGTTGTTGGCAACTCCCCAGGCCATTCTGGGAGTATTGTGGGCGAGGCCGAAGCGTCCGTCAGGCCCGAGGAGGATGATGCCTCCGTGGCCTTGCAGGCGTTTGTAAAGATAGGCGACGGCATCCTGGGCCGCGTCTTCCGGAGAGCTTCCCCGCTGGACGCGATCGACCGCCCATTTGCCGAGGACGAGCTTCATGATGGGTTCACCCCAGCCGGTGAGAGAGACGGCGGCGCTCAGGTTGTCGGCGTAGCAACCACAACCAATCAGGGAAGAGTCGCCGACGCGGCCGGGGGCCTTGTTGAGGGTTCCGCCTGTAGAGGTCGCGGCGGCGAGGTTGCCGTAGGAATCCAGGGCAACGGCGCCGACGGTGTCGTGGGAGTCCAGGCCCATCGGAGGAAGTGGCTGGACCGCCGTTTCTGGAGATTTGTCGTCCCCTGCGAAGGTGAGGTCGGGGAGTCCGGCGCGGGAGATGGCCTGGGCTTCGACGAGCCGAGCGCGTTCGCGATCGAGAACGAGTTCGGAATTATCGATGAGCGCCATGCCGTGTTGCTCGGCGAAGTCTTCCGCCCCGGCACCCACGAAGTACACGTGAGGGCTTTTGTCGAGGACGAGGCGGGCGGCCTGGATAGGGTTGCGGAGGCGCTCGACGCAAGCGACCCCTCCAGCGCGAAGATTCGAACCGTCCATGAGCAGAGCGTCGAGCTGGACGCGGCCGGCGCTGGTGAGGAAGCTGCCTCGCCCGGCGTCGAAAGTCTCATCGTCTTCGAGAATGGTGACCGCGGCTTCGACAGCGTCGACCGCGCTGGCGCCGTCTTCGAGCATGGCGTGGCCGATGGCGAGGGCGTTGGAGACGCCGAGCCGGTGGGCTTCGACCATGGCGTCAGGGATGGCCCAGGCTCCGCCGTGGACGAGTAGGGTTGGCGTTCTTGGCATCAGGCCTGAGGAGCGTTCGCGGATGAGGTGAAGGCTGGAGCGGCTGCAGGCTGTTGGGCCCGCGCCGCAGCAGCAACGGCGGAACGAATGGGCGCCATGTGCTTCGTCATCTGGTAGGTGTAGCGGATGCGGTGGATGACAGTGATGGTGGAAAGCACGGCGAGAGTCCAGAGAACGGGAGCCATCACGCCCCATTTGGCGAAGAGCGCGCCGAGGATTACGAGGACTATGCGCTCGGGGCGTTCCATGAACCCAACCTTGCAGGACTTGATCAGGGCTTCGGCGCGGGCGCGGGTGTAGCTGACCATCAGCGAGGTGATCATCACGAACGCCACGAGTACCACGTATAAGAACCTGTTGCCACGGGCATAGAAGACAAGCAAGCCAAAGAACAGGGCGACATCGCTATAGCGGTCGATGACCGAGTCGAAAAAGGCTCCGAATACGGTGACCTGGTCGGTCTGGCGGGCGACGCGTCCGTCCACCATGTCAAAGATTCCGGCGCCGAGGATGACTAATGCCGCGTAGAGGAACATGCGGACATAATTGTGCTCGTTGGCGAAGCCAAAAAGGACCGCGGCACCAGTGTTGATGACCAAGCCCATGAAGGTGAGGACGTTGGGCGAGATGCGAGTGAGGGCGAGGCCATCGACGATGGCCTGGAGAAGGACGCCGCATCCCCGCCCGAAGGCGCTGGTCCAGGTCATGGAAACACCTGGGTCATTTTCAACCTCGGGGTGATCTCGGCTGCTTCGTAGACGGGCGTTGACATCATGGGCAACTACTCCGCCTCATCGTGGATCGTGACCAGCTTCAGGATCTCGAGTTCGCGGTTGCCGTTAGGGGTCACGACGGTAGCGACGTCGCCGACCTGCTTACCGACCAATCCGCGGCCTATGGGCGAAGTAGTTGAGATCAGTCCCTTGTTGACATCCGACTCCTCGCTGGTGACGAGTTTGTACTCGATCTTCTCGTCCTTGGTGGTGTCGTAAACGGTAACGGTCGAGCCGAAGGCGATGCGGTCGCGGGGAATATTGGTCAGATTGACTAGAGCGAGTTCGCCCATGCGGGCTTTGAGCTGACCCAGGCGCGCGTTGACGAATACCTGACGTTGCTTGGCCATGTGGTATTCGGCGTTTTCGCTTAGATCGCCCAGAGAGGCCGCTTTCTTGATCTCAACGGGCAGCTCGTGCTGAAGCTCGTGTTCGAGCTTTTTGATCTCTTCCAGCAATTTTTTCTTGATGTGTTCGGGCATGCAGCATCCATTGCGGCCCAAAATCGCGCAGGCCGTTCTAATAAAGGGCTGGGG
Organism: uncultured Acidobacteriaceae bacterium; assembly: GCA_963841345.1. GTDB lineage: Bacteria > Acidobacteriota > Terriglobia > Terriglobales > Acidobacteriaceae > Acidisarcina. Next base: position 663,789 of record CAWJCK010000002.1, on the reverse strand, counting down.
AGCGATTTCACTCCAAACCTAGATTATACAGGGGAAAGACCGTCCCTTGGCGGGCCGCGCAGCTTGACTGAGTCGTCAACAGAGGCATATCGTCAGGCTTTACTTAGGATTCCTTAATCCAGGTCGAGCCATGTACGTCCAGCGAAAAAAACTATGAGCCTACTTCGAAGCTTTCAGGTTGGTGACAAAGTGGTCTATCCAAATCACGGGATAGGCGTGGTCGATCAGATCGCAACCCGTACCGATGGATTTCAGGTGCAGCGCTTTTACATGCTGACCATCAAGTCGAGCGCGCTGAAGGTAATGGTGCCGTGTACCAACGCGAATTCCGTTGGCCTGCGCAGCGTCGTTCGACAGGAGGAAGTCGACCGTATCTTCTGCTTTCTGCAAGACGATAACTGCACGAGTAATGCCGACTGGAAAGAGCGCTACCGGGAACACTGCGAAAAGATGAAGGCGGGTTCGCTGATGGAGGTCGCCGAAGTGCTGAAAAGCCTTCTGGTGCTCAATCAGAAGAAGGCGCTGGGCTTCCGAGAGCAGAAGATGCTTGAGAAGGCCCGCTACCTGCTGGTAAACGAAATTGCGCAGGCTTCTGGGGCGAGCGAACTGCTGATCGACGAAAGGCTGCTGACGGCGTTGAGCGAAGCCGGTTTGAAATTTCCCGACATTGCCGGCGAAGCCTAAATCAGGGACAGCCTGGCAGAACCAATTGGCGTAAAAGATGCACTGCCAGACCGGTTTCGTCGCGAAGCCTTCGGGCGAATGCCTAGGCTTTGGCGGCCTGAGGGCTCAGGTCTTCTGACATGTAGAGCGGGTTCCCAACGACAATCTCAGCACAATTGTGTTTGCGAATCATTCGCAGCAGTGACTTTGCGTCATGGCGCGGTTGGAGCAAACCATTGTCATGACCGGTTGTGCGGTGAGGCCATAGCATCGGAGACGGCGACGCCGACTCGCCGGACGCCGAGATCAAGACCGAGCGGGCGGGGCTTGGATGTGCTTTGGGTTGACTTCACCCTCGTTTTAGTCAATAGGACCCCCAAGGTTGTGCCGGTATACCGATTCGCAGCGGCGATTCACAAAAGACGGCTTAATATCTAAAAGGAACCGCTCCGGACGTCCACTCTCCGAATCAAAAGCGCAGGAAAAGGAACGAGTGCTACGAGTCTTGCTGTTGTTGGCCGTATTAGGAATGGGCGCTTTGGCCTACCTCTTCCTGGCTCCATTCGGTCCCAGTCAAGAGACATTTGTGGAGATTGCTCCGGGAACCACGACACGGCAGATCGCGCACGAACTTCAGGCCCAGGGCATTATTCGTAGTCGGTATCTTTTCGACGGTTTGCGACTCGGAGCGGAATTTTCGAAGGCTGGCACGCTCAAGGCCGGCGAATACCGGTTCGATCATCCGACGCGAGTGTCTGAGGTGTATGACCGGATTCGACGCGGAGATGTTTTCACGATTTCCTTGACCATTCCTGAGGGTTCCAACATCTTCGATATTGCCGCGCGGGTCGAAGCGGCCCAGTTAGGCAATAAGGATGCCTTTGAAGCGGCAGCCATGCGGAACGGAGCCTTGATTACCGACCTTGATCCGGGCGCGGTTTCTCTGGAGGGATATCTATTTCCGGATACCTACGAATTTGGCCGTCAAACTACGCCGCTTCAGATGGTGACCGCAATGGTGAAGCGATTCCGTGTGGCAACGGCCTCGTTGGGAATGGAAGGCAACACCCGTCGCGTGGTGACGATGGCTTCGTTGATAGAGCGAGAGAGCCCAGTCGAAAAGGAGCGCCCGCTGGTAGCAAGCGTGTTCGAGAATCGGCTGAACCAGGGAATGCCGCTCGAAACTGACCCTTCCGTAATTTATGCGGCGCTTCTGGCGGGGCGTTACCGGGGAACAATTTACCAGTCGGACCTGAATGCCGATTCGCCCTATAACACCTACAAGAATTCTGGACTGCCGCCGGGGCCTATCTGTAATCCGGGCTTGTCTTCGCTGAAAGCGGCCTTACATCCTGCAGCGACGAAGTATTTATACTTCGTCGCTGCAGGCGCCGACCCTTCCGGTCAATCGCGGTTTGCGTCTACGCTGGAAGAGCACAAGAAGAATGTGCAGGCATACAGGCATGCGTTGCACTCGCCGGGTGGGCGTTGAGAGGCATCGACGCCGGTCCGGCGACCGCAGGAGATCCGGCTGGACACCTGGTATATGCGGTGTTGACTCGAGGGTGGATGCGAAGAGGTTGGCTGAGAAGCTTGTTGATGTGTCCGCCGCTGCTATGCCTGCCGCTCATGACGGGGTGTCTCTACCACACGCGGAAGCTGCAGGAGGTAAAAGCGCCGTCGGTGGTCATGAATGCGGATGCAATTCTCTTGGCGAGCATTCTCAGTCGCACGTATGACTCCATACAAACGTTGAGCGCGACCGTGGACCTTCAGGCGTCGGTCGGAGGGACCCATAAAGGAACAGAGACGGACTACACCTCGTTTCGAGGATTCATTCTGCTGCGGAAACCGGAGATGTTGCGGGTGATTGGCTTGTTGCCATTGGTGCGAACCCAGGCTTTTGACCTGGTGAGCGATGGCAGCACCTTCAAACTCTACATTCCGTCTAAGACCGAAGTGGTCGAGGGCAAGAACTCGTTAACGACGAAATCTCCGAATCAAATGCTGAACCTGCGGCCCGGAATGTTTTTCGACTCGATGCTGATTCGTCCGGTAGCTCCGGAAGACGAGGTGATCCTGACCACCGACGAGAATGTCAGCCAGGACCCGAAGACGAAAAAATGGATTGAGGATCGTTACTATCTGCTTTCGATTGTGCGTGCGAAGGGGGCAACGACAGGAACGAGCGCGATTCGCGAGCTAATTCCGCGGCGTGTCATCCGATTTAGCCGCGAAGACCTTCGCCCCATCGAGCAAGAGGTCTACGACGCGGAAGGGAATATCGAAACGATCACTCAATATGGAGCGCCTCAGAGCTTTGGGACGGAGAAATTTCCTGGAACCATCACCATCAAGCGTCCACAAGAGGAGTATCAGATCGTGATGACGATCCAAAAACTGGTGCTGAACCAGACACTGAATGACGAACAGTTCCAGTTGGATATCCCGGACGGCGTGAAGATCCAGAAATTGGACTGACGATTCAGGCGGTGGGCTATTGGGGCATCCGGGGCCGCGTTCAAGTCTGGAAGCGGTCGAGGGCGGCGTGATGTGCATGATCGGCGATGGCAGCGTTGATCTTCAGGGCAAGTGCAAGTGCTTCGCGGCCATCTTGCCCAGAGACCCTCGGGATACTGCGAGTGCGAACCGACTCCAGGAACGCCTCGATCTCAAGCCGCAACGGCTCACCCGCTTCGATTGTCGGCTTCGTGAAATTGAGGCCGGGCATAGGTTTTCCGTCGGCGGCCACGTCGATGATGAGCAGATCCTTGCGGGCGTAGTCAATCGAGACATACTGGTGGGGCTGAAAAAAGCGCAATTTTCTGACCAGTTCCGTGCTGACTCGGCTGGCGGTGAAGTTGGCGACGCAGCCGGATTCGAATTCAAGGCGGACGTTAGCGATGTCGACCTTCTTCGAGAGGATGGGCAAGCCGACGGCCCGGACCTCGCACACGGGCGAGTTTGCTAGTTTTAGCACGATGTCGAGGTCGTGGATCATCAGATCGAGAACTACGTCGACATCGAGCGCGCGAGGCGTGAAGACGCTGAGCCGATGGGCCTCGAAGAACATGGGACTGTTAAGCAAGGGTTCGACCGCGGTTACAGCCGGGTTGAAGCGTTCGAGATGACCAACCTGCACGAACCCGGCCGGCGCGATCGGCGGTTGAGATCAGCTGGTCGGCCTCTTCAGTCGAGGCAGCGATCGGCTTCTCGATGAGCAGATCGATTCCCTTCTCCAACAACTGCGACGCAACCGCAAAATGTGCCGAGGTTGGAACGCATATCGAAGCGACGTCGATCTTTGGTCCGACGGCGAGGAACTCATCGACCGATGAATACGCGGGAATCTGCCAATCTTCAGCTGCGCGGCCAGCGTGTCCGGCGTCTGCGTCAACGACGGCCGCCAGAGTAACAGGATGTCCGGCCGTTTCCAACTCCCGGTAGACGCGAAGGTGGTTCCTGCCGAAGGCGCCAGCGCCGAAGACCGCTACGCGGAGCCTGGATTGCGCGGTAACGCCTGCGGAAGAAGGGCTTGGTGAAGGCAAGGCGACCGTTAGACCTTACCCTCGACGGCGCGCAGGCAGCGGGTGTAAAGCTCCAAAAGTTGGGCGATCTGGTCTTCCGGTTTGGGTGCGGTTGGCGCGGTGAAGCCGGTCGATGGAGTGGTCGAGCGACCGACGCCGGCGACGGATGAGACGAATTTCAGCAGATCGAGGGCGATGTCTTCGCTGCGGCGAGTTCCGCTGGGCGAATTCTGGGCCTGTTCCATGTACATCCTCCGGTTGGATGCTACCAAAGATCGCCGAGACTTGCCTGTCGCGGCTGGGATCCCATCTCCGTCTCACTGCCATTGCGAGAGCTTTGAAACCTTGGCATGCGGCCCCTTCATTTCGGGACGTTCGTTGCGAGTTAAACCTTTCGCCTGAGGAATTCACTTGTAATTCTGTGCCATTAAGGCCTAAATGTATGGAGCCATTCCTCGCTATGATTTTTGTTTTCTGTCGATGCAGGAAGTGGCGATGTTTTTTCGATGAGGACATTGCCTTGGTCACCATTCTGCGCCACCGCCTGCCGTATCTAATGCTTCTTGTATCGCTGCCTGCCTTCGCGCAAAGCTGGATTCAACCGACTGCCGAAGAACTCAAGATGACCGCCGAACCGGCCGCGCCAGATGCGTCGGCGATTTACCTTCTCCGCGACGAGCGCGCCGACGATAAAGTGCACATGCATTCCCTTTACGTGCGGATGAAGATTCTCACCGAGGAGGGGAAGAAGTATGCGGATGTGGAGCTGGTTTACGATCAGGGCCGCAGCTTCTCGATCCGGGCCATTGACGGACGCACCATCCACAGCGATGGCACGGTGATTCCCTTTTCCGGGAAGCCCTACGACAAAGTATTGGAAAAAACTAAGACGGAGATCTACAAAGCGAAGGTGTTTACGTTGCCCGACGTACAGGTGGGCAGCATTCTTGAATACAAATATGTGCTCGCCTACGAAGACCACTGGCTCTCCCCCCCCCAGTGGTATATTCAACAGCCGATATTTGTGCGGAAAGCGCATTTTCAATTCACTCCCGGCGATCAGGGAGCCATTGGCAAACACGGCGAAGACTCTGAAGGTTTGGCCTACACTCCGATGTTGCCCAAGGGCGTCGAGGTCAAGGAGTCGCTCGCTCCGACCACCAGGGTCTCGACCCAGGGCAAGACCTATTCCCTGGACGTCGAAAATATCGATCCGATTGCGGCCGAGGAGTTCATGCCTCCTATGCACAGCCTTTCCTATCGGGTGCTGTTTTATTACACCGACGTGAGGTCAGCTCAGCAATATTGGAAGGAAGAAGGAAAGTACTGGTCGCACGACGTCGACAGCTTCATGAGCCCCAGCAAACTGGGCGGGATCGTGGGTGGAATCGTGGGTGCCTCCGATACTCCGACACAGAAGGCGCAGAAGATCTACGACGCGGTGATGACGCTGGAGAATACCTCCTTCACCCGGGAACACAGCACTGCGGAGAACAAAGCCCAAGGTGTCAAAACCAAGACCGCCGGCGACATCTGGGCCGCTAAACGGGGGAACGCCTCTGAAATCGCGCTGCTTTATGTGGCGCTTGCCCGTGCAGTCGGGTTGCAGGCCTATGCGGCCCAGGTCACCAATCGCGACGAAGCCTTTTTCGTCCCCAATTTTCTTTCGACGAACCAACTGGATGACTACATCGCAATCGTCGTGCTGGACGGCAAGGACACCTTCCTGGATCCGGGCGAACGCTATTGTTCTTTTGGCGAACTGCATTGGAAGCATTCGCAAACCCAAGGACTGCGGCAGACCGACCATGGAACCGATATCGCCGCAACTCCGGCGCCCGGCTATAAATCGACGACCGTACTGCGCAATGCCGATCTCACTCTTGAGGGCGATGGCAAGGTGCATGGCTCAATCCGCGTAGTGATGACGGGCAGTCAGGCGCTTCACTGGCGGCAGCGGGCGCTCGAGACGGACGAGGCCCAGATCAAGAGGGAGTTCGATGAGAAAGTCCAAAGCGAGGTGCCGCCCGGAGTCGAGGTGAAGACCAACCGCTTCGTTGGGCTAAGCGAATATCAGAAGAGTTTGATGATAACGATGGATGCAACTGGCTCTATGGGCACTGCAACAGCGAAGCGCGTCTTTTTACCGGCGACTTTTTTCGAGGCAGGCAGCAAGCCGCTCTTCGTCCACGAAAAACGGACCGTCCCCGTCGATTTGGAATACCCCTACCAAACACAGGACAAGGTAACTCTCCACTTGCCGAAGAGTTTCGCTCTGGATAGTACTCCGAAGGACGCTCAAATCCCCCTGCCTAAAGATGCCCTATACGAGGCCACATTCAAGCAAGGTCCTGACACGCTGGAGGCAACGCGTGTATTCGTCCTGGCTAACTCGATTTACGGGGTAGGAGACTATTCGGCGCTGAAGGACTTTTTCCAGAAGGTAAATGCGAAAGACCAGGAACAGGCGGTGTTGCAGCCGGCCGGGGCAACCGCGGCCCCCGCCGGAGGCACGCAGTGAAAATATCGCCGGCGCTGGTGGTCGCAGTCCTGAGCTTTGGCACCACGATGCAGCGGTGCGTGGCCTCGTCCAACGCTCTTCCCGACTGGGTGGTCGGGGCGGCGAGCACGGCCCAGCTGCCGAAGTACTCTCCTGACACCAAAGCGGTCGTCCTGCTGGATGGCGATCTGATCACAGTGGGCCCTGACGGCAAGACTACGGAGCGAGAGCGCAAAGTCGTCAAGATCCTCCGGCCGCAAGGGCGCGAGTACGCCGAGATTGTGGCCTGGTATTCGAAGGACAACAAGCTGAATTCCTTCCACGCGTGGAGCATTGGCCCGGACGGCCATCAATACACAATCAGGGACGAGGAAGTCCGCGACGAGGCGCTGGGTGAATGGGGAATTCTGTATAACGACATTCGGGGGAAAGTAGTACATGCTCCGGGCTCGGACCCGGGCGGGGTCGTTGCCTATGAGGTGGTGCGCCAGCTTGCGGAATACGGCGATAGGGAGCAGACCTGGGGTTTTCAGCAGTCCATCCCCATTCACAAAGCCGTCTTTGAGGTTGACCTGCCGCCGGGATGGAAGAGCTACACGGCGTGGCTGCATCATGACGCGGTCAACGGGACAGAAGCCGCCCCGAATCACTGGCATTGGGAGGTCGAGGATGTGCCTGCCATCGATCTATCGGACGTCCCCATGGCGCCGTCTGAGGAGGCACTGGCGGGACGAATGGTGATCCACTACTCGGCCACCGATATGCCCACAGGCGACCAGCGATGGGCCGAGATTGGGAACTGGTATGACATCCTTGCCTCGCCGCGCACCGAAGCGCCGTTAGAGATCAACCTGAAGGCCAAGGAAGTTGCCGGACCTACGACCGATTTCAAGACCAAGATTCAGAGTGTTGCCGGCTTTATGCAGCGCGAGATTCGGTATGTGGGCATCGAGGTTGGGATTGGCGGGTTTCAGCCGCACCCCGCCGCTGAGGTCTTTAAGTACCGCTATGGTGACTGCAAAGACAAAGCCACATTGCTGATCTCGATGCTGAATGCGGTCGGGGTGCGCTCCACCTGGGTGATGGTCGATACCCATCGCGGCTACGTCGATCCGGCTCTGCCCTCGCGCGACGGCAATCACATGATTGCGGCGATCGAGATTCCCTCGGGATACTCCGATCCGGCGCTTCGCGCAGTGGTCACTGCCCGTACGGGAAAGCGCTACCTGATTTTCGACCCAACCGATACTTATACTTCAATCGGCCTGATCCGGCCCGAACTGCAGGGCAGCTATGGGGTGCTGGTGACAGGCAAAGACAGCCAGATCATCGAGCTTCCGGTCCTGGCTCCCGACGCCTCCATGATTGACCGGCAGGCCTCGTTCAGCCTGGACGCCGACGGCACGCTCAAAGGCAAGGTGACGGAAGTCCGCTCCGGCGAGACTGCATCGCGTTACCGCTATCTCTACAACGCCGAGACCGAGAAGGAGCAGCGGGAGTTCATGGAACACCGGCTGCAGCGGGATCTCGCCAGTTTCACCCTCGATTCGGCGAGCGCTCAGAATACGCATGACATGTCGAAGAGCGTGGTGGTGAACTTCTCGCTGACCGCAAATCGTTATGCCAAGCCGGCAGGAGATCTGCTGCTGGTGCGTCCACGAGTGATCGGGACCAATGCTGAGAGGTTCAACGACAAACCACGCAAGTATCCGATCGATCTGGGCGAGACGGGCACCTGGCGGGAGAGCATCGAAGTCACGCTGCCGCCCGGCTACGCGGTTGACGATATGCCGGAGCCAGTCAGCGTGGATGTCGGCTTCGCCAGCTACAAGAGCGAAGTGAAGGCCGGTAACGGAGTGCTGCACTATTCTCGGGAATACCAGGTAAAGGCGCTCGAGCTTGCGCCGGACAAATATGCCGACGTGCGCAAGCTGATGGGCACAATCGCGTCCGATGAAAACAACAGCGCGGTGCTGAAAAAGAAGTGATTCTTGAAATATCCGGCGCGACGCTCGGCCAACCCACAAACTAGCGATCGACAATTACGCGGAACACCCGGCCCACGATGATGTCCGTGGAGGTCTGCCCAAGGGTGAGCGCAAGCAGTTCGGGTACGTGATCGGGATTGCGAGTGCGCAAGACGAGATGCCGATCGAGCAGCGCCACCAGGCGAAACCGCAACCGGTTGGCAATGCGCACGGCGTAGACCGTAGGCGTCCCCGGGAGATAGGCAAAGGTCGAGTTGTAGTGGCGATCGATCAGGACGATAGCGTTACTGGGCAGCAGCGGCTCCATGAGCGCGGCTTCCTCCTCCCACATTTGGACAGCGACGAACCTGTCCCATCGGCGCCGCTCAGCCGAGCATTTATCGCGAAGACTCCCCAGTAGCTGGCTGGAAACCTTCACGACGTCAATGATCGAACCGGAGGGGACGCGGATATTTGAAGCGGCACTCAGCGGATCGATTAGCGGGACGGAGTCGAAGGCCAGAGCCAAAGTCGAGCGTCCTCCGGGTAACTGCGGATGGCGACTCTCGGGATAAAGATCGACGACATTGAGGGACAGCGCCAGAAGCACTTTGTCCAGTACTTCAATGCTGAGTCTTCGCCGTTGCCTGAGGAAATTCGAGATGTGCGCCGCGGTGCAACCGACCTGGTGGGCCAACAGAGTTCCGTTAAGGCTTCCGTTTTCTACACGGCGGAGGACCTCGATCCGAACCCGTTCATGAAGTTGCGAAAAATTCATTGGGGCCCGCGATTAACTCTGCGCTAACTCAGCGAAGCAACGTCCGTAGCTTTAAGAAAATGAAACTACGACTGTTTCCTATTAAAACCGCAACTTCGCTCGCCCGGGGGTGGATTCGAGGCGACGCTCCCCACGGATTCATTGACCTGAACTTTTCCGAAAGATAGATTCAGTTTCACCTTCACGCTCTTACAACCGCAAGCAGTCCTTCACGGCAGGCAGTTCCGTGAGGACATCTCACGCCCGGAACGGACATGTCCGCCGAGGGCGCGCGGACTCTGCGGTCTAAGCGTGAGGCGGGGTGCCGCAATGTCATTCAAGACCGGACGACACGAACGAATCCCCGGGAGCAAGTCTCTTTTCCCGCACGATGGACCTTCGACTACCTTGACCACGACAGAGATCGGGAGCCAAACCGCATTGCGCAGTTGCGCCGCTAGAGCCAACGCGCACGGCCGTGAACTCCCTCTTTCCCGCGGGAAGAGCACACAACAACCCGACCCGCGTGCACACGTACGCTGATGAGGTAACACTATGCACGTTCTTGTTGATTTGAAGATTTGTGAAAGCTGCGGCTCTCTTTGGTATCGGGCAGCGGGTGGAGTTCGCGTCTACTGCGGCAGTTGCGCCGTTAAGCTCGGAGAGTTCCCTCTCCCACGACTCCGTAAACGGCCAGGTGGACGACGGAAACACGCAGTCACCTCCGGCGAGATCTTCCAGGTTACGACCGGAGGTGGGCGATGAGCGCGGCCCCGGTTTTGCATTCGGTGTTCGCGGCGGCGCTTCCCAAGAGCTTTCCAGAAAGTGTCGGAAGCAAACCCATCGAGACGCCGGCGTTCTACCGAAAGCACACGGAGGCTCTGCTTCGCCAATATATGCAGAAATCCATGGAGTTGGGGAAGACGCCGTCCATTCTCGGGAACTGCATGTTCCGAGGCAAAGTGTCGAGCCGTCGACTCCACAACTTCGAAGACACGGTGATTTTTGTCTTCGACATCGAGAAGTGCCTGAAGAGCCTGGACAAGTTTTCCCAGGAAGTGATCGCCCGGGTGGCGCTCCAGGAGTATTCCCAAGGCGAAACGGCGGCGATGACCGGGCATAGCCTGCGGTCCATCGCGAGAAAATATGCAGAGGCAATCGATAGGTTGACCGAGATATTCCTCGAGTATGAGCTACTGAATCTAGAGCAATGAAATTGTTGTCAAGGGGGCAAAATTGACTAACTCGATGTAAGTCGTTGAAATGACTCGATATAAAAAAGTTTAAAAGTTGGCATAGTGAAAGGGTCTAACTTGGTATTCTGAATATAGAGAGTAAATAAACAAGTGAAGGAGGCGCTGACTGCGTCTCCTTTTTTTTTTGGCACAACATGAGTTGCCAGTTAGCAATGTGGAGTTCAGTGACAATGACGACCTATTCGACGGCCAAGTTCGCGATATACCGAGACAAGCGGAGATGCTTGTCACGATTCATAGAAAACACCTTACTCTTCCGCTTCTTCGTGATGCTGGTGGTGGTCTTCGCTCCATTCTCGATGGCTGCTGGGCAAACGCTCTCTACGACGACCATTCAGGACACTGTCTACCGTGCAGACGGGACCCCGGCGAGTGGGACTCTAATCGTGAGCTGGCCGGCGTTCACCACCGCCGCGAACGCAGCAGTTGCAGCGGGGAGCACGACCGTTCCGATCGGCGCGAATGGATCGGTGGAGCTAAGCCTGGCCCCGAATGCCGGGGCGTTGCCGGGAGGCACCTATTACACTGCGGTGTATCATCTAAGTGATGGGACGGTTAATAAGGAGTATTGGATCGTCCCTGTAGCGGTGAGCACGACGATCGGAGAAATACGATCCCAACTCGTGCCGGCGACGGTGGCGATCCAGGCGGTAAACAAGCAATATGTCGATGCTGCCGTCTCTTCGATCACGGGCAGCTATTTGCCTACGACCGGGGGGACGATGACAGGGTCGCTGCTATTGAATGGCGATCCGACTTCGGCGCAACAAGCGGCGGACAAGCACTATGTCGACGATTCTGTAGGGTCGCTGCTGCCGCTCTCCGGCGGAAGTTTAACCGGACCGCTCACGCTCGCCGCCGATCCGACGGCAGCATTGCAGGCAGCGACAAAAGAGTACGTGGACGCCAACGGGGGCAGCTCGGCAGCCGCTCTGGCAGCGGCGAACGCGGCCCAAGCGACGGCGAACGCGGCACTGCCAGCCAATGAAGTCGGCGTTGCCGGTGGCGTTGCGCCTCTGGATGCAACCGCGCGGGTTCCGGCGGGAATGATGCCCACCGCATTCTCGGCAAATATCAACACCGAGATCGACGCGGGGAGCGCTCCTTTCGGTGCGTTGTGTAACTGGACCGGAACTACCGGAGCGGACGACACGGCGGCGCTAGAGGCGGCGATCGCGGCGGCTGAGACTGCGGCAACATCCGCTGCATATCCGCAAGGAACTCAGGTGGTTCGCATTCCGACCGGAATCTGCAAAATTAGCGGCGAGCTGCGCGTCCCACAGAACATCACGTTGCGCGGTATGTCGAGAGAGAGTTCAATCATTCAGCAAACCAGCCCTACAGCCAACGCGATCACCGTGATTGGCTGCTCTAAGGCTTTGCTGGGCGGTTGCGAAGGCGGTATCTACGACCTGACGATCGACGGCAGCGGTCACACCACCGCAGGGACGCTCGTCGAGCTGGATGCGGTCACTGGTTTCAGCCTGCAGAACGTGCGCCTGTTTAATACCGGCGGGCGGGGCATCCAGATTAATGGCGGCAGTGAGCGGCTTGATTTCCGCAACTTGACCATCTTCATGGTGCGGTGGCCGTTGATCCTTGCCGGAGCGATCAACGAAAGCTACTTCTACGACACCAGGGTGATCTATCCCGGAATGACGGCGGATAATTACTGCTACAACGTGAATTGCGTGAATGGCGTGTATCCGACATCGGGGCCGATCGCGCCCGATCCGCACGGCGCCATCTACAGCACGGGTGGCTCCAATGAAGGCTTCTACGGGGGCTCAATCAAACCCCTGCAGATGATGAGCGGATTCAAGATGCTCGTCTCCGATACCACGACCCTGGATCACTTTTACTTTGAGGATGGGTATGTTAACGCGGGCGTGATCGCCGGCGGAGTGATGGAGTGGACGGCAACAACCGCGGCCATGACAACGTCGAACCTGTCGACAAGCGTACAGAGCACCGCATGGATGCCCTACTACTACACCTCGCCAGGAGATGTGCCGACGACGTCACAAGCGGCTTACAACAGCTTTGTCTTGATACCCCCGGACTTTCTGTGGGGAAGCACTGCCGCGTCCTCCCTGGGTAGCGGAATCACTCGGGGCACCTACGAGAGGGTTGCGTTGGCGGGTTTTGCCGGCGACGGCAACATGCACTTGGGCGTCGGCGGCAGGGGTCAGAGCGGAACCACAGCCATTGCATGGCCGGCTGGGGCGCTAATCGAGATCGTCGGCTCCGGGATTTCGTCGTTTAAGGTCACCAACTCTCACGTCAACGCTCAGGATGCGTTTTCCGCGATGGGAGCAGCCGGGGCGAACCTGACCCGCAATTGCGACAACAGCGGGGTGAATACCTGCGCCGAGATTATCGCAGGTTACGTTCCCGATGGCCGGTGGGTGCAGCAACGCGGAAACCCCGGCGACATTTCGACGGGCCCCCCGGTCACGATGAATTTGTCCAACCTGAGTATGTTCACCGGCTCGGTCTCCGGCCAAGGCCTGCTGGCGGTGCATAGCGATGTCGCGCTGACGCTGGATGGCAGGGCCTCCGGGCCTTCCTCCGGTGAAGGCTACAGCGTGCCCTATGGCGCCTCGTTGAGTACTGTCGCCGGTGGGGCCGCAGTCGCGCTCCCTACTTATCCCAACGGCCATCAGCCGTATTTTGCGTTAACCGACAACGCGAACCAGCGGACGAGTTCGTCTACCGGAAACCTATATAAGCAAACGATCGCCGTGTACGAGAGCGCCGCACATAGCAGCGTGGGAGATCAGATCGCCAGGCGAGTACGACCTGATGGATCAGCCCTATGCGGCTGCACCCGGGACACCCACGATCGCGACGGGAGGAACGCTTCCTGCCGGCACCTACAGCGTCCGGGCCGCGTATACCTATGCGGGCGGCGTGGGTATTGTTTCGCCCAGCGTGATGGTCACGGTAACGAGCGGGCAGGAGTTTTCTGTGCCATCCCCGCCGGTGGATGCTGCCGCCATGGCGACAGGATGGAATGTCTACATAGGCCTGTCCGGTAACGAGAACCTTCAGAACGGCTCGCCTATCCCCATAGGCACAGCGTTTGTGCTAAGTGCGGCACCGTCTACCAACCTGGGGATCCTGCCGCTGGGATGTTCGGCTTTTTGTCATCCGCTATCTCGGTTCCAGTTTCTAGGCGGACCAAAGTACACGGGCTCAAGCGCAGGTATCGGGCTGCACTTATGGAACCCGGTAAACTCAACGTGGACGACGAAGTTCAGCGTTAACGACAATGGCAACCTCTCGTCGGTTGGGAGTGGTAGCTTCTCGGCGGGGATGAGCGTGACCGGCGGTACGACAACGGACACATTGACCGCAACCGGAAACGCGAGTGTCGCGCAACTGGCGTCGGGCGTGGTGACTTCCAGCCAGATCAATAAGGTCTTCTATGCAGACGGTTATCCAGCAGCCGGTTGCACCGTCGGCGGCACGACTTACACGACGCAACTCGACTGCGCTGCTGCAACTGCCGATGCGTGGATAATCGCGAACAACGCCGGGGCCAAACTGATCCTGGGATCGGGAACCTATAACACCTGCTCCGGCATCCTGCTTCCGTCGCTGAATGGCTACTTCGGCACGTTGTCCATTCAGGGGGCGAGCCAGGAGCAGACGATCATCTCGCAGAGCTGCGCCGATTACGAATGCGGTCATCTATCACGCCGACGCGATCAATGGAGACCTGGGGCGGCTGCTGCTGCGGGACTTCCGCGTCAACGCGAACCAGAACGCGCCATCCTGCATGGACATCTTCGGAGTCAACGAGTCGAAGATCGAGAACATCAATTGCTCGGGAGCGAATGGCACCGATCACTTTATGAAGATCGGCGACACGCCCGCGAACGGCAATAATGGCGCGGTCTATCAGACCCCGGTGAGCAACGTGTACATCACCGGCAATCCGCTGCCCAGCTTTGCGTCGGTCACCGCAAACGTTGTCGGCGGCTCGGTGACGAGTTATACCGTGACCAACGGCGGCAGCGGGTACGGGTCGAACAATCAGGTCTACCTCTTAGGGTACGGTTACAGCAAGAATCCCTGCCAGGTGATGCCGACCGCGACGGTGACGGTAGGCGGCGGAGTGGTGACAGCCGTCACCCCGGTAACCACTGGGTCAAACTGCAGTGGAACGATCTACCGTGATGGTATCGAGTCTGCCGCCGGCGGCTTATGGAATCGTCTTCGGCAACTTCACTGACAGCACGCTCTACGACGTGGCGACAGGTGGAGTGGGGACGACGGCAGCCATCGAGGTCCTCGAGGGAGACAACGTCTTCTATCACTTCCATCCGAATGGTTCGCCGATCGGCGTCTCCGACTACGGAAATGCCTACTACGGTACGGAGTGCGATTCGCTCTATGAATACTGCTTCGACGTTGAGGGCGGAACCGGCATCTTTGGGACGACCTTCACCTGGAACAACGCGACCGCGTATCCGATGGCCGCGGGATACTACATTTCGCCGAACGCCTTCAATGCAAAGATCGTGGGATCGATGCAATGCCTGACCAATGTGCCGTCAGGGTATGTGCAGTTTTGGAACCAGTATGGACCGGTGACTTCGGCGCTTCCCTCCGGGGTTACGGTGGTGGCCGACAGGGCGTGCTCGGGGACCTCGCAGACCTTGTTTGGCGAGCCGGTCTATCTCAATGCGACGAACCGGGCGACTACAAGCGAGTAACTACTTTTCGCAGCCGCTCTACTTCTCGGATTCGTTCTGGAATAACATCGCTCCAGTCAACGATCCGTGGGAAGTAGTTGTAGGCGGTACCTCCTCAGGAACACCAACTTATGAGAATCTAAACTTTTATGCCCCGGTCGGCTTCTACAGCACCTTCCAGCCGAGCTTCAAATTGAGTTACAACACGTCGGCGACCTCATCGTTGAACTATAACTCCCCGGGATGGGACCTCAACGCGACTTACTGGGATGGTACGCAATCGCAGTCGAGCGACTGGATCGTGAAGCAATCGCTGGCTTCAGGCTCGAATCCAGTCTCGACGCTGACGTTTATGCCGACGAAGACGGGCGCGACCGCGCTGCAAGCGCAGGTGGTCGTGCCGAGCCTGCAGATCGTTCCCGCGACGGCGACCCAGCCGGCGTGCAACGCCGCGAACCGGGCGCTGAGTGGTACGTACAGGGAACTCCGGACCACGAGCAGGTATGCGTGCAGACCGCAACGGCGGGAGCCTATACCTGGATCCAGGTCTTCTAGCCAGAACTTCGCGAGAACTTGTTTCGGTTGAAAGAGGCGATTGGCATGCTGCAAGGGCTTTGGTTCGATGGTTGTTCGGTTGAGGAGCTGGCAGGGCTGGGACAGATACTGGACGGTCCTGCGCCACACTCATGCAGGCCGACGTTGGGGGTTTTTCTGGCGGAGACGCTGCTGTGGGTGCGCGACCGGCGGGGAAAGCAGGTACAGCTCAAACCGAACCGCGCTCAGTTGGAGTATGAGCGCAAACGGGGGCAGTCAAACATTGTCCTCAAGGCGCGTCAGATGGGCATCAGCACCTGGGTGGCCGGCCGTTTCTTCCTGAAGACAATCACACAGCCCGGTACCCTGACGGTGCAGGTGGCGCATACTCAGGCGGCGGCTGAAGGGATCTTCCGCTGCGTCCACCGTTTCCTGCGGCGGCTGCCGTCGGCATTGCGCACAGGAGCTCTTCGGACCGGGCGGGCGAGTGCGCGGCAGATTGTCTTTCCGGCCCTGGACAGCGAGTACCGCGTAGAAACGGCGGGCGACCCAAACGCGGGACGTGGAGCGACGATCCAGAACCTCCACTGCTCGGAGGTGTCGCGCTGGCCGGGCGACGCCCAGGAGACCCTGGCGGGACTACGCGCGGCGTTGCCGGCCACCGGAGAACTCGTGCTGGAGTCGACGCCGAACGGAGCTGACGGTTGTTTTTTTGAAGAGTGGCAGAAGGCCGCGACCGCCGCTGGCGGCGAAGGCATGGTTGGGCATTTCTTTCCCTGGTGGTGGGAGCCGGAATATAAAGCCCGCGAAGTGGCGGAAGCAGACTGGACGGATGAGGAGCGCAAACTCGTCGCGAAATATGGGTTGAGCCCCAGCCAGATCGGCTTCCGCCGGCGCATGGAAGCGGGATTTCGCGGGATGGCGCGCCAGGAGTATGCCGAAGACGCGGATGCCTGTTTTCTCGCCAGCGGCGACTGCGTCTTTGACATGGAGGTGCTGGATGCCAGGCTGAAGTCTCTGGGCGAAGCTCCGATACAGCGTGATGGCGGAGCGTTGCTGATATGGAACCCGCCCATCCCCGGGCACGAGTATCTGGTTGCGGTAGACCCGGCGGGTGGCGGATCGGAGGGAGACTATTCGGCGGCCCAGATCCTCGATCTGGCGACCGGGCTGCAGTGCGCCGAGCTCCAGGCGAAATTGAGCACGCTGGAGCTGGCCCAACGTGCCGCCGCTCTGGCGCAGGAATATGACACCGCCTGGCTCGTCGTCGAACGCAACAATCACGGCTCGGGGGTTCTGGCGTATCTGAAGAGCGTCTGCCACTATCCGCGAGTGCATAAGCAGGAGGGACAAGAAGGCTGGCTGACTTCCTCGCTCTCGCGGCCGGCAATGATCGGCAGACTGGCGGCGGCGCTGGTGGAGAAACCGAACGTCTTCCAAAGCCGCCGGCTCCTGAAGGAATGTCGCAGCTTTGTGCGGCAACGGAATGGCGCAACCGGTGCACAGTCGGGGGCGCACGACGACTGTGTAATGGCAATGGCGATTGCCCTGAGCGTGCGGGAGGATCTGCTGATCCAAGGAAAAGGCGCAGGAAAAGTCTCGCGCGCATATTGAGAATGGAGTTAGAATCGGGACACTCTTTCACTGCATTCCATAAGATCGTCGTGAGTCAGGAGGCATCGTGACAGTTGTCGCGGTCCAACATATGTGGCGCATGCGCGGCGGCGCGCAGAGTCATTTGATGCTGGGAGGCGACGAGCACCTCTACGTAGTAAAGTTTCAAAACAATCCTCAACATGTGCGCGTCCTGGCGAACGAGTTGATGGCCACGCGACTAGCTGAGGCGGTCGGTCTAACTGTGCCACCTTGCGAGGTCATCGAAGTCAGCGGATGGTTGATTGACAATACGCCCGGACTGGACATCGAGATGGCCCGAGGCCGCGCGAACTGCCAGCCAGGACTACAGTTTGGGTCACGGCTGGTCGGCGGACTGATGCCCGGTATGGTTCAGGAGTATCTTCAAGACGATGCACTGCTTGAGGCTAGAAACGTCAATGAGTTTGCCGGAATTCTGGCGCTGGACAAGTGGACGGGAAACGCCGACGGACGCCAGGCGGTCTTCTCGAAAAAAGCACGGGAGAAACGCTATCTCGCTACGTTCATCGACCAGGGATATTGCTTTAATGCTGGAGAGTGGCAGTTCTCGGACGCTCCATTGCGAGGAGTGTATGGCCGCAACGCTGTCTACAGCGAGGTGACCGGTTGGAAAAGCTTCGAGCCATGGCTGAGCCGTATTGAGACAATGGATCCCGCAAAAATTTGGAGGATCGTAGAGACCGTGCCACCAGAGTGGTACGGCGGCGAGATCGCGGCACTGGAACGTCTGACAGAACAGCTGATCGAACGCAGAGGCCGGGTACGGGAGTTGATCGCGGAATTTCGGGAAACTTCGAGGCTGCCGTTTCCGAAGTGGACGAAGTCTGCATTGAAAGCAAATGAGACGAGATTCTCGGTGCCAAACTGGGTCGACAATACTGGAAGTAAGTTCGTGATGTGAGAGACGGATGACCGGCAAATCCACAAAAAGCGGTGAGCTCATGCAGTGCGAGTTCTTCCTTGTTCGGTATGTTGCAGACCGGGTGAAGGGCGAATTCGTGAATATTGGTGTGCTGCTTCGCGAGACCGCGAAGCTCGGATCGCACCCCGGGCCGATTGCTGTGCGTTTCACGAAAGACTGGCGTCGGGTCAAGTGCATGGACCCGGATGTGGACATCGAAACGTTGAAGGCCCTTGGATCGGACATCGAGCAGCGCCTCGGGGATGAAACCCACGGCGTAACGTTGCTGGCCGGGCTTGAAGACACCTGGTCCAACACCCTGCAGTTAACGCGCCCAAAACCGTGTCTGGCAGAGAACCTCGCCGTAGAAATGGACACGCTCATGAGGCTGTATGTTGAGTCACAGAAGCGGGAGCCGGTCTCTCGGAAAAGCGCCCGGCAATCCATCTACGGAATAATGCGGCGCGAGTTCGAGCGGTCAGGCGTATGGAGCTTTATGGAGACACATATCCCAGTGACTCGATACATTAGAGGCGCCGATCCTCTCCGCATTGATTGCTCCTACCGGAATGGCGGCCTGCGCATGTTTCAGGCAATCTCGTCCGAGGATATTGTTGCCGCGAAGGCGCTGGCTTTTACAGTCCCAGCCTTGGTCAAAGGCGTATTGGAACAAACTGGCATGGAACTTCAACTAACGGCGATCGGGGAACCGCTGATACGCGATGCTTCGGGAGCTTTTCTGAAGAACGAGGACGAGCTCGCTCTCTATACCTCTGGGAAAGAGATCATGCAAAGCGCTGATATCCGATTCATGACCACCGCTGATATGCCATCGATCGTGGAGCGGGCAAAAGAAGAGTTGGGGATTTGAGCGTCGCCCACTTGATGAACACACCGCAACGAAAGTAGCGGATAACCGGATTTTAAAAACGGGTATGAGAACGAGGCATGGCGAATCGGCCATGCCTTTTGTTTTGGGCCAATCTTTATGAGGCAGTCGCGAATTTCCTTCCAGAGGAGATTCGCCAGCGATCCGGAAAGGACCGGTACTCCGAGTGAACGCAGCAGAGTCGATTCAAAACCTATGGAAGCGTTGGACAGGAACTATGGATGCCGCAGCAGACGCGGTCCCGGCAACCGACGCGACAGTCCCGAGGAAAACGGTGGCACTGCCCTCGATCCTCGGGCCTTACCAGGCGGCGGCAAACCTGTTGCCGAAGCCGACGCAGGTCAACCTGCGGCGCTTTGCGGAGACGCCGCTCGTTCGCCGCGCGATCAACGTCATCAAAGACCGCATCGCTAGCCTCGATTGGCAGATCAAGCTCAAGCGCGGCTACTCGGCGGCAACAGTCCGCGACTCCGACGAGCGCAGCGCGATCCTTCGCCAGACGCTCGAGGCGCCCAACTCGGGCGACTCCTTCCGGACGCTGATCGAGCAGGTCCTCGAAGACGCGCTGGTGGGCGGCTACGGCGCGATCGAGATGGAGCTCACCGGCGACCCGCTGCGCCCCTTCGAATTGTGGCCGGTCGACGGGGCCACCATCAAGATCAACGCCAAGTGGGACGGCAGCTCCACGACGCCACGTTACGCGCAGGCGACCGGACTGGCGATGGGACAAATCACTCCGCTGGGCGGCGATTCGCTCGATAGCAAAACCCCGGGCCTGATTCCGCTCCTCGACGACGAGCTGATTTATATTCGTCCCAACCCGCGCAGCTATACGCCCTTCGGCCTCGGTCCTTTGGAGGTCGCCTTCGAGACGGTCAACAGCTTTCTCGGCGCACACCGTTTTGCCGGCAAGCTGGCGAGCAACTCGGTCGTCCAATATGCACTCTGGCTGAACGAGACCAGCCCGGCACAGCACGAGCGGTTGATTCGCTGGTGGCAGGACGAGATCGAAGGCACGGGCCGCGTGCCGCTGATCTCGAGCGAGCAGAAGCCGGAGGTGCTCCGCTTCGCCGCCGGCACTGACGCCGACCTGCGGCTCAACTGGCAGGAGTTCCTCATTCGCATGGTGGGTAATGCCTTCTCGCTGCCGCCGATGCTGCTCGGCCTCGAACGAGACGTGAATCAATCGACCGCGACCGAGCAGGCCGATGAGGCCTTTCGCAGCGCGGTCGTCCCGCTGGCCAAGCTGGTCGCCGAACACTTCACCCGCGACCTCTTCGCCAAGAAACTCGGCTGGCCGGAGTTCGAGTTCGCCTTCAACGAACTCGAAGCCCGCGATGAGCTGACCGAGGTCGAGATGCAGACCGCATTACTCACCGCCGGGGTGTTGACGGTGAACGAAGTGAGGGCGATGCGCGGACTGGGTCCTTTACCCGAACCTGCCCCAACTCCAGCACCCTCGCTCGAAATCACCAGGCAGGAAGGAGTCGAGGAGAAGACGGCAGCAGTGCTCAATCTCGAATGAAACGCGAGGGCAAGCGACAGGCGTTGATACAGGCAGACGAAGCGCGGTTCAACAAGCGGCGCTGAGACGGAGCGGGGAGGAACATGAGACTGGAAGCAATGGCAGTAACGATGCCTCGGGTGGCGGGGCATCCGAACCGGATTCCGTTTGAGGGCGTGCTGACGGTGGTCGATGCCGCCAGCGACCGCGCCCCATCGGGAGCGCGAGGTCATCGGGTGATCCTCACCCGCTCGGCCGCGATTGCCGCGCTGCCCTCGCTCTTGGGCATGGGGGTCGACTATCGCCCCGGCTGGGACGGGCACGACGCGCGCCGCAAATGCGGCATCCTCACAGAGGCCGATATCGAAGGAAGCAAACTTTGCGTCAGCGGTTACCTCTTTGGGCGGGATTTCCCAGAGGTCGAGGAGCAGATGCGCAAGGGGTTGCCCGGGAGCATGGGCATGTCCTACGAGCTCGCCGACGCTCACGTAGCCGACATGAGGGCATCGGTCTGGACGCTCACTCGCGCGACCTTCACTGGCGCCGCGATCCTGCTTAGGGACAAGGCTGCCTATCAGCAAACGTCGTTCCGGTTGAGAAAAGCCGGACCAGCGGCGACGTTAGTCGCGGGCCGAGGGAAGGTCCGCGCAGCGTAATGCATTTCCAGCACCAGCAAAATAACCGAGGAGGACACGGAATGGAATTGGAAACAGTAGCGGCAAATGTAGAACCGCCGGCAACGCTGGTCGAGGGCGTTGCACAACTCACGGCGGCGGCAGCACAACTGGAGCGGGCGGCAGCCGTCATCGAAGCGCGATTTTTGGCTGGCGCGGGGCCGGGTGGGGACTTGACCAAAATGGTCGCCACGATCGAGTCCGACTCCTCGACTCGTTTGGCGGAACTTGAGCTCAAACTGCAAGCCGCCGAGCAGAAGATCGCCGAGCTGCGCGCCCAGGCGAACGGGCCGGTCGCCGCGGGGCGCAAGACTCTGCCCGCGTCGGCGGCGCACCTGCTGGCCAAGCATGGCCTCGATACTCTCGACCAGGTCAACGGTGGGGCGCTTGACGCAGCGCTCCAGGGGCTGAGCCTCGAGCAGCGGATTGCGGTGAAGTCGCAGTTAATGCGCGCGGGAATGTTGGGCTAAGCCCGCTCCGCAGGAGCCTCCGGGCCCGATATCGGACGAGAACACACGCCCGATGATCGGGCCTTTCCTTTTGTAACCGCGGCAGCGACAGATGCCCACAACCCGGACGAGCCTGACCCCAGGCGGAAAGAAGCCATGAACGCAAACTTTTTCGACATCCATGCAACTGCCGATTACATCGGACCCGGCGCAATGGAAGTGCCGTTTTATCAGACCGAAATTACCGACATCGTCCGCCGTCGCGGCATCTTCGGCCAGCGCATCAAGCAGGTCCCGGCGACAGGGCACCCATCACGCTTTTTCATGGAAACGGCGATTCCGAACCCCGGCACATCGGGCTTCGTCAATCCGCGTGCAATCGCGGCGCCGACGGTGAGCCCGACGCGCATTGAAAGCAGCGTACCCCTAAAGGCGATCGTCGCGCAGATCAATTACAACCTCTTCGACATGGAGTTGGGCAAGCAGCAGCAACAGTTCGCCTACCTGCAGGCCAAGGACCTCGTCGACACTGTCGAGGGCGTGCTCAACACTCACGACGTCGCGCTTTGGAACGGGAACGACACGTCGCTCTCCGCCCCGGTCACGATGCAGTACTTCGGCGCCATTGGCCAGATCCAGGCCGGTGGCCTCACCACGACTATCGGCACAAGCGCGAGCATTGTCGACGGTATCAAGTCCGCGGTCGCGCAGATGGTGGCCAACACCAGCTACCGCAACCGCCCGACCGCCATCTACGCCAACCCGGTGCTTGCTCGATCTGATCGACCGCGAGATGAAGACCGAGTTCAACGTCGTCTTATCGACGGTGGAGGTAACGGGCGGCGTCCGCGTCAAGGCGCTCTCCACCCAGGCCGGCGAGCTGCCGTTGATTCCCGAGTGGGCGCTGCCTTACACCGGCACTCCCGGTTCAGGAACGGCCGTGCTTCCCGCTTACATCGTTACCGAGGAGCTGATCGAGTACCACTGGCTGAGCGATCCGATGCCGCGGATCTTCCAGCTCGGCGTACCGGGTTCCCTGGCCTCGCAGTATGTCGCGGTCAAGTTCGGCGGAGTGGTGGTCAAAGGCGCGAACTACGCGCACTACCAGGTGTTGGTCGACCGCTAGGACCGAGTTAGCGATGCGACGCGTGTGGCGCGCGTCGCCTTTTGGGCGGGCCAGTCCAGCAATGGGCTGGCCTTCTTTTCATATTCTGCAAGAAGACGGCAATTGAGAGAGCGAGCATGGGATATCTGCAGCCAACGGACTACGAAAATTTTGGACTTGACCCATCTACGACCGACGACTGGGTGACGGCGGCCTCAGCCCTGATGGAGTCCTATTGCCGTCGAGCGAGCCTGAATCCGACGCAATACGTGGAGCGGATGCGACTGACCGAAGGCGCGCAGACAGTAAGGTTGAGCTACCTCCCATTGTCGGCGATCGCTCCGGCGACTTCGCCGCTCGTGAGCATCAACGCACGCTACGCCCGGCCGCGACGTGGGGAACTGGTGTATCCGATTCAGTCGGAGATCGCCTGGGCCTTCGGCCTGCCGGGAGCGTGGACGGCCATCGATCCATCCACCGTGGACTGGGTCTTCGATACCGGCGAACTGATCTTCCCCGTGAACATCCTTGGTCTGCCCTACAACGAGGTTGCCGTTACCTACACCGCCGGCCTGGCAACGATCGGCAGTGACGTGATGTCTGCCTGCGCGCAGATTGTCAAAAATATGCAGGCGACGCCATCGCTCAACGTGAAGTCATCGCGGCTGGACACCTTACAGCTCCAGTACTTCTCCAGCAGTC
This sequence comes from uncultured Acidobacteriaceae bacterium, assembly GCA_963841345.1. Classification (GTDB taxonomy): domain Bacteria; phylum Acidobacteriota; class Terriglobia; order Terriglobales; family Acidobacteriaceae; genus Acidisarcina. The sequence continues at coordinate 640,002 of CAWJCK010000002.1, read as the reverse complement.
TTATCGACACCCAGGTTGCCGCGCTGCTGCGGCCCTATATCGCAAACCGTCTGGGCTAAGAGCGCCGGGGAAAGGAAACCATGAGCGCGGACCTGAGTGTTCGAAATTACAGCCCGATCGCGCAGCGCGCCGCGGATACGCTGCTGCGTTCGCTGGGCGGATTCTCGGTATCGCTGCAGATACCTGCAGTCTCTGCCGGCGGCGACGCTGCGCAGATCGGCATCACGACGCAGACCTATCAAGAACTTCCACTGAGTCCGGCGATCTTTCGCAGAGTACGCATTCCGCTCAGTGAAGGCGTGCCGGAAAAATACGAGCTGATGATCTCGGCCTCGGCGATCGAAGCGCAGGTTGGCGCCTTGCAGTTGGCCTCTGCAGACGCGCTCTTCGCTCAGGCGACTGGAGTTTTGGTCAACGGGAAGTTGTTTCTGATCGAGGCGATTGCCGCACCCGAGGCATTTGGACAGGCTTATGTGTATCGCGTGCAGTTACGTGAAGCATTGCCGCAAAACATTTGAGGGAACTATGCAGAACGCGAAGGACACGTTTTACGTCACCTTGCGCAACCGGCTTGCGACGCTGAATCCGAACCGCACGATGCTGCTCCGTGGCGTGCAGCGGCCGGGCATCCTGGTCGAGGAGGCCGAGGCGGTTGTTCCCATGCTGCCTTCGGATGTCTTTGTGTTGCGGTGGATGGGGCTGAACACTGACGTCAATCTTCCCCTGGCGCTGGCGCGGCTCGATTGCGAAATTCTTTACACCACCGGCGGCACGCAAGCTGCCTCGGGTCTCGACCGCGGGCGGGCCCTTGAAGAGATGGACGCCGAGGTTCTTAGCCTATTGTCGCCAAACTGCGCTCCAAAGATGAACTACACGCAGACGCCGCCGGTGCAGCTCAACACGCCGGTCTTTTGGACCGCAGCCGACTTCACCCCAGCAGTGACGCTACGCGACCGCATTTCACGAAACGCGAGGGTCACAGTCTTCGCATACCAGGAGCCGGGAGAGCTATGAGCACAGCCGCTGTTACATATACACCTCCGACGACTCCTATCGCGCGAAGAGTTCGCGCTTATTTCGCGCCGGTCAATCGCACGAGTGAGACGCCTACGGTCTTCGACCCATCTGTGAACGGATCGTTCAACCTCGACGCGCCTCCAGCGCCGTGGATCGACCTGGGCTGGATCACCAATCTCTCGCGCGAGTCGGCGAGCACTATCAATGTGCTCAACGTGGGGAGCCCCGCCGCTCCGCAAGTGCAGATGCGCGAGCTGATCGGCGCCACCGTGTCGTTCCGCTTTCTCACCTGGCGAAAGATTTCGATGGCGCTGTCCGCGGGTTCGGAACATATGAATCTACTTGCGCCAGCCGCCGGCGCGACGCCCAACGGCTCGGGAAGCAAGGGGGCGCCGGCTGTCGCGTTGACCACCGGTTCGACCGCAACCTCGCTCAATCATCGCCGCCGCCAGCCTTGCGGGTTTCCGAGCGGGGCAGATGGTGGTCGTCGACGCGGATTACGCTGGGCAGACCGGCTACGTCGGCAGCGGAGTCAGCGCAGCATACGTTCAGAGCGCCGCCAACGTGAACAACGATCCGGACTATGTGCGGAGGGTGAGCTTCAATGTGGCGCTAGTCTCTGCGGTCACTTCCACCGGCTTGACACTCGCTCAACCTCTGTTGGCCGGCATTCCGGCAACCAATATGAAGGTACAGGTGATCGAGGGATTTGTAGACCGCGAAGGCGGCTCGTTCTTTCAGGAGTGGTCCGCGCTGCTGGTCATGCCAGGCGAGCAAGGGGAACGAATCCTCTACTACTACCCGCGCCTGCAGCCGACCGGGGGCGCCCAGGAAGACAAGGAGCTGTTGCTCGCACCACTCGAGTGGGTGACCCTCAACGCAAGCTTCCGCGCATTGCCGGTTATCGATGCCAACGACGGCGAACAGGTGTTGTGTTTCCGCAGCTTTCTACCCAGCTCGATGACCCTGATCTAGCCGAAGGAGCGCCTTGTGAAGGTCACGATAGATAATCTGGACGGTAACGGAACGATCGACTACTCCAACGTGCTTTCCGCGACAAACTCCATAATCATCGAGCGGAAATTGAACGAACCGTCGATCTGCGCCTTCGGACTAGTGACTGTCGGCACAAGTCTCATTGCGCCGCTCCGAAATGGCAGGGTCATTGTTACAGATAACAACGGCATCGTTCTCTTTACTGGATATCTCGCCACCGAACCGGCGCGAGAGTATGTCGGAGCGGGCACGACTCGAGCGGTCTACTCAGCTGTTGGCAACGGCGGTCAGCGACGAGGTGCTGCTCGACTGGCAGACCGTGCCGCAGACTCGCGCCACCGCCGGCCAGGCGGCAGGGCAGCTGCTAGAGACCCTGACCTCGCGGGTCGATGCCACGCGTCTTGCGTTGCGGACCAGTGCGGCAGTCGCACCCGTGGGCTACTTTATGCCCGAGCCCGGCCAGAGCTGGTCACAGAATGCCGCCGCCCTGGCGTCAATGGCGCGCGCCTCGTATGTGGCGCTTTCGGGGGGCGTGACCCTCGCGCCAATTGGCAACGTGACCCATTCGTTGAGCGAAACAGCAGGGACACTGCAAGTTTCCGCCTTGCAGGCCTCGATGGTGAAAACGATCGCCAATGATTTAACCGTGTGTGGCGCCGAGGAACCCGCCGCTTATGTCACGGAGGTTTTCCAGGGCGACGGCACGACGGTGCTTTTTACCCTCACCAAGCTGCCCTACTTTCCCACCGCATCGCATTCCCGGCCGATCGTTGATCTCTTCCAGGGACCGACTATCAACCCTGTGCTGTGGCAGGTGAATGACCCGGGGTCCCATATCAGCCTCACCTCCGCCGGCCTCACTTTCAACGGAGGCAATGGCGTTGATGGCGATACCGCTGTCGCCGCCATCGATCCGCTTGAGGTTGGCGGAGGGCTGGTGATCGAGGCCGGCGGGGTGCAGTTTGGACCGGCCAGCACCGGCGTTTTGTGTGGTCTATACGAGGGTACGGTCAATGTGAGCAGCTGTTTTGCCGGCTTTCAGGTGCAGCAGGTCTCGGGCGCAACCGTCGTCGGCCCCATCCTTCAGGGAGTGGCCGCGGGCACGACCTTCGCTCCGATCGCGGGCCATCTCTACACTCTTCGCATTAGAACTTACTGCAAGGAAGTACAGCGGGTGCTCGCCGCCTACTACTCTATCGGGGACATCGGCGAGATCAGCTACGGTGGAAGCACGATTCCATCCGGCGCCGACGTGGTGATGGAGGTGCAGGACACGACCTTCGGTGCGACCGACATCTCCACCGTCCTGTACGACGGCACTTTGGCGGCAGCGCCCGCGCTCGCCAGCTTCGCGCCGGTCAACAGCGCGAGCCTTTTCGGCAGCATTGCCAACATCACCGTAACCGAGGTGGGAGCTGTGTGGGTAACGAGCCAGGACCCTGGTGGAACTGCCTTCACGCGCAGGTTGGGACTGGCGACCCAAGGCTCTGACGCTCGGATCGAGCGAAATGGAGTGCTCCATTTCTACGCGACCGCAGTCCCCGCAGCAAATGACACCATTACGGTTACATATCGGACCGTTCGTCGTTCCGTCGCGCGGCTAGCCAGCGCCGCCAGCATTGCAGCGGAGGGCAATGCCACAATTCCCGGCACTTCAACATGGGTTGGAAGCGTGATCAGTCCGATGGCGCGTAGTTCGGCTGACTGCGAGAATGCGGCTTTCACCATGCTCGCCCTTGCCACCAGTCGCGCCGCCGCCTGGTCGGGCACCTACAATGGCTTCAACCTTCAATCGCCGCAAGATATCTGGCCCGGCGACGTGTTAGCCGTCGATGCTGTCTCGACTGGAGTCAATGCGAACCTGGTAGTCCGCGCTGTCACAATAGAGGCCGGGAACTCGACACCAGACCTGACGAAGTACACCATCAGTTTTGCCAACGACTGGGCAGAGGCTCTGTCCATCAAGCTATCGATGACTGTGCCAAAAGATGCATGGCTCCCTCAGCAGGCGGAGACGGTGGTGACCGTACTCGCGAATCTCCCCGGCCTCACGATCACATCCGTGACCGCATCGGCGATTCAGATCGCGGCGGGCGTCACGCCTCCGACGGGAGGCGGATTCGAGGTCCGGCGGCGAGATTGGTATTTCGCTCCAGGAAACGACGCCGATCTGGTATTGCGAAGCCCGGTATCGAACTTCACGATTCCGCGTGAGGCGGCGATCGAGCAGTATTTCATTCGGCAATATGACGCCTCGACTCCGCCGAATTACTCGCGCTTCTCGAGCGCCGTCTTCATCAACGTCCCTTTGTAACTGTGACGGTTGCATAATTCATCGACCCAGTCGGCGAGGAAAGGACAAACAGACGACATGACCGACTTTGAAGCTTCGGTGCTGACCGATCTCTCGCTGGTGAAGAGTGACATGGCGGTGCTCAAGAACCAGATGGCGTCGCTGATGGGCGCAGGCCAACCGGGAAGACTTTATGCGCTCGAGGAACGACTCGACCAGCATGAACGCGGAATCCAGCACACCAAGGGAGCGATTGCAGCCATCGGAGTCATCTTCACGCTGCTGGAATTCGCTGTGCGCTACATACGCGAACACTAGGAGGATTGAGAGTGACTATTCCAGAGCGTGAAAAGGTCCTCGCGATAGCGATTCCGACGGTTCTACTCGTCGGCTTTCTGATCTTTGTCGGCTACGGCTGGATGCAGGAACATGATGCGCGCCTGAATGCAGAGACCCAGACAGGCCAGCAACAGAAACAAATCGATGGACTGCAGCAGCAACAGATCCAGGCCCAAAACTCACTCAACAAACAACTGGCTGCCCTCGAAAAAGCGCGCCAGATGCCGGCGACTGCGACCCAGTTGGTCAGCGACGCAACCACGCTGCTGCCCAATCTCCCGGTGCCCTTGCAGGTGCAGGTGGCGCCGAAAGATCCTGGGCTCCCCGATGCCCCCTCAACCCAGAACGTGATTGTCCCTGAGGCGGATTTCAAGAGCATTCGCGATGCGCAGGTCAACTGCGAGGAGAATACCGCGAAGTTGGCCACATGCCAGGCGGTCGGCGACGAGAGCAAGCGACAGATCACGCTTACCGAGCAACAGCGCGACGAGTGGAAGACCGCAGCCACGGGCGGTTCCATCTGGCATCGCGCGCTGGGCGCGTCCAAGTGGTTCGCCGTTGGGGCGGGCGCCGGAGCCGGGCTTTACGCCGCGACCCATCACAAGTAACCAATCGAACCCCAGCAAGGAGCCACCGTGGATAACTGGAGTCGCCCATTTTTTCGTTCGATGTTGTCTGAGTCGGATGGCAACGTTTCGAGTTCGCGCTTCTGCATCGTGCTGGTCGTCATCTTTTCGCTGGGCTGGGTGACGGGTCTGGTGTTCCACGACAAGAAGCTGCCCGACCTTGGCGCAGTCGGCGGTTATGTGACGCTGGTCTGCGGCTCGCTCTACGCCATCAATCGGGGCGCGGCGATCCTCGATCACAGATCTCAATCCACCACGAACACCACCAACTAGCGGTGCCAGAAGCAAACAGGAGGAAGACATGGAATTTGGAATTGGCTTTGTGCTTGGGGGAGTCTCGACTGGCGTGACCGTTGCCAACTGGAGGAGTGTGATCAAGGCCATTCAATTGTTGGCGGCCAAGGGCCGGGCAGCGCTCGAGGGCAAACTCGCAAAACTGAAGTAGCAACGTTATCGCCGGAGAACCTGCCGCGGTCAACGCCGTCGAGCGGCAAACGTGCCCATATAATCACAAGATGGATGCGCAACCGCTCGTCGGCGTCGTCATGGGCAGCAAGAGCGACTATGAGGTCCTGAAGCCCGCAGCCGATTTGCTCAAGGAATTTCTGATCCCCCACGAAGTGAGAATCGTCTCTGCTCATCGCACGCCCGATTGGCTCTTCCATTATGCCGAGCAAGCCGAAGGCCGTGGCCTGCAAGTGATCATCGCCGGCGCTGGCGGCGCGGCCCATCTTCCCGGGATGCTCGCGGCAAAGACGCTCGTTCCCGTGCTCGGCGTTCCCGTCCCGGCGACGATGTTGAACGGAGTCGATTCCCTGCTCTCGATCGTCCAAATGCCCAAGGGCGTTCCCGTCGGCACGCTCGCGATCGGCAAGCCCGGCGCCGCGAATGCTGCACTCTTTGCGGCCGAAATCCTCGCACTTCACGACCCCGAACTTCGCGGTCGCCTGAAAGAGTGGCGTGCAGTCTCGGCGCGACGAAGTCCTCGCCGAAGAGCTTCCGCAATGACAGCCATTCTTTCCCGCTCTCCAATTCTTCCCGGCTCGACGATCGGAATTCTAGGCGGCGGGCAGCTGGGCCGCATGACCGCCATGGCTGCGCGTTCGCTGGGCTACCGCATCCATGTCATGGACCCCGATCCCTCGTGCCCAGCGCGCTTTGTCGTCGATGCGTGCTTCGAGGGCGATTGGGACGATGCTCGCGCGGCCGCCGATCTAGCGCGTGGCAGCGATGTCGTTACGCTTGGAGATTGAACAGGTCTCGCTCCAATGCCTCGAAGCAGCAGCGCAGTATGCTCCGGTACGACCCGGCAAGGCGCTGATGCAGATCATCCAGGACCGCATTCTGCAGAAAGACTGGCTGCGCGATCACGGCTTCCCCGTTGGCAGGTATCGCGCTATTCAGAGCCACGCTGACCTACATGAAGCGGCCTTAGCGTTAGGCGGACGATGTTTCGTCAAGATAGCTCGCGGAGGATATGACGGACGCGGCCAGGCCAAGATTGGCTTTGCCGGACGCCTCGGCGCCGTTGCCGAAGAGGCACAAGCAGCGTGGCTAGCTCTGGGTGAGCGGCCCTGCGTCGCCGAACAAGCACTAGAGCTGGAGAAAGAAATCTCCGTCATGGTGGCGCGCACGCCCAGTGGCGAGGTCAAGAGCTTCCCCTCCGCCGCGAATCATCACGAAAATCAGATCCTCGTCTGGAGCGTAATTCCCTCGTCGATCCCACCTGATTTAGAACAACGCGCACAGGCGCTCGCTCTACGTCTGGCCGATGAGTTGCGGCTCGAAGGCCTGCTCGCAGTCGAAATGTTCCTTACGAAAGAAGGTTCGCTATTGATCAACGAACTCGCGCCGCGCCCGCACAACAGCTACCACGCCAGCGAACGAGCCTGCGTAACGAGCCAGTTTGAGCAGGCAGTGCGTGCGGTCTGCGATCTCCCGCTCGGCGACCCAAGTGTAGTGCAGCCCGCCGCCATCGCTAACCTGCTCGGCGATGTTTGGCTAAAGGGAAATCCGAGATTCGACCTCGCGCTGGCCGTGCCGGGAGTTGGCCTGCATCTTTACGAAAAACATCAGCCGCGCAAAGGGCGAAAGATGGGCCATCTTTCTGCGGTTGGAGCGACGCCGGACGAAGCAGTCGCAAGGGTTCTCGATGCCGAGCGGCTTCTGTAACGACTATTGATACATAAATGCAAAAGGCAGGCCATTGGCCTGCCTTTTGTCACAGCAACTGTGACTTACCCAATATCCTCGTTCCAGTTCTCCAGGTACTTCTTCACTTCCTGCATGAACTTGCCCGCGTCGGCGCCGTCGACGATGCGATGATCGAAGCCAAGCGTCAGGCGAATGATGCTGCGAACGGCAATCGAGTCCGAACCGCTCTCGTCGGTGATTACGGTCGGCTCTTTAAAGAGTCCGCCCACACCAAGGATCGCGCTCTCCGGCTGATTGATGATCGGCGTACCAAACTGCTCGCCAAAGATGCCGGGGTTAGTGATGGTAAAGGTCCCGCCGCTCACTTCCTCGGGCTTAAGCTTCTTGCCGCGCGCGCGTTCGGCGATATCGACGATCGCTCGAGCCACTCCCAGAAAGCTCTTGTCCTCAGCCTCTTTAATGACCGGAACAATTAAGCCCCAATCGAGAGCGACGGCGATGCCGATGTTCACGTTCTTGTGATACCGGATGCCATCGCCCTCCATGCTCGCGTTCACAATCGGCATCTTGCGAAGCGTGTTGATCACGGCGCGAGTGATGAACGGCATGTAGGTCAGCTTGACGCCATTCCGCTGCTCATACTTGCTCTTCTCTTTTTCACGCAGCTTCACGATCTTCGTCAGGTCGATCTTGAAGCAGGTATGCACGTGCGGACTGGTGTGCTTCGACTCGACCATGCGCTGCGCAATGATCGAGCGCATCCGGCTGAGCGGAACCAGTTCTCCAGGCACGACAGCTGGCGCTGTAGCAGCAGGCTTTGGCGCAGCGGCCACAGCAGCAGCAGCAACGGGAGCCGGAGCCGAGACAGGCGCGGGAGCAGCCCCACGTTGAGCGATCGCTGCAAGTGCGTCTTCCTTGGTGATGCGCCCAGCGGAACCGGTGCCCTTCACCTTGCTCAGATCGAGATTGTTTTCCTTGGCGATCTTGCGCACCAGCGGCGAAGAACGAACTCCATCCGCGCTTGCTGTCTCCTCAACATCCGCAGCAGCTTCGGCAGCAGGCGACGCGGGAACGGCGACCGACTTGGGCGCCGCTGCTGCCGGTGCCGGAGCCGCAGCCGGAGCGGCACTTGATCCCGAAGTCCCGCCGATCACTGCAACGACAGTATTGATCTGAACCGTATTGCCTTCCGCAATCTTGATCTCGCTGAGCGTGCCAGCCGCTGGCGAGGGAATCTCGGCGTCGACCTTATCCGTCGAGATCTCAAATAACGGCTCGTCCTGCGCGACGGTGTCGCCGACCTTCTTGAGCCATTTGGTGATCGTGCCTTCAAAGATCGACTCGCCCATCTGCGGCATGACGACGTCGATCGCCTTGCTTGACGCGGGAGCCGACGGAGCAGCTGTCGTCTCGGCCTTCGTCACTGGAGCTGAATTCCCATCCGCTTGCGGAGTCGCGGCCTCGGCCTTTGGTGCGGCAGCGGCGGGAGAGGTTGCGGCGCCATCTTCAGAGAGCACCGCCACGACCGTATTGATCTGGACGGTGCTGCCTTCCGCGAACTTGATCTCGCTCAGCGTGCCCGCTGCGGGCGACGGAATCTCGGCGTCGACCTTGTCGGTCGAAATCTCAAACAACGGCTCGTCGCGCTGCACCTGGTCGCCCGGCTTTTTCAGCCATTTCGTGATCGTTCCTTCAAAGATCGACTCGCCCATCTGGGGCATGATTACGTCAGTCGGCATTGGTTTCCCTTCCAGTTGTCCATCAGGCAAATGCTCACAATCTCGATCCCGCAATACCCTTCCATTATCGATGTGAAATGGACGAACCGGGCCACGCGGCAACCTTTCAGTCTACGCGAGAACTGTTTCTTCTTGTCCTCTGAGCCGTTTCAACTCTTTCGGGATGCTTAAAGGCGTGTCTTCGGGAACGATCTGCGGCGTCTCGGATACAGATTTAGCGGCGTCTGGCAGTAGATCGCCAATCAGATCTTGAACGGATTCCCGCCAAAGCACCTGATGGCCAAAGACCGCACCGAAATGGCGAGCAACAGTGTTTCCGGCCTGCTCCAGAGTAGGAACATCGTGCATCGCGATGTCGATTTCATTCTCCAGGCTTGTGACGGATCGGTCACTAATCCCACACGGCACAATCAGGTCGAAATCACGAAGGTCCGTGGTTACATTCAAAGCAAATCCGTGCGAAGTAATGCCCCGCGAAATGTGAACTCCGATAGCAGCGATCTTCTTCTCGGGGATCGACCCTCCAGGCACCGTCCATACACCGGTGCGCTTCGGAACGCGCTCTGTGACAACACCATAGCTCGCGCAAACCCGGATCAGCACATCTTCCAGCTTGCGAACAAAGTCGACGGCTCCAAGCCGCGGCGAAAAGCTGCGCAGATCCATGATCGGATAACCAACCAGCTGCCCAGGGCCGTGGTAGGTGACGTCTCCACCACGGTTGATCTCGTGGACTTGGACCCCGCGCCGAGCAAGCAGTTCGTCGCCTGCGAGCACGTTCTCACGTTGAGAATTGCGACCCAGCGTAAGAACCGGTGGGTGATCGAGAAGTAGAAGCGTGTTTCCGATTCTCTCCTGATAGCGCAGCTCAACGAGTTGGCGCTGTAGGGCCAAAGCCTCCAAATAAGCAACTCGTCCGAGATGGATCAGATTCAGGATCATGCATTATGGCGAACTCGCCGCAGGCGGTGCTAAGCGTTAATCGCCATCCCCTCCACGCTGCCAAACGCATCCAGCATTCCTTCTGAAAGTGTCGGGTGCGCGTGGATCGTGAACATCAGATCCTCAACAGTTGCTTCCATCTGCATCGCCACGACAGCTTCAGCGATCAGCTCCGTCGCCTGGGGACCAATGATGTGCACACCAAGAATCTCGCCATACTTCTTGTCGGCGACAATTTTGATAAATCCCTCGTGTGAGCCAACGATCGAGGCCTTCGAATTAGCCGTGAACGGAAACTTGCCAATCTTCACTTCATGGCCCTTTTCCTTCGCCTGCGCCTCGGTCAGCCCGACACTGCCGATCTGCGGCTCGGTGTAGGTGCATCCGGGAATGTGGTTGCGCTTGATCGGCCGCGCATACTTCCCAGCAATCTTCGCAACCGCAACCATACCGGCCATCGCGCCCACGTGGGCCAGTTGCGGCAGTCCCGCAACGATGTCGCCGATAGCGTAAATACCCGGCTCCGCGGTCTGCTGCCATTCATCAACCGGGACGAACCCGCGATCGGTCTTGATTTTGGTCTTCTCGAGTCCAATCCCTTCGGTGCGGGGACCGCGGCCAACGGCGATCAGCACCTTCTCCGCCTCTTTGACGACCTGCTTGCCATCGGAGGTGGTGTAGGTCACCTTCACGCCCGTCTCTGTCTTCTCGACCTTCTCGAACTTCGCGCCAACGTTGCAATCGATGCCGCGTTTGCGGAAGTTGCGGTTGAGTTCCTTGCTAATCTCCTCGTCCTCCACCGGCACCAGGCGCGGCAGATATTCAACGATCGTGATCTCGCTGCCGAAGCTGTTGAAGATCGAGCCGAACTCGACCCCAACCGCGCCGGCTCCGATGACGATCATCGACTTCGGAATCTCAGCAATCTCAAGCATCTCGATGTTGGTGAGAATGCGGTCATCCGCAGCCAGCCCAGGCAGCAATTTCGCGTCAGAGCCAGTGGCGAGCAGAATGTTCTTCGCCTGAACCGATTGCTTCTTCCCGTCCTTCTCAACGTCGATCGTGTGAATTCCGCCCTTGGCCGGCCCAGTCAGCTTGCCGTAGCCGGTGAAGGTGGTCACCTTGTTCTTCTTCATCAGGAAGTTCAGGCCCTTCACATGCTTCGCGATGATGTCGTTCTTGCGCTGCAGCACGGTCGGCCAGTTGACCTTCACCTCGCCCGAGACGTCGATGCCGTATTCCTTGGCGTGCTTGAAATGGTCGTAAACCTCGGCGTCAAAGAGCAGCGACTTGGTCGGAATGCAACCCCACAGCAGGCAGGTGCCCCCAAGCTTTTCATTGTCATTGATCAGCGCCGTCTTCAGGCCATACTGCCCGGCGCGAATAGCCGCCGTATACCCGGCGGGACCCCCGCCGATAATTGCCACATCAAAAATTGTCTCTGCCAAGTGATGCTCCGTTCCTGAAATGCTTATAGATATAGATGAAAGGGCTGGCTTTGGGATTCGGGCCGCGGTTTTCGCGCCAAACCACCTTAGTTTACGCGATCAACGATGAAAGACTGACTAGCGAGAAATAGCTCCGAGCGGAAAACGCCCCATGGACGATGCGGACGAATCCAGCACCTTCGCCGCATCCTTCGCAAAATAAGTCACAATAAACCCCGCCCCTGCCCGCCGAATCGACAGCAATGATTCCATCATCGCCCGCTGCGGCTCCAGCCATCCTTTGGCAAAAGCCGCCTGCAGCATCGAATACTCCCCCGAAACCTGGTAAGCCCCAATCGGCACATCGAAGCGCTCCCGAGCAGCGTGGATCACGTCGAGATACGGCATCGCCGGCTTCATCAGGATCATGTCCGCACCCTCGACCAGGTCGAGCTCGATCTCGCGCATCGCCTCGCGAAGATTCGCGCCGTCCATTTGGTAGCTGCGGCGGTCGCCGAACTGCGGCGCCGAGTCGGCCGCTTCGCGAAATGGCCCGTAAAAGGCCGAGCTGAACTTCGACGCGTAGGAGAGAATCGGCGTTTGCTCCAGATCGTTGTCGTCGAGTTCCTCGCGAATGGCGGCCACGCGGCCATCCATCATGTCGGAAGGTGCGACGATGTCCGCTCCAGCCGCAGCCAAGGATCGAGCAGTGCGAGCCAGCAAATCCAGGCTGGAATCGTTCTCAATCTCGTAATCTTCGCCATCCTTGTGAATGATGCCGCAGTGGCCATGCGAGGTGTATTCGCATAGGCAAACGTCGGCGATCACAACCAGACCATCAAGGGCGCGCTCCCGCTTTGAGGGCACGAATTCCCTGCTGGACGATCCCATCCTCCGCCCACGCACCACTGGCCTGCTCGTCCTTTTCGGCTGGCAAACCAAAGAGCAGCAGGCCGCCAACGCCCAGTGACGCCGCTTCGGTCGCCTCTTTCAGAGCCTCATCGATCGACAGATTGAAAACCCCAGGCATCGAGCCTATTTCGCGCCGAACGCCCTCACCCGGACAAAGAAAGAGCGGATAAATCAAGGCGCCGGGTTCGAGCTTCGTCTCGCGAACCAGCGATCGGAGCGCCTCGGTGCGGCGAAGCCGGCGCATACGGGTTACCGGGAATTCCATATCGCAATTCTACCGGGACGACGACTCGGGTTCGGCCCGAGCGCCGGTTCGGCGGCCAAATCGCCCTTTGAAATTCCTGTATATTCAGGGAGAATGGCAACGAACGTCCAGATTTCAGCAAGGGGTGGCGAGAAGCCGTCGCCTCACTCTTCTACTCTCGGTTACGCAGCGCTCGCGCTCGGATGGCTTATCCCCGGCGCCGGCCATGTACTGGTCAAACGCCCCATTCGCGGGCTGCTCCTCTTCCTCTCCATTACCTCCATGTTCGTTCTTGGCATGGCGATGCAGGGCAAGCTGTATGCCCCTAACGCCGGGGAAATCCTCAACATTCTTGGATTTATCGGCGATCTCGGGGCGGGTTTGCTTTATGTCGTGGCCCGCGCGCTCGACTTCGGGCATAATCCGGTGCAGATTGCGACCGCGGATTACGGCACCAAGTTTGCGGTCGTCGCTGGCCTGTTGAACTTCATTGCCGCCATCGATGCCCACAACATCGGGATCGGCAGGAAGTCATGAACTTCGCGCCCTCTCATTTCGCTGCAGTGCTGCTCTTTGCTCTCTTTGCTTCGGTTGTCTTCGGGATCACCCAGCGCTCAACCACCCAGGCGATGGTGAAATATGGCCTTTACTGCTTCGCCCTCTTCGTCGTCGCGGTAGTCGGCGCGGGGTGGTTGATGTGGCTGGTGCGACGCTAGAGCATTTTCACTTCAGGTGCATACAATGCAATCAGTGTCGTCCTGGCTTTTGCCCCGGCAAAAAGCCGCCAATCTTACCGCTTCCAACTAGAAGCAAAAATGCTCTAAACTCCCCAAACTAACTGGCTCCAGGCAATTGAGCGGTCATGCCCGAAGAAATCGCAGAACGGCCAAAGCGAGTGGTGGTTTGCGGACGCGATGAAAGAATCGCCCGGCGCGTGGAAGAGTGCTTTCCGACGCTCAAATCGAACAGGTTCCCGACAATCAAGCCCTCTTGTCCGCGATAGAGTCCAGGCCCGCCGATCTGGTTCTCACCAGCCAGCAAAGCTCTGGAAAGGAAAACGTCGAGGCTCTGCGGCAGATTCAAAAGCTGTCGGCGCCGGCAAGCACAAAAGTCATCATTATGGCCGGGGAGAGCACCCGCGGCGATGTCATTGCGGCCATGCGCGCACACGCCTTCTGCTATTTTTCGAAGCCTTATTTCGAAGCCATGTTCGATGAGATGCTTCGCCACGCGGCCAGCTCCTCGGAGTGGGAAGACAGCATCGAGGTCAGCTCAGCGAGCCCCGGCATGGTTGCGCGTGATTGCCCGCTGCGAACTGGTAGCAGCCGATCGTCTCATTCAATTCATGAACGAAATTTCCGACCTGGACGGCAAAGAGCGCGAATCTATGGGCTTTGCTTTCAAGGAAATCCTGATGAATGCGATGGAATATGGCGGGAAGTTCAATCGCGAACGCCTCGTGGAGGCTTCGTACGTGCGCGCCAAGCGCATGGTCCTCTACCGGGTCCGCGACCCTGGCGATGGATTTTCACTGGAAGAGTTGACTCACGCCGCGATCTCAAATCCGCCTGAAGATCCGGTGCGTCACCTGGAAGTACGCGACTCCCTGGGCATTCGCCCGGGGGGCTTTGGCGTCCTGCTCACGAAAAAGCTGGTGGATGACCTGATCTATAACGAGCAAGGCAACGACGTTCTGCTGATCAAATATCTGGAACCGGAAACGTCGCCTACGCCTTGACGACCTTGCCTGCCTTGATGCAGCTGGTGCAGACGCGAATCCGCTTCGCCCCACCCTCGACCTTGGCTTTGACCGGGCGGAGATTTACGTTCCAGCGCCGGCGGGTAATGTTGTGCGCGTGCGAGATATTGTTTCCGAATTGCGGGCCTTTGCCGCAAACCTGGCAAACCTGTGCCATGACTTACTCCATTTTTCTAGATTTCTTTGGCAGCCCTGGCTACCAGATTCGGCGGCGCGACGCTGAGGTTCCGTCGGCGCGGCTTGGTAAGCAAAGCAGGTTTCGCTCTACTCACAGAACTCCTAGTTTAGCGCAATTCGCCGCCTCACAGCAAATTTCTTGGCCAAACGGGGCGATAAGCATTGACCGCAGTGCCCGGTACCGATAGACTTAAAAAGTTCGGCGTTTGTGCCCGGCGCCCTGGCGTCTTCGGGCTTTCCGATACGATCCCATGTTCCTGAAGGTGCGCGGTTTGCAAAAGCACCGTCTGCACGCGGATCATTCAGCCTTCGAACGAGGGGTCGGATTCAGGAATCGGATTCTGCCGTCCGCGCCAGATATCCAGAAGATGATGGAAGAGCGCACCCTGACTTTAGGAGCGCTGGAGAAAAGTTATGTACGCAGTCATCCGCACAGGCGGAAAACAATACCGTGTCGCCCCCGGCGACGTCTCAAGATTGAGAAGGCCGAGGCCGGCGAGAACAACACCGTCGAGTTCAGCGATGTGCTGGCCGTTTCCGGCGAGGCCGGTTCGGTCACGCAGCCCGCAACGCCAAGGTCATTGGCACCGTTCTCGGCGAAGGCCGTGGAGCGAAGGTTCTGGTCTTCCACTACAAGCGCAAGAAGCAGTACAAGAAGCTGCAGGGCCATCGCCAGGCCTTTACCGAAATCCGCATCAACGAGATCCAGGTCGATGGCGCGACCTACACCGCAGCCAAGTAAGCTCGCGGATTTGCAAAATATCTGAGCGGGAGCAGGCTCCCGGAAGCATGAGGATTGGAAAATGGCACATAAAAAGGGCCTGGGAAGTTCTAAAAATGGCCGCGACTCTAACGCGCAGCGGCTCGGCGTCAAGAAGTTTGGCGGCGAGATTGTCACCGGTGGATCGATCATCGTCCGCCAGCGTGGGACCAGGCTCAAGCCTGGCCTGAATGTCGGCCGTGGAAGCGACGATACCCTCTTCGCCAAGATCTCCGGGCGAGTGAAGTTCATCGACCGCGGCAAGACCGGGCGTTACGTTGCGATTGAACCAGTGGCTGCCGCCGAGGCTGTCGCCGCCGATTGAACAACGCCCTGACGCGGAAGCGCTTCGGCGTTGCCGCTCTAGAATCCAATTAAACCAACTCATTGTGGTATCACAAGAAAAGCCCCCGGGAGCCTGGCTCCCGGGGGCTTTTGCAATTTCTTCTATACACTGGTCGCGCTATGAGGCGTCCATCCCGGAATTCTTCTCAAGCACCCGGTCGACCGCCTTCTCGACATCCAGCAGGAAAAAGTTGCCTGGAGCTGGAGTCAGACTATAGTGCGGGGCCGAAGGTGTGAGGGCGGCCGCGATCTCATTCCAGCGCCGTAACGAAGACGGAGTCTCCCGGACGAGCGATGGTTCCGGCTCCGGTCTCGCGAAGTAGATCAACCACACCCCCGAACCCAGGGTCACGACAATCTGGCAGCTAAAGTCGGCAGCGGAGGCCAATGTCGAGTGGCCGAAGGCGAACGTCGAGCCAAATAAATCTGCTGCTGCGATCATGCCCAACCCCAGCGCCACGCCAAACTCCCGGCTGCGCGGCGAAAGACGCAGCGTCTGGATCGAGACGACAATGAAGGCCAACAGGCAAAGCTCGAGGATGCTCATGCAGCGCATCGCTCCTCCAGTAGCAGCAACCAGCAGGCTCCGGTTCGAAGCCACCGGATAGACCGCGACCGCCAACGCTACCACTACGGAGCTCAGACTTACCCACCGGAAAGCCATCAAACCATAGCGCCCCAGGCTGGGTAGCGGCCCATCAAATATCTGAAAATCTCCTGGATTGCGAGCAGCGCGAAGCCCGGCCCCGGCAAGATATCCGATCCAATAAGAGTAATAGTAGACGCCATACGCCACGTGCTTTTCGATTAGGGAGAAGCGAACCCCATACAGCAGCAAGATGAGCGCAATCTGAACGACTAGGCGACAGCTAGATAAGCCGCCAAAGGCGGGAAATCTGCCATAGACCCTGCTCTTCGCGTAGGCACACCAAGTCGCCGCGAGGAGGAGAACCTCCGTCACCGACAAGAGTTCTTTAGAGAAATGTAGACCCATGCGCCCTGTATCCGACAACTGAGAATAACTTGAATGGACGGCGCACTCAAGAAATTTAACTAATTTCTCGCGTTTCTTCCGGTTTCACACTGTTTTCGGGCTTTCGTCGCCCTCCCAGGGTGGCACCACTGATCCAAGGTCACCACTGGTCAATGTGGCATGCATTTGGATCGTTTGGCGGGCACACTGGAACCGGGATGGCCTTCAACGATGCCATGGTTAGGCCCTTGGGCTGAGGATTCCGGTGATGAACGGTGGAGAACAGCCCGACCGCGACCAGAGCGATGGCAACCTTGCGAACGATTCCTGACATTTGGGTAACTCCTTCTTGAGCAGCATTTTTGGGTGTAGCAGCTCGGAGAAATCCGGGCTACAAGATAAAGTCTATGGGCGGGAGCTACTGGTATTTCGTCCATCCCCGGAAAATGTGTTGCCAGATTGATTACCTAGGTAATTAAACTGTACATTTCTCGGTCGCCGATTTCGCTTCTTTTGCGGCGCCGAAAACGACTGCTTTCGAGGCGTGAATCGATGCCGGTTTCGTGCTATAATTTCTACAGATCAAAGTGTGTAAACCCTTTCCCTTTCAGTCATTTATGCAAATTGCCCTGGCTCCACAGGGGATCCGCACAAGGGTTTACCGCATCGGAGTTGCATGTCCACCAAAGAGCTAGCCGTATCCGCGAATTTTTCGTTTCCCGAATCCGTAGAAATTCCCCCGCTCATGAACGGTAAAGAGGGTCCGCTCCCCGAACTTATACCGGCGACGACATCAAGATTCTCGAGGGCCTCGAGGCGGTGCGGCTGCGTCCGGCCATGTACATCGGCTCGACCGGCGAGATGGGATTGCATCACCTGGTCTATGAGGTCGTCGACAATTCCGTCGATGAAGCGCTGGCTGGCCACGCGAAAAAGATCGACGTCACCATCCATGTCGACAACTCCATCACCGTCGTCGACGACGGCCGCGGCATTCCGGTCGACGAGAAGATTCTGCCCACCGGCGAGCGGATGACCGCCGTCGAAGTGGTGCTGACCAAGCTGCACGCGGGCGGCAAGTTCGACGACTACGAACTACAAAGTCTCGGGCGGCCTGCACGGTGTCGGCGTTTCCTGCGTCAACGCGCTCAGCGAAGCCTTCGATGTCGAGATCTGGCGCGACGGCCACACCTACGAGCAGGACTACGCCAAGGGCGCGCCGCTCGCCAAGCTGCGCCAGACCGGCACATCAAAGAAGCGCGGCACCAAGGTCCACTTCCTGCCCGACAAGTCGATCTTCACCGTCACCGAATACAACTACGACACGCTCGCCCAGCGCCTGCGCGAACTCGCATTTCTCAACAAGGGCCTCGAAATCTCCCTGACCGACGAGCGCACCACCGACGCCAAGACCGGCGAGGCCAAGCGCGCCGACTTCAAATATGCCGGCGGCATCGCCGAGTTCATCAAGCTGCTCAACAAGGGCAAGCAGGTGCTGCACGACAAGCCGATCGTGATGGAAGCGACCCGCGACAACGTCGAGATCGACATCGCGATGCAGTACAACGACGCCTACTCCGAGACCGTCTTCACCTTCGCCAACAACATCAACACCGTCGACGGCGGCGCTCACCTCTCCGGCTTCAAGACCGCGCTCACCCGCACCATCAACAACGCCGGCCAGTCGCTCGGTCTCTTCAAAGATCTGAAGGAAAACCTCTCCGGCGACGACGTTCGCGAAGGCCTGGTCGCCGTCATCAGCGTCAAGCTCTCGCAGCCACAGTTCGAGGGCCAGACCAAAGGCAAGCTGAACTCCGACATCGCCGGCATCGTCCAGGCAGTCGTGAATGAAAAGCTCGGCGGCTTCCTCGATCAGAACCCACCCATCGCCAAGCGGATCATCAACAAGGCCATCGAAGCAGCCCGTGCGCGCGAAGCTGCCCGCAAGGCCCGCGACCTCACCCGCCGCAAAGGCGCGCTCGACGGCGGCGGCCTGCCCGGCAAGCTCTCCGACTGCAGCGAACGCAACCCCGAACGCTGCGAGATCTATCTCGTCGAGGGTGAGTCCGCAGGCGGAACCTCGCGCCAGGGCCGCGATCGCCGCTTCCAGGCGATCCTGCCGCTCAAGGGCAAGATCCTCAACGTCGAGAAGGCCCGCTACGACAAGATGCTCGGCCACGAGGAAATCCGCGCCATGATCACCGCGCTCGGCGCAGGCATCGGCAAGGACGACTTCGACCCCTCGAAGCTGCGCTACGGCAAAATCATCCTGATGACCGACGCCGACGTCGACGGTTCGCACATCCGCACCTTGCTGCTGACCTTCTTCTTCCGCCACATGACGGAGCTGATCAAGCGCGGCCACGTCTACATCGCGCAGCCGCCGCTCTATCGCATCAAGAAGGGCAAGTTTGAGCAGTACATCAAGGACGATCGCGAGTTCGTTCGCGTGATGGTCAAGCGCGCCTCTGAAGGCATGGTGGTCTATCCACGGAGAAGGCGCGGCCGAGGGCCCGACCGAGCACAAGCTCGAAGGCGCGGCGCTTACGCGCTTCATCGGACAGCTTCGCGAGTACCTCGAACTTTTCGACAAGGTCGACAAGCGCATCCGCAACGAACACGTGACCAACCTGCTCGCGCATCTGGAGCTCGTCCGCCGCGCCGACTTTGAAGGCACCGGACGGCAACGCCCCGGCCAAGCTCGTCGCGCTTCACGAGCAGCTTGCCGCGCAGCGCAAGGCGCTCCAGTTCAAGGCGCTCAGCGAACCGGCCTACGACGAAGAGCACCAGACCTGGTCGATCAGCTTCACCGACGATAACGGCGCGGAGCGCACCATCAACTGGACCCTCGCCTCAACGCCCGAGTATCGCCAGATGATGTCGAAGTATTCACTCATCAAGGACCTGCTGGCGCCGCCCTTCCGCATCGAGTACGCGTCCAAAGTCGCAGCCGCCGCGGTGGAAGCCGAAGCAGAAGAGACCGAAGGCGAAACCATCGGTGAAGTCGAAGCAGGCAAACCTGCGCCCAAGCGCGCCGGTAAGGCGAACCACGATCCGGTCGTCAAGCAGACTCCGAAGGAGCTCTTCGACTACGTCATCGAGCAAGGCCGTCGCGACTACCAGGTGCAGCGTTACAAGGGATTGGGCGAGATGACCTCGACCCAGCTATGGGAGACCACGATGGATCCGGAGCGCCGCACCCTGCTCTCGGTCAAGCTCGAAGACATCGCCGCCACCGAGACCATCTTCACCACGCTGATGGGCGAAGACGTCGAGGCACGCCGCAAGTTCATCGAAGACAATGCGCTCGATGTGAAGAATCTGGACATCTAGGGCTAACACCCACCGGATTGACTTCGCGCTGGCCGAGAGCTACGCTTTTGATCAGCGCGAAGGGCGCATCCAGTCCGCGGAAAGGGCCGTGCCCACCTCCACTTCAATCAAGCTTTACGAATCTTCTTTCAGCCTGACGAGTGCGGACTCCAGGCAACTTTGAAAGGAGCTTCGTGTGGAAACCAAGCCCGTCCCCTCTCATCCCAGCCTGGAGCAGTATCGCAAGCAGGCTAAAGACCTTGTCAAAGCTCATCACTCCGCCGCGCTAGATGCACTCGAGCGCGTTCGCACCTTCCATCCCGCATTCCTCGGACTATCGCCGCAGCATGTCGCAGTCCAGCCGCTCCAGCTCACGGCAGCGCAGCTTGTGATCGCTCGCGAACACGGATTCGAGAGCTGGCCGAAGTTCAAAAGCCACATCGAAGCGCTGAACTTCAAGCGCAAGAGCCTACTCGCCAACGATCCGTCCGCTGTATTTCTCGAAGCGGCATGTATCCCGATGGGCGGATGGCACGCCTCCGGCACACTCGAAGCCGCGCAGGCTCTGCTAGCCCAAAAGCCCGAGATCGCGCATGCGAATATCTTTGTCGCTGCGGCTCTCGGCGACGACGCCGGCGTTCGGCGATTTCTAGGCATCGATCCGGCAAATGCAACGCGCAAGGGCGGTCCGCACGAGTGGGACGCGTTGACCTACCTCTGCTTCTCGCGCTACCTGCGACTCGATCACGCTCGATCCCACGGCTTCGTTCGCGCGGCCACCGCCCTGCTCGACGCCGGAGCCAGCGCCAACACCGGCTGGTACGAAGCCAATGACGAACCTCGCCCTTTCTGGGAAGCCGTTATCTACGGAGCAGCCGGCATTGCAAGGAATGTGGAATTGACTCGGCTATTGCTTGACCGAGGCGCGGACCCTAACGATGGCGAGACGCCCTATCACGTACCGGAAACCTATAACAACGCGGTCATGGAAGCAATGGTCGAGAGCGGCAAATTCAACGACGAAAGCATGACAACGTTGTTATTGCGCAAGGCCGACTGGCACGACTACGACGGAACCAAATACCTGTTGGAGCACGGCGCTGATCCAAACCGCATGTCCCGCTGGCATCGTACCGCGTTCCTGCAGGCGCTGCGTCGCGACAACGCGATTCAGAATATCGACCTGCTGCTCGGCCACGGCGCAGACCCAACTGCGGGCAATTCTGAAACGGGAATGTCGGGAGTCGTTCTCGCCGCGCGCAGAGGCCGGGGGGATGTGCTGGCATCCCTGGAAAAGCGCGGCATTCCGCTCGACTTGCGTGGAGTCAACCAGCTGATTTTCGCGTGCGCGCGAGACGATGGCGATTCCATCGCAACGATCGCCAGCCGCGAGCCTCAGTTCGTTCGCGAAGTACTCATTGAAGGAGGCACCCTGCTCGCCGAGTTCGCCGGCAATGGCAATACCGAAGGCGTTCGCCGGCTGCTCGATCTCGGCGTGAGTGTAAATGCGCCATACCGTGAAGGCGATGGCTACTTCGAGATCGCGAAAGAAAGCACGGCACTCCACGTCGCCGCCTGGCGCGCCCGCCACGATACTTTGCGGTTCCTGCTCGCACGTGGTGCAGCCCTCAACCAGCGCGACGGCCAGGGGCGCACACCCTTGGCTCTCGCCATCCGGGCGTGCGTCGATTCCTATTGGAAAGACAGGCGCACGCCCGAATCAATTGAGGCTCTGCTAAACGCAGGCGCTTCGCTCGAAGGCATCGAGGTTCCGACAGGATATGCGGAGGCAGACGCGCTTCTTATCGCTAAGTCTCGCGAGTGATGAGACGGAGTTGAAACTCGCCACGATGGTCAAAGCCCATGCGCTCGTAGAGAGCGATTGCGTTGGCGTTGTTCGCTGAGACGTGCAGATACGATTGCAGCCCGGCGTTGCGATGGTCGCGCATGAGCTGCATCATCAGCACAGCGGCATACCCGCGCCCACGAAAATCCGGATGCGTGCAGAGGCCGCTGATCTCGTGGTAATCCCCTATGTTCATGCGCTCGCCGCACATCGCCACGAGCCGCCCATCGTGGCGGATGCCATAGTAATTACCCATTTCGCACGTACGAACGCGAAAGAAACCTGGGAAGGCAATCGAGGTAATCTCGACCATCTCGACAGCGTTCGCGCAAGAGAGCGGCTCAATCACGACGCCGTCGCTTTCCAATGCGAATGGAAGCGGCCGGTCATGCGGATACGTCATCTGCTTTACGGCCAGCGGCCCTCTGCAGCTCAAGCCTTTCGGCATAGCTGAGAGCGCATGACTCACCAGGTAAGTCGCCTCGCCCGGTTCCATGATCGAGAACAAATCTCGGAGAGCTTCGAACGAATCGCCTTCGATCGCAGCAAAGGGAGTTACATCCGCCGGATATTTGCGGGCAGCCCCAGCGACGATGGCGAAATGTTGCTGCGAGGAGCGCAATGCCTCCATGGGCGGATTGTCGAATTGTAGCGAAACCGTCTCCACAGAGTTATCGGGTTCATTCGCGGTCAGCGGCGTCTCTAGCAAAATTCCGCTCACAACATCATCTCCATGAAAACATCCGCACGGGAATATAGCGAGGGTTTGCGCCGCTCTACCGGTATATGGCGAAAGCCGATCGACTCGTAGAGATACGTGGCGCTTAGCTTGCTATTCGTTTCGAGATAGAGGCGGGTCGCACCCTTTGCCCGTGCCTCCGCGATCACCCGCTTCAGAATCTTTCGACCTATCCCTTTTCCCTGATAGGCCGCGGTTACCGCCATCTTCGCGACCTCATATTGACCTGGCCCTTCCGGAGCCAGCGCGCAACACCCGACGGTTTCCTCTCCAATCGTCGCAAAGATGATCTCCCCGCCAGGATTGAGGATGTACTTCACCGGATCGCCGAGCACCGCGCGGTCCTTGTCCTCGAGCACAAAGTGACGCACGATCCATTCTTCGTTCAGGGTCTTGAAGCTGGCCTCATCTCCGGGCTGGAAGCTTCGGATCGAAGAGACCGCCATTGACGTTGACACAAAGATCCCTGAAGTTTCGCAGGTCGTGGACATGTGCTCTCTCCTGTTGCAAACCTAGCTCCAGCTCAACAATATGTCCAATATCTTGTTTATGCAGATTAAGATGTCTTAGGTATGGATCAGGAAGTAGAACTGCGCCATCTTCGCTACTTCGTGGCCGTCGCAGAGGAGCTCCACTTCGGCCGCGCAGCACTGCGGCTTCATCTCGCCCAGCCTCCGCTCTCGCAGCAGATTCGCAAACTCGAAGAGATCATCGGCCATCAGCTCTTCACGCGAACTTCGCGTGCCGTACGCCTAACCGCCGCCGGTGAGATCTTCCTCGACCGCGCCCGTCGCACGCTGCGGACTGTTCGAGAAGACCTGGCCGAAGCGCGCAGCGTAGGGCGCGGCGAGATCGGCTCGCTGCGCGTCGGCTTCATCGGTTCCGCGATGCTGACGCCGCTGCCGGCGATGCTGGGCCGCTATCGACGGAAACATCCAAAGGCCGACCTGCAGTTGCGCGAAGCGATGTCGTCGCAGATCATGCAATCCTTGCTCGATGGCACTGTCGATGTCGGCTTTCTTCGCGATGGTGGGCCGCTTCCTGGCCTCGAATCGGAGACGCTTATCTCTGAGCCCTTTATGGCTGTCTTGCCGGCTGGACATCCTCTGGCCGGGCGCAAGACGATCTCCGCAGCGGCGTTGCGCGAGGAGCCGTTTGTCTTCTTTCCGCAAGCGGCCGGCCGATTGGCGTATGAGAGGCCGATCTCCATCTGCGAAGCAGACGGGTTCAGGCCGCGCATTGTTCAAGAGGCGCCGCAGTGGCTCACCTTGATGCGCCTCGTCGGCGCTGGCCTCGGTGTCAGTATTGCTCCAGCATGCGTCGAGCGGATCGCCGCGCCTGATACCGTCTGTGTGCGGCTGAGCTGCACACGTGTTCGCAGCGAGATCGAACTCGCTTGGCGGGTTGGCGAAGACCGCACCATCGTAACGACATTTCGCGAGATGGCGCGTGAGATTTTGCTGCGTCCTGAAAGAAAACGGCCCTAACAAAGACCGCAGAGCGAACGCTTCGGATTACACTGGCAGGAAAATGAACTATCGCGGTCGCATCGCTCCGTCCCCTACCGGATTGCTTCATCTCGGCCATGCCGCAACGTTTTGGACCGCGTATCAGCGAGCGATCACCGCTTCTGGAACTCTCATTTTTCGGATGGAAGATCTCGATCCGCAACGCTCTAAGGCTGAATTCGCGGAAGCAGCGATCGAAGATCTGCACTGGCTCGGCGTTCGCTGGCAGGAAGGCCCGGATGTTGGCGGACCGTACGTTCCCTATATCCAAAGCGAGCGGCTCGCGATCTACCGGGAATCGCTAAGTAAGCTGATTGATCGTGGACTCGTCTATCCATGTCGCTGCTCACGCAAAGACCTTGCGCAGTTGGCGCAGGCTCCGCATGATGACGAGCCGTTATATCCCGGAACATGCAGGCCGGAACTGAACTCGGCTCACTCTAGCGCACCCAAGACTTCTCAGATGGGCATCAACTGGCGCTTCCGCGTTCCAGACGGAGAGACCGTCGAATTTCACGACGGCCACTTTGGACAGCAAAAATTTGTTGCCGGAGCAGACTTCGGCGACTTCCTGATCTGGCGCAAAGATGGAAAGCCGGCCTATCAGCTAGCTGTCGCGGTCGATGACGCTGCGATGGCGATTACCGAGGTTGTACGCGGCGCCGATCTGCTGAAGTCAACCGCGCGCCAATTATTGATCTGCCGGGCACTCGAATTACCCGAGCCGGCCTGGTATCACTGTCCGCTCATCACCGACGAATATGGCCAGCGACTCGCCAAACGCCATGATGCCCTCAGCTTGAGAGAGCTGAGGGCATTAGGGTTGAAACCGGAAGATCTGTTGAGAATGGCAAGAGCTAATTCCGAGAAGCCAAAATCTCACCGAGGCCCAGACTTGTGAAACCGGGGAACCGGACGGGCCGAGACATCGATCGTAAAAGGCACACTGGAGCCGCATGTACCGCAGACACCTGTTTTGCCGTCTGCCGCCGGCAGGTGACCCTGGACGGAGGTGAGGGAGCCGCTACATGGCGGCGGAGCAGTTCGTTGTTTTTTCATATCTTCTTAGTTTACTCTTTTCCGGCAGTTTCCACCGATGCGGCGAGCCTCTCTGGCCCGGCGCTGTACCCTGCCTTGTACTCTCTTACCTATAAGGTTGGACATCGGTGAACGACGCATGGTGAGCGGCTTCGACTGCGCCGCGTCGTATAGAACTGGAAAGCATTGGTATGGCTGTAAAGATTTACACTGGCTCCAGCACTACGTCATGGCCAGCGATTTCGCCCAGACCGTCAAGCAGCAGGCCGATATCGTCAAGATCATCGGCGATTATGTGCGGCTGAAGAAATCCGGCGCACAAAACTATTCCGGTCTCTGCCCATTTCACAGCGAAAAGTCGCCGTCGTTTTCCGTCCACGCGACGCGGCAGTTTTATCACTGCTTCGGCTGCGGGCAATCGGGCGATGTCTTCTCCTTCGTGCAGAAGATTGAGAACCTCAGCTTCCCTGAGGCAGTCCGCGCGGTAGCACAAAAGTGCGGCATCGCTCTGCCGAAGCGCGACTTCAATTCTCCCGAAGAAGCGCAGGAGAGCCGCCAGCGCGGCAAGCTGCTCGACCTGCAAGAAGCGGCGACGGTCTGGTTTCAGGAGCAGTTGAAATCCGCCGAAGGCGCGGGCGCGCGCGAATATCTTACTGGTCGCGGCGTCACCGCCGAAGCGATCGCCAAGTTCCGGATAGGCTTTGCGCCTGACTCCTATACCGCCCTGCGCGACAAGCTCGCATCTGGCGTGGATGCCGAGACGCTCCGCGCCTCGGGGCTTTTCTCGTGGAAAGAGCAGGAAGACGGTTCTTCGGGCAACCTCTATTCACGCTTTCGCAAGCGCATCACCTTCCCGATCGCGAATGAATCCGGTAAGGTGATCGCCTTCACCGCCCGCGCACTCGATTCAGCCGGGAGCGCGGGTGAAAAGCCCCGCCCAAAATACCTCAACTCGCCCGAGACGCCGCTCTATTCCAAGGGCCAGGTGCTCTTCAATCTTGACAAAGCCCGCGCTGCGATTCGCCAGCATAATTTCGCGCTGCTCGTTGAGGGGCAGATGGACTGCATTTCCGTCTTCATGACAGGAGTGCAAAACGTACTGGCCACCAGCGGCACCGCCTTCACCGAGCACCAGGTGAACCTGCTCAAGCGCTACTGCACCCAGGTGGTGGTCAACTTCGACCCCGATACCGCCGGCGCTAACGCGGCCGAGAAGTCCATCGCTCTTCTCACCGAAGAAGGATTCACGGTCAAGGTCATCACTCTCGAGGATGGCCTCGATCCCGACCGTTATATTCGTGAACGCGGCGCTGCCGCCTATCACGCCGCCGCCCGTTCCGCACAGGGTCTGCCCGACTACCTGATCGAGCGAGCGCGGCAGCTCTTTCCGCCGCGCAGCCCCGAGAGCAAAGTCAAAGCGCTGAACTTCCTTCTGCCGCACATTCGTCGCCTACCCAATCGGCTGGCCCGCGACGAGTTCGCGGCCAACGCCGCGCAAAAGCTGTCGATTGACTCAGCCGTGATGCGCGAGGAATTGAAAGAAGCGGCGGCCAGGCGCCGCGATACCGTATCGAACAACAGCGTTGGTCTGACCGAGTGCGAACGAGTGCTCGTACGCGCCCTTGCCGCTTCCGTGGATGATCCAGCACACGTGATCGCAGTCAAAGAACTTGACAGCCGACCCCATATTTTTGATTCACTTGGCGTCGCTCCTCTCCTTGACGCCCTCCGAAATCGCGGTGCCGTAGACCCGGTCGAGGCGGTCCCCGAAGGACGCGACCGCCAGCTTGTCGCCCAACTGCTCTTCTCCGAATCTGAACCCGTAACTCCGGAAGAGGTCGAAGCGGCCATCCACCCTTTGCATCACCATCATCTGAGCCGCCGCCAGCGCGAATTGCGTAGCCTCAGCCTCGATGCCGAGCGCAAAGGCGACTGGGCGGAGGTCGCGGCGCTCGCGGCCGAAAAGATGCGGCTTGACCGGCAACTACGGGAGTTAGGGAGATAAATGCCACTTCTGGAGTTCCTGGCCAATGCTTTCATCAGCACCTTCGGCATCACCCAGCCCAAACCGGAGCAACGGAAGCTGATTTCCTTTGTCTTAGGCGGCCTGATTCTCGCAGTTTCCGTAGTCGCCGTGTCGGTGGTCGGGTTCATGGTCTTCGAGCTACGCGCCGGCAGATAGCGAAAATCCGCCACAGCCCATGCTGTTCATTCTGGAACGGAAGTAACTTCAAGTATCTCGACCGGCGAAGCCGAGAACGTGATCGGGATGCCGCGCGCCCACTCGGATGCGGTGAAGACACCTAGCTCTTTGCCGGTAAAGACGGAGCGCGCCTTAAACTTCCCCGACGGCATTAGCGGCAGTGCCACATTAATCATTGCGGCCTCCGATTTGTTGCGGAAGACCACGACCACTCCGTCCCCACTGTGCGCGAGCCGCGCAAAGCCGTCCCATAGAGTCGATTTGGGCTGAAGCCAGCTGCCAAGCGGAAAGAAACTCTCACTGATCCTCGTCTTCCTCCTGAGGTCCTTGAACCAGAGAATTTTTTCGTGATACCACCGCCGGTCGCTGGCGCTGAGTTTCCGCAGATCTCCGAGCAGAAGCGGAGCCGACCCAATCGCAGTCGCGAAGCTTTCCTCGATGGTCGGCAGGTCGGCGTGAAGATTGCCGATCAGCATGCTCTCAACCGGCATGGACGCCGCCCGCTGATAAAGCAACTGGCGTGCCTGCAAAGGGCCTGCCGAGTCGGGCCGGGTGTCGTCGACATTGCTCATCCAGTCCAGGTCTCCGGCCGCAAGCAGTCCCGCATCGATGATGTGTTTCTGTCCCCACACCTCGAAAGTCAGATCAAGCAGGACATCCGGGTGTTTCTCATAGATCTTCCCGGTAACGTAAGCGATGCCCTCATAGATCATGTTGAGCGACTCTGCCCAACTGCCGTGGTCATGGCCCTTCGCGTAACAGCCCGGAGCTTCTCCATAGGCATTGAAGATGGTGGTGATATCGAGCTTCACATAGGCAAGGTGGAACCGCGAGATTGCGTCGTTGATTCGTGCCGCAGCGAGTTCCCGGTACCCGCTTGCCAGGCACATCACGACCTTGGAGCCGCCCATGGTGCCGGTAACTTTCAATTCGCCCTGCAGGTCACGGCAGGCCCATTCCGGATGAGCACGATAGTCGGCCGTAGTCGCGCCAATCGCTGCCAGCGGAATCCACAAACCCAGCCGCATGCCCTTCGCTTCGACCAGAGCCAGGATAGGCTTCAGGCCCCCGGGAAAGGACGTTAGATTGACAGCATTTTCGCCGTATTCCTGCTGCCAGCCATCATCGATGGTGAAGATATCCATTCCCATGGTGCTTGCTGCATCGATGAGTTCGAGCGCAGTCTCGCGATTGATTCCGCGTTCGAACGGCTCCCAGGTGTTGTAGATCCAGGGCGGCCCCTGCACGTTCACCCGGCGCATCAGAACTTCGGCGGTATACGACGGAAGCACCCAATGGGGATCGTGAAAACCGTCGCCGTTGCGAAAAGTCACCAGCGAAACACTGGCCGTCTTGAATTCCTCACCGGCGCCGACCGTCCGTTCAAAAGGCATCAGGTCAGTGTCGTAGAGAACTCCAATCCGCACCTTCTCTGGATCGTCCCAGCCAGCGATTTCAGTGCGCTTCATGTACCCGGGTACTTCGCTGAGGATTGCCAGCCCGGCTCCGCCAGACGCGTTGGCCAGCAGAAGACCCGCGTCTTCCGAGCGGCCCGTATAGAAAATCTCGCGCGGAATCGCACCGTACTGCGTCAAAAGCGATGTTTCGTTCTCGGGACCGAGCGAGATCCCGACCGCCTCGATATTCAGATGAGTGAAAGAAAGAGTCGAGGAGCCCGTATTTCGCAGGACCAGGTGCTTGCGGACAGCCGGGTGCCCGTCATAGACGCTGTAAACAACCGATACTTCGAGTGGAAGCTCCCCATGACGCAGTTGGACAGTGAGCGCTGTTCCATTCGCCAATTTCGTCTCGCTCGCGTTCAACAACTCAAACCCCGACTTGGTTCCGGCGTAGGCTTTTCCGTTGCACACGAAGGCGAATTCCTGGGCCATGTCCATACGGAGCTTGGCCGGCACAATGAAATCAGCGCGTGTCGACAGATCTGAGAACCGTTCTGTGAAGAATCCCTGCTTCGGCTGGAATGTCACGGTTCTCGAGATTCGCTCGTTACCAATCGTCCAGCTCCGCTCTTCTGCGTCTGAGATCGACGTCGCAGCTGCTCCGGCCAACTCCTCGAATAACGCTGGCAAGCTGGTGCCTCCGGCGGTCACGAGTAAGCCATTTTGAATCAGTCTTCTGCGGCTGAGTGTAGCCCAGTCAGGTTGTCCCATCAGCTTCCCTCATACATATCTGTTTCACCGGAATCGCGCTAGAGGCCTTCTCATTACTCCAGAATGAAACAAATTGCCCGCAAATACATCTAACGAAGTGTCGGTCCGGACACAGAATCGCATATCCCACCGCGCATTTTGGCGATTTAAGGGTTGTGCAACCCTGCGGCATGCTATTCTTAAGTATATTTGGTAGACGTGCGCCCAATTTCCCCCGCGCTATAGCGCATCGGGATACGCCTTAGCGGCTTCAATCGCGCCTCGTCCCTACCCAATCACTGGGACAGACCCACACATTGACGCGGAGATTGGACACTCGCTTTGGCCATAGAAGATAGATTTGAAGACGACATCCAGAAGCTCATCGATACAGGCAAGGAAAAGGGATACCTGACCTATAACGAGGTCAACGATCTCATTCCCGGCGACCTGCATTCCCCCGATGATCTCGACGACCTCATCACCACCATCGGTACCCAGGGTATCGACATCAGCGAAGACGGCCCGAAGTTCGGCGCCGACAAATTCGACCCCGATGCCGAAGAAGGTGAAGACGTTGAGCTAGACCTTACGCCGGGAACACTTGAAAAGACCAACGACCCCGTCCGCATGTACCTGCGCGAGATGGGCACTGTTCCATTGCTCACCCGCGAGGGCGAGGTAGAAATCGCCAAGCGCATCGAGCGCGGCCAGATGCGCGTGTTGAAAGCGATCTCGCGCTCGCCGATCGTCATCCGCGAGGTCATCGCTCTTAGCGACGATCTCAAGCGCGGCGTGCGCAACGTAAAAGAAGTGGTGATCTTCGATGAAGAAGAGATCACCGAAGAGATCCTGCAGGCGCGCGTTCGCCAGACCGTCGGCCGTATCGACACGATGGTGAAGCACCAGAAGAAGATCGCGCTGCTTACCGAGAAGCTCGACAATCCGGCCGGCAAAGATGCCAAGGCGAAAGCCAGGGACCTGCGCAAGACCAACTGGTCGATCGCTCGTGAGAAGGTCCATGTCTCGCGCATCGTTCGCGAACTGAAGTACACCAACGCGGAGCGCAAGCGGCTGCTCGATAAGGTCAACAAGACCGTCGACGCGATGCGGACGCTTGAGCGCCAGATCAAGTCGCTCGACACCAAGCACGACTCGTCGAAGAGCGAGGAGCTGCGCAAGGAATACCGCCGCCAGCAGAAGAACTGCAAGATCGATCTCGAGAAGCTGGAGCATGATGCCGGACTAACCATCGCCGAGCTCAAGCGCACCCAGCGCGAGATGATCCAGGGCGATATGGACGCGGAGCAGGCCAAGCGCGAGCTGATCGAGGCCAACCTTCGTCTCGTCGTTTCGATTGCGAAGAAGTACACCAACCGCGGACTCCAGTTCCTCGACCTGATTCAGGAAGGCAATATCGGCCTGATGAAGGCGGTCGACAAGTTCGAGTACCGCCGTGGCTACAAGTTCTCGACCTATGCCACCTGGTGGATTCGGCAGGCCATCACCCGCGCCATCGCGGACCAGGCCCGCACGATCCGTATCCCGGTGCACATGATCGAGACCATCAACAAGCTCATCCGCACCTCGCGTCAACTGGTGCAGGAGCTTGGCCGCGAGCCCACCTCGGAAGAGATCGCGCGCAGAATGGACATCCCTGTAGCGAAGGTCCGCAAGGTCCTCAAGATCGCACAGGAGCCCATCTCGCTCGAAACGCCGATTGGTGAGGAAGAAGATTCGCACCTTGGCGATTTCATCGAAGACCGCCAGGCCGTCTCGCCTTCCGACGCCGTCATCAGCGTCAACCTGAAGGAATATACCTCGCAGGTGCTTCGGACCCTGACACCGAGAGAAGAGCGCGTCATCAAGATGCGCTTCGGCCTCGAAGACGGCTCCGAGCACACCCTGGAAGAAGTAGGACAAAGCTTCCAGGTCACCCGCGAGCGTATCCGCCAGATCGAAGCGAAGGCGCTGCGCAAGCTGCGGCACCCATCGCGTTCGCGCAAGCTGAAAGCATTTGTGGATGGCGTTCGGGAGATGTAGTTGTGGTAGGTCCGAATTGGGAAAAGGCCGCGAGCGATCGCGGCCTTTTTCTTGCACGTTCGGATTTGCTCCGGTTCAATCTATCTCGGAGTAGAATTTTTCTATGAGCACTCTCCTCCACCTCAACCCGGAAGCGCTGCCCGAGACGATCTCTTGGGACAGGCCTTTATCGGACGACGAGTTCGAGGCGCTTTGTCTGGAGAACGACAGCGTTCAGTTGGAGCGGACCAAAGAGGGAGAGATCATCATGACTCCGCTAACCGGCGACGACACCGGCAGCGCAAACGCAGAGATCAACTGGCAGCTTGGCAACTGGTGGCACACCCACGAGCGCGGTCGCGTCTACGATTCGAGCACCGGCTTCTTTCTCCCCGACGGCTCCAACCTCAGCCCTGACGCCGCCTATGTGCTGCCTGAGAATCTGGGCCCGCGCGAAGGGCGGGGCAGAAAGATGGCCCATCACTGCCCTGACTTTGTGATCGAGCTGCTATCTTCCTCCGATCGCCTCCGCAAAGTGCAATCCAAAATGAACGAATGGATCGCCAACGGAGCCGCCCTAGCCTGGCTTATCGATCCCTATCAGCGCCAGGTCACCGTCTACACCGTGAATGAGGCTCCCCGGACAGTTTCGGAAGATTCGATCGAAGGTAGTGGGCCAGTTAAAGGTTTGGCGATTATGCACTTGACAACACGGCGATTATGCACTAAAGGTTTCATCCTGAATCTCGCCAAGGTCTGGCGCTTCTACGAAACATAAGACGAACCGCTGCCGCATTGTTCGCGCAAGCTGAGGCGTAGCAAAGCTAAGGGAACATCGTCAGACGAGGCCAGTTCCGAGGATGGCACGTCGCGGAGCCACCCGCGTCGTTGACGATATTGCGGATGCCTCCGTAGTTGTTGAGGCACGTCGTGATCATGTCGTGGAAGTGAACTTCCTTGCCGTCGGGTACCTCGATGGCGCGCGTCAGAAAAACATTCGGATAGGTGAAGACACTATAGACACCCAACCCCCATGCTTCATGTTGGTGAACCGTGCTCGCCACCTTGTACGAGGCCCAGCCATCCGTACCAGGCGCACTGCTATAAGCAGCCTGATCTGGCGGATCATAAGGAATCTCGGACTGGTACATGTAAGTGCGTCCCCGCTCGCCATTCCAGAGCACCTGAAATTGCTGGTGATGTTCCACCAATAGGCCGTAAGCGGTGACGTCATCGCCATTCACTACCAAACCATTCTGGCTGAGGTTGTCCGTCCAACCGACATGGGCGCCATGGTCGGCGCGCCAGATCCAGGTGTGATCGACGATCGTGTCATTGGCATTGATCTCAAGGTTCTCAACGGTCTTGCCTACGACAGATCCGCCCTCGCGAAAGAATACATCTGCCAGCAGTATCGGATCAGTGCGATGACGGAGATGACTGCCCGGAGCGCCGACCTCAAGAAGCACCGGAGAGATTTTTGACCCCGCATCCAAGAGCAGTCCGGCGATAGTAATGCCGTCTACATCGGCGGCAATCATCGCTGCGGTGCCGTTCGTCGGCCGCAGCGTGGCAAAACCAAGGCCGAGCACGACTGTATCCGGCTTCGTAACGCGGATGGGTTCGGTGAGTTCGTAGATACCCGGCGTGAACAGCAGATTCTTACCGGTGGCAAGCTTTGCGTTGATGCTGGCGGCGGTGTCGCGATCGGGGTGGACGATATAGAAGCGGTCGATCGGAATATCGCGGCCCGACGCTGTGTCCCCGCTGCCGGTGGACGCACTCCGCCAGGTGACGCCGGTCGAGTCGGTTCGCAGGCCCGGAACTCGCACGCTCCATTTGCCCGCCGCGTTCACCGTGAGAAATGGCTTTTCCCGGATCACGGGCGTCTGCGCGACCTTTGTATATGCAGGGGAGGGCCAACTCCCTTCCGGTGCATGTGGCACTCCGACGAAGACGAGGTTCCAGTTCGTGCCGGTCCAGCTACTCCAATCGCTGTTGCGCGAAATCCACTGCTGCTGGGTGCCCGAATCAACGGTGCCGTCGACCAGCGTATCGGACATCCAGCCGCCCGACGCCCAGCCATGGTTCTGGTGAAGAGCCAGGTTGCCCTCGATATGCATGCGCCGCATGGGCACGGCCTGCGATACTGCCCATTGCATGGTTCCGGGCGCGACCGCAGGATTCCCTCCGCCCGTAGGCGTGACCGCGAAGTTCTCTACGCTCCGCCAGAAGGTACACGTCGCGTTGTTATGAGGCAGGCTCGCGTCTGAGTGCACGTTCCCGGTGATGTGGACCGCATCGGGCGTCTTTCCGAGACCTCGCACTTCGGTATAGAAACCAACCGGGACATCCAGATGATATTCGCCGGGTAAGAACAGAAGTGCATAACGGTCTGGACCAAACTCGCTATGCTCTTGGCTCGCGTATACGCGATCGATCGCTGCCTGCATCTCGGCGGCGGGAAGAGCAGGATCGAAGATCCGCACACTCGGCCCGAGATCAGGGTAGGAAGTCTTCTGAGCAAGAGACGGAGCATCCGCCCCAAGAAGTAGCAGAATACTCAGTCCAAGAATACGAAGATAGGCAGCAAGAATCACCAAACTCAAGATACGTGAGCAGTCGACGTTTGTCAGACCGCCCACGCATCGATCCGTGCCACGGAAAGACCGTCAGTAAGTAGCCACCTTCACCCGCAGCACCCGCACACCAGAAGTAAAATTCAGCCCATAATCCGTCTGGTCGCCGTTCCACAGCCGATCGAAGTGCCACGTTCCGTCTTCGGAGTAGCCTCCCTCCTGCACCTGAACAAACAGCCGCTGCTTAGCTTTGTCGACCGGCTCAAAGTCGACGCGAGCATGAACTCCCGTCACCAGGAACTCATCCGGCCCCAGTTGCGCGACCATCGCCCCGCCGTCGGCTGGATCGTTCCCCTTCGGCTGCATCCAGTTGCCGAACTGCGGCAGTCCATACGAAACAACAGCCGTCCAATCGCCAAAACTCAGCCTCTGCGTATGCACAGCGGGATCCTCGGACACAGCCTGCAGCTTGCCCTCGAAGTTCAGCGTAGCGACCACGCGCTGCATCGGACCAATGAGTTCGTAGTTCAGAGCAAAAGGCTGCAGTGCCTCGTCGCTCATCGCCTTTTCATTCAATTTGGGGCCGCCAGTGGGATCGTTGCTGTACCCGGTCCGATCCATGCCAAAAGGCGCCCATACGATCGCTCCATGTCCAAGCGAAGCCCAGAAGTATCGAGCATAGGCGCTGCCGTTGCCCGTCTCCGGAACCATCATCGCGTTGTCAGGGCGTGCGTAGAGATCGAGCACCTTGGTGTATTTCTCATACTCCGGCAGGTAGATGTCCGGTCCGATCGCATCGATATGCGGCGCACCCACCTTCCAGAGTGCAAGCACATCGTCGGTCGGGCCACCGCTCTCCCAGGTGACCTTCGTCCCCGATTTCAGCGGATCTCGCAAGGCCGCGTTCACATACATCGGCAGGGGACACTCGGCCTTTCCCGCCGCCGCAACCTGATCGATATAGGTCGCAATCGACCAGGCGTGAAAGAACTCATCGGCATTGTCGCCAAAGACCTCCGACCACGTGCCAGGCTGCTTCTGCATCGCCTTCACTAGCTTGGCGGGAACCTGGCCGGCGAAGAGCTTTTGCGCCGTCGGAGAGTAGTCGCGCACATCGCCCCACGTGCCTGCTTCGTTCTCAACCTGAACCATCAGCACAGTGTGTTGCGGATCGGCCGTCTTCAGATGGCGCATCAGCGCAGCGAAAGCGGCCTTGTCGGCGTTCAGCGTCGAGGCGAAATGAGGCGAGAGCGAATCCATATTGCGCCCTTGCTGGTTGATCACCCGCGGATACTTCGCGTTGTCGGTCTTGACCCAATCAGGCGTGTAGTGTCCGCTGCCGTTCTTCCACGTTCCAAACCAAAGCAGCACCAGACGAACGTGGTGTTCCCGCGCCTGGCTCAACAGCATGTCGACGAGCGAGTAGTCGAACTGACCCGGCTTCGGCTCCAGCATCTCCCAATAGACCGGCGCCTCGACGGTGTTGACGTGAAGCAGTTCCATCGTCGGCCAGACCTTGGGCATCGCTGCCGGCCAGGAGCTGGAGTTGTTCACCTGCGCGCCGAGCATCAGGAATGGCGAGCCATCCACCATCAGCGCGTACCGACCGTTGCGCTCGACGAGTTGAGGCAAGCTTGCGTCAGCAGCGGAGTCAGTTGGCGTGGCCGCCAAGGCGAAACAACCCGCCAGCAGCGTAGCGACACACGCGGTCCAGACAGATCTATAGAGAAAGCGATGAGCAGACGACATGTGTAGATCATCGCAGACGCGAAGGCCGCGACAAAGCTCCAGCCTCGATCGACCGATTAAGGCGCCGGAGCAAAAACGATCTTCTCCGCGTCCTGCGCGCTCACCTTGGAGTAAAAGGCTTTTAGATCGGAATACTGGATTGTCGCATCCGCAGGGTGGTCGCGGCCTTGTCGGCAATCTGCGTTGGCACAAAGTGCGGGGCGAGCGAATCCATAAAATGTCTTGCCTTGGATCATCATCCGCACGACCGTAGAGTGGTCCGCTTCCGCGCTGTGTTTCACCATCAGCCGCGCACTGTCGCCGAGTTGCACCGTTGCGTCTGCAGGTACGCTCTTGGCCTTCGCTCCAGCCGGCGGCGTCAGAGTGACCACGTCCTGCGAGACCGACGGATAGCGCATATCGACCGGCGCATCGCGCGTTTCAGCGGTGAAGAGTTGCGGCGCGCGGGCCTCGAAGAGGCTGCCCGCGACAGCGATTTCACCTGACGCAGAAGCTGGAAGCTGACCGGAGAGTTCCATCTGCACCATCAACGGCGGCGCAGAAGCTGTCGTTACCGGCTCCGTGATCCCGGTGACCTTGGTCGTCTTCACGGTGAAACCAGCAGGCAGAGAAGCACCGAGTTCCGCGGCGATAGCATCATTGAAACCCTCAGGATTCCAGAGCGCGCTTTGACGCCAGTCGACAGCCGGCGAGCCGGACAGGCTGAGAGTGACTAAGCCAGTCACGCCGCCGTCTTTGGCTATCTGGAGTTTTGCCGAGCGTATGGTCTGGTTCTGCTTGAAATTGCTGCCTGCGGGAGTCTGCGCGAAGATAAGGTCTCCATCACTCTGGCGGATGCCACTCGCAAAGGAATGCTTCCAGCTAAGTTGACCAGGAGCGCAAAACGGCTCGCCAGGATCGAAAAACTGTTCTTTGCCGTCGATGTTCACGATGGCGAGATAATCATTGATATTTTCTTCGCGAACATCGTCCGGATCGAAGATGTCGCGGCTGCGATCGCTGACCGCCATCACATAAGCCTTAAGTCCTGCGGCACGCGCCAGGCCGACGAAGAGCAGCGTGAGGTCTTGCGAACTGCCTTGTTTTCGCTCCCACACCTCATGCGCGTTGCCAATCCTTAATTCGGCCTTCTCGTCGGCATCCGCAGTCGCGGCAACACCGAAGCTGAGATTGCGCAGCGCCGCAACTGCCGCGTAAAGCTTATCGACCTTCTGCTGCTCGGTATCGCCGGACGCCACGAGACCTGCGGCAACCGACTTCAGGCTCGATGCCGACGCAAAGCGGTCGACGTCGCCCGTCCACCATTTGCCATGAGCCGTCCAAAATTCCTTCACCGACGGAAAGCAGGTGTGGTGGAAGATGACGCGATATCCCCGGCTGCGCCACGGCGGCGCCAGCTCGGTCGGTGTGACAGGAGGAATATTTTCCATGTGCAGCGTGTAGCTTCGCTCGGATTGGTTGTAGACCACATCGGCGCCCGGGGGCAAAGTGCTTTGGTAGCCGAAATTGCTCTCACTGGCACGGCGGACCCAGGTATGCGGGCCGTAAAAGTAGTCGGCCTTGCGAACGAACAGGTCCTGCTGGACATACCATTGCGGCGGCGATTCGAAAAATGAGGAGCCGGCATACGAAGGAGAGTCGTTGGACGCCTTTTGACCTGCGATGGAAGCGCTCGAGGCTATTTGATAGTCCTGCGCGCCGGCGGATTCGGGATACTTAACCGTTACTCGATATTCGAGGATGCTGCCGGCTTGCGCAGCGGACATCTGGAAGCTGGTTCGATAACGCAGCATATCCCGCGTCTTCGAAATCAGCCGGCGATCGACTCCACCTTCGAACGGAACGATAGAACCGTCAGGCCGAATCGTTCGGCCTTCCACCTTGACGGTTGAGAAGTAAGGCTCGGCCTCGTCGATAACGACGTTCCCATAGCGCTCTCCCTCCGAGGTAAGTATCTTCAAGCGCACGTAGAGTGTCTGGTAGTTGAGTTTTGGAAGCAGCTGAGGCTGCGGAGTGTTGATCTTCGGATCGGGCTCAACCGTTGAACAGAAGCCTTCCCGATGCGAGTCCAGGTTGGCGTCGTTCGCAGCCTGAGACATGTCATGGGTAGTCTCCTGGCGGTAGAGGTACACTGCCGCCGCGCCGGGAACCTGGGCCTGCGAAGTCATGCTGAGTTCTTCCGCAGTGGGCTTGGTCCAATCGGCGGCCCAGAGGGCAGTTGACAGGGAGAATGACAGAGTCAGATACAACAGGCGGGTAACGCGAACCATACAGACAATCCTCGGAGCAAAGCGAAGGAATCTTGGGTGAATGGCAAGTATAACTAGAAATCAATTCCGCGACTGTTTTGCTGCTCAGCATAGGTGGTTATCCCCGCAGTCGTCCGCTGCAACCCGCGCAGTATCGTAGGCATCTCATGCTATACATGACGACTCATTCGCGACGCTACAGCTTGCTTCTCTCTTGTGTGATGGCCTGCAGCCTTCCCTCAGCACTCATAGCCCAAAGCACCGCCAGCCAGGACGCCCACCAAGCCGGCCAGGACACAAAGGATGCTGCTAAAGACACCGGGAGCGCGGTGAAGAAGGGCACGACCAAGACCTACAACGCAACGAAAAAGGGCACGACGGTTGCAGCGGATAAAACCAAAGAGGGCAGCACGACGGGATACGACAAAACCAAGGAAGGCACAACCAAGGGATACGACAAGACTAAAGAAGGGGTCGAGCACGTCGTCAATCCAAAGGCCGTCCAGGGCTCCAAGGAGAAAGATGCAATCAAAGAGAGCCATCAAAAGGCCAACGACAGTGAAAAAGAGAGTACGCAGAAGCTAAAAGACGCTACGCCCCCACAGTAGAGTCTCCGCTCTTTCCTGATCCCGCCGAATTGCGCCAGGAATTTCGCGTTCCGATTAGTGGCGCGCCTCCGCCGCGCCCACAATTTCGGCAGGCATATCACCAAATCCTAGCTTCCGGTGGAGCAGGTCGAAGACCAGTCCATAACACTGTATTGCCAGCTCCGGATCGTAGCGCGCACCCTCGTCGCGCAGAAAAGCATGGGCGCCGTTGACCTCGTGCCAGGTAAAACGGGCTTCGACTTCGTTGAGTCGCGCGAGCACCTTCATCCTGCCTTCGAGCGGAACATGCGGGTCCTGCCGGCCGTAGATCATCAGCAATTCCCCCTTGATGTCTTTGGTCCGCTCCAGCGTGTCGTCGTGCATTCCCTTCGCGAGGCTGCCTTTGTGGATGTCGGTCGCGTAGAAGCACGCTGCAGCGCGGACGTCCGGGTTCATCGCCGCGCGAAAGGCCAGATGCCCTCCGATGCAAATACCCATCGCGCCAAGCTGGCCGGTGCAGTCCGGACGCGATTTTAAGTGGTCGAGCACAGCCCGGGCATCGGCGTCGTAGCTGGCGAGCTCCTTCGTGGTCTTAAGCACGTTGCCGCGGTCGGCGCCGGCCTGGTCATAGGCGAGCACCGTTCCGGCCGGATCAAACTCGTGATAAATCTCGGGGATGGCGACGATGTATCCGTGGCCTGCGAGCATGGCGGCGGTGCGGCGAATCGGCCCGGTAATCTGAAAAATCTCCGAATAAAAGACCACTCCCGGATACTTGCCCGGCGCCACCGGACGCAGCACCAGCGTGCGCATGGGGCCGTAAGGGGTGGTCAGCTCGACGACTTCATCTTCGCGAATAATCATTTTGTTTTCCTCACAACGCAAACTTGCGCGAGCGCAAGCCGAGTCTACAATAAGTCTCATTGAGTACGACTCGAGGCTCCCGACTTGAGGCCTGCTTTCTCCCAACTGCGAAACTATTGGCTCTGGTATATCGGGTCAGCCGTCTGGCTGCTCGACGCCGGGCTCTCTCTACATTTTAACCGCCGAACGCACGCGCTCGGCGCTATCGGGGTGGCAATCCTCTTCCTGCTCGCCGGCGCAGTCTGGCGACGAAAATGGAACCGTCTGCAGTAGCCGCGTCAGGTGCAGCAGCATCGTCCGCTGAATGACCCGCGCTTTGCCCTATAATCCGCCTCATGCGAAAACGTTTCCTGCTGGGTTGTCTGGCCACCGGGTGGGCGGCGATTCTCCCCACGCCGCACGCTCAACAAACTCCGGCCCCGGTTGAAATAACCGTCGATGCAGCAGCTCCGAATGGAACCCTGCCGCGCGCCTGGAGCTACTTCGGCTACGACGAGCCTAACTTCACCTACAGCGCCAACGGACAAAAGCTGCTCCACGAACTCGCCGCGCTGAGCCCGGTCCCCGTCTACATCCGCACCCACAACCTGCTCACCAGCGGAGACGGCAAAGGCTCGCTCAAATGGGGATCGACCAATGCGTATACCGAAGACGCTAACGGCAAGCCCATCTATGACTGGACGATCGTCGATCGCATCTTTGACGCCTACCGCGATGCCGGCGTCAGGCCGCTGGTCGAGATTGGATTCATGCCCGAGGCGATGACCACCGGGCCCGCTCCTTACCGGCACAGCTTTCCTAAAGGCAACGTCTTTACCGGCTGGAGCTATCCGCCCAAAGACTACGCAAAATGGGGCGAGCTGGTCTTTCGACTTTGCGCAGCATCTACGCGAGCGCTACGGCGACGCTGCGGTAAAGACCTGGCTGTGGGAAGTCTGGAACGAACCCGACATCCCCTATTGGCATGGCACGGCGGAAGAATATTTCAAGCTCTACGACTACTCCGCAGCTGGCAGTGCTGCGCGCCGTTCCCTACGCCCAGATCGGCGGACCGGACTCGACTGGCCCATATGGCGGAAAGTCCACCGCATTTCTGCAGCAGTTTCTTGAGCACTGCGCACACGGAAGAACGCAGCGACCGGCAAGACCGGCGCGCCGCTCGCCTTCATCAGCTTTCATCCCAAAGGCTCGCCGAAATGGCAGGGCGACCACGTCCAGATGGGCCTGAGCAATCAGCTCTCGGCGGTCGATCGCGGCTTCAAGATCGTCGCCAGCTTC
Organism: uncultured Acidobacteriaceae bacterium; assembly: GCA_963841345.1. Lineage (GTDB taxonomy): Bacteria > Acidobacteriota > Terriglobia > Terriglobales > Acidobacteriaceae > Acidisarcina. Next base: position 599,175 of record CAWJCK010000002.1, on the reverse strand, counting down.
CCGCAATGGCGCAAGACACCAATCATCATGGGCGAATGGGACCCGGAGGGGTGCGCCGCTTGTACAGCCAAAGACAATCCGCAGAATGGCTACCGCAACGGCCCGCTCTACGCGACCTACACCGCACTCGCCTACAAAAGCACCGTCGAGCTCGCGAAGGAAGATGGCGTCAACCTGGCAGGCGTGGTCACTTGGGCCTTCCAGTTCGACGATCAGCCCTATTTCGAGGGGCTGCGTGAAGTCGCGACCAACGGCGTCGACAAACCGGTCCTCAACGCCTTCCGAATGTTGGGACTGCTTGGAGCGACCCGGCTTCCCGTCAAGAACCAGCAGGCTTTATCAGCAGCACAGATCGAAGCCGCCGGAGTCCGCTCCCAACCGGACATCGATGTCATAGCGACCCGGAAGGAACGCGAAGTTGACGTTCTCGTCTTCAATTACCACGACGACGATGTGGCAGGGCCGCCGGCCGCGGTTCGCCTGACAATCGCGGGATTGCCGCCGGCCGCCAAACGCGTGCTGGTCGAGACCTTCCGTGTAGACGCCACTCACAGCAACAGCTTCACTGCCTGGCAGAAGATGGGCAGCCCACAACAGCCAACGGGAGACCAGTATCGCGAGCTCGAAGCCGCCGGGCAGCTTCAGTCTGGCGGATCTCCCTACTGGAAGGAACTCGATCCCGATGGATTTCAGGCGTCATTAAACCTGCCGCGGCAGGGCCTCGCCTTGCTGCGGATTTCCTGGTAGTCGCCCGGTGACACGCATGCCAGTCGAACCCTCAGTGTCCAAGCGAGACAGCGCGCGCATCTTCGAGATCAAGCTCCCTCTCCAGTTCGCGCAACACCTCGTCGTTGATCTGGTTCTGGGTAAAGAGCTCGATAAGCGCCGCGCGCTCGACCGAGCGCAGGTACCGTGAAATAGTCCGGTATTCCCGATAGTCGCCGCGGATTGCGTTCCGCGCCTTTGATGGGTCTTCGTTCAGCAGGTCTAGTCGCTGCTGGTAGTGGTGTGCAAGGTCTTCGACGATCCAGTCGTCGCCAGGCTTCTTATGGTCCTTCATTCCGTCGAGGCAGTTGAGTGCGGCTTCAAACATGGCCCGTCGGGCGCTGGCGAGTTCCGAGCCTTCCCCGGCATTTCCGCCGATTCGAAGTTTGCGAATGATCGCCGGCAGCGAGAGGCCCTGAATCACCAGCGTGGTCACAATGATCGAGAAGGTCAGAAACAACATCATGTTGCGTTCGCGGGAACGGCATGCCATTGTTCAGAGTCTTCGGGCAGAGAAATCGCTGCGGCCAACGCCAGAACGCCTCGCATTCCCGTCCAGCCGAGCAGGAAAACCTCTTTCGAACGCGGAGGTTTCTCTTTACTGTCCCCAAAGTGGGTGCGAATCCAATACGAAATCCAGGCGCCGGGATACATCCAGACCAATCGCAGCCCGATAACCATGGCGCTGAAGAGCGCCGCGTCGAGAAACATCTCACGGCGGCTCACGCCTTGAATTCCCTCGAGAATGTAGGGAAGCTGCAAACCAATCATGATGAAGAGCACGCCATTCAAGACGAAGTCGAGAGTATTCCACACCGCCGAAGTATCCAGGCGCGCGAAGGTAGAAAGAATTTCAGAGCGCTTGCGGCCAAGATAGAGCCCGCACACGACAGTAGCGAGCACACCAGAACAATGAAAAGTCTCCGCGCCGAGATACGCGAGGTAAGGCGCGGTCAAAATCACAGTAATCTCAACCGGCGGATCCTCGATCTTCCGCTGCAACAGATAAATGATGGCGCCCGAGATCAGCCCGACTACGATGCCTCCCGCGACCAGGCCGATGAACTCCGCCAGACCCTTGGTCAGTCCAGGCCGCTCCCCGCTCACCACCAGGGCCACGGCAAATTGCAGCGCGAGCAGGCCGCTGGCGTCGTTGATCAGGCTCTCGCCCTCGATCAGGTCGCTGATGCGGCGCGGCAGGCCGACACGCTTGGCGATGGAGATGGCAGCGATCGTGTCGGTAGTCGAAACAACTGCCCCCAGAGCGCAGCCCAACCGCCAGTCAAAGCCGGGCAACAACCAATCCGAAAGAATCGCAACGCCAGCTACCGTGAACGCCACCAGGCCGAAGGCAAGCATGGATATGCTCAGCAGGTTCGACCGAAAGTCGCGCCATGAAGTATTGAACGCTCCGGAAAAGACCAGCGGAGGAAGAAAGACGACGAAGACCAGTTGAGGGCTAAGCGAAATATGCGGCAGCCGCGGCAAGAGTGAGAGAGCCAGGCCGCCAATCACCAGCACAATCGGGTAGGGCGTCTGGAAGCGCCGGGCGAGCGTGGTCAACATCGCGGTGGCCAGTAGCAGCGCCAGCCCGATGAGCTCAAAGTGATGAATGCCAGAGTTACCCATGGGCCGTTTCCCTATCTTCCAATCGGCGAAAGTCCTCGCTTCCGCCGCCCGGCAGCTTGATGAAAAATAACATTCTCGGCCGGCAGAATATATAGACCGCGCCCCCACGGAGCCACGAATTTGGCGTTTCCCGCCTCCGGAAATCCCCTTCGAGCAAGTCTTGAAACTTCTTTGGTTTCAACCCTCACCGCGCCTTTCGCAGGGTCGAATTCACGGAATTTTCATATTGGTTCCTGCCGTTTTTTATCCTGTTTCGTGATGGATGCTGTTAGCGTCCCTTAAGAAACTCTCTCGGAGCAATTCCATGTCTGAAACACAAAGTGTCGCGGTCGCCACCCCCAGCGCGGTCCACGCAAAGCTCAATAAATCGCCCGGCGCGATAGGAATGATCCTCTTTGCCGTCGTGCTGATCGGCGGCTTCGCGTATGCCGGCTTCAATCTTGCCTCGGATCTGGAAGGCGGCGGACACTTCGAAACCATCTGGCCCTACGTCTTGCTGGGTGTCGCGCTGCTCACCGCGCTCGGTTTCGAGTTCGTCAACGGCTTCCATGACACCGCCAACGCAGTGGCCACAGTGATCTACACCCACGCCATGGAGCCGCACATCGCGGTGGTTTGGTCGGGCATGTGGAATCTCATCGGCGTGCTGACCTCTTCGGGTGCCGTAGCCTTCACGATCATCTCGCTGCTGCCGGTGGAGTTGATCCTGCAGGTCGGCCACGGCGCCGGCTTCGCGATGGTCTTTGCGCTCTTGATTGCCGCCATCCTCTGGAACCTCGGCACCTGGTGGCTCGGCCTGCCGGCTTCCAGCTCGCACACCCTGATCGGCTCGATCATCGGTGTCGGCATTGCCAACCAGTTGATGAGCCCCAAAGGCTCGGGAACCAGCGGCGTTGACTGGGCGCAGGCAGGAGGCGTCTTCCGGGCGCTCCTTCTCTCCCCCGTCTTCGGTTTTGTTCTCGCAGGCGGCCTGCTATTCCTGCTGAAGAAACTCGTTCACATCCCAGCACTCTTCAAGGCACCCGAAGGCGACGCGCCTCCTCCGTTCTGGATTCGCGGCCTGCTCATCCTCACCTGCACAGGGGTCAGCTTCGGCCACGGCTCCAACGACGGCCAAAAGGGCATGGGACTTATCATGCTCATCCTGATCGGCACCGTACCTACGGTCTACGCACTGAATCACGCGGTCGGATCCGGTCAGGTTCAGGATTTCGCGGCCGTCTCCCAGCAAGCGGCGAACGTCTTCGCCGACCATGAGACCGCAGGAGTCGTCTCTACCGATCCTCGCCAGGAGCTGACCGATTATATTCGGACGAAACAGCTCGCTCCGGTTACTATGACCGCTGCCCACGACCTTACGCTCCTGATCTCCAATCAGGTCGTAGAGGCAAAATCGCTCGCCGGCATCCCGGCCAACCAACAGCAGAACGTTCGCAATGATATGTATGTTGCCGACGAAACCCTTCGGCTGATGGCCAAGTCCGGCAAACCGGCGTTAAGCAGCACCGAAACCGCGCAGCTGGCGAATTACAAGAAGCATTTGGATACGGCGACCAAGTTCATCCCCAGCTGGGTCAAGGTTGCGGTCGCCCTGGCGCTCGGCCTCGGCACGATGGTCGGCTGGAAGCGGATCGTCGTCACCGTCGGCGAGAAGATCGGCAAAGACCATCTCACTTACGCGCAGGGCGCCTCCGCCGAGATCGTCGCCGCGATCACCATCATCGCCGCCGACCAGCTGCACTTGCCGGTGAGCACCACTCACGTTCTCTCCTCCGGAGTGGCGGGAACGATGGTCGCGAACGGAAGCGGCCTGCAATGGTCCACGATCCGCAACATCGCAATGGCCTGGGTCTGCACGCTCCCGGCTGCTGCGCTGCTCTCGGCAACGTTGTTCTGGACGCTCAACCAGTTCGTCTCCCACTAAGCCCACACGCGGCGTCAACTTCGGCGCTCCGGTACTATGAAACATAGTTACCGGAGCGCCGTTTTTCTTTTGGCGTACGCTGCGCGGCAGTGCCGGGCACGATTCTTGAGAAGATGGGCCTGAAAGCGGCATGAGTATCAAATCAAAGATAGAGGCCGTGATCTACGCGGCCGAGGAACCAGTCACGCTGGCACAACTTGCCGGAGTGTTCGCACCGGAACTACCTCCAGCCAAGTCGCAGCAGGAAGAGAAGCCAAGCGTCGCATCCCTGATCGAAGAAGGCATTCTCCAGGCCGAAAGCTTCCTTGAGGGAGGCTCGAACGATTATGCCAATATGGTGCTGGCTGAGCAGGCGACGCTCGAGCAGCCTGAGAAAATTGCCGATCCCGCGGCAGTGGAAACCGAGGCGAAACGCGTCGCACGCCAGCGCGAACGCCAGGTCCGTGAACAGATCAAGGCGATCGTCGATGAACTGATCGAGGAATATTCCAACAGCGATCGCGGCATGGAGATTCGCGAGGTCGCCGGCGGCTATCGCATCGCGACTAAGCCCGAGTATCACGACGCCGTCCGCAGCTTCGTCAAGAGCCTGAAGCCGCCGATGAAGCTCTCCCTGCAGGCGCTCGAGACGCTGGCGGTCATCGCCTACAAGCAGCCGGTCACCGCGCCCGAGGTCGCCGAGATTCGCGGCGTCGACTCGAGCGGCGTGCTCGGCAGCCTCGTCAGCCGCAAGCTCATCACCACCGCCGGACGCAAGCAGGTCATCGGCCGTCCGATTCTCTACAAGACCACCCGCGAATTCCTGCTCCGCTTCGGTCTGAAAGACGTGAACGAGCTGCCCAGCATCGAGGAGTTCGAGAAGCTAGCCAGCGACATCGAGATCGGCGAAGAAGAAACTCCCGTCGAGACAGCCAGTCTGCCCTTTGAAGAGGCGGATGAAGTGAGTGGCGAGGAATCGCAGTCCGCGAGCGAAGTGGAGCTCTCCGAATCTGCCGCTGAAGACTCGTCGAGTCATTCAACCCTCCCCGCGGAGGACCATGTCACCCACAGTTAAGAAGCGTGCGCCCAGGAAGACGGCCCTGCCTGAGGCCGAAGCCGAAGCCAAAGAGCCCGAGCTTCGTCCTGGACCAGAGGCGCTCCCCGAGGAACCTGAAGCCGAATCAGCCGAAACAGTGAAGTTCGCGCCCGTCCGCCGCGAAGAGCGGCTGCAAAAGATCATCGCCGCCGCCGGAGTCACCTCCCGCCGCAAGGCCGAGGAGCTCATCACCGAAGGACGCGTCCAGGTCAACGGCCAAACCGTCGTCGAGCTCGGAGCCAAGGCCGACGCCGCTCTCGATCACATCCGCGTCGACGGCAAGCTGCTCGCCAAACCCGGCCAGGGTACGAACCGCCTCCGCTACGCCGTGCTCAACAAGCCGAAGGGCTACATCACCTCCGCGAGCGACCCCGAGGGCCGCCCGACGGTGATGAAGTTCTTTCCTGGGCAGCCGCGCGTCTTCCCCGTCGGCCGCCTCGACTACCAGAGCGAAGGCCTGCTGCTGATGACCAACGACGGCGACCTCGCCCACCTGCTCACCCGCGCCGCCAACAAGGTGCCCAAGGTCTATCTGGTCAAGATCAGCGGTAAGCCCACCGACGAAGCGCTCAACCAGCTCCGCGCCGGCATCATGATCGACAAAGGCCGTACCAAGGACGAGAAACTAGGCCGCGTGCTCACCCAGCCGGCAGGGATCCGCCGCGTCCGCGACGCCGAAAACCCCTGGTACGAAGTCACCCTCACCGAAGGCCGCAACCGCGAAATCCGCAAGATGTTCGAAGAGGTCGGCCACTTCGTCGAAAAAATCCGCCGCGTCGGATACGGCCCGCTCGTGCTCGATGTCGAGCCAGGCGAGGTGCGCGAACTGAATCCAGATGAGGTGCTGGCATTGCAGCGAGCTGCGAGGGGCATTCGCAACAGCTCGCGAATGGCTGTCCCGCCGGTGCCAGTCGTGCCTCCACGCAAGAAAGCGTTCAAAAGCGGCATCAAGGCCGGCCCGAAACCGCGCAAGAGGCCCGTTCGGTGAACTGCAGTTGGCGACGCTGGCTTCTTATCTTGGCCTCGATTTCTTGCGGGGCCATTAGCTTGAACGCCCAATACTGCCCGCCCGATGACCTGGTGACACCAGCTAAAGGTCCATCGACGTTAACAGGCGTGATTCGATATCACGACGAACTACGCCAATGGATAGGTCTGCAGGTTGATCCTCCAGTTTGCAAACAGAAAGAAATTCAACTTACCTTCTACAAAGGCGATCCGCGCAAGGCGATGGCCTTGGACGGCTGCGTAGTAAGCGTTACGGGAAGCATTGGCCTCTCGTCCACCGGCTATTACTCTCGGGATATGTACATCGACGATGCAAGAATCCAGCCGGATCCGTCATGTCGCCGCGTGGCGGTGCCACCGGATCCAGCGAAGGCACGCATCGCGCCAGGGGTTCGCAGCTACAACGCGACCGTAAAAATCGACTTGAGCAAGATGACAAAGCCGATGGAGGGCAAGGCTTGGCGCACTGACGGTTCAACTGCAACGTTGAACCCATGGCAGGCATATGTTGACCCTCAGCTTACCGGTGGTTATGTGCTTTGGGTGTCGTGTCGTGAAGGATTCAGGGCAGTGAAAGCGAAAGCGTTTGTCGACGGAAAATACATTGAGGCCGCCACCACCAGCGATACTTGGCTTGATGATGCGACGCCCGGACTTGACCCCTCAGAGACCGGCCCAAGCAGCATCACCATCACCTGCGTCAAGAACAGTAACCAAGTTCACCCAACCTCATCTAATTTAATGAGATGAAAAGAGGAACAATCATGGAAAAAGCGACATTTGGAGCGGGATGTTTCTGGGGAGTCGAGGTTGAGTTCGGCAAAATCCCCGGCGTCATCGAGACCGCCGTCGGCTACGAGGGCGGACAAACCGAGCGCCCCAGCTATAAGGACGTCTGCACCGACCAGACCGGCCACGCCGAGGTCGTCGAGCTAACCTTCGATCCGGAAAAAGTAAAGTATGAGCAGATCGTCGAGGCATTCTTCAATCTCCACGACCCCACCCAGCTCAACCGCCAGGGGCCCGACTGGGGAACGCAGTACCGCAGCGCGATCTTCTTTCACTCGCCCGACCAGGAAGCGACGGCGAAGAAGGTCATCGAAAAGCTCACCGCGGAGCACAAGTTCCGCAAGCCAATCGTGACCCAGGTCGTCCCCGCGCAGACCTTCTGGAAGGCCGAGGAATACCACCAGAAATATCTGGAGAAGCGCGGCGCCGTCTCCTGCCACATCTAATTGTCTGAGATTTAAAGAAGATGGTGCACCCGGCAAGATTCGAACTTGCGACCTAACGCTTCGGAGGCGTTCGCTCTATCCAGCTGAGCTACGGGTGCGCTCTCTTCAAGGATACTACGGCCCTCGTGAGAATGGATCGCGCGAATGGTGTAGCCTGCAGTGAGTGGCCGGTTACGGTCTCCGCATTTCTTTCCCTGAGGAATCCACCCATGTTGCGACGGAAATTTGTTGGTACTCTGCTCGGCACGGTTGCGGCCGGACTGCTCTGCTCCACTCTGGCCATTTCGGCCCACGCCCAGGAGCCGTCTGCCGCCAACGACTACGGCAAGAAGCTGCCCAGCCCGCCGGCGAAGGCCAGCGTAACCCTTGACGGCAAGCTCATCACCATTGACTACAGCACCCCATCCTTGCGCGGACGTCACGTTGGAGCGGAACTTGCTCCCTACGACAAGGTCTGGCGGACGGGCGCGAATGCTGCCACCACGCTCACGACCGCAGTCAACCTGAAGATCGGCGATGTGAGCGTCCCCGCCGGGACCTATACGATCTATTCCTTGCCCTCAGAAACCACCTGGAAGCTCATCATCAACAAACAGACCAAGCAGTGGGGAACGGAATACAACCAGGACCAGGACCTCGGCCGCACCGACATGATGAAAGGGCCTGCGCCTTCTGCGCCCGTCGAAAAGTTTGAGATGAAATTCGAGAAGACCACCGGCAAGACGACCCAGTTGCACCTGATCTGGGAAAAGACCGATGTCTTCGTCCCGGTAACCGCCCAGTAGAGCAGGAAGGTCTCTACTTCGGCTTGGCGGCAGCCAGCTCTTCCATCACCGACTGCACCAGCTCTTTCGCACCCTTGAGCTCGCTGAGTACGACCTGGAGATCAAGGGCAGGCACGACTGGGATTGCGGCTTGAGGTGCAATAGACTCCGTGCTGACCGATCAGGATCATTGCATCGGTCAGCCGGTCGAGCGAGACGGCCAGCCGCCCCCGCGCCGTGCCCATCATGAACTCGTGTTTCTCGAGCTCTTCGCGGTAATCGTCGAAAACCGACATTCTCGGCTCAGTCGGACTGCCATCTCCGCTTCGCGCACCGCGCATCCGGCTCGGAAGATGCTGTCGCCCAGCACATGCAGCCGCAGGAAGTTGGTCGAACCGCTCTTGGTGCGGGTTCCGGCCACGATCCCGAGGATCTGGCGCGGGTGCACGAAGCCCTTTTCCTCGAGGATGCGCTCCGCTTCCGAGCACCATTTGTTCGGTCGTATAGTTCTTGGCGCAAAGCACCGGGACTACTCCCCAAAGCATCGTCATGCGATTGATGACCACGTCGACGCTGGAGAGCGCATAAATTTGCGGGCGCGGACGATACTTCGACAGTTGGCGCGCGGTCGCGCCGGTCTCGGTGAAGACGGCGATGGCGCTGATGTCGAGGTCCTCGGCGGCATGGGCCATCGACTCGCAGATAGTTTCAGCGATCGAGAGGTGCGCATGACCATGTTGCGCGAGCACCGGCGTATCAATCGAAGATTCCCGCATCTGGGTCTCGGTCTCGACCACGATCTTGGCCATCATCTTGACTGCCTCGATCGGATACTTGCCGGCCGCCGTCTCAGCCGACAGCATGACCGCGTCGGTGCCATCGTAGATCGCGTTGGCCACATCGCTGGCCTCGGCGCGGGTGGGGCGGGGATTCTCGATCATCGACTCCAGCATTTGCGTCGCAGTAATGACCGGCTTGCGGTAATCGGCGGCGCGGCGGATTACATGCTTCTGAATCGCCGGCACCTTCTCCGGAGGCATCTCGACGCCGAGATCGCCACGAGCCACCATCACGCCGTCTGCAATCTCCAGAATGCTCTCAAGATTCTCAATCGCCTGGGGCTTTTCGAGCTTCGCGATCACCCAGGTATCGGCGCCCAGTGCCGCGATGCGTTCCTTGACGTGGCGGACATCGTCGGCGGTGCGCACAAAAGAAACCGCAATCGCATCGACCCCGGCGCGAACGGCAAACTCCAGATCGATTTCATCCTTCTCGGTAAGCGACGGCACGCGGACCGGAATTCCCGGCAGATTGATCCCCTTCTTTTCGCCAAGCAGACCACCGTTGATCACGCTACATTCCACGTCTCCGCCATCGACACGCAAGACACTCAGCTCAATCAAACCGTCGGAGAGCAGGATACGCGACCCTGGCTCAAGGTTCTCCGCCAGCGTAACAAAGGTTGTTGCGATCAGCGTAGAGGTCCCCAGAATGTCGCGCGGCGTGATGGTCAGGGTCTGGCCCGCCTCGAGTTGCACCGGGGTGCCATCGACGAGTTTGCCGGTCCGGATCTTCGGCCCCTGCAAATCGGCGAGAATGCAAATCGACTTCTCTTCCGTGCGCGCAACTTCGCGCACCATCTCGATCAGCTTCAGCTTTTCCGCATGGATACCGTGGGAAAAGTTCAGCCGGGCCACATCCAGGCCCGCACGCACCAACTGACGAAAGGCCTGCTCATTGTTCGACGCCGGACCAAGTGTAGCGACAATCTTCGCTCGACGCCGTTGCTCAGCTCCTGTCGCAGTCGAACTCACCAAAGAACTCATTCACTCCCCCAAAAACGCGCATTGGACTTTCGCTCGCGCACACTAGATTAGTTTACTCTTCAGCTTATGTATGGACTAATGGAGGGCTGAAGAAATCAACTCATCCGTTGAGGGCTGCCGAATAGGTCGCGCAAGTTCTTTCTTCGGAAAAATCTGAGCATTGAACTCAGCTCCGATGAGCAGGCTCAGCGAGGTGATATAGAGCCAGACCAGCGTCGCGATCGCCGTCGCCAGCGAGCCATAGACTGCCATATAAACCGCGAAGCGTGTGACATACCAGGCCATAGAGCAAAGTGGCCCCGAACCAGATTACCGTCGCCATCGACGCCCCCGGCAGTGCGCATTTCCAGCTGTGCGTTCTGGGGGTTCCAAAGTGATAGATGACAGTGATCACTGCGACCACCGTGCTCGCTGAGATCGCCCAGCGCAGAATTCTCCAAAAGAGAAGCACATAAAAGCGAAGCTGATGTTCGGAATTGGCGATCATCCAGTTCTCGATTTCGTGGCCGAAGACGATGATCGCAGTGGCAAAGAACATCGGCGCCAGGCAGATCGGAATCAGAGCCACCGCGACGATCTGGGTGCGCCAGAAACTCCAGAGCTTGTTCGGTAGGCGATACGCGCGGCGAAATCCTTCCATAAGCGACAGCATGACGCCCATAGCTGCGAAGAAGGCCACCGACGCAGCTGACCACAAGACGCCCAGCGATTGAACGCGGCTAGTAACAAAGTAGCCCTGCACGAAGTCCATTGTGTCCCAGGGCAGCACCATGCCCAGAAGCGCACGTACCTCGCCGGTCACCGTCCCTGTCGCTGGAGTGAGTGCAAGAAGCGTATTCAAGACCAGCAGCGAGGGAAAAAGGCTCAGGATGCCGGAATAGGCCGCTGCCTTGGCGATGGTGAAGACGTCGTGCGACAACGACTTCTCAACCGCCCGTCGAAAGTGCCCCAAAATACGCCAGAGCGGAGTGCTCTCCATACCGCTAGAGTATGCCTGGTAAGGCGAGGGATGCGAGTTCGTTTCTGCGTCCGGTTCAATCTTTGGGCCAAAGCAGGTAGAACGATTCTTTAGCCATCTCGATCACCGCATGGGACGCTCCCAGCACTTCCCCGTCCGCCTCGGCCAACACGCCTCCATCATACTCAAAATCCGGCACCGGGCGGCAGACCATGCGGAGGGCATCCACATAATGCGCCGAGGCACGCGCGGAGGCAGCGTCGCCGTTCCGCGACTCGGTCCTCGCCAAGGCGCGAAGACTTGCCTCCGCCAGTCCCCATCGTCCCGTCGCGTCGACCAGAGCGAGACGTAACACCGGGTGCTCCAGTCGCCCTCCTGGGCGCCATCGATTCAACTCCCCCACGCGAACGGCGATCGCTTCACAAACACGCTTGCGGAACTTGCCACCCGAGACCGGTGTCACCTCAACTTCAAATGGCTGAATGCGATGGCGCAGCAGCAGACTGGTTCCAGCCAGAAAGTAAGACGCTCTTCCAATGCCGCGCTTGCCCCAGCCCTCGGCAATGTCTAACAACGACGCGTGCAGCCCCATGCCGGCAGCCATGGTGAAGTACCAGCTCTTCGTCCGGGTGCGGCGGCCATGACCGGGTGAAGTGGACGGTAAGTCCGTCACGTTCATCGTGATGCGCCCCAACGGAATGCGCCGCGATTGGGCGGAGATCAGTCGACGCGCGGCTTCGACCGGATTGCGGGGCAGCGTACAGATTTTGCGCCAACACGTTGCCAGTGCCGAAGGGCAGAATCCCTACGGGAATCTCCGTCCCGGCGACTCCCTGGATCACATTGAAGACGGTTCCGTCACCGCCGCAGACCAGGATCGTATCGAAGCCCTCGTCGATACCCTGGCGGGCCTGGTCGCCTGCGGACTGAGCGGAAAGAGTCTCAACGACCTCAACCGAACGCCCTCCGGAGCCAAGCATCACAGCGATGCGCGCGATGGCATCGCGATGGATCCACCTCTGCTCAAAGACCGGATTGACAAACAGCAGGACACGACGCATCCGCAATCAGCATACAGACACGTTACGAAACAGAAGATGTAATCCGAAGGACTTCAAGAAAGTCGAACCAAATCCGTACACCGTCGAGGCAGAAACGAGCCGCTTAGTAGCGCGGCGGAGGCATGGGATATACAGGCCGGTCGCGATAGACCAGCGCCCGGATCGCCCAGACGATCAAAAAGATGATTCCAGCAAAGACCAGCAGCGGCATAAAGAGCAAGAAAACCGGGAAGATAACCCGGTCGTTGCCGATCGACGATCCCGGGGCATTGTGCAGACTGCCGGCAAAGACGACGACATCGCGACCAATGCTCGCATTTTCGCCTAGCGTTATATTGCCGAGGAAGACCACCGCATCCCGCTCGGCGTGGCCGCGCACATGGATGTTGCCCAGGAAAGCCACCATGTCACCGTGCACCGTGCCATCGACCTCGATCGAGCACAGGAAGCAAACGGTATCATGCGCCTCTTCGCCGTCATGCACCACAATGTCGTTGCCGAATTCGACGACGTCCCGGCCTTCCGCCTGGGCTCGAACGCAGGCACCGAGCAAAGAAGCAACGCCAGCAGCCCAAGACGTCTTCGCGACTTCGACCAGATCGACAGCTTGGGCATGCGCAAAGCCTCCGCGAAACAGTCTTACGCCTGGCGATTAGTACGCCGAAGACTGGCGCGAGTTCCATAGAAAATTCGGCGGTCGATCCTGCATCGCTGAATCGCTAAGGGACTAAGCGTTCCTCAATCCGCTCAATTCCTCGTCTTCGACGACCGAAATGCACTCCTCGAGAATGTCCAGCGCGATCTCCGCTTCATGGGTATTGACGATCAGCGGCGGAGCCAGCCGGATCGAAGTCTCGCCGCAACCCAGGATCAGCAGGCCGCGCTCGAAGGCCAGTTCCACGATCCGATCACGCCAGGTCCCGGCGACCTCGCGCGAGATCTGGTCCTTGACGATCTCGATGCCAATCATCAGACCGCGCCCGCGAACATCGCCCACAATCGGGATGCTTTGCCGGCCAATCGCGCAACCGGGTCAGAATCTCTTCGCCAATCACGGCGGCGTTGGGAATCGCCTCGCGTTCGAGGATGTCCATCGTCGCCAGCGCAGCTGCGATCGAGACCGGGTTGCCGCCAAACGTCGAGGCATGCGAGCCCGGAACCCAGTCCATAATCTCAGCGCGGGTCATGCAAACGCCGAGCGGCATTCCCGAGGCGATGCCCTTGGCCATGCAGACGATGTCCGGTTCGACGCCGGTGTGTTCGATCGCCCACCACTTGCCGGTGCGACCGGAGCCCGACTGCACCTCATCGGCAACCAGCAGGATGCCGTACTTGTCGCATATCCGCCGCAGCTCCTGCATGAAGATCGTCGGAGCTACAACGTAGCCGCCCTCGCCCTGGATCGGCTCGATAAAGATCGCCGCAACCTCTTCCGGAGGGAGGATGGTATGGAAGAGCTTCTCTTCGATGTAGCGGGCACAACCCAGGGCAAATGCCTCTTCCTCTTGCGGGCCGCCGCTGCAGCCGCGATAGGCATACGGGTAGCGGACGTGGGTCACGCCCGGAACCATCGGCGAGAAGCGGCGCTTCTGCTGCGGCTTCGATCCGGTAAGTGAGAGCGCGCCCATCGTGCGGCCATGAAACGCGCCGAAAAAGGCGATCACGTGCTGGCGATTGGTGTGGTATCGCGCCAGCTTCAACGCGCATTCGACCGCCTCAGCACCGGAGTTGCCGTAATAGAAACGGTGCGGTCCACGCATGGGAGCAACCGCCGAAAGGCGCTCGGCGAAGGTCACCAGGCTCTCATAGTAGAAATCCGTTCCCGAGATATGAATCAGCTCCGCCGCCTGCTTTTGAATCGCCGCAACCACCTCAGGATGGCAATGCCCCGTCGAAGTCACCGCGATGCCCGCGGCAAAGTCGAGAAATTCGTTGCCGTCGACATCTTCTACGCGGCATCCGCGGCCGCGCTTGGCCACCATTGGATAGGAACGTGTATAGCTGGGCGAAATCAGCCGATCGTCGCCCTCGATCACTGCGCGCGCCTTCGGGCCGGGTAGGGACCCAACAATCTTCGGCCCATATTCCTGGCGCCGGGTCTGTTTCACCGATGGAAATTCAAGAACCTGGGTGCCGCTCTGCATGATCTTTCTCCTCGCAAGTGCCGGTGAATAAGGCTGCAACTTGTCGCCGAAATCGCCGGTGATGAGCGCAATCGGGCGGAATTGAGGCTGGTCGCGGGAAGAGGCTAGTCGCCCCCAAAAAGGCTGGGACGGGTCTGCGTGGGGACGACCCGGAAATGCTTGCGGGGCGCACTCGCGCGCACGAACCAACGCGTCCAGATCAGGGACTTGCTGCCCAGCAATACCGAGTGCCCTGAATTGTTCATAGGGAAGCTCCCGCTGGCATGGAGAATACCACGCGCTGTGGCTGCCAGAAAAGAAGTTAGTGGGCGGTTTACGCAAACAGTTCACCCCGATCCGGGAAAAGACCCGATTCGGCAGGCCATGGGGCAAGAAGGAATAGAAGCAACGCTGCGGGAACTCGCGGGCGTCGAAATGCAGCGCCCAATCACCAGTCTTATTTGATCGACTCCAGTCCCGGTTGAAGCCATGAAAAAAGCGACCCTGGAAGCTCGGGAAAGATCGCGGCGAGCAGTCCAAGCACCGGGCCAAGGGCAAAGCCAACCAGCTTGAACCAGAACTCCGTCCCCAGTTCGCCCGGCTCGGTATTGGTCACGTAACTCAGCGTGGCGTCCCGATGCATCTGCGAGTAAACAATCACGATCACGGCTCCCAACAACGCAAAGAGCAGCATCATCGCTGCGCTCAACGCTGGTCGAGGATCGAATGGATAAGTGGCAATCGAGATGGTCCCGGCAATGAAGAGCAGCAGGATCTGCATCACAATCGTTCGCATTCGTCCAAGGATATTTTGTACAAACCCCATGTAGACAAGGCAGACAAGCTCCTCGGCATTGCGGATGTAGTTGGGCGCGGGATCTAAATCTGGAGGCGTCTCGTCCTTATCCATGTCCTTATCTTTGTCCGACGAGAAATCCAGCACGAGAGATTTTTCTTCCAATCTCCATGAAGGTACCAGAACTCGCGTCAGCATCAAGGCAGAAGTCGCGGCAAGGCCCTCCTGGAACGCGCGGAAGGGCTGGAGATTGGGGTCTTTCGAGTTGTCCCAATTCTCCGAAAACCATTGCGTAAACGAAGCACGAAGGACTTGCGTATCGTTAATTTGCTCCAGCCATTCTTGGGTCTGCGGGTCTTTGCAGTCCTTAAGAGAGTTGCTCAGGTGAGTCAGGCTCTCCATTTGCCGCGATAGAAGCTTGTATCTCACGTCCAGGACACGGCCACCCATTCCCCACACGGACCCCCATTCGAAACCCTTCAATGCCTTCAAGGTCTGGCGCAGGTGCAACCGGTCGATAAAAACGAGCAACTGGCGCAGACGCAGCCAGACCTGCAGCAATTGCCAGGCATTGGCCAGCATCAGCGACACGCAAATATCCAGACCCGCGGCGAAGAAAAGCGAATAGTCCTTCGACCCAAGGCTGCGAATTGGCACGTCGCCGGCTAACATATAACTCCCAAGCAACAGGATCAGAAACAGACTGCCCGCGACCAGAAGGATCTTCTTCGAGAACGGTTTGCAGAATTTTTCTATCGGGTCGCCTGCATCCTCGCGGCTGAACATTCTGAGTACGAGCAACTTATTGACGGGGCCGGCCGGCCTCGGCCCAGGTCCATCGGCAAAACCCAAACGGGCCGCCAAGCTATCGAACCATGTCTGCTTGTCTTCCTGAATTAGCAGAGCCGGCGGCGCGTAGATCGCCAGGTCCTCCCTCTTCGGCAGCAAGGGCCGGTCGGCATTGAACAGAGTTAACCCTTGAAGCGAATACCAAAACCACAGGTAAAGCCCGCAGGGAAACGCAATCAAGGGCGCCAGCGGTGAGACGCCTGTAGCCAGATGGATCGCGCGCCAGTAAGTGGGAATCCGGTTGGCGTCGTTGAGAGTTGCATTCAAGAAGATGTCGATCAAGCAATAGAAAGCGAAGGTGGCTCCCAGGTACCAGACCAACGGTCCCCAAATCTCTCGATTGTTCGCCAGCCAGACTCGAATTCTTGTTCCTCCTATTGCGACGTTTGCGGGTCTGGGATCCCGCTTCGTCTGAACCCCGACATTGATACCGAGAGCCGCGCCCGCCATCAGCCAAATCAACGGCGGAAATATTCGATACCACCATGCCCAGTTGCGCGGGAGCGGCTCGCCACTTGCCGACATAGCCCCATAACCCCACGCCAGGACGACCGGAATCATCGCCACGAACACACTTCCCAACACCATCAACGCAACATGGGAGGGTTCTCCGGTTCGGACAAAATACGCGCGGTGACCAGGCCTTTCGGTCAACGATGGACGCGCGCTGCAGTGCAGGTGAAAGCAGGCGAGCAGGAACAGGGCGAACAAGCATATTTTTATGCTGGCTGGCATGGGTGGCCAATCCATCCCATTCCCTACGGGCAGTGACGAATCCATCCCTGGCCACAGGTCCTTGACGCCCACTAAAAGCGACCCCAGCGACGTTTGAGCGCCCGTAGCTTCTCGCGTCCACCAGGAATCCGCCTGATTGATCAATGGATCGCTGCTACTCGAAAGCTCTTTCTGCCGAAAGGATTTGATCGTCTCATCGTTCAGAGCGGCGACGGGCCAATAGCCGTCTTTGCCCAGCACCGATAGCCACGTGGCTGGCCGCAAAGCATCCTGGGAGCCCCCACTCGAGGTCGGCATCGCCCAGAACGGAGGCGCATAGTCATTGAGCGCAAGCCCGTCGCAGTTGGGGGGGAGAAAATGGTCCTTGTTTGCATAGCACCCCTCCCCGGCTTGTTCGTCTGCGATCTGGTTAGTCGATTTAGCGTGCAGCAGGAACCGAGCGGCCATATAGGCGCCCTCCGCGCCCTCTTGCGCAAAGACGCGATGAATGTGCCACTGCGGCTGCATGGCGGCGTTCTTAGCCGACGGCGGTGGCGACGGCTCATCAGCACGAATCCAGTGGTTTCCCCACGGCAGCAGCGGGTAGCTGGTCAACGTCATAATCCCGCTGAGTGTCGCGGCGCCGCTTTCCCGGCGGAACAGCAGATCGGAACCCTCGATCACAACCCGCGCCTGCGGATAGGCCATCCGTAGAAAATGACTCAGGAAGAGCTGATCGAGCGGGTTGCTGCTGCGCAATACGACGTATTGCGACTTGTGGGCCTGCAGCACGCTGACGATCTGTTGTAGCACCGCCTCCTGCGAGAGCGGGGTCTGATTGCCGCTATAGTTGCGGACGGTGTCATGCTGATCGTGCTCTGGATCGGCCAGGTCGTTGGAGAGTGCTCGCCTCGTCGTCTCGGTCGGCCCCGCCGTTGTGCTGGTGCCGAAGATCGACTCCTTCTGGTAGGCTGCGCGCAGCGCGGAGATATCGCGAGGATAGTACACACACAGTGGTCCGACACGCCCCTCCCCTTGCTGCGGAACGCACGGTTCTTCCTTAACATCGTTTTTGGCGAATGGTGAGCGGTCAAGTCCCCCGAAGGCCGTCTCATCTTCTGAAACCAGAGCCAAACGTGAAATCTCGAAGCCCTGGTTGATCAGGTATTTGCGATAGCGAGACAGGAGAACGTCGTCGCTCTCCTGGAAGCTTCGGAATTTAATTCCATTCGGGGAGTTAAGATGACCGACAAACCAGTTGACTGCGGTTTCGCTGCTGATTCCGCCGCTATATATCTTGAGCGCCACCGAACTGTCGTCGCCAGGATGCAGCCAACCTGTTGACGCCAATGACTGGTCGTTCGTCATCAACTGCGAGAGCGAGAGAAGCGATCCAGAAAAGCTCGGCCCCAGAATCTGCACTTGCGAACTGGGAGCTTGCGGGTGCAGTGCGTCTACCCACCGCGCTGCATTCTCGAACTGACGCTTGTGAATCCCGCCAGTCGCTTCTTCTCCGACAACGAAGATCGCAAGCCCAAACTCATAAGGCGCGGGATCGTTTTTAGCCGGACTTCTGACTTGTTTGTTCGCGCCACGGCGAAAAAGCATGAGGCCCGGTTGGTCTTCGCGGGCCTTGGTACGGTCGTCCAGCTTGTCCTGATCGTCGAGCCGAACCAGCGACGGCCTCTCGGTCTCCCATGGCATCCAGGACGAGTCGAACAGGTACCCCTCATCTTGTGCAGCTTGCTGAATCGCCTCGATCTGTCGATCAAAACTGAGCGACAAATGTGTGTGGAGCGGGTCAGGCAGGATCGCAATCACAAATTGCAGTCCGGCAGCCCGTCCCTTGAGCTCGCTTTCCGCGAGGCGGGCGGCGGCGATCGCGCGGGCTCGAGCGCTCTTGTCAGTGTCGTCATAGCAGGAGTCCGGGGCGACAATGCTCTCCGGCGAAGTCAGCAGAAAAGTCTGTATATGCGATTCCAGGTCAACGCAAGGACCGCTCTGGAAGGGATCCTGTGCCGTCGTCGCCGGAGCGGCGGAACTTCGCGCAGCGACCCTCGATCCGGCAGCGCTATCGCCCTTGTCAGGCAATGCGGCATGAAGGCCAACGACAGCTGAGACTGCGACCAGCGCCGCGGCTCCCCAGCCAGCTTCCCCCTTCATCGGTGCCCCCTGCTTGGGGGCAAATGAACAAGACAACTCACTGGGTGCATGTTGTGTCTCCTGCGATTGGGAAGTCTATCCACGAAACGGAGATATCAAGCCAAGTACGGCAGCAATTACATAGTGAAGGGCCAAGGGAGTTCGTTACATGTCGGAGAGACTGTGCCGGGGTCTCACCCGACTCTCGCTGCGGAGGGACCCCTCGCCGCAATGCTGTGGCGGAATGTTAGCACCCCATCCGAGCCTATGAAAGAGTTTTCGACTTTGACATAAACGGCCTGCAGTCGGAACCATACATAACCTTGGCGGAGGGCCCTTAATGAGGACCAGATAACGAGCAATCACTCGCGACAGGAAGCCTGCATACCCGCGCCGTGATAGCCTCATCTCGCCATGTGGAAACGAACTTTTCCCGCTCTGAAACCGGTGCTCCTCGGTCTTTCCGTCGTCTCTAGCCTCACCCTGGCGCACGGCGCGACCGACGTCCCAGCGACCAAAAAGGCAGTTGGCCCCTATCTACTGGTCGCCAATCAAGGCGACCGCAGTCTGAGCATTATCGATCCCGCGACAGCGAAACAGATTGCCGCCGTATCCGTCGGCGGAATCACTGGCCATGAAGTCGCGACCTCGCCCGACGGCCGCATCGCCTATGTGCCGATCTATGGAAACTCCGGAGTCGCAAAGCCCGGAACCGACGGAACGTCAATGTCCGTGATCGATCTCGCCTCTCAGAAGGTGATCAGTACCGTTGATTTCGGCCATGGAGTTCGCCCCCATTGCCCCATATATGACCCCGTCAGCAAGCTGCTCTACGTGACCACCGAAATCGATAAGAGCATCACCATCATCGATCCGAAAACGCTCAAGATCGTCGGCACGATTCCGACCGGCGAAGAGTACTCGCACATGCTGGCGATTTCTCATGACGGCCAACGCGGCTATACCGCCAACGTCAAACCGGGCACGGTGTCCGTCCTCGATATGAAGGCGCGCAAGACCATCACTGTTATCCCGATCTCGGATTCGACCCAGCGCATCTCGATTTCGAAGGATGACCGAATGGTCTTCACCTCCGACCAGACCAAGCCGCAGCTCGCGGTCATCGATACTGCGACCAACAAGGTGAAAACCTGGGTGCCACTTGCCTCACCCGGATACGGAACCGGCGCGACCCTAGACGGCCGCTACCTGCTCGTCACCATGCCCAAGGCCAGCCAGGTCGCGGTCCTGGACCTGGCGACGCTTCAGGTGACGAAGACCATCGACGTGCCGAGCGCACCGCAGGAAGTCCTGATGCGCCCCGACGGCAAGGTTGCTTACGTCTCCTGCAACGTGAAGAACCAGGTCGCGGTGATCGATCTATCCAACTGGACCGTACAGACGCTCATCGATGCCGGCAAGACCGCAGACGGGCTGGCATGGGCAAAATAGGCGCCCGCGACTGCTAAACTCAAGAGCGCAATGCCCTATCTGCCTTACCTGATCGTCGCCGTCGCTGCCTACCTGCTCGGGTCGATTCCGTTTGGGTTTCTACTGGTCTTCCTCTTCCGGCACGAAGATATCCGTACCCAGGGCAGTGGCAACATCGGGGCAACCAACGTCGTTCGCTCGGGAGCCAAGGGGCTGGGCGCGCTCACCTTCGTGCTCGACGCTGTCAAGGGTTACGTCGCGGTGTTCGCGGTGGGTTGGATTCTCGCCTGGATGAGTAACTCGAGTCTAAGCCTGCAAAATGCCCAGGCTATTGCCGCAGTCTTCGCCATCCTCGGTCACATGCACCCTGTCTGGCTACGCTTCAAAGGCGGCAAAGGAGTAGCCACCGCCTTCGGAGTCTTTCTCGCGCTTTCACCTATTGCTGCGCTCATCGGCCTTGTGGCATTCGTGATTGTTTTCGCAGTCTGGCGCTACGTTTCGCTGGCGTCCATCGTCTCGGCGGTCGTCTTTCCGATCGTGGCACTGTGGCTTGCCCACGGCCATATGACTCTTCTCCTCATTGCGGTCACGGTCTTCATCCCGCTACTAGTGATCGTGAAGCACCGCCAGAACATCGCGCGGCTCATACAAGGCACCGAATATCGCTTCGGCAAGGCCAAATCATGAGCCGGATCGCCATTCTCGGTGCCGGCGCATGGGGTACCGCGCTGGCCATCAACCTCGCTAAGCGCGGCGGCCATGAGCTCGCCTTGTGGTCTCGCTCACCCCAAGCCGCCACCGAGATGCGCGAACAAGGCGAGAATACCCGCTATCTTCCTGGCTTCGCGCTACCGCCCGGGATTGCAATTACCGCTGACCCGGGCCGCGCCGTCGATGACGCCGAGATTATCGTCAGCATGGTCCCGTCTGAACATCTTCGCGCAACCTATGAGCACTTTGCTCTGCTGCTCCGCGCAGACCAGCTGATCGTGAGCGCGACCAAGGGCATTGAAGACCAGACGCTCCTTCGCATGAGCGAAGTAATTCACCAAACGTTGGCGCAGCAAAGCCTTGATCTTCCCGTCGGCATTCTAAGCGGCCCCTCGTTTGCCCAGGAGGTCGCCGCCGGATCGCCCACCGCGCTGACGATCGCCTCTAGCAACGCCGCATTGGCGGCGAGAATTCAGCGCGAGTTCAGCGGCGCAACGTTGCGGCTCTATACCAACGACGATGTTGTAGGGGTCGAGCTTGGCGGCGCTCTCAAGAACGTCATCGCCATCGCCTCCGGCATCGTCACCGGGCTCGGCCTGGGTCACAACACGGCGGCGGCGTTGATCACCCGAGGCATTGCCGAAATTACGCGGCTCGCCATCGCCTGCGGAGGTCGCCGCGAAACTCTTTCCGGACTTTCCGGCATCGGCGACCTGGTTCTCACCTGTACGGGAGCCCTCTCCCGCAACCGGCTCGTCGGCATCGAGCTCGGCAAAGGGCGGCGGCTGGACGAAATCCTCGCGGACCTGCATGGCAAGGTCGCTGAGGGCGTGCGCACCGCTCACGCTGCGCTGGGTCTCGCACAGAAGCACGGCATCGAGATGCCGATTACCGAACAGATGGCCGCGATTCTCTCCGCGCAGAAGTCGCCGGTTGATGCGATGCGCGACCTCATGGCGCGCCCCGGTCGAGACGAATAGAACCTCGGCAGTTCCACTTTGAAACTCACCTCCTGCCGAAACCAACTACCGAGAGCTAAAGGCGTCAATGGACGGCGTAGAATCCGCCCAAGCTTCCGTATCTCGCAAAGTGCGCCAGGCAAGCCTGCAGATGGGGTTACCAAGTGTTGCTTGCCAAAGCAACAAGGCCCCGTTCATGGCGGGGCCTTGCAGTCACTCTGGTACGGAGGGTGGTGATGCTGTATGAGACTACTTCTACGGTTTAGCCTCGCGATTCAGGTGCCTGTTCGGGCCTGGATCGCCGCGCTGATCTGCTTCGTAAGGAGGTAGATCAGTTTTCAGCCGGAGTTTGCGCTCCTCCGGCTGAAGCTAACGAAATTATACTCGCGCCCACCACCCTCTAAGCGACTTTCGTCTGCCGGATCACCACCATCAGTCCCAAACCGGCAACCAACATTCCCGAAGCAACAAAGAACGGCATCCCCGGCAAATGGACCGGAGCATGCGCCCCAATCGACATGCTGAAGATATAGGTAAACAAACCCGGCCCGAGAAGTCCGGCGATGCCGCGCAGACTGTTCACCGCGCCCTTGCAATTGTCCCTGCTCCGACGGCCCGATCTCGTGCGACATCAGGCTCTGCGCCGAAGGCCAGGTGAACGACATCATGTTGAGGACCGGGATCGCCATCCAGAAAAGCAAGCCTGTCGCCGAGAGCCCGAACATGGCATAGCCAGCCGCGCCCCCAATAAAGCCGAATACCATCGTCCGCCGCTCCCCCAGCCATGCCACGACGCGTTTCACAAACAGCGCGCCATACAGACCAGAGAAAATACCGATCGTCGCAAGCGAGAGACCGACGGTGCGGTCGGTCCAGTGATAGCGGTAATCGGCATAGATCACGTAGACATTCATCAGCGACTGCTGCGCGATATAGCCAAGCAGCAGCAAGCCAGCAATCCCCAACAGCACGCCGATTGCGGCTCAGCAGTGATAGCGATCCGACTGGGTTGGCGCGCTTCCACGAGAACGGACTGCGATGCTCCTTGCTAAGCGATTCCGGCAAGACGAACAGGCCATACATGCCATTGATCAGGCTCAGCCCGCCCGAGACCCAGAACGGCAGCCTTGGGTTCACGTTTCCGAGAATTCCGCCCAATGCCGGCCCCAGCACAAACCCAATCCCGAAGGCAGCGTTCAACATGCCAAAGGCGGCCGCACGCTTCTCCCGCGGCGTCACATCGGACATGTAGGCCATGGCCGTAGGAATGCTCGATGCCGTCAGGCCCGAAATGATTCGCCCCACAAACAGCCAACTCAATGCTGGAGCCCAGGCCATCAACATGTAATCCAGCCCGAGGCCGAAATTCGAGAGCAGAACAACCGGACGCCGCCCGAAACGATCGGACAATGAACCCAGCACTGGAGAAAAGAAGAACTGCATCCCGGCGAAGATCGTCCCGAAAACGCCCAGCATCTGAGCGCCATTGACCGTATTGCCATGCAGGAAGTTCAGAATGAGCCGGGGCAACACCGGCGCGATCATGCCCATCGCCAGCATGTCCAGTGACACGGTAAAGAAGATAAATGCGGCAGCCGCGCGACGACCCTTGAGGGATTTCCGGCACAGTCGCAGGCCCCTCAACGGAGGTGACAAACTCCGGCTCGGTCGCCAGCGGGTCCGGCATCACCTCGGGCGTTTCGTCTTGACGATTGGACATGGGAAAGGCGGCTCTGAAGGCCAGTCTATCCCGGAAACGCTTTCAATAGCTCAGGCCGAGGCTCTCGGCTGCTGCTTTGAGTCGTCGATCACGAGTCCACAGCAAGCCCGGCTGCATGGCTGCCGAAGCGAGCAGTTGCATGTCGATGTACCCGATCCCTCGGCCCATGAGCCTGTGGAGATCGATGAAACTCCAGAACTTCGAGGTGGTTCGCGACCGGTGCGCGATCAAGATTCATCATCAACGTAAGCTTCCCTACTCGGTCGGCGAGGTTTCCGCAGGCGACTTCTCCGATGACTGCCGGATGGCACAAAATCCGATCCTCATCGAGCAGAAGCATCAACTCTGGGTTAGGCGAGCGGAAATGGTCAATCCAGATCGAGCTGTCCGCAAGGATCAAGCCGCTGACGAACGACGCCGCGGAATATC
Organism: uncultured Acidobacteriaceae bacterium; assembly: GCA_963841345.1. Lineage (GTDB taxonomy): Bacteria > Acidobacteriota > Terriglobia > Terriglobales > Acidobacteriaceae > Acidisarcina. Next base: position 575,056 of record CAWJCK010000002.1, on the reverse strand, counting down.
CTTCAGCTGCGGCTCGGTCCCTCCGAGTCTAGCCAGCCGACGCGCTGCCTCGCGGGCGACGAGGGCCTCAAGCCCCATTCGAACCAGAGTGTTACGTTCTTTAATGCCAGTAAGCTCCTGCGCCCTGGCTACCAGCTCGTCATCCAGATTCATCGTCGTCCGCATTTCGGCAATCCTCTTAGTCATCAATTTTAGCACCATTTGATGCCGATTTTCGTGCACTCTCATCTGGCTCGATTGCGACGATTGCTAAACTCGAACCAGCGGCAGCCTTCGCCGCAAAGGACAGCAGTTCCGCTATGATTCAAACCCTCTTTGGCAGCCTGAACGAACCCGAAAAGAAATCCATCTTCGACCGCATGAAGCAGGCGGTCACCAAGACCCGCGACAGCCTGGGCGAGAAGATCGAAGGCGTCATCGCGCTCACTCGCGAGGTCGATGAGGCGTCGCTCGAAGACCTGGAGATGGTGCTGCTCTCCTCCGACATCGGAGTTACAACGACCACCGAAATAGTCACTGCATTGAGAGAACGCGCACGCCGCACCGGAATTCGCGATGGCGCCGAGCTGAAGCAGCTCCTCAAGGAGCAGCTCAAGCACATCCTCGATGAGCATCAGCGCCCCGCCGCCAAAGTCGATCCGCCACTGGTCATCATGATGGTCGGCGTAAACGGCACCGGCAAGACCACCACAAGCGGCAAGCTGGCCGCTTACTTCCGCCGCGACGCCAAGACTGTGCTGCTCTGCGCCGCCGACACCTTCCGCGCGGCAGCGATCGAACAGCTTGAAGTCTGGGGCGAGCGCAGCGGCGTGGAGATGATCAAGACTAAGCAGGGCGGCGACCCTTCCGCCGTGCTCTACGATGCCCTGCAGGCCGCCAAGGCGCGATCGACCGATGTGCTGATCGTCGACACCGCTGGCCGCCTTCACACCAAAAACAGCCTGATGGCCGAGCTCGACAAGATGCGGCGCACCGCGCAGCGTATCATTCCTTCAGCCCCACACGAGGTCCTTCTCGTCATGGACGCGACGACCGGCCAGAACGGCTTGCAGCAGGCGCGGCTCTTCACCGAATCCGCCGGAGTCACCGGCATTGTGCTCACCAAGCTCGACGGCACGGCTAAAGGCGGCATCGCCATCGCCATCGCCCGCGAGCTGAATCTACCCGTCCGCTACGTCGGCGTCGGGGAAAAGATCGACGACCTGTTGCCCTTTGAAAGCGAGGCGTTTGTGGAGTCTCTGCTCGGTGGCTAGCCACGACCAGTTAGCACTCGACGAGCGCTGGATGACCCAGGCGCTCGGATTGGCGCGACAGGGCGTTGGGCTTGCATCGCCCAATCCAACCGTTGGCTGCGTGATTGTGAGCGAAGGAAAGCTGGTTGGCTCCGGCTTTCATCAGTATGACCAACGCGACCACGCGGAAGTCGTCGCCTTGCGAGAGGCCGGCGAATTCGCACGCGGCGCGACCGCATATGTCACGCTGGAACCGTGTTCGCACTTCGGACGCACCGGCCCCTGCGCCGACGCTCTCATCGCCGCCGGCGTTGGCCGAGTAGTTGTTGCCACTGCCGACGCCAATCCTGAGGTAAACGGACACGGCATCGAGAAGCTTCGCCGGGCGATACATTGAAGTGACAGTCGGCGTTTTGCAGAAACCGGCCCGCCGGCTCAACGACGCTTTCGCAAAATATATTCGGACCGGCATTCCTCACGTCACGCTCAAAGCCGCAATGACACTGGACGGCCGGATCGCTCCCCCGCCTTCTTCGCGCAAACCCGGCGAGATCTCCTGGATCACTGGCCCGGAGTCGTTGCAGCAGGTCCATCATCTGCGCCACTCTGTCGACGCGGTGCTCACTGGCGTTGGACACCGTGATTGCCGATGACCCGCTGCTCACCGACCGTAGCGGCCGGCGTCGGACGCGCCCCTTGCTGAGGGTCGTGCTGGATACCCAGCTCCGGTTCCCGCTCGAATCCAAGCTGCTGCATTCGGCTGATCGCGATGTCCTGGTGTTCTGCTCGAACGTCCCCGAAAATCAGCGGCTCGCTCTATCGGCGGCCGGTCTCTCCGTCAAAGAGATCGAATCGGACCCCGGCGACACTCGCCCGCCGCTGCTCAACGTCCTGAAAGAGCTCGGCAAAATGCAGATCACCAGTGTGATGATCGAGTCTGGCTCACAGGTAAACTCCAGCTTCCTGGATGCCGGCCTCGTGGATCGCCTCTACCTCTTCTATGCGCCAAGCTTTCTTAGGTCCCGACGCGGTCCCAGTTGTGGCCCCTGCACTGATAGAAAAACCCGCAATCAACGACTTCGCCCTCCACCGTTTCGGCGAAGACTTCGCCTACGAAGGCTGGCTGAACGACCCATGGCATTCCTGACCAACACTTCGATCTCGGCTTTTTAGTTCCAAGTCCCTGCTCCCTTCCTTATTGGCTCGCCCCTGTTTACTCTGAAGCTATGTTCACTGGGCTCATCGAAAGCGTCGGCTCCATCGTCTCCGTAGAAAGGCGCGAAGGTTCGCAACGCATCACCATCGCCTCACCAGAGATCGCGGCGAGGCTACACGCCGGAGACAGTGTTGCCGTTAGCGGCGTCTGTCTCACAGCGCTCGATATCGAGTCGCCGGTCTTCCACGCTGACCTGGCTGCCGAGACCGTCGCGCGCACTTCGCTCACCACGCTCATTCCAGGTTCCAAGGTCAACCTCGAACTACCCACACCTGCAGGAACTCCGCTCGGAGGCCACGTCGTTCAAGGCCACGTCGACGGCACCGGAACTCTGCTCTCGCTCACACCCGTCGATCCGAACGCCGATCCCGGCTTCGCCGATTGGTGGCTGCGCATCGCCGTCCCGGCTTCCATCAGTCGTTATGTCGTGGAGAAAGGCTCCATCGCCATCGAAGGCATCAGCCTCACCGTCGCTCGCTTCGAGTTGGATACACCTGAAGGAGACATCGTCAGCGTGGCGATCATCCCCCATACCTACGCGGCAACCAATCTCCACGCGCTTAAACCTGGACAGCCGGTAAACATCGAGGCCGATGTGCTGATGAAGTTCGCCGAGGAGCGGCTGGAGCGGGAAAAAAAGCAGGAGTTTGAGATCACCCTCGAATATCTTGTCGCGAACGGATACTGAGATGCGACTAGCAAGCGCGCTGCCAGCTTTATCTGACGAACTCGAGCAGCTTCTTCGCGAGGCAAAGGAGTTCGCTCTCGCCGACCAGGTAAGAGACCTAGAAATCGTGGATAGGTGCCGATGCGGCGACGACTTCTGTTCAAGTATTTACACCGCGCCTAAACCGTCCGGAACATGGGGGCCGTCCCACCGGAATATATCGCTACACCCAAGCGAAGGAATGCTGATTCTAGATGTCGTCGACGAGCGGATATCGTACATTGAGGTGCTGGACCGAGATGACATCCATTCGGCATTGAACCTAGTGTCCGCCTGACGCCTCACCACCCGGACGGAAACCCCGTGTTACAAGCGCCAGCGGAATTCCGATCAGCGCAATAATCCCCATCATGTGAAAGCAGTCCATGAAACCAAGCAGGCTCGCCTGGTTGTTCAGCTGGTTGTAGAGCATGCCTTGTGTATGTTGCGAGGCGTCGGCATGCGAAAATCCCAGATGCTCAAAAGTCCTGGTGAGGGAATCGATGCGCGGATAAAAGAGCGGCGACGTGAAGTCTGCGGTCCTTGAGAGCCGGTCGCTGTGCACGTCCATGCGCCGCTCGTGCATCGTGGTGATAAACGCAACTCCAAAGCTCCCGCCCCAGTTCCGTGCAAGGTTAGTCAGGCTCGAGCCCTTGTTGTTCTTCCCCGGCGGCAGATACGAATAGGCCAGCACGCTCACCGGTACGAACAAGAAAGCATATCCAAATCCTTGCAAAGCCCGAGCCAGCGCGTAGTGCATGTAATCGGTCTGCGGATTAAACGAGCCATAGTAAAACATCGAGGCCGAAACTACGGCAAAGCTGAACGCGATCAGCCATCGCGGCTTCACGAATCCCTTTTGCGTCAGAACCGCGACGATGGGCGCAAGCACCGTGATGACCGCAGCACCCGGCCCCAGCACCAGCCCAGCATCTGTCGCCGTGTAGCCATAGAGGCTCTGAAGAATTTCCGGGATCATCGTCGTGCTCCCGAAGAGCACAAATCCGAAGAGAAAATAAAAGATGTTGGAGATAGCAAAATTGCGCTCTCCCAGCAGCGCGAGCTCGACAACCGGATCGGGGACCCGCAGCTCCCACCAGATTGCAAAGGCGAGGCAAGCGACCGCCGCGATCAGCATCGCGGTAATGAACTGGCTGCCCAGCCAGTCATCGATCTGGCCGCGGTCGAGCACTACCTCAAGAAACGCGAAGCCAAGGGCGATCAGAGAAATGCCGATGTAGTCGATCTTCAGCTTTCCCAGCCGCTTCGCCTCCGCGACTTCAGCTTTGAAGGCAGCGGGATCGCTCACTAACCGGTTGGTGAGAAAAAGCGAGAGCAGTCCGATGGGTACGTTGATGAAGAAGACCCAGCGCCACGAAAAACTATCGGTAATCCAGCCACCCAGCGGCGGCCCGATCGCCGGAGCCGTCACAATCGCCACGCTGTAAAGCGCAAACGCAGCCGCCCGCTTCGTGGCGGGAAATGTATCGACAAGAATCGCCTGTTCGACCGGAGCCAGTCCTCCCCCGCCAATCCCCTGCAGCACGCGAAAGATCACCAGAAAATTCAGACTCGGCGCGATGCCACAAAGAAAAGAGGTCGCGGTAAAGAGCGCGACACTGATCATGTAATAGCGCTTCCGCCCAAAGACCCGGCTCAGCCACGCGCTCATCGGCAGCACCACGGCGTTCGCGACCAGATACGATGTCAGCACCCAGGTCGTCTCGTCGAAGCTGCGGCCCAGTCCGCCGGCAATATGCGGAAGCGAGACGTTGGCGATGGAAGTGTCAAGCAACTCCATGAACGTCGCCAGCGTGACCGTCAGCGCCACAGCCCATGGATTGACCTGCGCGGTCTCGGCGACGATCGGTGGCGCGAGATTCGGCGGAGTTGTAGCAGTTAGCGTGGCCACGAGGATTGATCCAAGGTAAAGATGTAGAAAGAGACCGGTCGGTCGCTTTATAATGAGAACAGGGAAGAATAAATGGGAACCGCAACGCCAGCCACGAGATCGAGCAAAGGAGACCAGACCCGGCAGCGGATCATCCAGAAAGCCGCCCAAATCTTCAATCGGCACGGCTTTGCCGGAGCCTCGATCTCGGACCTAATGGAGGCGACAGGTCTCGAAAAAGGCGGCATCTACCGCCACTTCGAGAGCAAGCAGGAGCTCGCCGAGGCCGCCTTCGATTACGCCTGGGAAGCAGTGAGCGCACCGCGAGAGCGCGGCCTGAACGAACAGACCAGTCCCCTCGAAAAGCTTCTCCTCTTTGTTAGAAATTTCGTCGGCGAGCCTCCGCGAACGATAACCGGAGGTTGCCCCCTCCTCAACACCGCCGTCGATTCCGACGATGGAAATCCCGTGCTGAGAAATAAGGCCCGAGCCGCTCTTTCGGGCTGGCGAACGCGCATCGGCGATCTGGTCCGAGCCGGGCAGGCGAGCCGCGAGTTATCGAAAAGTATCGCTCCCGATTCAGTCGCTGTCGTGATGATCGCCGCTCTCGAAGGCGCAGTGATGATGAGCGGCCTGGAGAAGACACGCCAGCCACAGCATATAGTTGGCAAGCACCTCGAGGAATACCTGCTGGGGCTGCGCACCGGCTCAAGAGCTAAGGATGGTCAAGCTTTCGCAGCCACGCGAAAAACTCCTTCATCGGCTGGCTGACAAAGTGGTGCCCCGCCCGTAGGTAGCCGATGCGGCGAAAGCTCGCGCGTTCGAGCGGAACCGTGCGGCAGCCCTCGGCATGTCCCGCAGCCATCGCGGGAATCAGGCTGACGCCAAAGCCGCTCGCCACCAACGGAAAGATGCTCGCGATCTGGTCGGTCTCAAATACGGAGACGAACTCGGCGCGGGCGCGGGTGCATGCAGTCAGCACATCGTCCCGAAGGCAATGACCCTCGCGCAGCAACAGCATTCGCTCGCTGGTCAGTTCCTTCAGGCGCACGGCTGGACCGTCAGCCAACGGATGACCCTGGCCAACAACCAGGCACAAGCTCTCGCGAAAAAGCTCGCTGCAAACGATGTCCGGCGATTGGATGGGCAGGCTCACCACGGCGGTATCGAGTTCGCCCGTCTGCAGCGCTTCGATCAATCGCGCGGTTGTTGCCTCGGTGAGGTGTAGGTCGACATCGGGAAAAAGCTCGAGAAATCCGCCAATGCGCGGCGCCAGCCAGTAAGGCAGAATCGTCGGAATCACTCCGACGCGCAACCTTCCTTGCACCCCTTGCTTGAGCGCGCTCAGGCGAAACTCGGCCTCGGCAACCTGGCGCAGAATCGCCTCGGCCTCGGGCAAAAGCGTCTCCCCATACGGAGTAAGCCGGTTGTTGCGCCCCAGCCTCTCAAAGAGCGGTGAACCAACCTCGTCTTCGAGCTTGCGAATCTGCTGCGAGAGCGAGGGCTGCGCAACGCCCTCGTGCTCAGCCGCTTTGGTAAAGCTGCCAGTGCGGGCAACGGCGCAGAAGTAGCGGAGCTGGTTCAGTTCCATAGCGGGTATCGATCTTCGATTCTCGCAGAATTACCGGCAGAGTAGAATCCTCGCATGGCGGCACTCGACAGTTCTGCCCTTGGCAAAGCAATCTCGCAACTGCGGACAGGGCTCGAGACGTTAGATTCCGACCCCGCCAACCTACTCTATCGCGATGGTGTCATCCAGAGATTCGAGTTCACTTACGGTCTCGCTCACAAAATGCTGCTCCGCTTCCTGGAGCAGAACTCGCCCGATCCGGAACAGATCGAGCAAATGACCTTTGCTGCGCTCGTCCGAACCGCAGCCGAGAGCGGCCTTTTGAAGTCCGGGTGGAACGAATGGAAGCTTTTTCGCGAGGCAAGAAACGCCACCAGCCACACGTACAATCAGGCCAAGGCCGAAGAGGTCTTGCGGGTGGTCCCGATTTTCCTGGTGGAGGCGGAATTTCTCTATGAGCAACTCCAGCAACGCGGCAATTGATTCGAAAGCCCCTGTCCGCGAGATGCCGCGAGTCGCCTTGTCGCTCGCCGAATGGGAGATCGTTTACGAGATTCTAAGCAATCATCTTCCGGGCCGGGAAGTCTGGGCTTACGGTTCGCGCGCACGAGGAACGCGGCTGAAGAAGTACTCCGACCTCGATCTGGCTATCGAAGGGCCTCCCCTTTCGCTGGCAGCAAGGAGCGATCTGGCCGAGGCCTTCGACGGATCCGACCTGCCCTTCAAGGTGGATTTCGTTGAGGCTGAAATGCTCGACCCGGAGTTTCGCCGCAGGATCGAAGCGGACAAAGTGGTCTTATTGAGTTTCAGATAGAGCGCAACAGTGTCCGGCTCTTACTTCTGCGATAGACTTTACGGGCATGGCCCGGATCAAGACCTCGCATTCAGAAAGTCCTCATGGCTGGCATCAAGTCAGAGCAACCGTCACCGGATGCAGGCGAACCTTGATGAGTTCTATTTTCGCCGAGAATCCTCGCGAATCCGTCTAATCAGCTCCGACGGTTCCCGAGTACATTGTGAGCTTTTCATATTCTGTCGCGGGCGTTACCCGAGGCAGTTACAGAGCAGGTGCTCCCTCGCGGGAGGGACACCATTTTGAAATCTCTTACGATCCGAACAACCCTGCAAGAAACACTGGGAGTGATTTTATAAATACTGGGATGGGTCGTTTGGTCGTGGCTATGCTCGTCTGCATTGGCGTCGCCATAGCGGTGTGGTTCTCAAACAGATGAGTTGACAGCCTTCACCGCTCGCCGCGAACCTACCGACCAAACCGCTGCCGCGAAGCAAGCTGGCCCATCAAACTCCGCTGCATCTTGCCGCCACCCGCGCCGACCGTCTTGAACATCTTTCGCATCTGCGCATATTGCTTGAGCAGCTGATTCACTTCCTGAACTGAAGTCCCCGAACCGCGTGCGATCCGCTTGCGGCGGCTCCCGGAGATGATTTCGTGGTTGTTGCGCTCTTTATTGGTCATCGAATTGATGATCGCCTCAACGCGCGTAAACTGCCCCTCGTCAACCTGGTCAGCCATCTGCTGGATGCCCTGAAACGGCCCCACCGAGGGCAGCATCTTCATGATGCTCTGCAGCGAGCCCAACTTCTTGATCTGGCGCAGTTGGTCGCGAAAGTCTTCCAGCGAAAAGCCGTCCCCTGAAAGCGCCTTCTTGGCGAACTCCTCCGACTTTTTCTTGTCGAGCTTCTCTTCCGCCTTTTCAAGCAGCGAAGCGATGTCACCCATGCCGAGAATGCGGCTGACGATACGGTCGGGATGAAAAGCCTCGAAGGCGTCCGGTTTTTCGCCCGTTCCAATGAACTTGATCGGCTGCCCAGTCACATGACGAATCGACAGGGCCGCGCCGCCGCGTGCATCGCCATCCATCTTGGTCAGCACAACGCCGGTGAGAGCCAGGCGTTTGTGAAAGGCATCAGCCGAGTTGACCGCGTCCTGGCCAGTCATCGCGTCGGCGACGAAGAGGATCTCCTGCGGCGCGAGCAGCTTCTTCAGCCGCTCCATCTCTTTCATCAGATCGTCGTCGAGCGCGAGCCGCCCGGCAGTATCGACAATCAGAGTGTCGCAGCCTGAGTTGATCGCGTCACGTCGCGCTTCCTTCGCCAACCGCTCGACCAGGTCAGGACCGGGTTTCTCGCCCTTTAAGTCGCCTTCATAGAGATTTGCGTTGATCGATTTCGCAACAATGCTCAGCTGCTCACGAGCCGCCGGACGATAAACGTCGACCGAGACCAGCATCGGACGATGTCCACCCTTTTTCAGCCACGCAGCAAGCTTGCCCGAGGTGGTCGTCTTGCCGGAGCCTTGCAGCCCAGCCATCAAAATCACCGTCGGCGGACGCGAGGCAAAGTTGAACCGCGCGGTATCTTTGCCCAGGATCGCAATCAACTCGTCGTTAACGATCTTGACTACCTGTTCGGTGGGCGAGAGCGCGGTCATCACCTGCTGACCAAGCGCCTTTTCGCGGATGTGCTCGATAAGATCTTTAACCACGCCGAGATTGACGTCGGCCTCGAGTAGCGCCACGCGGATCTCGCGCAACGCCTCGCCAATATTCTCCTCGGTAATCGTGCCCTGGCCGCGGAGGTTCTTGAAGGCACGCTGAAGTTTTTCGGAAAGCGAATCAAACATAGACTCTTCAAGTTTAGCAGCCAGAACGACGACCAGCTTCTCGCAGAGTTTATCTTGGATAAGATGACGAATTCTTCTACCGAAGCCGGCGCTCCATCGCGCTCGCTACCCAACTGGTGGCAGCGGAAAAACTTCGGGAGCCAGGCCATAGCCGCTTTCAAAACGGGCCTGGCCGCAGTGATCTGCGTGTGGCTGGGCAACCTGCTCGGGCTGGAGCGTAGCTTCTGGGCGGCCGTCTCAGCCATCGTTGTTATGGCCTTCGACGCGACGATCACCTTCGCATCGTGTCGGGACCGCATTATCGGCACCGCCATCGGCGCATTCCTGGGCTGGGTCACCTTCTACGTCTGGCATGGACACTACATCATCTATGGCCTGGCGGTGGCGCTCTGCATCTTTGTCTGCAGCGCGTTGGCCTTTGACAAGGCAGGACGACTCGCGGCGGTTACTCTTTCCGTAATTGTTCTGGTCAAGTTCGAAGGCGGCCCGGCCCACGCGGCAATTTCAAGATTCCTTGAGGTCGGCCTCGGAATCGTCGTCGCTCTTGCCGTGACCATGATGGTCTTTCCGTCGCACTCGGCAAAGACGAAATAGGGCAGCGGAACCTATTTCTCGATCTCCACTCCCCGCCAGAATGCGACATGGTTCTTAATATTGCGCGCGGCGGGCTTGGGATCGGGATAATACCAGGCCGCGTCGGGATTGTCCTGGCCATCGATCAACAGGGTATAGTAGCGCGCCTGCCCCTTCCAGGGGCAAGAAGAGGTGGTGGTGCTGGGGCGGAAATACTCGCGCACCAGCGCACTCTCGGGGAAATATACATTGCCTTCCACGGTTTCAACGGTGTCGCTCTGTGCGATCACCTTGCCGTTCCAGACTGCCTTAGCCATGACCGCTCGTCTCTCAACAAATGAATTCCTACCCACACTAGCAGATTGCAGCGGGGCAGAAAAACCGATTTTCTATACTTTTATGGCAGTAAAGTCCTCAAGGTGCCTCGAGCAATCCCGGCGGCCAATCGTTTTGGCAGCGGAATCTCCGCCTTGTCTCGCACTCTCCAGCCATATTTCACCGTCTCCTGGATCACCTGGCTGTACATCTGGCGCAACTCGCTTGTCGCCCACTCCCAACTGTGGCGCTCCACGTCCTTGCGAGCATTTTGGCGAACTCTCTCAAGCTGGCCATTGCTGTTCCACGCCTGTCGGACTTTCGCGGCGAGGCTGCCATTTTGCTCCGGATCGAACAGAAAACCGGTCACCCCGTCCTCGACCGCATCGGGAACGCCGCCCGCGCGACATGCGACGACCGGACAACCGGCTGCCATTGCTTCGAGCAGCACCAGCCCGAGGGTCTCGGTGCGCGACGGCAGCACAAACAGGTCCGCGGAAGCATAGGCGCTCGCCAGTTCGTCCCCCTTCATGTAACCTGCGAAAACGGTCGCGGTGCCCTCAAATTGCCGCTCCAGGTTGGAGCGCAACGGCCCGTCGCCGACGACTGCCAGCCGCATACCTGGAATCACCGAAAAGAGTTCCTTGAGCCGGGTGACGTCTTTCTCGGCGAAAGCCGGCCGACATACAAAAGCAGCGGCGATTCGGGACTACCTCCACTAAGCCGCGAGCGCATCTCCGGGGTGGCCATGCCAGGGTGGAAACCGCGGGCGTCGACAGCACGCTCCCAAAGGCCGAGATGATCGATCCCATGACCCTTAAGATCTTCCATCATGGCCGTCGAGGTACAGAGATTCAGATTGGCGCGGTGATGCCTGATCCGCATCAGACTCCAGGTCAATTTCTCTATGAAGCCAAGTTTGTAATAGCGAAGATAAGCGGGCAGGTTCGTGTGATACGAGACCACCAGCGGGATGTGCATCTCCGCGCTGTAATAGATACCGCCGACACCCAACAGGACCGGTTCGAAGGCATGCAACAAATCGGGCTGGAACTGCTCGAGCTTCTGACGCATCGAGGTCCGCGGCAACGCGAGACGCAGTTCCTTGTATAGCGGGAAAGCCATCGACGGCATGGCCACAACCTCGGCGCCAAACAACTCCGACGGGCCGCCGCTCGGCGCGAAGATCATGACTTCGTCGCCGTTCCGCCTCAGGCACTCGACCGTATTGGTAAGCATCGTGACGATGCCGTCAACCTTCGGCAGAAATGACTCGGTGACAATCGCTACTTTCAATTACCCTGTTTCCCTCTAAGAATTGTAAGACGCATGGCGCAGCCAGACGTCGCAGGTCTAAATGTATCGATTCGCAATTCAGCAGAAAGCTTCATAGAAATGAAGAAAGGGCGCAGAGACGCGCCCTCAATCTTCCTACAAACGAGACCAATACTAGCGTTAGTGCGACATTCCGCCCATATCGTCGGCTTTGCCCTGGTCCTTCAGCATTGTCACCGACGCGATGTGGACCGACTTATCAGCCGCATTCACCGTTCCCTGCACCGCGACGTGATGGCCGTAGTGGCCGGTGACCGCATCCGGGTTATCGATCGTCCAGACTTGCTTCTTGGCATCGTCAACGAAGACCGGCTTAGCCCCGTTGCCGATGCACTTCTTGACACACGCAGCGCCGCCGCCGGCATGCATCGCGCCGCATGATGAGTCGCTGATCCAGCCATCGATCGGCTTGGTGCTTTGGTCCGCCGCAAAGGCGGACCCGCTAAGAATCACCGCTAATACCAGGAAACGCTTCATCCAATAACCCCCATGGCCTCGAAAGGCCGCGACCTTGTAGGTCAATTATCAACCCCGCGTCACAATTTGGGAAATTCTTTCTCCCGGTCCAATGTTCCACCGGAACAACAATCAGCTCCGCTTAACCGACAGTCTGCTCCACAAGCGGCGCGTGCGTGGCAGCCGTCGGCAAGGGGGGTAGCGGAACAGGCGGCAGGCGGGTCAGCGATCCGCTTGATAAAGCTGCAGGCGACCGCCGCAGGCGCTTCCTCAGCCGCCTTCTTGCCGCGCTTCTTCGGCGCCTCTTCCTCCGCCGTCGTCTTCTTATTGTTCGGGCAGACCAGGTAAACGCCGGACTTCAGCGTCTTCTCCAGCAGATATGCGCTGCCGCATTCCGGGCATTTCTGGTCGACCGGCTTGTTGTTCGAGGTAAAGTCGCACTTCGGATAATTAGAGCACCCGTAGAAAAGGTTCCCGCGCCGCGCCTTCTTCTCAATCAGCTCGCCGTCGCCGCACTGCGGGCATTTCACCCCGATGAAGTTCTGCTTGATGTACTTGCATTTCGGGTAGCCGGAGCAGCTCACAAACTCGCCATACTGCCCATTGCGCAGCACCAGCTGCTTGCCGCACTTCGGGCACTCCTCCTCGAGCGGAACCGGCGGCTTCTGCTGCACCTTCTGGTCAAGCTTGCGGGTCGTCTTGCAAGGCGGATCTTCGTTATACCCCGGGCAGGCCATGAACATGCCGAACCGGCCGCGCTTGAGCACCATCACCCGTCCGCAGGCCTCGCAGTACTCCTCTTTTTCTCCGGCATCCTGCGCCTCGGGCGTATTGAGGTCGGGCTTCGCGTCGAAGTTCTCCTTCGTAAAGGTGCAGCTTCCTTCCTTCTTCTTGTCGTAGGCGCTGCACGCGTAGAAGGAGCCGAACTTGCCCCACTTGAGCACCAGAGGCGAGCCGCAAGATCGCAGACCTGGTCGGTCTTGATCTCCATCCGCTTCACGTCTTCCATGTTCTCGCTGGCCTGGGCAAGCTCTTCGCTCAAGTGGCTATAGAAGCCGGTCAGCAGGTCGGTGCCCTTTTCAGTCCCGTCCTCGACGCTGTCCAGCTCCTCTTCGAGCCTGGCCGTGTATTGCGTATCAAATATATAGGGGAAGTTCTTCACCAGCAGCCCGGTGACCACCACCCCAATCTCCGTCGGATAGAAGCGGCCCGAGCGCCCCGTTGGCGGCAGCTTGACCACGTATTCGCGGTCCTGGATCGTGTTGATGATCGAGGCGTAGGTCGACGGACGCCCGATTCCCCGCTCCTCAAGCTCCTTCACCAGCGAAGCTTCGTTGTATCGCGGAGGCGGCTCGGTGTAGTGCTCGTCCGTCTTCACCGAATTCAACGCCAGCGCCTGGCCATCGTTCAACTCGGGCAGCTTGTTTTCGAGCGACTCGTCGTCGTCGTCCTTCTTGTCCTTGGCTTCTTCATAGACCTTAAGGAAGCCGTCGAATTTCAGCACCGAGCCGCTCACCCGGAAGTCATAGCTGCGGTCGGCCTTGGCCTCGATATCCACGGTCGTCTGGTCATAGATCGCCGGCACCATCTGCGAAGCGACAAAGCGCTGCCAGATCAGGCGATAGAGCTTGTACTGCTCCTCCGAGAGGAAGCTATGAATCTCATCCGGATGCAGCGTCACATCGGTCGGACGAATCGCTTCATGCGCATCCTGCGCATCTTTCTTCGATTTGTACGCGTTCGGCTGCGCCGGCAGATAATTCTTGCCGATCTTCTTCTCGACATAGGCGCGAACGTCGCTCAGCGCATCCGGAGCGACCCTGGTCGAGTCGGTACGCATGTAAGTGATAAGGCCGACCGTGCCCTTGGAGCCGATCTCCAGGCCCTCATACAAACGCTGCGCCACACCCATCGTGCGCTTCACATTGAAACCAAGCTGGCGCGAGGCATCCTGTTGCAGCTTGCTGGTCGTGAAAGGCGCAGTCGGAGATTTGCGGCGCTCTTTCTTCTCAACCGAACGCACCTGCCACTTTGCCTTCTCAAGCTGCGCGACAACCGCCTTCGCCGTCACGCCATCGGGCAGAGCGGCCGCGCCGACCGTCGGCACCTCGGCCTTCTTGCCATCGATGCCGACAAAGCGCGCAGTGAAATCCATCCCCTTCGGCGCAGGATGCAGCGACGCATCGATCGTCCAGTATTCGACCGGATTGAAAGCCTTGATCTCCTGCTCGCGTTCGACAATCAGCCGCACGGCCACCGTCTGCACGCGGCCGGCGGAGAGTCCGCGGCGCACCTTGTCCCACAGCAGCGGCGAAATCTCATAACCGACCAGCCGATCGAGCACACGCCGCGTCTGCTGGGCGTCGACCAGGTTCCGGTCCACAGGGCGAGCATGTTCAAACGCCGCCTTCACGGCCTTGGAGGTGATCTCGTTAAAGGTAATGCGCTGGATCGCGCCAGCTTTCGCAACGCCGATAAGCTCCTGCTCGAGGTGATAGGCGATTGCCTCGCCCTCACGGTCAGGATCGGGCGCCAGGTACACGTGGTCCGCCTTGGCCGCCAGCTTCTTCAGCATCGCGACCAGCTTCAGCTTGTCTTCAGTAACGATCAGCTCGGGCTCGAAGGTGCCACCTGCAATATCCACGCCCATGGTCTTCTTGGGCAGGTCTTTGATGTGACCGATCGACGCTTCCACGTCGAAATCCTTGCCGAGATATTTGTTGATTGTCTTGGCCTTGGCCGGCGACTCGACAATCACTAACGATTTACTCATGATTCCTTCTTTGCACTTTCAAACCGCCGCCCCATCTACTTAAAGACAAGACGGCAGGACTGTCAGCGCCATTCGTCAAAACTATATATATGTCATCTGGAAACTATCACGCCCGGCCGATTCCTTCTATCTTTGCCGTCGCGAATTCTCACGCCCAGCGAACTGCCGCAGTCCGACTTCAGACTGCCCCGTCCAGCGAGAAAACGCAAACCAAGCTTAGAAGCTCTTGACGTAATTTCTTCCCGGAAGTTGCTTCACCCGACCGCTCAGTTCCAATTCGAACAACGCGGTAAAAATCTCGGAAGAACTCAGCTCAGATTCGAGCTTTTCCATGATCTCATCGAGCAACAGCGCCTCGTCATGGCGCAGCACGCTAAAGACCAGCGCCTCGGCCCGGGGTAGCGGAACCGGCTCAAATAACGATGCGCCAGCCTCCGCATTCGATTCAATCGCGACCGTCGAGCCCAGCCGTGCCTCGAGCTGCAAACGGATCTGCGTGGGCAGTTCCTCCCACACATCCTCCCACGTCGCCACCAGCTTAGCGCCCTGCTTTATCAACGTGTTAGGCCCCCATGCGCCCTTGCTGGTCACGTTACCCGGAACCGCATACACATCCCGATTCTGCTCGATCGCGCAACGCGCCGTCACCCGGGTGCCGCTGTGCTCGCCCGCCTCGACCACCAGCACTCCAACGCTGATCCCACTTAATAGACGGTTGCGCCGGGGAAAGTTCTGCGGAGCCGGAAACGTCCCCAGCTTGTACTCCGAAACGATCGCCCCGCCGCCCGCCAGTATCTGCTCCGCCAGCGCTTTGTTTTCTTTGGGATAGATCACATCGATCCCCGTCCCCCAGATCGCCACCGTCGGGGACTTCGCCGCAATCGCTCCCTTGTGCGCCGCAGTATCGACGCCGCGCGCCATGCCGCTCAAAATAATCATTCCGCGCAAAGCCAGGTCGCGCGAAAGCATCTCCGCCATGCCCACCCCATACGGAGTCGGATGCCGCGTGCCAACCACCGCCATCGCCGGCTGCGATAAGCAGTTGGACGTCGCCCCGCACCCAAAGCAGAGGCGGCGGATCGAAAATCTCCTTCAGCCGCACCGGATACGCCTCATCCGAAAAAGCCAGCAGCGAAGCCCCCTCCGCCCGCACCCGCTTCCATTCGTCCTCAGCATCACGAAGCGCCTGCCCACCGGAGATGCACTGCACCGCAGTCGCCGGAAACCGCAGCGCCTCCAGATCGGTCAGCGAAAGCTCAAGAATGCGAGCCACCGACCCAACGTTCTCAACCGCCTGCAGAATGCGTCGAGGCCCAAGCCCAGGAGCAAGCGAAAGCGCAAGCCACGCCAGTTGCGTCTCGTCGGGCAGAGGAGCCGGCTCCTCAACAGCGCTTCCCGTCGGATTGGCGGAAGTATCCATAGATACAACTGCGGACGCGAAAAGTGCTGCGCCGTTGTTTACGTTGTTTCTCTGCGGAGTAGTTGTGGCGAGATTATCGATATAACAGGGAAATTGTCAAGCAGGGATCGCCTATCAACAAAGCAACTCCAAGCCCTCAGTAGCTCCCACCCCTTGACAACTAGGTAAGACGCGAGCTACGCTCATTACCATCGATGTCTAGGGGTACAGCAATGGCAAAGAACGACCTCCAGGGAGCGCTCGACCTTCTAATCCTAAAGACCCTCTCCCAGCTCGGCTCGATGCACGGCTACGGCATCGTCGCGCACATCGGGCGAGTCTCCGACGAGCTCCTCAACGTCGAGGAGGGCTCGCTCTACCCCGCCCTCCACCGCATGGAGCAGAGCGGATGGGTGCGCTCCGAGTGGGCGACAACCGAGAGCAGCCGCAAGGCAAAGTTCTACACGCTCACCGCGACCGGCAAGAAACAGCTCGCCGCAAGAGAAAAGAATTGGGACCAGGTGGTCAAGGGCGTCGCGGCGATTCTGCGCTACGCATGAGGTGAGTTATGGGATTTTTTCGCCGTATCGGCGCACTTGGCCGCCGCTCGAAACTACAGCGACGAGATCGACGCCGAGCTCCGCGAACATCTGCAGATGCGCATCGACGAGAACCTCGCCAACGGCATGAACCCCGCAGAAGCAGCCCGCGAAGCCCGCCTGAGATTCGGCAACCCCACCGTCATGCGCGAGCGCGTCGACGCCGAAGACTCCGCCGCCGGCCTCGACAGCTTCCTTCGCGATGCACGCTACGCAATGCGCGGCTTCGCCAAGAGCCGCGCCTTCACAGCGATGGCGATCCTCACCCTCGCGCTGGGCATCGGCGCAAATACCGCAGTCTTCCAGCTAGTCGACGCCGTCCGTCTGCGCAGCTTGCCCGTTCAGAATCCGGATGAACTGGCCGATCTAAGGATTGCCGGAGGTAATCGGGGCTTTGGGGTAAGCAGTAGTTCTTATTCCAATTTCACGCTTCCCATGTGGCAGGCTGTTCGGCGATATCACGAGCCGTTTACAGGGGTCTTCGCATGGAGACCCTCCGGCGTGCTGGTCGGCAAGCTCAGCGACGCAAAACACGCAGCCGCAATTGAGGTGAGCGGCGAATTCTTTGACGTCCTGGGTGTCGCTCCCTGGCGTGGCCGTCTGATCGAGCCGCAGGACGAAGCCGGCGAGGAATGCGACGATTTCGAAAGCCGTCGTCAGCTATCCCTTCTGGAAGAGTGAGATGAACAGTGCGGCCATTACATCCGGAACGACCTTGCTTATCGACGGCCGCTCCGTACAAGTATTGGGAGTGACGCCGCCGAGCTTCCTCGGGCTGGCGGTCGGCGATCAATTTGACGTGGCTAGTCCCGACCTGCACTCCGCAAGGTAGTTCACGCCGAAAATTTTCTCTTCGGGGTGATGGGGCGGCTCAAACCCGGTTGGACAATCGAACGCGCAAGCGCCTACTACGACGCTCTCAGTCCTGGACTCTTTCACGATACCGCGCCAACCGGCTATAGCTCTGAAGCGTTAAAGACGTATACGTCGTTCCGTCTGATTGCAGAACCTGCAGGCAATGGCGTGAGTGACCTGCGCAATCACTACCAGAAGTCGCTCAACCTTCTGCTCGCCATCACCGGATTAGTGCTGCTGATTGCCTGTGCCAACCTCGCCAACCTGATGCTCGCCCGTACCAGCGCACGACAACGCGAGATTGGCATCCGCATGGCGCTCGGCGCCTCGCGACGGCGTTTACTGCGGCAGCTGCTGCTTGAAAGCGCGCTGCTCGCAGCCATCGGGGCTGCGTTTGGCATTGCGCTCGCACAACCGCTGAGCCGCCTCCTGCTAGCCTCGCTCGGTACCAGCCAATACTCGATTCAGCTCTCGATCGGCGCCGACTGGCGCGTCCTGCTCTTTGCAACAGTGGTCGCCGGACTTACCTGCCTCATCTTCGGGACGGTGCCCGCACTGCGGGCTACGCGCGTCGATCCGCTGCACTCGCTTAAGGCAGGCGCACGCGGCGTCGCCGGAAGCCGCGAGCGCTTTGCGATGCAGCGGCTGATGGTCGTCTCCCAGGTTGCGATCTCAATGGTGCTGCTGGTCGGGGCGCTACTCTTCGTCCGCAGCTATCGCAACTTGATGACCACCGACCCAGGCATGAGAGAGCGCGGCATCACTATCGGCTACTTCGGCTTTTGGGAGGAGAAGATCAAGCCCGAAAACCAAGCCGCGTATAAGCGACAACTGGTCGACGATGTGCGCAGCGTGCCTGGCATTCAGAATGCGGCCGCAACCACGACCACCCCGCTCACAGGCGGCAGCTGGACTCACGCCGTTCGTGTCGACTCGACCGAGGGTGACAGCAAATTCACCTATGCCAGCCCCACCTACTTCGCCACCATGGGCATCCCGCTGATCAGCGGACGCAGCTTCACCGCGGCAGACACTACCGACGCTCCCTTCGTCGTGATCGTGAACCAGACCTTCATCCGCAGGTTCCTGAACGGCAAGCCGCCGATCGGCGAACTGGTGCACGTCAAGCCGGAACCGCAATATCCCGAGCGCACCTACGAGATCATCGGCACCATCGCCGACACGAAATACAACGACCTCCGCGGCACCATCCCGCCAATGTCTTTTGTGCCTATCGATCAATTTCCCGTGACCGCACAAGGCCCTGGAGTCGCGATGATGATCGCCACCAACAGCGACCCGGCAGCGATCGCGGCAATTCGCCACAAGATTGGCAGCGAACACCCCGGTATGGTGATGCAGTTCGTCGACTTCCAGCAGAATATTCAGGACGGCCTCGTCGGCGACCGCATGATGGCCATGCTCTCCGGCTTCTTCGGGCTGCTCGCCGCCATACTGGTCGTCGTCGGCCTCTACGGCGTCCTCGCCTACCTCATCGCCCAGCGCCGCAACGAGATCGGCATCCGCATCGCCCTCGGAGCCCACCGCTGGCAAGTCATCGCACTCGTCATGCGCGACACCGCGCTGATGCTCCTCGCCGGAACCGCCGTCGGACTGCCCCTCACCCTCTTCGCCGGACGATCGGCCAGCAGCATGCTCTTCGGACTGCAGGCCTACGACCCTGTCACCATCGGATTCGCCGTAGCGCTGCTCGCCGTGATCGCAATCCTGGCAAGCTGGCTCCCCGCACGCAGCGCAGCCAACCTCGATCCCGTTGCCGCGCTACGCTCTGAGTAAGGATAGGCGGAGCGGCAACTATTCACCCGCTGCTGCGAAAAACCAAAAGGTCAGCGTTCCGATTGCGGAAACGGGCGAGAACCAACGTAACGGGTTCGTCCGCCAAGCGCCACAAATCCCCAAACATAGCCCTGCAAACGAGAGCAATACGCCCACTCGAAAAATCCTCAACAGAGAAGGATCATAGTAACCAAAGCTATGGGCTTGAGCGTAGGCTAGCGACGTTACAGCCAAGACGCCAGAGGCTGTCGTGAGAATGAAGCCACATAAGGATAAAATTGAGCTGAGCGTTCGTAGCTTAGGTCCCTTCACCCATCTGACCCAACCCCAAAACAGCGCTATAGGCGAGACGAGGTAGCTCAAGGCGAACAAAATCACCAAGACGAGTTGAATAGGTTTGTCCATTCGTAGACTTCACCTGCTGATCGAACAAACGATTACAGCATCCATCATTTCACGCTTCGAAATGTCGAATTCCCCAGCTCACCGCGGATGCAAACTACTCGGGTCATAAGGCCCTTTAGCATTCCCTGGCCCACCCACAAACTCCAGCGTCGGAATCCGCTCATCCACATCCGGCAACGCCGGAAACGCCGCATGAGGCTCGGCCTGGTACCAGTACGCAACCGAATAGAAGTTATCCGAGCGATGGTTCGCATGGCCATGCTCGATGCTCGCCCGCATCGATTTCGTAAACGGAATCGGCGAGTCAAAGTGAAAGCGGTACATGCTCGAGCGCTCCCCGGCAATCTCCCTGCCGACAACCGGGGCGCCATGCAGAAGAAAATCCTGCGAGCCCCCGTAACCCCACGCGCCGAGGAAGTAGTCTTCGCTACCCGTCCCAAGAATGCTGATCGCGTCGCCATCGATCTGGAACATGTCATCGCCCTCGCCAAACCATCCGTCCTGATTTTGCAGCACCGACATCGTCACGCCGACGAACTGGCCATGCCCCTGCGCCTCCATCCAGACATAGTTGTCTTTGCCGTCGAGGTTGCGCTTGTAGTTCACCATCGGGTCGCCATTCTCATACCAGCTTCCGGTCCAGCCATGGTTCGGCTGCGCCTGGCGGTATTGGGCGTGGAAGTAAAGCGTGTCCTTCGGCAGCGGCTGGGCATCGACCCGGTAATCGATGTTCCAGTAAAGATGGTTCACCGAGTTCTTGCCCTCATTCGTGACCGTGATGCGCGCATGATGCGCGTAAGGCATCGGAAAATAGCTGTTCAACGCCTTATCGCCGCCGCAGGAGAGCATCAGCGACTCCCACTTGTAATACAGGCCATTGCCCAGGCCAAAGAAATCACCAATCGGAGTCTCAACACTCGGCGTCGTCTCCCCGTCCCAATACATGCGCAACACGATGCGCTTCGGCGAGTAAGGCTCGTTGTCGTCGATCGTGAACCAGATATGCGACACCATCCCCGGCCCATCCGCATCGAGCACGGTCATCGTCTCACCGGGCGAAATGGTGCGCGCATCTGCATTGCCGCCGGTTGATTCGGCGCTCGACGAGCGGTGCAGCGTGTAAGTCTGTTGCCTGGTTGGGTTGGGCATCCAACCAGGAATCTGGGCGAAGAGCATGCTCTGGACATGACATCCGGCAACGAGCAACAGGAAAGAGAGGACGAAACGAGGCTTCTTCATGACCGCGCAATTATAGGGTCTCGTCTAGTCAGTATGAAACGGCTGATGCTGCTTCTCTTCGTGATCGGTGGTTACTCGAGTGGCGTCCTGGGCAAGTACACTGGTGAGTGAACCCCTTGCCCGCCCGACGACTAAAGCTTGCTGCCATCGACTTCCTCAATCCCGCACCGCTGATGTGGGACTTCGAGCACGGGCCGGAGAAATCCCGCCTCGCCGAGCGCTACGAAATCCGCTACTCCACACCCTCCCGCTGCGCCGAAGACCTCTTCACCGGAGCCGCCGACATTGGCCTCGTGCCCGCCGCAGCCTACGCGATCGATCCAACCATGATGGTCATTCCCGGGTGCGCGATCGCCTCGAAGGCGCGCATCCGCTCCATCGTCCTCGTCACTCGCGAAGACGGCCCCGAAGCCGCGAATACCATAGCCCTCGATACCTCGTCGCTAACCTCGGCAACTTATACCGAGATCCTTTTCCGCAAATACTGGAACCCAGAGGCAAAGTTCATCCCGTTCGCACCCGACCTCGACGCCATGCTGACCGCGACCGATGCCGCACTGCTCATCGGCGACCCCGCGCTGCTCGCTCTTGAAGACGCCCAGGCCCGTCTCGACCGCACCGATGAGCCCCTTCTCTACCTCGATCTCGGCTACGAGTGGATGCAGCGCACCGGAGTCCCTTGGGTCTCAGCATTCTGGGCGATCCGCGGCGCGGCCGCAAAGGAACTCACCGTGCCTCGCGAAAAACTCATCGCCGACTTTATGACCTCGCGCAACCACGGCCTCGGTCACATCGAAGACCTGGTCGAGGAGTGGTCGGGAAGGCTCGCCATCCCCCCCACCGTCATCCGCACCTACCTCACGGAAAATATTCACTACATTCTTGACGAAAGCTGCATGGAAGGGCTCCGCACCTTCTATCGCTACGCCGCCGAATGCTCGATTCTGCCGCACGTCCCTGAAGTGCGCATGTTGTAAGAAATTCACCGGCTGAGAATTAACAGCGACTCGGCGCTCGCAAATAGCGTCCAATAGCAATAATGGCAGCGCCCACCAACCCGTCCGCAAGGAATGCGACCCCGTCCGCTGCCAGCCACGCTGCCGCCCATCATCATTTGCTGCCGCTCTGGCTAACCAAGCTTGGCAGCCTCGGGCTCTTCGCGGTGGCAATCTTCGATTCCTCGCCGATTCCACTTCCTTTACCAGGCAGCACCGATCTCTTGCTCTTGCTGCTTGTTTCGCATCACGGGAATCCATTTCTCTTGACCGCTTGCGCCGTCATTGGCGCAGCCATCGGAGGATTCATCACCTGGAGCACCGGCAAAAAGGGCGGCGAAGCCCTGATGCAGCGCTCCGTGCCGGCCCGCTTCCGCAAGCCGATCGAGAGGTGGACGAACGAGCATTCGCTGCTTTCCGTGATGCTTCCAGCGCTCCTTCCGCCGCCGATCCCATTAACGCCGTTCCTGCTGGCGGCGGGCGCTCTCGGCGTCTCGCGGCGGCGCTTTCTCGTTGCTTACAATGCAGCTCGGATCGTGCGCTACAGTCTCGTCAGCTGGGCGGGGGTTGTCTACGGGCGAGTGGTCGTCCACTGGTGGACGACCACTCTTTCAGGATGGTCAACCATCATCGAGTGGACGTTCGTTGTCCTGCTCGTCGGTGGCATAGGCTTCGGCATCTGGCAGTACCGCCGCCAGAGCGTCGCCGCCGCCGCGCCCCCCGCTAATGCAGTGCCCGCAAACTAAATCCGCTGAGCGAACAGCAAAGCCGCCCGGCCCTAAATCTCCCAGCGCAAAAGCGAAGCCCCAACCGTAAATCCGGCCCCGACCGAGGCGATCAGCACCAGGTCTCCCTTGTTCAGCCGATCGCTGGTCCGCGCTGTATCCATCGCCAGCGGAATCGTCGCCGCAGTCGTGTTGCCGTAGCGGTCAATGTTGATCACCACCTGCTCTTCGGTCAGCCCCAACCGGTCGGCGCAGGCCTGGATGATCCGCTTATTTGCCTGGTGGGGAATAAACCGCTTCAGGTCAGAGACCTTTACCTCATTGCGCGCCAGCAGGTTCTCGCAAGTCTCCATCATCTTGCGCACGGCATACTTATACACCGCCTGTCCATCCTGATGGACGAAGTGCATCTTGCTCGCAATCGTCTCCGGCGACGTCGGATGCAGGCTGCCGCCTCCCGGCATATAGAGAGAGTGGCCGCCCGAACCGTCAATCTCGTGGAGGTAGTCGATCAGGCCGGTTTCACTCTCGTCTGCCGGCTCGATCAGCACCGCGCCGGCGCCATCGCCAAAGAGAATGCAGGTGGTGCGGTCGCTATAGTCCAGGATCGAAGACATCTTGTCCGCACCGACGACAAGCACCTTGGAATGAGCGCCAGTCTCGACGAATTTCGCCCCAACCTGCAAGGCGTAAACAAACCCCGAACAGGCCGCAGACAGGTCGAATCCCCATGCGCCTTTAGCGCCCAGCTTGTCTTGCACCAGGCAAGCCGTCGCGGGAAAGAGCATGTCCGGAGTCACGGTCGCGACGATAATCAGCTCGACTTCGCTGGCGGAAATACCGCGCTCCGCCAGGCACCGAGTCGCCGCCTCGACCGCCAGGTCGCTGGTGGCGACGTCGGCTTCGGCGATGTGCCGCTCACGAATCCCCACCCGGTCCACAATCCACTGGTCGGTGGTATCGATGATCTTCTCAAGATCGAAATTCGTCAGGACTTTCGGGGGAACATAGGTGCCAAGGGCACTAATCTTTGCGCGCCGCGACGCGCGCCCGGGTAGGCTCAATTGGGGCTCTCCACTTGCTGAAGACACTGCCCGTATTCTCTCCGACCACAGGCGGCGCTGTCCACGCTTAGGCGCTGACGCCCTCCCAACCTCTCAATCGGCCAGCGAAATCGCGGGTTCTCCGGCCAGCCGCTCAGCGATGTGCTTGCCCAACCGATCAGAAAAACTGCCATCCTTGCCAATCGAAGTGTTCAGCAGAACGACGGCGGCATAGCCGGCTTTCGGGTTGAAGAAGGCATAGGAACTGTAGCCTCCGGTGGCCCCATTGTGCCAATAGTTCCCAGTGTCCGGCTCATAGTGCCACGCAAACGCAATCCGCTGACCACCGAAAGCGTCGGCGAGAAGCTGGTGCGAAGCAACCAAGGCCGCGGGCAAAGTATTGCCATCAGCGCCTGCGGCCTTGACGCTCTCCGGGCGAAGATTGGCTTCGACGTAAGTGAGCATATCGCCGGCCGTAGAGCGGATCGCCCCCGCTCCGGCAAACGCAACCAGGTCCCAGGCGTGAGCAGCGCGATGCCTCGCATCATGCCCAGGGATAAAACGGCCCTCCTGGTCGGACGAAAGAAGGATGACCGTGTCCTTAAGGCCCAATGGGGCCGTGACCTCTTGCTTGAGCAACTCCGGATAGGAGAGACCGGCGCGCTCGGCCAACGCCTGCCCCAGGAGTCCAAAACCGAGATTGCTGTACAAGTAAGAGGCGTCGGCTGGCTTCGCCACACCGTGCTTTGCGAGGAACGCGTACAAATTAGCCGCGGTGTAATCGGCGTAAGGGTTTTCATCGTCCTTCGGATGAAAGTTATCCGACATACGCGGCAGGCCGGAGTGCTGGGTCACCAGGTCGAGAAGAGTAATCTCCGCACCGTCAGGTTTTTTCACCGTCCCAGGCGGCAGCAGTTCGCGAACCGGCTCATCAAGCTTCACCTTGCCCTGCGTTATCATCTGCGCCAGGATCAGCCCGGTGAACGTCTTGCTGATCGAACCGATCTCAAAGATCGAATCCGGCTTGGCCGTACCAAAGCTGAAAACGCTCCGGCCGCCATGATCGATAACGCCAACCGAGACGCCCGCCCCCGTCGAGGGCGCGAGCTCGCCGCTCTTCAACGCTTCGTCGAGGTCCTTCGCCAGAACCGTTTGAAGTTCAGCCGCCGAAACCGGCGCCATTGCCGGGTCATAGACCGACGCACCAACTGGTTTTGTGGCCAGTGCCGTAATTTGTCTGATGAAATTCAACGGTATCGAATCGCCCTCCGTCCAGGAGCCGTTCAACGATTTTCCATCGGGGGAAAGCGTTCCGCTCCAGGACCCCTTGATCGCCGGAACTTCATAGGAGAAATCATTGCCTTTGAGCACGACATTTGCGCACTCCAATCCCATCGCGTTCTGATCGAGGCTGTCGAATGCACAGTATTCCTTCCCCGAGCCGTCGCTCTTGACCGTGATCTGGATGCGAAGCGACTTGCCATGCACTTCCAATGTTCCCAACCAGACGCCGTCCACGGGGGATGGTTTCTCCGCCGGAATAAATTTGTCGCGAGTGAACTCGAGCGGCATCGGGCTCCCCTGGTCCCAGGTACCCGAAAACGTTGGTTCCGCTCCTTTGACGATCCCCTTCCACGCCCCATGCACGATCGGAACCGTGAAGCTCAAAGCATTTCCATCGAACTGGAAGTCTGCGCATTTCAGACCGACGGCTCCCTGATCGACGCTGTCAAGCGTTCCGCTCAAACTGCCGTCGGCGGCCTGCAAGATATGCAATTTGAGATGAAGCGGCCCAAGAGAACCAAGATAGTCTCCCGCGATATTGGGCTTTTGCTGCGCAGAGGCCGGAATTGAGAACAATCCCGCGGCGAGGGAAAAGCAGAGTATGAGGCGCGCGCAACGAGTTCCCATCCGACTGGCTCCAGGATCCGAAACCAGAATAGCCGGAAACCATTTCCATCCGCGCCCCGGCAGCTCTAATTATTCCGCAAAGCCACCATCGGGTTAATCCGCGAAGCCCGCCGCGCCGGAATATACCCAGCCAGCAACGCCACAACCATCAGCAGCATAACGATCGCCGCAAATGTCAGCGGGTCCCTCGGGGCCGTTCCAAAGAGCAGTGACGCAATCAGAGTGGAGACGTCCACCGAGGCTAGCGTTCCGATCGCGATGCCGATTGCTGCCATGCCGATCGTCTTGGCAATGACTCCCAACTGGACCCGCCCCCGCGTCGCTCCCAGCGCCATGCGAATGCCAATCTCCTGCGTCCGCTGTGTGACCGAATAAGAAATCACCCCATAGATTCCCAGCGAGGCCAGAAACAGCCCAAGCCCTGCGAAAGCGCCCACAAGAATCACAAAGAATCGCCGCGGCGAGACCGCATGATCCACCAGGCCCTGAATCGGCTTGAACTCCGTCGCCGGCTGCGCCGGATTGATCTCGCGCAATGTCGCCATCACGGTCGGCGCCAGTGTCTCCGGTGGCAGCTTGCTGCGGATGACCAGATTCGCACCTTCGGGCCCCTGCTGCGCCGCCGACATATACATCTGCCACCCCGCCGCGCTTTCCGCACTGCTCTCGTGAACATCGGCGACGACGCCGATGACACGGGCATCCCCTCCGCCTGCAACGGCGATTCGGCCGATCGGATCCTCGCCAGGCCAGAGTTTGTTGGCGACGGTTTGGTTAATGACGACTACAGTCTGGTCCTTCGGGCCATCGCTCCACGCGATGTCTCGGCCCGCAACCAGCTTCATGCCGATCGCCTTCAGATACCCCGGCGAGACGATGTAGATAAAGGTGCCCTGGAGGTAGTCTTTGGGGTAATCCTTGTCGGGATCCTTCCCCTTGGGGAAGATGCCCCAGCTGCGGTTGCGGCTGAGCGGTAAATTATCCGAAATCCCTGCTGTTTCAACGCCGGGAATCGCCTCGACACGGCGAATTACTTCTTGCCAGATCGCGCTTCTCTTTGCGCCATCCGCATTGCCATCGTAGTCCACGCTAACCGCCGCCGCGTGGCTCGGCTGGAAGCCAAGATCAACATCCAGTACCCGCAGGAAGCTCCGCAGCAGTAACCCAGCGCCCACCAGCAGAACGCAGGCCAACGCGACCTCCGAGATCACCAGCACCGAGCGCATCCGGTTGTGCTTCCGTCCCGCGCTGGTCCCATGCCCGGAATCCTTAAGTACCTCCTGCAAATTGCCGCGAGAGATCCTCAGCGCAGGAACGGTGCCAAAGAAGACTGCAGCAGCGACTGCAATGAGCACCGTCCAGCCAAGCGCTGCACCGTCAACCCGCACGCTGCTCAGCAAAGGCAGGGCGATCGATCCCTGGTGAGCAAGCCAGGTGACGACTGCAAAGGCAAATCCCAGCCCCATCACTGCGCCAACTCCGGAGAGAACGAGGCTCTCGGTCAGCAATTGGCGAACCAGCCTTCCGCGCGCGGCGCCAAGCGCAGAGCGCATCGCGAACTCTTTACCGCGAGCGGCCGACCGCGCCAACAACAGGTTCGACAGGTTTACGCAGACAATCAGCATGATCAGCCCAACCGCGCACCACAGCGCAATCAGCGACCTGCGCAGGCTGCCGCTGATGTACTCCTTCAGGCCAAAGAGACTCGCCGTATAGCCGAAGTTTTTGTTGTACTCGGGATGCTTCAAGTCAATATCGAGCTTGGGAAATAAAGAATTGGCTTCCGCCTGCGCCTGCCCTATCGTCCCCCCGGGCTTGAGCCGTCCCATCAGCGCCAGGTCATTGCCGTCATCCTCATAGTCGGCCATGATGTACGGCACAAAGACATCCACTTTCGAGCCCGGCGCAAAGACCGCACCGAAATCAAAGCTCTCCGGCAACACCCCGACAACCGTCACCGGCTTGCCATTGTCGCCAATCTTGATCGCCTGCCCAACGATCGAGGGATCTCCGCCAAGCTGCCGCTTCCAGAATGGATACGTCACCAACACCACCGGCGGCGCATTGTGCACCGATTCCTCGGCGCGAAATAGCCTTCCCATCGCTGGCGCAACGCCCAACGTCTGGAAGAAGTTGTCCATCACCAACAGCCCGGTCACAGGCACCGGTGTACCGTTGCCCATGAGCTTGAAATTGTCCGGCCCCGTAAATGCGAAATAGCCAGTCACATCTTGAAAGGACTTGTTCCGCTCACGATATTCCTTGGTGGCATCGGCAGAATACGTCCTGCAAGACTCGCCACACGTCGGATGTGCTTCCGTGATCCGCACTAGTTCCTGAGAATTTGGGAACGGCAGCGGCCGCAGCAGGATCGTATTCACCACGCTGAAGACCACGATGTTTGCACCGATGCCAAGCGACAGGATCAGCACCGCAACGATCGTGAATGCGCGATCCCGGCCCAGCGTGCGAAAGGTAAAGCGCAAGTCTTGGAGCAAAACGTCCAGCCACGGTAGCCCACGCGTCTCCCGCTGCCGCTCCTTCGCCTGCTGCACCCCGCCAAAGCGCAGCATCGCCTGGCGCCTCGCCTCTTGCGGAGACATGCCGCGGCGAAGATTCTCTTCGATAGCGAGATCCAGATGAATCGCGACCTCAGTTTCGAGCTCAGCGTCGCGTGTTTCCTTGCCAAAGAAAGACAGAATACGTCCAAAGGTTTCTCGAATGGCTCCCATTATTTTTCCCCCTCGATCGACATCGCCAGCACCCGCCCCATCACTTCGGAGAGGCGGTTCCAATAGGCCGCGTCCTTGGTCAACTGCTTCTCGCCGCTCTTCGTGATCGAATAGAACTTCGCCTTGCGGTTGTTCTCCGACGTGCCCCACTTGGCCGCGATCCAGCCCCGCTGCTCTAGGCGAACCAGGCACGCATGAATCGTGCCTTGGTTCAGCAGCACCTCGTCTCCGCTGATCTGTTCAATACGCCGGGCTATGCCATAACCATGCATAGATCCCATCGCAGTCAGTGTCTGCAAAACCATAACGTCCAGCGTGCCTTGCAATAAGTCGAGCTTCGAGGGCATTGGCTTCTCCTGTGCTATCGCCACATCAGCAGGCGCTTATGTGGTTTTACCACAGGAAGCGAATTGACGGAAGCGGCTCGACCTGTCCAATCATGATTATTTGGGTCGAATGACCTGGAAGCGAACCGAATAGCCGAAACCGATGAAGTGGTCAGGCGCCGCAGACGAAAGTCCAAAGCCGGCATGAAAATCGAGTTGCTGATGCGGAGATATTTTGTACGACGTCCCAAAATCGATGATGTTCTGCGGCCCTCCACGCTGCGGAAACGAGCCGGAATACTCGACCCACGCGTCCCATGGCGCAGTCAGCTGCCGATCGAAAAAGACGCTGCCCTGCCCGGTAACGTCTCTCTGGGTGCCTCCGTTTGCCGCAGCCTGCGTCGGCCACGCCACCGAGAACATACCCGCAATCGTCCAGTTCTTCGACAATCCACGCGACCACGGCGCCTGTACCGACGGATCATAGCCATGACTCGAGATCGCGTTCGCCCCGGTCGGGAAACTCACCGATGGAATGACCGAGACATCGAATCCTTTCACCGGTCCCAGCTGCTGCTTAAACCCGAGACTCATATCTCCCAACCCCGTCGCCCCACCCGACGCGGCCGCGAAATTCCAGTAGTAATCCGGAACCATATAGCGAAGCTCGGTCTTGCGCGCAATTCCAAATCGAATCGAAGTCTCCGGAAGATCATAGGTCTGCTGACTTCCAGCGCTCGTCTCCTGAAAGCCGTTCTCAAGCTGCAGGCTTCCGCAGGGAACGACGATGCTCGAGCTGGTGATCTGAGGCCGATCGGTGGAGATCGTGCTCGCCGCATCACTGCCGCAGCGCGTCGCGGTCTGCGCCAAGCCGGCGACGGTTCCCGCGATCAGCGAAACTATCAAAACGCCGAAATGACGAAGCATCGAGAGAATAGTAACTGGGAAAGATCAGAGCCGTGCATCATCGCGGCTTAAGTCGCTTTCAGCTGTTTTCGGTTCGTCCGTCGCATCAGCAGGACGATCCCAGCCGCAATCAGCGACGGAATGGTCAGCGTCAGCAAGCCATGCTGGTAGTCGCCGGTCAGGTCCCTCGCGATCCCCATCCAGTAGGGGCCGATGAAACCGCCGAGCATGCCCACAGTATTCATCGCCGCGATACCGGCGGCCATGCTCTTCCCCTTGAGAAATGTCGGAGGGATCGCGAGCAGCGGTCCTAGCAATGCCGTGTAAGCGATCACTGTAGCCGCCAATGCCGGCACTGCCATCCACGGAAGGCTCGACGTTCCACCTATCGCATAGCCCGCCGCCATCAGCAGAAAGGGGAGAATCACATGCCAGTAGCGCTCACGGCTGCGGTCGGAGTGCAGAGCGTTCAGCACCATCCCGATCGCGCTCAGCAAGCCAATGCCCGCGATCAGGAAGCCGACCTTTGTCGTGTTCAGGCCGGTAAGTTTTTGCAGAATAGCAGGCGCAGAAAACTGGTAGGCATACGAGACACCCAACATGCATAAAAAAACAAGACCCAGCTGGAGCACCCGCGGATCGAGCAACGCTCGGGCCACATCGTGAGTGTGTCCACCCGAAGCCGCATCCACGCGAATCCGGCTTTCCAGCCACGAACGCTCATCGGGATTGAGCCACCTCGCATCGGCGGGCGTGTTGGGTAGATAGACCAGGAAGACGATGCTCAGGATCACGGCAGGCAGGCCCTCCACCAGAAAGAGCCATTGCCAGCCCGCGAGACCGAAACGGCCCTGAAGATTGAGCAGCGCTCCGGCAATGCTGCCCATCACCACCGAAGCCAGAGGCAGCGAGACGTAAAATCCGCTGATCGCTCTTGCGCGCTTTTCGGGGGGAAACCACTGCATCAGGTAGAAAACAACACCGGGGAAAAATCCCGCTTCAGCCATGCCGAGCAAAAACCGCACGACATAAAACTGCGGCACCGTCTTGACGAACATCATTCCGACTGCGAGCAATCCCCACGTCAACATAATGCGCGAGAGCCAGCGCCGCGCGCCAAAACGCACCAGCAAAAGATTCGAAGGCACCTCGCAGACCGCATAGCTCACAAAGAAAAGTCCCGCGCCAAAGCCGTATACAGTCGCACTGAAGTGCAGATCGCGGTTCATCTGCAACGAGGCAAAGCTGATGTTGATGCGGTCGATGTAGGCGGTACCATAGCCCAGCGCGATCAGCGGAAGCAGCCGCCAGCTCGCCTTGCGCACCGCCGACTTCCCAATCCGATCACTCTCGGAAGTGGCAAGAGCATCAGGAACCGGTGGCTCGATGACCGACATACGCGCCTCTCTTGCAGTGAATCGGAAGGTGCTCTATTTTCAGGATCGTGTTGACCGGAGCATACCATCGTTCCGCCTTCACACTGGCGGAAAAAGCTAGGCTTTCGAAGCCACCTTCAATTCCGAAACCGCCCGATAAGCCTGATCGATCGCGCAATCGGTGTAGGCGTATGCGTCCGCATCGGCATTCGCAATCGCGATCCGGCCAAAGGGCTTCCGCGCCGCAACGCAGGGCTCAGGGCCGCCGTCAAGCCAGAACGGGTCCCACAGCGAGTTGTATTGATACGCATAGCCGTGCGGCCAGCGATTGACAGTGATCGCAGCGATATCATTCGCAGGGTCGAAACCACCATCGCCAAGGCTCCGCGCAAGCTGCAGGCGAATATTCCGCTCGAACTCATCGAACGGCGTCGCATAGAGCTGCGCCCGCCCAGCGCGATGCTGCAAGCGGCTCGGCAAACCCGGCTGGCAGGGAAAGCGGTGCATCGTCAGCACAATCGGCTGTTCAGGTTTTGTTGTCGCGTGGTAGTCGCCAATACTCACCCGCTGGTCCAGGCTCACGCTGGTGAAATAGCTCCCCGGCGCATAAGTCGAACCCGCCTTCAACTTCACAAACGGCTGCCACTGCCGCAGCGCAACGTTGGTGTAAACGATCGGCACCTTCTCCGCCGATTGCAGCGCTGTCACCTGCGCCGCAGGCAGCTCCGAGTTGATATACGGAATCATCGTGTGCCAGCAAGCCACAATGCAGTGATTGGCGCGCACCGTCGCCAGCTTCCCCTGCTGCGAATAAGTGATCTCCACTTCCGTCGCCGTCGCCGGATCGCCCACATGCTTCACCTTCACCACCGTACTGCTCAGACGAATTCGCACCGGGCTCCCCGTCCGATCGAGCCGGTCGTACTTCACCTGCGCGGTGACAATGTCTTGCGCGCTGCTACCAGGAACGGCATCCGGAATCAGACTCCTCGTCAGAAGGCGCGCAATCGAGGCGTTGCCGTCGGGAAAGTGGAAGAAGTATTTCTCCGCCTCTTCATTCGGAATCGCATCGCGCCCCATGCCGGGGCCCGCCCCCGGAGCAAGCTTCAAACCATCAAAACCGGGCAGCCCCAAACCCCACGCATCCTGCGCCGAGACGGCATCGATTCCCAATCCATACAGCGGCTGCGGATAGGCCTGCAACAAAGCAACAACCTGCGGATCGACCTTCCAAAGATCGGTCAGAAAGCTCGCATAACTCATTCGCGCCAGCTTGGCTTTCTTCTCATCGGAAGAAAGCCCCGGCAGTAAATCCTTCTCCGAATGAAAGAGGCTGTGATAATCGGCTTTGGCTTTCTCACTCTGCGGAGCATCGTTGAGGAAGCGCTGCCAGACACTCGCCGAGTCGGTCGCTGAAGCCTTGCCGCCAAAGAGCGGCGCGGGATTTACGACCAGCTTGTCGGCCCCAAAGGTCTCTTTGTCGAAAAATATCTTCGGCTCGAGCCCAAGCGACGGAAATAGCTTTGTATCAGAGACACTCGAGAAGCTCTCGACATCAATACCCAGGGCATCGACCACACCCTTCGCCACCGGCGAATAAGGCTCCGGACTCTCGATCGCATAGGTGCCGCCGAAGCCCAGCATCTTCGTTCCACTTACATTGAACTCATTTCGCTTGGCATGGCCGCCAAAATCGTCCAGCGGATCGAGCAGCAGAACCCGCGCATTCGGCCCCGCTGCCTGGCGATAGAACCGCGCCGACGCCAGCCCGCTAATGCCGCATCCCACGACCACCAGGTCATAGCTCTCGGCCGTAGACTCGGCTGCACCGGCATGGTCCCAGAAGTTGCCGTCACGCACCGCATGAGCAACTGTGTAAGAGCCCTCATACAGGCCGCGCATCCCCGTCTTCGCCGGCGGATAATAGCCCGCACCATTCTGCGCCTCGGTCGCGGTCTGTGCAGTCTGCGCATACAGCCCATGAGGAATCGCACTCGCGCCGATGCTCATCGCCACGCCGTTCATGAAATCGCGGCGAGTGATCCTGCGCCCCATGCCCAGCTCTTTATCGCTATAACTCATTGCTTCCTCGTAAGTGAATTAAGAAAGGAGCACCTTGGCGGCATCATTACCCGTGCCGATCGCGCCATCCATGAATCCCTGCGAATCTTCAGACAGATGTTCGCCCGCAAAGAGCACCTTGCCATGCGGCTGATGGAGCAGAGGCCTCAGCGTAAACCACTGCCCCGGATGATAGATCGCATACGCGCCATGCACCCACGGGTCCCACTGCCACGCCTTCGCATGGGTCGCCATCACCGCCTTCTCCGCGAGCGGCGAAACGTACAACAAATCCTCCGTGACGATCTGCTGCCGCCGCGCATCCGTCTGCGATGCGAGCACGTCGGCCCTGTCCCCCACCGCATACGAACACAGAATGCCCCGCGGCCCAGGCTGCCCCTGCGTCGTGTGGAAATACTCATGCGAAGTCTCGTCGCTCATCAGCGCAAAGTTCTCCGCCTGCCAGAATCGTTCGCTGCAGAGTATCTGCGTCTTGATGATCCGGCAGTATTCCAGCTCCTCAGCAGCGCGCGCCTTCGCCGCAGGCAGCGGCGGATCGAACTGAATCGACGGAATCACCGACGACGGAGCGGCAAAGACGCACGCATCGGCGGTGACCTTTTCAATCGATTGCCCCCGCGCAGTCGAGACCGTGACCATTCCACCCTTTTGCGCAATGCTCACCACCGGGGAGTTCAGATGCACTGCTCCAGGCGGCAGTTTCGCAACAATCGCCTCGACAAGCTTGGTGTTCCCACCGAGAACGTGAAAGTCCATCTCATCCGTATCGTCGGGATTCATGTAGTCGGCGGTCGCGTAGGACGCGCCCTCAACGAACGCCGAAGCATCGCGCATCGACTCGCCAATATCCGTGCTATCGATGATCTCGCGAATCCGCAGGTCTTCCGGAGTAAAGCCGATCTTCCGCAGCCACCCATACCAATCGTAGGTATCGAGCCGCTTGTAGTCTTCGGGACCGTAATGCTTGTATTCCTCGGCAAATTTCTTAAACGCCGCGCGCGACGTCTCCGAGAACTGCCACTCACCCGGCTTTTTCACCTGCCCGGCAATCAGCAGCCATAGGCGAAAAGCATGAGGTTCGAGCGCCACATTCAACTCTTTGCAGAGGTCAAGGATGTGCCGCTGGTCCTTGCCAATCCACTCGCCGCCCATCTCGCAAACCAGTTCCGGCGCTTCCGGAAATCGATACGACCAGGCACGCCCACCAGGCCGATCGCGAGCCTCAAGTACAGTGACCTTCCAGCCTGCTTTGTTCAGCCGGTAAGCTGCCGAGAGCCCGGCCAAGCCCGCTCCCACGACTATGCAGGAGTGCGTCGGCTTTGCCAATGCATAGCGAGAGAGTGGCAGGCTCAACACCGCCATCGACCCTAGGCGCACAAACTCGCGGCGATTCACTTCCGGCCGAATCTGCTTCAACGATTAACCTTCCCGAGGGGAAATTTAGAACCTAAGTTCGCGCACGGTCTGGAGCCAGAATATAGAAAGCTGCGCGTCTTTGCATGGCAGGAGAAAGCGGCTCAATTTTGCGCGGCTCAGATATCGTCAAGCCGACTGGAGGACCGATTTACTTTGACTTTATGCCCGTAAACAGCTACTTTGAAGGAGCTACTATAGGGCTGAAGTGCTTGCAACACGGTGCTTTCGCAAGCGTAAGTTCTATAGCCTCATCGGTAACAAGTAACTTCGAAAATCTTGGCGTTTGCCACATAGATGTGGAGGTGCAGCCGTGAATCTCGCTGACAAGAGCGACGGTTGTAGTGACCTCGACCATCACACCCCCCATTCAGGGAACGATCTTCTCTGCCGATCGTCCATCGTCACCGCGCGCAGCTGGCGCAGCGAACCCGTGCCCCAGGGCGTCGCAGGAATCTTCTGCCGTCAGCGCTGGTTCATGCGTTACGCCCGCAGCGAATGTCGCTGGTGCTTCTCCTTCTAGTTCAGGTCTTGCAACGTCCCGGTGATCGATAACTGGACGCATCCCTGCAACCGCAGTCGAACCAAAGGAAAGAAGCCTATGCATCCCCTCTTGGAAAAAGAACTCGCCACATACGAATCCCGCACACCCTCTTCCCGCGAAGCCCTGAAAAAAGCCCAGCCCCGCATGCCGCTCGGCGTCGCCAGCAACTTCCGCAGCTACGAGCCCTGGCCGCTCTACATCAAAGACGCCAAGGGAACCCACATCCACGATCTCGACGGCAACGAATACATCGACTTCAACCTCTGCTTCGGCGCCCTCATGGCCGGCCATTGCCATCCCGCCGTCGTCGCCGCCGTCCAGGAACGCCTGATAACCGGCACGATGTACGGCATGCCGCACACCCTCGAGTTCGATCTCGCCGACGAAATCTGCCAGCGCTTCCCTATGGACCAGGTCCGCTTCGGCTCCAGTGGCACCGAGGTCACGATGCACGCCATCCGCCTGGCGCGCGGATTTACCGGGCGCGACAAGATCATCAAGATGGAAGGCGCATATCACGGCGTACACGACTCGGTGCTCGTCAGCATGAAGCCCAAGCCAGAGCTCCGCGGCCCCGACGACCGCCCCACGCAGGTGCCCGCCGCGAGCGGCGTTCCCATGGACACAGTCAAGAACACCCTCGTCGCCCAGTTTAACGACCTCGCCCAGGTCAATCGCCTCTTCGCCGAAAACCCAGGCCAGATCGCCTGCATCATCGTCGAACCCATCATGATGAACATCGGCGTCTGCATGCCCGAAGAGGGCTACCTCGAGGGCCTGCGCGAGATCTGCACCCGCGAAGGCGCCCTGCTCATCTTCGACGAAGTCAAGACCGGAGCCAAGCTCGGTCGCGGCGGGGCCTGCGAATACTTCAACATCAAGGCCGACCTCATCACCCTCGCCAAGTCCATCGGCGGAGGCTTCCCGCTCGCCGCCTTCGCCGCCAGCAAAGAAGTGATGGATATGATCGCCACCCACAAGGTCTTCCACGCCGGAACCTACGCAACCAATCCGCTCGTCATGGCCGCCGGCCTCGCCACCTTCCACGAAGTTCTCACCCCCGAGGGCTACGCGCACGTCGGCATGATCAGCGACGCGCTCGTCGACGGCTACAACCACATCCTCAAGACCACCTCCATCGAGGCCTACGTCGAAAGCGCCGGAGCCAACGGTGCGCTGCTCTTCTATCCAAAGAAAATCCGCAACTTCCGCGAATGGCAAAAGGTCGACATCGACCT
This sequence comes from uncultured Acidobacteriaceae bacterium, assembly GCA_963841345.1. GTDB lineage: Bacteria > Acidobacteriota > Terriglobia > Terriglobales > Acidobacteriaceae > Acidisarcina. The sequence goes on along the minus strand of CAWJCK010000002.1, from coordinate 538,760 downwards.
CTGGAAGCTCTACTGGTTCGGCATGATCAACCAGGGCGTCATGGCCCAGCCCTTCTGGTGGGACGAGCAATGGACCATCTCCATGGTCCACTCCCTGGCCGACGTCGACAAACACCTCACCGCCTTCGAGAAACTCGCGCCATCGATCGAACAAATGCAGTCCGAAACGAAACTACAGACCGTCAGCTAGACAACCGGGAAGGTCGCCTCGGCCCGACACTCGGCTCCAAAGGACTGTCGTCCTCAGGAGTCGCCATCCATGAGAACAGCGGTCATCCTGAGCGTAGCGAAGGATCTGCGGTTCCAAATATTGATTGCCTGAATTCTTGTCGCGGCTGTATCGCGACAAGAATTCATTTCCAACTTCCCCCAACCCACGTCTAAGAAAGAAAGCCCCGCGTCCCCACCCATCGCGGGTTAATATTTGGAAATCGGCAAGCACCAAGACTCCCCAGTTCCCAAGGCCAGCGGAGGCAAGTGGGCAAAACCATCGCATTCGGACACAAGTCCGGTCTCAAGCGCGTCCTCGGCCGCAAAGACCTGGTGCTGCTCTTCGTCGTCGCCGTCGCAAACCTCAACATGGTGCCGCCGATCTCCGCCTCCGGCCCCATCACCATCTGGCTCTGGATCATCGCCCTCAGCTGCTTCTTCTGGCCCCAAGGCGCAGCCGTCACCGAACTCTCCCAGAAATGGCCCGGCGAGGGCGGCATCTACCTCTGGGCCAAGCGCAGCTTCGGCGAAAAACACGGCTTCCTCGCCGGCTGGTGCTATTGGCTCTCGAACGTCTTCTACCTGCCCACCGTCATCCTCTCCTGCATCGGAGTCGGCCTCTACGTCGGTGGCCCCAGCATCCAGCGGCTCGAGCACAGCCACTTCTTCACCGGCAGCGTCTCGATCGGCATCATCATCTTCTTAATGCTGCTGAATATCCGCGGCCTGTCTCTCGGCAAGTGGATCAACAACCTCGGCGGAGCAGGCACCATCGCCGGAGGCGCGATGATCTGCTACCTCGCCTACGTCACCGCCACGCACCACGGCAGCGCCTTCCACTTCGCCGAGCTCCGCCAGCCCGTCACCGACTGGCGGCTCATCGGAGCCTTCGGCACGATCTGTTACTCGCTCATCGGACTCGACCTCGCCTCGATCATGGGCGACGAAATCCAGGACCCCCAGCGAAACCTGCCCTTCGCCATCTTCTGGGGAGGCCTCGCCGCCGGAGCCATCTATCTCGGCACCACCATCGCGATGCTCGTCGCCATGCCCCACGAGGACATCGGCATCCTCTCCGGAATCCTGCAAGGCATCAACCTCATGGCCTCGCGCAGCGGACTCATGGCCGTCGTCGTCCCCATCGCCTTCCTCGAGTGCATCTCGATCCTCGGCACCGCCTCCGCCTGGTTTAGCGGAACCGCGCGCATCCCCTTCGTCGCCGGCATCGACCGCTACCTGCCGCCAATCATCGGCAAGCTCCATCCGAAATACGACACGCCCTACATCAGCCTGATCCTCTTCGCCGCGCTCTCCTCCCTGCTCATCGGCTTCAGCTTCGTCGGCGCACGCGTTGAGGAAGGCTATCTAACCCTGCTCGATCTCGCCGTCATCATGCAGCTCGTGCCCGTCGTGTTACATGTTCCTCGCGCTGCTTAAACACACGCGCGCCGCAGACAGCGAAGTCAAAGGCTCCAAACCCTACCTGATCACCAACGCCGTCGCCGGCCTCATCGTCACCGGCCTCGGCATCTGCGTCGCCTTCATCCCATCGCGGCAGGTAAACTCGATTTGGATCTATGAGCTCAAGCTCATCCTCGGCTGCGTAGTCGTCTTCGGCTCCGCCTACTTCTTCTACCGCCGCTCCCTCGGGCACACCCGCGACGCAGAGCTGCTCGAAGTCACGACCGCCGACGCTTCATGAGCCACAATCCTGACAATTTGTCATCTCGACCGGAGCGCAGCAAAGTGGAGAGATCTGCGGTTCCAGCATTGACCGAGTGGAAAACCAAAGCACAGAGAATACCCTGAAGGGGCACGGCTTCAGCCGTGCCAGATAGAATCCTTAGAATGAGAGCGGCTTCAGCCGCTGAGGGATCACTCCCAGGAGTTATTCACCATGCCCGTTTCAAGCCAAGTCCAACAACACTCCAACTTCATCAACGGCGAATTCACCAAACCCACCTCCGGCCAACTGGATCCCCGTCTACGACCCCTCCACCGAAGAAGTCATCGCCGAGATCCCCGACGCCTCCGTAGCCGAAGTCGACCAAGCCATCGAAGCGGCCCGCTATGCCTTCGACGAAGGCGGCTGGCCCCAGACCACCGCCCAGGAGCGCGGACGCATCCTCTTCCGCATCGCCGAAAAAATCCGCGCCGAGGCGCCTATGCTCGCCGAGCTCGAGTCCCGCAACTCCGGCAAACCCATCGTCGAAGCCGAGTTCGACATCGCCGACGCCGCCACCTGCTTCGAATACTACGGCGGCCTCGCCACCAAGATCTCCGGCACCGTCAACCCCGTCCCCGACAACGCCCTCTCGCTCACGCTCAAAGAGCCAGTCGGAGTCGCCGGCCAGATCATCCCCTGGAACTTCCCCCTGCTCATGGCCGCCTGGAAGCTCGCCCCCGCGCTCGCCGCCGGCTGCTGCTGCGTCCTCAAGCCCGCCGAGCAGACCCCGCTCACCGCGCTCAAGCTCGCCGGCTGGCTCACCGAATGCGGCGTCCCACCCGGAGTCGTCAACATCATCACCGGCTACGGCGAAACCTCCGGCGCGCGCCTCGTCACCCATCCCGGCGTCGACAAGATCGCCTTCACCGGCTCGGCCGCCGTCGGCAAAATCATCATGCGCACCGCCGCCGACTCGCTCAAGCGCGTCACGTTGGAGTTAGGCGGCAAGTCCCCCAACATCTTCTTCGCCGACGCCGACTTCGAGGCCGCCATCGACGGCGCGCTCTTCGGCGTCTTCATCAACCAGGGCGAAGTCTGCTCCGCCGGCAGCCGCATCCTCGTCGAGCGGTCTATCTACTCGAAGTTTGTCGAGGCCATGACCGAGAAGGCAAAGAAGATCGTCCTCGGCCCCCCACTCGACCGCGACACCAAGATGGGTCCCTTGGTAAGTAAGGAACAGTTCGACCGCGTCAGGAGTTATCAGGAGTTAGGTAAGTCCGAAGCCAAGACCGCCATCGGAGGCAACCGCCCCAAAGGCCTCGACCACGGCTACTATGTCGAACCAACCATCTTCTACGACGTCGACAACTCCGCCCGCATCGCCCGCGAAGAGATCTTCGGCCCCGTCGCCACCGTCATCCCGTTCGAAAACGAAAAGGACGCGCTCCGCATCGCCAACGACACCCCCTTCGGCCTCGCCGCCGCCGTCTGGTCCCGCGATATCTATAAAGCGCTGCGAGTAGTCAAAGCCGTCCGCGCCGGAATCATCTGGGTCAACCACATGCAGCCCACCTACGTCGAAGCCCCCTGGGGAGGCTACAAACAATCCGGCTTCGGCCGCGAACTAGGCCTCCACGGAGTCGACGAATATTTAGAAAGCAAGCAAGTCCACATCAACCTGAATGAGCAGCCAATCGGGTGGTACTGATTATCAAAAAGGATTAAGTTGATGAACTTGAATCTGATTCGCTCGCTAACTGCCTGATGCCTGCTACGCATTGTTGGACCGTTATTGCTGGCGAAACCAATCCAGGTCTCGACCTATTAGCAACTCTGTCATCTCTGCATGGTGTGTGTTTTTCATCGCGATGGGCTGCGTATCAAATCCATTCTTGCGCGCGAGCTCTGAAACACCCTTAGCATTGTCGTACGTCATTAGAAAGTCGCCTTGCATCGTTCCCGTCAGCCTGAAAAGCTCTTCATGGTCAAGCTCGCAGTGGGCATATAGTCGTGATCCGGCTTTCTTGCCTGCCGCTGTGTATGGAGGATCAATGAAGAAAATCGCGTTTTTGAGAAAAGCTTTATGACGCATCACGGCGAAAGCATCACCAGAGATAAACTCTATCCGCTCTTTCACCTGGGCGATATTTTGCAAGCGTTTGTAAAGCGTGTCGGCGTACCAACGAGATTTTAGGCCCTTGCCGTTCTCCCCGTGTTTTAGCAATCCGCTACCTGGCGCAAGAATTCCACCGTGATTCATCCGATTGCGCAGGATTGTCTGGAAGGCCAACTCTTGTCGTGTGACCTCTGTCCGGGCCAACTCTGCCTGCACAGACTCTAGAGTTACCTCGAAGCCAACAATCCGGTCTGCGAGCCATTGATTGCCGCCATTGAGAATCGTTTCCCAAACCGCTGCGACTTGCTCGTCGCGCTCGACCATAGTGACTTTTGAAGTCAATTCCTCGAAAGCCGCGGTCAGGCTTACGATTCCGCCGCCCGCGAACGGCTCGACAAGTTCGGACGGCTTACTTGGCCTGCTTTGAATCCAGCGACGGACAACAGGAATAAGCCATGTTTTTCCGCCTGGATATCGAAATGGGCTGCGCTGGGGCACAGACGCGACATTCACGATTCGCTCTCGTGCTGGAGCTTCCGGCATGTCGAATAGCATCTGCTGCTTCATTCGTTTAGAGGTTTTCCAGCTCGTCCAGAATGTCGGGCTCGTCAGCGGGAACATCGGGTGGCGCATCGGCCAGTTCGAGCAGGCTTGCGCCTTCGAGCTTCTTGTCCAGTTTATCCTGCAAGGTCGCCAGAAACTTCTCGACTGACCCCGGCTCGGAGATGGTTATTTTGTTGAGGGCCGCCTGGAATTCCGTGTAGACAGTCCGCGTATGCACCTGATTATAGCGACGGCTCCGCTCATCAAAGACCAAGTCGTAGATGAGCCATGCCAAATCGGCACGTCCGGGGGCAACCTCGGGCAATTTTGGGAGCGTTTCATAAAATGCACTGTGAACCGCGACCGCTTGCTTGCGTTTCCATGCCTTCAGAATGCCACCTTTGAAGATGAGCTGCGGGGCTAGGCGCTTTCGAGACGACGAAAGATAGTCTGGTCCGGGATTCTTTATTCGGCTGGCATCCCAATCAGTGCTCAGATAGGCTTGCCTGTCGTCCATCAGAGGCTTGAAGAACGTCTTCCTAAGCGTTCCACTGATGTAGACGGTCTGCACCTCAAGGGAGCCGAAATCTGTCACGGTTCCCTTTTCGTCGTAAGAAACAAGCACCACGTCGATATTGCCGGCAGATTTACCCTGATTGTCCTTGAGGCGAACCTCCACCAGCGCTGTCCATCTCGCGTCCTTCGGGAAAAAGAAGGCTGCAGCATGCTCTGCGATCATCCAGTCTTGGCGCAGACGCACAGGGCAGATAATCGCCAGCTTTTCTCCGTGAAATATGGTGCAGACGCCAAGCGGGTCGGTAACGCTGTCTTTCGTGCAATTCGGTACCTTGTTGTTGTAGGGGCAGAGCCGGTTATCACGGTATCGCACAGCTTGCTCCGTGTCGCTATCCGGCGGAAATCCAAAAAGTTCTGCAATGGGTTGTCTTGCCAAGCGGTCGACCTCTTCCCTAACAGGAATGATCTAACCAGCATATCGTGATGACGCCGCATGGCTGGGTGGCCCAGGTCTAAATTCCTCACCAATGCGGGTGCCCCAGGTCCCTGCATTTGGGACCTGGGCTTATCGGATGCAGCGCATTTTCATCTAGGGATGCTTCTCATCGACGAAACGTACCGCAATCGACGGCGGTGAAGGAACCGGAAGAAGCCGCACCCACGGCCCTCGCAATCTCGGCAATATGTGGTTCCAGAATCGGCCAGTTGATCGCCGAGAGACACAATCGCAATCTTGCGGTTTGTCAGGTTTTGTTCATGTGGAGCGTCCGGTCGCCTGTAATCAGGACATCGAATCCAGCCTTTTCAGCGGCATCGAGCAGGTGTCCGTTGCCTAAGCCTGCGAACCCTGCGTAGGCCGCCGTCTGTACCTCATGCGAACCGAGATGCAGACGTAGTGAGTGCGGCAGATTCTCATCCAGCAAGACCCTCAAGACGCTAACTGCGCCCGAGAGTCTGCGTAGCTCTGGATTGCACGGATCATCTCCACGGATAGCGTCGGGAAATCCTCATGCGTCTGCTCGGGGGAACGGCCAAGCTCGGCTTCAACGAGCAGGAAATCAGGCTCAATGCGCGTGCCTTTGATCACCGGCCGCCCGCCCACTTTGCCAGGAACGCGTTCGACGAGTTCACATCCAGCCCAATCCATCGCGGCCCATCCAGGTTCAAACTTATTCTACTATTCTGAAGAACTGGGAGATAGGTTCATATCCACCAATACCTTCACGCGCTTGCCAGGATGATTTCCCGCTCTTCAGATCGCCAGGCCGCGTAGCGCAGGGCCTGCAGAATGTCTTCTCGTTCGAGGTAAGGATAGTCGGCCAGAACCTCATCGATCGTATGGCCGCTGCCGATCATGCCAACAATCATGCCAACGGTGACCCTCATGCCCCGCACACAGGCGCGGCCGCCCATGACTTCCGGCTGCTGGGTGATATGGTCAAGTTGCTCCATAGCCTCACCTCTGATGTGCCTAGGGTACCGCACATGGGCCCTGGTTAGAAAAAGCAAACAGGCCCACGTTCCTCAAGCTATTCTTAAAAATCTGGGGTGTCCACATCTCACTTTTGAGATGTGGTTCTTCAAGGCCCGAATAGGGCTATCCTAAGCCACAACCTCCAGCCCCTTCTTCTCCACCAGCGAAAGCAGCTTCAGAGAAGCGCCCTGCGGATGCTTCTCTCCCCGCTCCCACTTGCTCACCAGGCTCGGAGTCACATTTAAATAGGCGGCAAACACCGCCTGGCTCGCCTTCTCGCGAGTGCGCAAGGCGCGAATCCGCTCCGGGGCCATTTGCTGGATCGGCGTCAGGCAAAGCACATCGAACTTGCGCATCGTCCTGCGGTCCATCCCGCCCACGCGGTGGAGGTCGGCCGCCGTCTCATGAATGGCGGTCATGACGTCGCTGCGGTATTTCTTAGCCATTTTCATACTCCTCCGGCTCTTCCACCAGAAAGAGCGCTCCATCTTTCACTCGCTGGGCCATCTCCGCTGTCGTATACCCAAGAACCACCTTCGCCAGTTCACGGAACGCTTCGAGTTCGTTCGGCCCGATGTTGGCGTGGTCTTTCTTCTCAAACCCGTATACAAAAACCGCGCGATCGTGTTTGCGAAACAGAATGATCGAACGCGACCCGCCTGACTTCCCTTCGCCGGCGCGTGCGATGCGCTGCTTGATCACCCCACCGCCCAAATCGGCGTCAATCAGGCCGTCATTCGCCTGTCGAGTAGCCCTCCACAGGTCGCCGCCAGTGATGCGCGCCTTCTTCGCAAAGCGGGAAAAGGCCCTGTTCGTGTAAACCAACATCGCGTGCGGGAAGTCCAACCCTGGAAATTAATATAGCACCGAGTGCCATAGAGAGTCAGCGCGAGCCAGCCCCGCTCATCTCCGCTATTCTGAAGTACCCAGAGCGGAGGAGATTTTGTAATGGCAAAGCTCGTCTATGCATTGAACCAGTCCCTGGATGGCTACGTCGACCACATGAAAATTGGCCCCCCTGAGCCCGCGGTCTTTGGTCACTTCATCGAGCAGACGCGTGGCCTGGCCGGCATGGTCTACGGTCGCCGCATGTACGAGATCATGCGCTATTGGGACGAAGACCTTCCCGATTGGGACGCCGAGGATCATGAGTTCGCGGCGGCGTGGCGGAGCAAACCGAAGTGGGTCGTCTCGCGCACGTTGAAGTCACTTGGCCCCCACGCCACACTTATCGAGGGTGACCTCGAGGCGGCAATCCGCAAGCTGAAGACTGATCAAGTTGGAGAGATCGACGTCGCCGGACCAGACCTGGCAGGAAGCCTAACCAGCCTTATAGACGAGTACCGACTCTACCTCCGCCCCGTCGTGCTTGGTCGCGGCAAGCCCTTCTTCAACGGCCCCCGCCCGCCGCTCCGCCTTGTGACCAGCGATCAAATCGGCGAGGACATAATTAGGTTGACGTACGTTCCCGCTTAATCGCGCGATCCCATCGGGACGAACGATATTGACCCTCGACAAACACGCGATCCTGTGCTTCACTTCTTGCGGAACCGGTTACGAGCAGTAAGTCGTGCCCTGCCCTGCGATCAGCTCCCTCGAACGAAAGGAGAGCTTCAATGAAACTTAGAATCATTGCTTCGGCCCTCGCAGTAATTGTGCTGGCTACAGGTTTGGCCAGTGCCGACGATACCCCCGACCAGGAACGCGACAAGATCCGCAAAATGGCTGCGGAAACTCTGCAGGACTTGTACAAGCTGCAACCCGCAGCTCAGGGGGCTATTCAAAAGTCCGCCGGATATGCCATTTTCAATAACACCGGAGCCAATGTTTTGCTGTTGAGCACGGCGCGTGGCGCGGGAATCGCTGTCGACTCCAGTACCAAGCAGGAAACCTTCATGAAGATGGGTTCGGTCGGCGCTGGTCTGGGTATGGGAGTAAAGAATTACCGCGTGATCTTCGTCTTCCAAACCGCTGACGCATTTGCCAAGTTCCTCAATTCCGGCTGGTCGGGTTCAGCGCAAACCGACGCTGCGGCCAAGGCCGGCGATAAGGGCGGAGCATTCTCGGGAGCGGAGGAGTTGGCCCCGGGGGTCTGGGTCTATCAAATTACCAAGAACGGTCTGGCTCTCCAGATAACCCTGCAGGGCACGAAGTACTACAAGGACGACGACCTCAACAAGAAGTAAGCTCTTCGTCGCAAGATGCCAACGCCGCGCATGCAGCGATGCTGCTTGCGCGGGCGTTCGCCTCAGGCGGGCTGACCGACAAAGCGGAGTTTTTCATCAGGAGACAAATAATCTCAGTGCCATAGGACTTCGCCAATTTCCACCAGGAAGGGTCACAATGAACCGAATTGCCCGGCTGATCCTTCTGATCGCGTTCTTATACTTCCCGTTCGACTTGCTTGTCGCACAGACAAATCCGAACGAGGCGGCGCCTTCCAAAAAGACAAAAAACGAAGAGCTGGAGCTTGGCAAATCCTACGCCTCATTGCGTCCCGAGCAAAAGCAGCTGGTAGACGACTTTATTCAGCGTTATAACGCCACTACCGGAAGCAAGCTCGTGCCTGAACAGGCCTATAACAATGGTCGGCTCTCCGTCCGCACCACATTTGACGCCGTGACCCATGCGCTGCTAAACGCCAAGCTCACGAATGCGACCGGCAACAGTCTGGGTCGAGCAATAGATCTGATAGAGGCCGTTGACGAAGTCCTTGGAGCGGAATCCGGCGTAAGCAATGACCGCCAGTTCCGCCTGTATGTCTACCTGAAACCCAATGCAGTCGACATTCTCAACCGCAGCCAGGAGTTCCTTCACGATAAAGACAACACCGTCTATCACGCGGGTTTTCCCATTTGTTACAGGCTCAAAAATGGCCCTCCCTCGATTCAATTCTCCGTTTCGCGAGACCATAAATTGGCCGACGTGGATGTCGACTATCGCTCTTCGGGCTTTCCCAAGGGGCTGGTCAATGGGCACTTGTCCGCTTCTAACTCAGACGTCCGCGCTGGAAACAACCTCGACCGCCACGATACTCGCTGGTCAGGTCTGAATGGCTGGTGGCGCGACGTCTTCGGACAGCTCGCAGCCGGAGGTAAGCCAACCCCGGAAAACAACACTGAAAGCCTCGGCCACATTCCCTTAAATCCCGGGGTGAAAGCCGACCAGGGCGTTGATAAGAGCGCGCACGATTTCCTGCAAAGCTGGGTCGTAGGGAAACAACCGAACAAATCCGTCGCCTACTTTTCGCGCCAAAGCTATCCGTGTTTGGAGGCAACGGCGCAGAAGAGCAGCCATCCCACCCCGCCAGGCATGATTCGGCTGCGCACCGTAATGCTTATGCAGAACTTCAGTGACAGCATTGGCACGGCAAATTCCGTTGCCGATGTCTTCGAGCCGGCCGACAAATGGTCGCCAGCGCTGAAAGAGGCAAAGAACGCTTATGCCTCGGAATTTCTGCTCGTCGCCGTGCCATTGGATATGGAACCGGACGAGAGATGCGCTCCCGCACTGAGCGAAGATTCGGCCAATCGCTCGAAAGAGAAGTACTTTGCCACGGTGTTTCGTGGAAAGCAGGGAGATAGCCGCAACAAGGTGATGACCCTGCTTTGGGCTAAGGAAGGCGATTACTGGAAGATCACGGCCATCCGCCTCGAAGACGGCAGCAATGCAGACATCGTCCCCGGAAACGCTGCGGCTCAGGCCGAGCCCTCAGTTGAAAAACCGCGGAGCATCGCCGGTGATCCCACCGCCGAAAAAGACATCCTCGAGTTCTATCAGACCTGGATCGTCAAGCGGGATGTTGTCCGGGCATCCACCTTTGCCTCACCGCGTTCCTACGACTGCCTGCCATCGCCTTCGAAAAACCAGCAGAAATTAACGCCCGTCGCCAGAATCCAGTCTGGGCTTCAACAGCCGCTCGAAAGAATTCCATCCGGAACGAATCTCTCAGACATGATGACGGGCCTGCAGCCGCGCAATGATCTGCTGCCCCCAGTCGAGAATGAAAACTCCAAGGCATTCGCGATCATGGCCGTGCCCGACCAGATGGCCTCTAGCTTTCTCTGCAAAGATCGCCAGCTCGCAACTGCCCCTGACTTGAAGCCTGCGGATGCAAAATACGGGACTTATTACTTGTCCGCAAGCCGCTTGAACTATGGCGAAGAGGAATCGCCTGCTCTTCTGTTGTTGTGGACCAAAGAAGAAGCGAGTTGGAAGGTTATTGCCTGGGCTGTGGAGCTTCCATGACTCCCGCTAGGTCGCTGGGTCAACGAGATATGCCACAAGCATCTTTGAAGGGCCAACGAATAGGAGCAAGCCAATGCAAGTGAACAAACGTACTCTCAAGATCGCTGGAATCGTTGTCGCGGCAGTGTTGGTGATTCTAATAGCTCTTCCGCTGTTCATCAACATCAACAGCTTTCGGCCAAAAATCGAGTCGGAACTGACCAACTCCCTGGGCCGGCCCGTGACCTTAGGAGATCTCAGCCTATCGCTCTTCGGCGGCACAGTCGGTGTGGAGAATGTCAGCATCGCCGACGATCCCGCCTTCAGCAAGTCACCGTTTATAACGATGAAGTCATTGAAAGTCGGCGTCGAACTAATGCCGCTCATCTTCTCCAAGCAACTCAACATAACCGGAATCGAGTTGGAAGAGCCTCAGATAACCTTGCTCAAAGGCCCCAATGGAACCTGGAACTTTTCCAGCCTCGGCGGAGCCGGCAAAAGCACTTCTCCGGAGTCAGCGAAGTCGGGTGGGGCACAGAACCTGTCGGTCGCCAAACTGGAGATCAAAGATGGAAAGCTATCAGTCGGCAAAGCAAACTCCACTGCGAAGCCGCAGGTATACGACGACCTCAACGCGAAAGTCTCCAACTTCTCTTTCACCTCTCAATTCCCATTCGAGCTGACCGTCAACCTTCCCGGAGGCGGCGATGCCGACCTCACCGGCAAAGCGGGACCGATCAATCCTCAGGACGCGGCTAAGACTCCTCTCGATGCCTCGATAAAGGTGAAGAATCTGGATTCTGGCGGCCTCGGGCTTCGTCGATCCGGCGAGCGGCATTGGCGGCTCTGTTGATCTTGACGGAACGGTGAACTCGACCGGCAGTCAGGCTAAGCTGGCGGGTGCGGTCACTTGCGAAAAGCTCAAGCTCTCACCGAAAGGCTCCCCCGCTCCGAAAGCCGTGACCGTGAAATACGCCATTGACGAAGACCTCGACCGCCAGGCAGGCACCATCACCCAGGGGGACATAAACATCGGCAAGTCCGTCGCTCACCTCACCGGCGGGTTTCAGACCCAGGGCGAAACGATGGCGATGAATCTGAAGCTCAACGCCCCGGGCATGTCGGTCGATGAACTGGCATCGATGCTCCCCGCCCTCGGCGTAGTGCTTCCTTCCGGATCGAAGTTGAATGGTGGCACGCTGTCCGCCGACCTTGCAATCAGCGGCTCACCCGACAATCTGGTGATTGCCGGCCCCGTGCGAATGTCCGACGTCAAGTTGGCCGGATTCGATACGGGTTCGAAATTAGGGGCTTTATCCGCCTTCAGCGGAAAAGCATCATCCAATCCCGACACCACCATTCAGAACGCCAGCTTGAATGTGCAAGTCACTCCCGCCCTGACTCGGGCTGACGCCATCAGCGTGACCATACCCTCACTCGGCGTGCTGACCGGGGCCGGCACCATCAGCCCAAGTGGGGCGCTCGATTTCAACATGATGGCCGACCTGCAGACCAACCGGTCCGAAGCGCGCGCGGAGAGAACCGGCCGCGGCGCAATGGGAGGGGTCTCCTTCAAGATTCAAGGAACAACAGCAAACCCGACCTTTACTCCAGACGTAGGAAGTGTCGCGGGTAACGTTGCCAAAGGGGCCTTACAGAATACGATCACCGGCGAAAAGACTGGTGCAAGCGGCCTCCTTGGGAAGAGGAAACCGAGATAAGGCCGCGCGTGGAAAAGTTCGATCAACTCGAATGACTGTCGGAGGTGAACTTCTGTATGGCTGGAGAAAAAGTACAGCGAGCGTAGTGCGAGGTGCACCGCCTGGCAGGCGCTTTTCACCAGAAAAACGCCTACTGAGACAAACGTCGCACATTACACCAACTGTACTTTTGCTCTGGAGAGATAACAAAGACGGTTGGACGGGAACGCACTTAGGATCCAGCTCGCCGCCAAATATAACTTCGTGCGAACAAAACCGATGGAATAACTGAAAGGAGAAATGGTGATGAACATAAGACGTTGGAAGTGTGCTTGGCCGGTGATTGCAATGACCGCGGCTTGCTTGGCCTTTACCCTGAGCTTGAGTGCACAGGTGCAGACAACTACTACAACAGCGATGGGGAAAGATACCGTCGTAACCAAGGTCGATCACGGCGAAGTCGTGACCGTCTCAGGCAACAACTTGGTAGTCAAAATGGCGGATGGCACCCTCCGCAATTTTGAGAATGTGCCCGAGTATGCAACAGCGACGGTGGATGGTAAGCAACTCGGCATTCACGATCTGAAGCCAGGCATGAAGCTCCAGCGGACCATCACCACTACGACCACTCCCATGACCATCACGACAGTACAGACGGTGAAGGGAAAGGTATGGGCAATCAATCCGCCGCTGAGCATCATCTTGACCCTGGAAGACGGCAAGAACCAGCAGTTCAAGATTCCTCAGAACCAAAAATTTGACGTGGACGGAAAAATGGTCGACGCCTTTGCCGTGCGCAAAGGGATGACCATCACCGCCACCAAGGTCGTGGAGGAGCCTGCCGTTATAGCTACGCAAGCGAGAACGGTGACGGGCGAAGCTGCACCGGCGACGGGCGAAGCTGCACCAGCAACGGGTGTGGCTGCGCCAGCTCCAGATGTCCCGGTCCTGGTCGCAGAGGGGAACGAAGAGGCGGTCACGGCCCCGGCAGAAGCATCGACCGGAGCGCCTGCCGAAACCCCGGAAGCACCGCATGGCATGTCTACGCCGTTGGTTATCGGGCTGCTGTGTCTTCTCGCGGTGGTTGCCCTGATCGTCTGGTATCTGCTCCGAAAGAGCCGCTCGCGCTCGTGATGCTCGAACGCAAGAGTGCGGCCCGTTTAACCGTTGTCAGTCCTCGGACACGCTAGAGCAGAAGTACAGCTAGCGTAGTGTGAGGTGCACCGCCGACAGGCGTTTTTCCCCAGAAAAACGCCTGCTGAGACAAAACTCAGCACATTACACCAACTGTACTTTTGCTCTAAAGATCGGGGCGGAGGGATTCGAAACCCCGTCCCCTTTTCCAAAGCAGCCTGGTGACCCAGGTCCCGAAAGTTGGGACCTGGGATCACCAGCGCCAAATGACAACCTTACTTTTTCGCAACCAGCTCCGCTTCCATCAAATTCAGAAGAATGTCATTGATCCGCGTAAGATGGCCCTCCCCCTTCGACTTAAGCCACTCGAAAACCTGGGGATCCAAACGCACGCTCACCGGAATCTTCCTCCGTATTTCGCGAGCGCGTACAAAGCGGGAGAGCTCCTCCTCGGTCAACTTGGGGATGTCGCTGTAGTCGATGTCCGAGTCGTCTCCGGCAGCCTGCCTCTCGGCGATACGCCGCACAGCCTCCCGTTCTTCTTTAGTCCATTTCCTGTTCCTGATATATTCGGCGCTCACTCGGATCAGCCTTTCTGGCTGAGATGATTCGGATAATTTCTTCTCCATCGTTTTTCTCCCTATACACGTGTACGACCACGAGGATGGCTATGACACTGGCGCTCATACCTCTTCTGAAACGCTCCCAATCGCCTTCCAGCGCTCTTCACCAAACTCGTCGACTCGCCCCAGTTCGAGCACGCCCCGCTCGTCTTCAAATACATCCGGAGCAACTTCAAACGTGACGCCGTGCTTCCGCCAGTTGCTCTGCGCCTTGTCCTCGTCCCATTCGTATTTCACTTTGTATATACAATATGTATTTCAAATAGATCGCTGAATTTTGTCAATAGGCCCCATCCAAAATAATCTGTAAGTCGCTCATTCCATTCACCAAAAACTCGGGCCAACTTGGCATAGTGGAAGGGTCCGACTTGGTAAACTAAGAATAGGGATTAACAAAGGCAAAGACCGCAATCAGAACCCCGCGACCGTGCCGAAGCCCAGCAATCCGCCTCAAATAGAATCAGGATTTTAACCCGGACGCCTCCGCAAGTCGCTGAAATAAATGATTTTAGCCAGTAAAGGGGGGAGGGGGGTACCCTCTGGGATTTACAATGCGAGCATAGGAAAAGACCCCATGCCCGCCATCAATGTCCAAACCGAACTCCCCGGCCCCAAGTCCAAAGCCTGGCTCGACCGTCGCGCCGCAGCCATCCCCCGCGGAGTCTACGCCGGCACCCCCATATTCATCCGCTCCGCCGAGGGCGCGACCTTTGAAGACCTCGACGGCAACCGCTTCATCGACCTCTGCGGAGGCATCGGCTGCATCAACGTCGGCCATCGCAACCCGCGCGTCGTCGCCGCCATCCGCCGCCAGCTCGACGCCTTCCTGCACATGTGCTTCCAGGTCACCGGATACGAGAGCTACGTCGAGTTAGCCGAGAAGCTCAACGAACTAACTCCGGGAAAGTTCCCCAAGAAGACCTTCTTCGTCAACAGCGGAGCCGAAGCAGTCGAGAACGCGGTCAAGATCGCCCGCAGCCACACCGGCCGTTCCGCCGTGATCTGCTTCGAAGACGGCTTTCATGGCCGTACCATGATGGGCCTCTCGCTCACCAGCAAGACCCATCCCTACAAAGCCGGATTCGGCCCGTTCATGCCGGATGTCTACCGCATTCCCTACGGTGTTCCGGCCCGCGAACGCTCTACCGCAGTTCCCGATGTAGCCTACTTCGAGCGCATGCTCGAAGATATCTTCGCCCGAGTCGTCGCCGCCGAGCAGGTCGCCGCAGTCGTCATCGAGCCAGTCCTCGGCGAAGGTGGATTTGTCGTCCCGCCCGCAGGCTTCCTCGAGGTCCTCGACGCAACGTGCAAGAAGCACGGCATCGTCTTCGTAGCCGACGAAGTCCAGACCGGCTTCGGCCGCACCGGAACCCTCTTCGCCTCCGAGCAGTTCGCCATCGAACCCGACCTCATCCTCACCGCCAAATCCCTCGGCGGAGGACTCCCGCTCGCCGCCATCACCGGCCGCGCCGAGATCATGGACGCCCCCGCCCCCGGCGGCCTCGGCGGAACATTCGGCGGAAACCCGGCGTCCTGCGCCGCAGCACTCGCCGTCATCGAAGAGTTCACCGACGGCCATCTCCTCCATCGCGCCAACGAACTAGGCGCGCAGTTCCGCCAACGCGCACTCGCCTGGCAAAAGGAGTACGACTTCATCTCAGACGTCCGCGGCCTCGGAGCCATGCAAGCGATCGAATTCACTCAACCCAACAACCCATCAGAACCAAACGCAGCCGCAGCCAAGAAGGTCATCCAATACAGCCTCAAACATGGAGTCCTCCTCCTAGGCGCCGGAACCCACGACAACGTAATCCGCATCCTCATGCCAATAACGATCAGTGATGAGGAGTTCAGCGAAGCAATGGATGTGATTGGTGACGGGTTGGCTTACGCGGCGGCAGAATTGGGTGCGGCGGTAGCGGCAGCAACATAAAACTAAATCAAGTTTTCGGATGCCGTCCATTAAATGGGCGCAGTGAACTGAAGTTTGGCAGACCATAGGGACGTTCGATGTCGCTGAGATCATAGACCTCAAGGCAGGTGAGATATCCACCGCGTTGCAGCATCATCACGCCAACCATTTTTCCTCCAACCTCGCCGGTTGCATCTCCAACGGGATTATCCCGAGGTCCCGCTGGTGGTGTTTCCTCAGGTATCTCTAGATATACGGTAGGACAGCCACAACTGCATCGTCCAACAACGCGTGCAACATCGAGTTGCGAAAGAAATGGTGTGGCCGGAGGATCGTCGTGCTGAAGGAGCCACTCCGCTATGGCGCGTTCCTCGACAGATAGCGCGCGGTCGAGAGAGTTGTCGTGCGGTGCGCAAATATGCTCTGTGAACGTTACTTTGAGTCTTTTCCTAAAGAGACTTCGAAGCCGCAATAGCAAACCCATGACGCAATCTTATCGCGAGGGTGCTACCACTCACGCCGAGTGCAGGTATACCCTATTTGTATGGAACAGCTACAAGAATCCGCAGTCATCGACTGGTCCGACTGTCCGCTGGTTGAAGTCAACCCGGAGAAGGTCAGCGGAGTGCCGATCTTGAAGCACACCCGAGTGCAGGCGGACTCAATCGTCGAGAACTTCGAGGATGGGTCTACCGTCGAAGAGATCGCCGACGACTTCGACATTCCCGAGGCCATCATTCGCGAAGTGCTCGCGTACGCCGCGCAAAGGAAACCGGCACTTCACCGGTGAAGGTGTTTCTCGACCATAACGTCCCGAAACGTTTGCGCCGCCTTCTCCCGGGACATGAGGTGAAGACTGCACACGAACTGTCTCGGGAAGAATTGACAAACGGACAGTTACTGAACGCCGGGTGCCCCAAGTCTCGCTTTTGAGACCTGGGTTTCGCCGATCTAATCACTCCGGGGCGCAGCACGGGTATATCCTATTTGCATGGAACAGCTGCAGGAATCCGTAATCATCGACTGGACTGGCTGCTCTCTCGTCGAGAGCGATCCGGAGAAGCTCGGCGGCGTCCCGATCGTTAAAGACACACGGATGCAGGCGGACTCAGTTGTTGAGAACTACGAAGACGGATCTCCGGTTGAAGAGATCGCCGATAACTTCGACATTCCAGAGGACATCGTCCGCGAGCTGCTTGCCTACGCTGCCCGTCAGGATCCAAGCATCCATCTGTGAGAGTTCTGTTCGATCATAACGTCCCGAAGCAACTCCGAAGGTTTCTCGTTGGCCACGACGTCCTGACAGCACGAGACATGTCATGGTCGAGACTGTCGAACGGATTGCTGCTGCGCGCCGCTGAAGATGCTGGATTCGATGTCATGGTCACGGGCGATCAGAACATGTACTACCAACAGAATCTAAGCGGCGGAAGAATCGCCCTTATCGTCCTCGGAAACAACAGCTGGAAGGTGATTCCACCAGCCGCTGAGCGCGTTGTGCTTGCGGTGGACAACGCCCGGATGTCGGGCTTCTATACCGTCCAGTTTGAACGACCGCTGCGCCGTCGCAGAAGTCTTGAGTAACACCAAGCCTCAAAACTTCCGCGAATGCTCCGCCGCCCAGCGTTCCACCACAATCTTCTTCTCGGTATAAAACTCAATCGCATCACGACCCTGAGCATGCATGATCCCGAAGAAGCTGTCCTTCCATCCGCTGAACGGGAAGTAAGCCATCGGAGCAGCAACTCCGATGTTGATGCCGATGTTCCCCGCCGGAGCCTCATAGCGAAAACGCCGCGCCGCCGCGCCGCTTGAGGTAAACAGCGAAGCCTGGTTGCCGTAAGGGCTCCGCTCCAGAAACGCCAGCGCCTCATCCATCGAGTCGGCGTGGACCAGGCTCAACACCGGCCCAAAAATCTCCGTATGCGTCAGCTCGCTGTCGGCAGGAAGCCCATCGAGCAAAGTCGGCGCGAGAAACGAGCCAGTCTCATACTTCGGAACCTTCGCGCCGCGGCCATCGAGCAGCACCTTCGCGCCCTCTTTCTCGCCAACACCAATCAGCGACTCAATCCGCGACTTGCTCTGCGCCGAGATCACCGGCCCCATCTGCACGCCTTCATCGAGCCCGTTGCCGACCTTGAGCTTCGAGGCAGATTCGGCGATAGCGTCACGAAAAGTCTTCTGCGCCTCGCCAATCGTCACCGCAACCGAAACCGCCAAACACCGCTGCCCCGCGCAACCAAAGGCGCTGTCCGTGACGATCTGCGTGGTCATCTTCATGTCCGCGTCCGGAAGCACGATGACATGGTTCTTCGCGCCACCCTGGCATTGCGCCCGCTTGCCGTTCGCTCCGGCGCGCGCGTAGACCGCTCGCGCCACCGCCGTCGAGCCCACAAAGCTGATCGCCCGCACCTTGGGATGATCGATCAGCGCATCAACCGACTCGCGACCGCCATTCACAAGGTTCACGACACCTGCAGGCAGCCCAGTCTGCGCCAGCAGCTCAAAGACGTACTTCGAGGTCAGCGGAACGCGCTCGGACGGCTTCAGTATCAGCGTATTGCCGGTCGCAATCGCATAGGGCAGAAACCAGAACGGAATCATCCCCGGAAAGTTCGAAGGAGTAATCGCCGCAACCACGCCCAGCGGCTGTCGGATCATGATCTCGTCGATGCCGCGTGCGACGTCCTCAAGGTTGTACCCCTGCATCATCATCGGAATGCCGCAGGCGACTTCCACATTCTCGATCGCCCGGCGCATCTCCGCCCTGGCCTCAGTGAAGGTCTTGCCGTTTTCCGTGGTGATGACACGCGCAATCTCGTCGATGTGCTCTTCGAGGAGTGTCTTCAGCCTGAAGAGCGGCTGGATGCGGTCTTCAGGCGGAGTCCGACGCCACGCAGGGAACGCCGCAGCCGCAGCTTCAACGACAGCGTCGACTTCGGCGCTGCTCGCCAACGGCACAGTGGCGATTGCCTCGCCCGTGGCAGGGTTGACTACGGAAACCCATTCAGAAGCAGTGGAATCGACCCACGCTCCATTGATGTAATGCGGAAGCTTGGCTGCTGCCAGGACTGCGGTGCTCATGAGTGACCTGCCGGCGGCCTCAATAGAATATGCGCGGAAATATGAACGAGGCCGCCTTCAAATCTTACATCCTGAAGCGAAGCGAGAACTGGATCTTGCGCGGGTCGCGGGCGCGGGTCACCTGGCCGAAGAGGCCGCCGTCGCCGATCTGTCCATCCGGATTCAGGAACTGGGTGCGGTTGAAGACGTTGAAGGTTTGGAAGGTAAACTGCAAGCTCTTTGTCTCTCCGATTGGTGTGTTCTTCTGCAGAGCGAGATCGGTGTTTTCAATTCCCGGCCCGCAGCACTGGCTGCGCGTTGCCGAGCCAAGACTGCCCAACGGGGCCACGGCGAAGATGTTCGGGTTGAAATAGTAGCCGTTGTTCTTCCTCGGGTCTTGATGCGAGAACCGCGCGACCTGATCCGGCTTCCCGGGATTTTCAAAGTCGCCGCTCCCCTGCAATTCCTGGTCCAGGTTCGACTGCATGCGGATCGGGAATCCATCCTGGAAGGCAACGATCGTTGAGACTGTCCAACCGTTCGCAATCACGCCCAGGGCTCCTGAGTACTGCTTGAAGGGCAAGTCCCAAACGCCGCTGAAGACGAAGCGATTGGTCGCGCCGTAGAGCGAGAGAGCACGGCTGCGGCTGAAATCGTTCGGGTCAAGGCTCTGCTCAAAGCTGGAAGCGTTGTCGATAGACTTGCTCCAGGTATAAGCGGCGAGGAACTGGAATCCCTGCGAGAAGCGTTTTTCAAGCGATGCCTGCAGCGAGTTGTAATTGGAGTTGGCGACAACATCCTGCGCAAAAATGCTGGAGAACACAGGAATGCCATCCGCCGGGCAGTTGCTCCCAGTCGTCGGATCGCAGTAGGGCGAGGAATATTGCCGCAGCCCGACCAGATTGATCGGCGCAGCGAGCGTCGTCCCGCCGGCGATAAACGGAGTCGGCCCATAAGGAAGATGAAGTCCCTGCGGAGCAATCGTCTCGCCGGCGGGGATCACGAACTGGGAGTCCTCATAGTAAGGCCCGCAGGTGTAACTGGAATCATTGTTGTATGCGGAGGTCGCAATGAGATCGAGGCAGCTCTGCGGGTTGCCGTGATTCAAGTCGTAGGTCGCGAGCAGACGGTGCCCTTGTGATCCCACATAGCCGAGCGTGTAAACAAAATTATTCCCAAACTGCTGCTGGATCTGAAGGTTATATTGCTCGGTGTATTGCGTCCTCAGATTAGGCTGTAGTTCCCCATAGAGAATGATCGGACGGAAAACCGACCAGTCTACTGCAGACCCGCGAGCCGGATTTAGAAAGCCGTTAAATGCATTTGGCGAAACGCTTCCGCCCTGGCTCACGAAGGGCGTCTGGAAAAGACCCTCGCCGACCGAGCTGCTGCCGCCAAAGGGTGGCTCGCCCTGGAACTGCTCCAACACGAGCTGCTCGATCGGGTTGTAAAAGAGGCCAAATCCGCTGCGAATCACCAGCTTGTTATTGAAGCGCTCCGGGCTCCAGGCGACGCCAACGCGCGGGGCCCACGCCTTGTAATAGGTGGCCGTCAGGCCCTTGGGCACGCCCTTGTCACCGGGGATCACGAGGCCAAGCGGGAAGTAGGCTTCGTTCGCGCTGCCGGGACCGCAATCCGATGTTCCGTTGCCGATCGTCGCCGTATTCTCCGCATTGAGCTGGCACGGGAAAATCTGCGTAGCCTGGCCCGGTCGGAAGGTCTGCACGCGCTGAGAGGCGTCGGCGAGCGGCTCGTTCAGCTCCCAGCGCAACCCGTAGTTCAAGGTGACATTGGGTTTGACCTTGTAGCTGTCCTGGGCGAAGAGATAAAGAGCGTTAGCCCGAATGTTTTCGGTCTGTGGGGATCCCTGGGAATAGTTATCGGGAAGTCCCAGCAGGTAATTCGGGAAGACCGTGCCAGCACCGGTCGAGTCGGTGGCCTCAAGGTCGTTTTGACCACCGCCGCTGTAGGAGAAGTACCCGTTCACGTTGTAATACAGGGTTTGATCGAAGTGCTGGATTCGGAAATCGCCCCCAAACTTCAGGCTATGCTGTCCAATGACCTTGGAGAAATTATCGGTCAACGCGTAGGTGTTGCCCACCTGAGGCAACGTGCCTTCCGAGTCGTTGCCAATGGTAAAGCCCCCGCTGATGTCGATATAAGGCACGCCTTCACGGTCGGGAGGCAGCCCAGGGGTAATCCCAAGCTTCGCGTTGGGGGTAGTAATCGGGCTTCCATTGTCGTCAATCAACGGCGTATCGGGATTGCCGTTGAAGCAGAAGTTGGCCGCCGCCCCGGTACAAGAATCCGTCACCGCGCCCGTGCGCTGGAAAGCGAGAAAAGTCAGCTGACCCTCGCGATAGTAGGTGATGCGCGCCTCATTCTGAGTGGTAGGGCTCAGCGTCCAGGTATCGGAGAGATTGATCTGCTGGTTGCGGCTGGCATTGTTGCTGCCAAATCCGGGCAGCAGGTTGTTGGTGACAGCCTGAAAGCGAGTAAAAGGATTTTCGTCGAAGCCGTCATCCACGTAGTAGTAGCCGGTAAAGGAGTTGTGATCGTTGAAGGTGTGATCGACGCGAACCGTGCCTTGGTTTTCACGGCTATGCTGGTTCGGCGACGCCTGGTAGTAGTAGCCGCCCACATTGGGCAGCGGCACATAGTTCTGGACCAGATTCGCTGCGACAGGATCGAAACATGGAGTCGGAATTGAGGTAGGGAAGATGCTTGCCCAAGGTGTACCCGGAGTGGGTGCGGCTCCGCCCGCAGCGCCAATCGCGTCGGCGCACCCGGCGCGGTTCTGGAGGATGTTTGCAACCGTGAGATCAGAGAGAGTTCCGGCAAAACCGGAAAATTGACCCTCCCTCTCCGCTTGCGTGGGGACGCGCGTCCGGTCGCTGGCGATTCCTTCCACCAGTTGCCTACCCTCGTAAGAGATGAAGAAGAACGTCTTGTCCTTCCGAATCGGCCCACCAACGGTTGCGCCGAACTGGTTCTGCGTGTCGCTCGGCTTGGTCAGGTTGAAATATCCCTTAGCGTCGAAAATGCTGTTGCGAACATAGTCGTAGATGCTGCCATGAAACTGGTTGGTCCCGGACTTCGTAACAACGTTGATCACCGCGCCGGAGTTGCGTCCATACTCAGCGTCGAAGGTATTGGTAATGACTTTGAACTCCTGAATCGCGTCGGGTGAGGGCTCGATTCCGGGCGAGTTGACGAAGAGGTCGTTGCCGTCGCCACCGTTCACGCTGAAGTTGTTCGATCGTCCACGACCGCCATTGACTGAGACCGCACCCGCCTTATCGCTTCCGTAGAAGAGGTCGGAGCCGCCAACGCCCTGGACGCCGGGTTGCAGTTGCAGCAGTTGGTAGGTGTCCCGGCTATTGAGCGGCAGGTTCTGGACCGACCGCTCGTTGATGACAGCGCCGAGCTGAGTCGTGGTCGTATCGACCAATGGCGCTTCGGCCGTCACCTCGACCGCCTGCGTATTGGCGCCCACTGTGAGCTTCACGTCGTAGGTGACTGTGGCGTTCAGATTGACCAGGATGCCGGTCGCGGCAAAATTCTGAAATCCGGGCACCTGCGCCTCAAGGCGGTAGGTCCCAACGGCGACGGTGGGGAAGATATAGTCTCCCGTCTTGGAGGACTGCACCGCCAACGCTTTCCCGGACTCATCACTCGTGAGGATGAGGGAGACATCCGGCACAACCGCACCTGATGGGTCGAGAACTCGCCCAAGCACCCGACCGCCGGTAGACTGCGCGAATCCCACCGGAGAGAGAACGGCGATTGCGACCAACGCCAGCAGCAGGAACGGGGAGAGAGAGCGAGAACAACGCTTAGGAGTAGAGATATCGAATGGGGAAGACTGCATTGAGGAGCGCCTCCAAATCCATATGAAGAAGTGCCAAAAAAATGAAACCATGCCTTGATCTTTCCGGAGTGGAAAGGCGGTACCGACTGCCAAATTCGGCGTCGGCCTACCTGCTTGCTGGTTACGGTTGAATTCACAGTATTGAAGGCGACTTTTCATGTCAAGGTAAAGTTAGGCTGAGGAGCCGCCAGACCACCACCTGCCAGCCCATCTTTCCGTCAAACGGGCGCAGGCATAAGAACTTCTTATGCGATATATTGAGTTCCGCCCGCGAGAGTGCAGGAGCCCTATGAACGAAGAGCGAACCTACGACATCCAGCCGGCGCTGCTCACCAATGTCGCCGAGCTCGGCGGCCTCTTCGACTCATACCGTGTCTTTTACGGAGCCGAATCGGCGCCGCTCAAGGCTGAGGCCTTCGTCCATGGCCTGATAACGCAGCGCAAAACCCATTTCTTTCTGGCGCGCGAAACCGAGGGCCTGCCCGCCCTGGGCTTCGTCCACCTCATGCCCTCGATCAGTACGGTCGCAATGCGACCGATCTGGCTGCTTGAGGATCTGTATGTCGCGCCCGCCGGCCGCCGCAAAGGCGTGGCCACCGCTCTCATGGCGTACGCGGAAAGCTTCGCCCGCGAAACCGGTGCCGAACGCCTCACCCTCGCAACCGCCCACGACAATCGCAGCGCCCAGTCCCTCTACAAACGGATGGACTACATGAAAGAAGAGCACTTCTGGTATTACCACCGAATGCTCGACTAGCGCCTTCGAACCACAACTGCAGGTGCCCCAGAGCCTGCCCTGAGCCTGTCGAAGGGCTCGCGAAGCTAACCTGTTTTTGGGATAGCGAATATGTGTGCCCCGTGCCCTGTGCCCTACGAACTTCAACTCACCCAAGGCTCCACTGGCCCCACCGCCGCCGGGCTCGTAGAATAAGAAACATGCCGATAAGCCGCCAGCAAGCCCTCGACCATTTCCGCTCCGACGACCTGATTGGCCTCGGCATGGAAGCTGACGCCGTCCGTCGCCGTCTCCACCCTGAGGGCGTAGTCAGCTACATCATCGATCGCAACATCAACTACACCAACTTCTGCACGGAGTACTGCACCTTCTGCGCCTTCTACCGGCCGCTCAAGGGCAAGATGGCCGCCGAAGGCTACATCCTCGACTTCGAGACGATCTATGAAAAGATTCGCGAAACGGTCGAGATGGGCGGCACCGGAGTCCTCATGCAGGGCGGCCTGCACCCCGACCTCAAGATCGAGTGGTTCGAGCGCCTGCTCACCGGCATCAAGCAGCGCTTCCCTCAGATATGGCTGCACTGTTTCTCGGCCTCCGAAATCCTCGCCATCGCCGAATACAGTGACCTCTCCGTCCACGACACCATCATGCGTCTCCGCGACGCCGGCCTCGACTCCATCCCCGGGGGAGGCGCCGAGATCCTCGACGACGAAGTCCGCCATCGCATCGCTCGCCTCAAGTGCGGCACCGAAGACTGGCTGCTCGTCCACCGTACCGCCCACGCCCTCGGCATGAGAACGACCGCAACTATGATGTTCGGCGTCGGCGAAACCTTCGAACACCGTGTCAACCACTTCGAACAAGTCCGCCGTCTCCAGGAAGAGACCGGAGGATTCACCGCCTTCATCCCCTGGAGCTTCCAACCCGGCAACACCGCCCTTGGCGGCCGCGGCTGGGAAGAGGCCACCTCCGTCGAGTATCTCAAGGTGCTCGCCATCTCTCGCCTCTATCTCGATAACATCGAGAATGTGCAGTCCAGCTGGGTGACTCAGGGATTGAAGGTGTTACAGATGGGCCTCCGCTTCGGCGGAAACGACGTCGGCTCCGTGATGCTCGAAGAGAATGTCGTCAAAGCGGCAGGAACGGCGAATTGCACGACTGAAGAAGAGCTAAGAAGGGTAATCCGCGACGCCGGATTCAAGCCCGTCCAGCGAGACACACTTTATCGGACGATGTTTCTGAATTAAGCTGCTGAGCTAGGCCAACCCGGCCTCCACTAGGACACCACAAACGAGATTCCGCCGCTTGTATTCTGCCAGCCGTCTTTACCC
Organism: uncultured Acidobacteriaceae bacterium; assembly: GCA_963841345.1. Taxonomy (GTDB): domain Bacteria; phylum Acidobacteriota; class Terriglobia; order Terriglobales; family Acidobacteriaceae; genus Acidisarcina. The sequence goes on along the minus strand of CAWJCK010000002.1, from coordinate 513,638 downwards.
CATACTGTGTATGCTCCGATGAGGTTAGACAAAATCAACAATGAGCGTGGGCGCCCTTGTGGCGTTCTTTCAGGGCATCTACCCGTGCGCAGTTGTATCGGAATGGGTCTAAGGACGATAGCGTGCGTTCCAAAGTGCGCCAACACATGGATCCGCTGGAGCGGTAAGAACCACCAGGCCCGGATGCTGACGTTGCAACGACATCGTCATTGCCTCGCGAACCAATGGGACGTGTTTCAGGATACTGCCTGCAACCGCAATATTGGGGACTTGAAATTGCGAGCGGGTTTCGGCGAATTCCTCGGGTTCCGCTTCCACGCTCCGGACGTTTTCAATCACTAAACTCGCTAAATACGCTAGATCGACTCCCGCTGACTCGAGTACCTCCTTCGCGATCGGGTCACCTTGCTTAGCCAGACGCACGATGAGTGGCACTAATGTAGAGAAATCGGGTGCAGGGTTCGCGTTCGCGAACTCGATCAATTTTCCTACGGAATCTAATCTCCAATGGGCTTGCACACTATGCAGCAACGAGCTAACCCGTCGTTGATCGATGGCCAAAAATCCACGGCGCAGCCCTTCAAGGCCGATGAAATGTCCCGAGCCCTGGTCGGCCATGGCGGGTCCCCATCCACCGGCGGTGACGATCTTCCCGTTGGCCGTTCTTCCGGCAACATTGGATCCTGTGCCGGACAGAACAAGCACGCCCCGCTTCCCGAAGAATGAGGCATCCAGGGCAATTTCGACGTCACCAAGCAGGATCAACTCACCGCCGACCATTTGTCCAAATGCCTTACGCAGCCAATCGACGACGAGCGGAACGGTTTCCCCGGCTGTGCCGATGCAGCAACGAGAGATTGACTGCATGGGTATGCCAGTGATGGCGCTTAGCTCATTCAGGGCGCCGGCGAGGTTCGACTCTGTCTCTTCCTCGCTGGCTTTCATTCGCTTGATCGTGCCGGCCTGGACTCTCGCCAACTCAGTAGTCTCGTCGCCTAGGAGAAACTCAGTCTTTGTTCCGCCAGCATCGACGCCAAGATAATATTTCATGCGGACGTCCTATCGATCAGCCTCGGTGTGAATACCGTGCAACGTCGATCTGAACCTTCGAACATCTTCCTCAACCACAACGAATCGCGCGAATTCATCTTCATGAAACCCGATCTTAGCGTGTGCTCCCGCGCGCCGCGCTTGGCCATTCTGTGCACGGTTCGTCGCCCGTAGCGACGTGTGAACCTCACCGACTCCCGTCTGCTCGACGAGTGCGCGAACGTTCGTGTCGCGAATGCCGCTCCCGGCCATAACGCGAATACGATCACCGGCGGCTGCGCGAAGCTGCGCAATCCTTTCTGTTCCACGTATGGCATTCGGTTCGCCGCCCGAGGTCAATAAGCGGTCTGCCCCGCAGGCAACTACATCTTCCAAAGCATGGTCTAAATCGATCGAAACGTCGAAGGCGCGATGGAAGGTCACTTCCATCGGACGGGCGAGCTCGATCAAGCTACGAGTCCGCTCGACGTCCACCTGGCCATCAAGAGTCAACAACCCGAACACGACGCCTTGTGCTCCAGCCTTTTTGGCCGCGCGAATGTCCTCCTGCATCACCTTGAACTCATGATCCGTATAGACAAAGTCGCCGCCACGAGGACGAATGAGAACAAACAAGCCAATCGAGATTGCGCTTCGCACCTCTGAAATGAGCCCAACGCTGGGAGTAATTCCGCCTTCGCGCAACGCGCTACAGAGTTCTACTCTGTCGGCGCCTCCCAGGTCAGAGCCAATCGCCGACTCAACAGAGTCCACGCAGATTTCCAGGATCATGGTTGCTCGTTCTCAATCGCTGACGATGTCAAAGCAGGGGCCAAAGTTAACTCTACTTCACATAGACCTCGGGCTCGCTTCCCTCCGACTGCCGCGCGTGAAACATGCCCAAAGTATTCGAAGTCCAGATCGGTTGACCGCTCGGCGTCATCACGATAACTCCGCCTTCTCCTCCCTTCAACGCTGGAAGTTCCGAATGAATCATTTGATCAGCCGCTTGCTGCGCCGACTTGCCTTCCTGCACCAGCGTGCAGACTTCTCTCGCCAGTGTGAGCCGGATGAAGTATTCGCCAACGCCCGTGCCTGAGACCGCGCAGGACTTATCGCTCGCGTAGGTCCCGGCGCCAATCAACGGAGAATCTCCTACGCGTCCGGGAAGCTTGCCCTGCATGCCTCCCGTCGATGTGGCGGCAGCCAGATGACCGTAGCTGTCACGAGCCACCGCGCCCACCGTTCCAAACCGATGCGAAAAGGAGGGCAGCGACGAGGTCCACGACTCGCTTCTCGCCCCGCCCACAGCCGGAACCCCATCAGGTCGCGGAGGAACCGTCCGCCCACTGGCCTTCATGATCGCCACAAATTCCTGCCAGCGCATCTCCGTGAAGAAAAACGAGGGCGGCTCCTGCTCTAAACCCTGGGCCTTCGAGAACTCATCCGCTCCTGGGCCAACCATCATCACATAAGGCGTGTGCTCCATTACCGCCCGCGCCAAGTCGATTGGATGCCGCGTAAAGCGCACGCTCGCGACTGAACCGGCAGAGAGTGTCGCACCATCCATCAGTGCCGCATCCATCTCATTTTTTCCATCAGCATCGAACGCCGAGCCTCGGCCCGCATTGAACAACGGATCGTCCTCTAGCACCTTCACCGCCGCCGTCACCGCATCCAGCGCCTTGCCGTGTTTTTGGAGCACCGCTGACCCAGCCGCCAGCGCCTTCGCCAGAGAATCGTGATAGGCTGCGGCGGTCGCGGCGTCCATATGCTCCCACTCACTCTCGCCCGCCCCGCCATGGATAGCAATCGCCCAACTCTGCCCTGATTGGGGTTTTTTGGGCTGGGCAGCCTCAGCTACTTCGCTTTGATTGGACCCGACTGGCGAAGTGCAGCAAGCATGTCCAGAGGTTGTGCAGAGCGTGACAAAGAGAAGAGCAGCGGAAAGCCGATTCAAAAGGCAAGCAGTCATGCACCAAATCTTAAACTCACACCGTGTCGCAGCATCTGGATAGCGCTTTCATGAACGCTGAAATATTTGTCCCATGGCTCGCTGTACATCGTCCGAACCACCGAACCAGCGCCACACATTTCCCGAGCGCAGGTTCTCCGCACTCAACAGTGTGATGCCCAGGTCAATTCCGATCACATCCGGGTTGACCCAAAGCGTCTGCGGATTGTAGGCATCGGCAAATCCATATCGACCGTAGACATAGGGTGCGAATTGCTCGTACATGTAGCGAAGCGCCGGTAAACAGATTTCGGGAGAGAACATGAGCGAGCCCCCCGCCGCGCATGGCACGATAGTTCCATCGATGTCACCTCTCGACAATGTATCCCCCCAGATCACGTATCCGATGTCGCTATCGGAGGCTGTGATCCCCCATAGCTCCTCGGAATATCCCGGATAAATTCCGCGCAGGCCCAGGCAGTAGGCACGATGCGCATAGGTGGCGACCACCGAGTTTTGAAAATAATCAATCTCGAACGGCGGTCCATCGCGAAGTTTTCTCATGTCCACCCACGCTTGCGAATATTGATGGGTGAAAAGAGGGCCGCGGCCTATAAACCGGTACCCGTGGGTCTCAACCACAGGACGTTCGAAGGAGTACCAGCATTTGAGGGGAAGGGGGTACGTCGGAGAACCAATGCCCAGAAGAATCAGAATAGCCTGTTCGTCATAGGACGCCCACTCGGCGCGTAAGATCCCAGTTTCGGGACGCCAGCCCATGTGCAGCAGCCCTGTCTTCTCGTCCAGCATCCACCTGAAGTCAACCCGGCTATAAATGTTGGAGGCGAGGGCGCGGATCTCGTCGTCATCTCGATAATACTGTTGCGCCGTGAGAACGCCGGCCAACACGAGAGCCGTGTCGATGGTGGAAAGTTCTGAAGCCCACGCTCTTTGACCACTGTCGCGGCTTACAAAGTGGTAGTACCAGCCGCGCACGTGTTCCTGGTTGTAAGCAAAGTGGCGAAGAGTCGCGCGGACCCGCTCTCGAAGCTGATTCGGATCCACCCAGCGTCGCTCGGCGGCAATGCACATCGCGGTGAGGGCGAAACCGGTGACGGCGATGCTGGCGATCGCCAGATTTCGTCCACCGATATTCTCTCCGTTGGCGCGCGCTCGATCTAGGACAAGCCCTGTGTGAGGATCGCTCTGCTCCCAGAAATAGAGAAATGCGCGTTTGGAAAGATCTTCCAGGAAACTGTCGTCTGAACTGGAAACCAGTCGAGGAGAGAGGGACAGAAACGGGATTGCCGCGGCAAAAGAAAGGAAGTTCCGGCGCGAGACGGTCGTCATCAGATCTCATTCCGGTAAACGCAATTGCAGTGCTTCGTCACCATCCGGTTCTCTTTAGAAAAATACAGGTATCCTATGAAGCGGAACAGACTCTCTTAACTATGCGCCAGAATTCGATCGCTTCGGGATTAGGGCCAGGGACAGTGACTCGGGGCAGCAGAAGGCCGACATCCGGCATCCGGATTTCACGCCGCTGCCCATCTTCATCCCTGCTGTTTATCGCCACCTTCCTCAGTTGTATACCCGCAGCCTACTCGCAAAACTCGCCCCCGTCCTTGCGTGTTCATGGCTCGGCAACGCTCTCCGTGGATCCTGACCAGGCGCAATTTGATATTGGCGTAGTGACCCAGGCCGCTACAGCCAAAGCCGCCACTGATCAGAATACAAGCCAATCGAGCGCCCTGATGGGCGCTCTGAGTGCCGCTTTTCCTCAAGCCAGCATTACGGGAATCAACTTTTCCGTCAATCCTATCTATGTCTATCCTAAAGGGGAGACGCCAACGATTGCAGGCTACACCGCGAGCAACGCAGTGCGCCTCATCTTGAATGACCTCTCGAAGCTATCTTCGGTGATGGACATCGCCATCAAGTCAGGAGCAAACAGCATCAACCGCCTTTCTTTCAGCATCCGTGATGAAGATTCCGCGAGAGCCCGCGCTCTGGCGGCGGCGGCTCTACAGGCGCAGACAAACGCCGATGCACTCGCGAACTCACTCATGCTGAAACGGGTGCGGCTGTTGAGCGTCGAAGAGGGTCAGCCTGTGATCGTTTCTCCTTCCAGAGAGTTGAGTTTTCAGAAGCTGCAATCGACGAACCTGGAACCCATAACTCCGGGGGCAATCAATGTGCACGCCGATGTTGATTTGACCTATGAAGTGACTCAACAGGCGCCGCGCGAGAATTCCAAGCAGGCGCCCAAACCGTAATTCTCCTCGTCCTGCCGCTTCATCGAATAACGCGACGAGCATAGCCCAAGTGCAGAAATCTGAGAACGCACGCATGGGGCAGAAGATCCGCGCTGCTTTGCAGATTCTCATCTCGGATTCCTGGCCGGCGATCTGGGGTCAAAACTGCATTCGGATAAGGAATTCGACCACTCGCCCCGCATTGGCGGATTGTGCCTGGCCAAAGGTCGCCGACTCGACGAGCGCGGCGGGATTGGCGTTGCCGTTGGTGAAGGGGGTGAGCGTCTCCTGGTTAAAGATGTTGAAGAAGTTGGCCTGGAAACGAAATAGCAGGTTATGGCTCATTGCTTCGGCAGTAAATTCCTTGGCAAAGCTCATATCCATGTCGACGTAGCAGGGTCCGCGGAAGGAGTTGCGTCCGATGCCCGGGTTGGTGCCGGCGCCCATCGGTGGGGGGACGATGTTGAAGTATTTCGATACCGCCGGATAGGCGCCTCCGCTGGTGATGTTGCCGGGGGCGATTCCATTGCGATAGAGCGCATTATTGCAGCTAGTCGACAGGCCGCCGTAATACCCGAGCGGCCGTACCGGACCGATCGTTCCGGCCGTAGCCAGAGTTGGAATTCCGTGCAATTGGTAGGTGACCGGGGTAAAGGGAAAGCCGTCGTGCCAGGTGTAGAGCCCGTTGACCTGCCAGCCATTGGCGAGGATCTTCACCAACGCATTTTCAGACTTCGCTTTCGGCAGGTCCCAGAGGCCGCTGACGACGACGCGGTTCCTGACGTCGTAATCGGAGGGGCCATACTCGGTGGCGTTGTTAGCTGGGTCCGTCTGGTTTCCGTTAGCGTTCGGAGAGTCTCCGTTGGATATCTGGTCGAGCGACTTGGAGTAGGTATAGACGGCGTCAAAGGTAACACCTTGGGTAAAGCTCCTATGGCCGTGAATGTTCAGAGCGTTGTAGGACTGAACCGAATCGGTCTGCGCGAAATAGGCCGCGTAGAAGGGCGTCGATGCCGTGCCGACGTTCTGGTTGTAGAGGAAGTTCTGGTCGACCAGTCGTGAGTAGTGGCGTCCCAGCGAGCCCTGGTAGCCTGCAGTCAGAACCCATTGCAAGGGAAGCTGGCGCTGCACTTCGAAGGAATACAGATAACTGTAAGGGGTCTTGACCTCACTCGGAGTTGAGCCATAGACCTCTATGGTCGCGCCATTGTTTGGCAGGCCCGCGGTGTTGGTTCCAACTGCGAGGAAAGGATTTGCCGCATAGCTGAAAGGGGATTGACTGCTGCCAAGCCCATACTGCACACCGCTGGTGCCGACGCCGCCCGGAGCGGTTGCGCAGCAGAGGCCATAGTTGAGGTAGTTAGGGCCGTCTTCCGCCGCCTGGGCGAAGAGCGCGACCGGCAACCGGTTATAGGCCATGGCGAAGCCCCCGCGCAGCACCAGCTTGCCATCTGTATTTGGCGGAGTGTAGGCGAAGCCCACTTTCGGAGAGTAGTTATTCCATTGGGAGTTATAAAGATGGTTGACCGGCGCCAGGATTGCTCCAGTTAGCTGTTCTCCGGTGGCGGCGGGCCCGAGAATGGGGTAGTTCACCTTGAAGCCCTGGTTGTAGGGCGGCTCAAAATATTCCCAGCGTAGGCCCATATTCAGGGTCAGATTCGGTGTTGCCTTCCAATCATGCTGGACGAAGAGGCCCCAGTAATGGTCGCGGAAATAGCGTTGCGTCAAAGCCGGGCCGCCGGTGTTTGGATTGGCGGTGATGCCTTCGTAGATCGGCGCGTCGTTGGCGAAATTCCAGAGTCCCTGGAAGGCGTAGACTGGCCGGGATGCGCCGGCGAGGTTGCTATTGTCCTGCTCGATGCGGTATTCGAAGCCGGCGCGCAGGGTGTGCGCACCCCAGCTCTTGGTCACTGTGTCGCGCACCTCGTACGTGTTTTCGGCGAAGATCGCAGGAGCGGTCTCACTCTGGCTCACGCCCCAGTTGAGATCGTTCACGCTGTCGAAATTCATGTTTTGGACATTAATGTAGGGCACGCCCCAGTTCACCAGTGTGCCGCCGTCCTTCACTCCATTTTCGGCGAAGCGGGTAAAGTTTCCGCGTAGCTCGTTCAGCAGGCTGGGTGAGAAGGTGTGGATGTAAATCGCAGTGTATGCCTGGTTTAACGGCTTGAAGGGAATATCAGCATTGGGTCGCGATTCCGTGGAGGAGCTAACGCCCTGGTTGTCGAGCTTGGTTAGATAGAAGCTGCCGGTAAGTTGATCGTGGGGGGTGATGGTCCAGTCACCGCGAGCGTTGTATTGATTGCCGCGCGATCTGCTGGGTGAGATTAGCTGGGCGTATTCCACGTCAGGTACGCCATCGAGGCCGCCGCCGGACTGGGCGAGGTTGCCGGGAACATATACGCCCGTAGCCCCGATCGGTGAGCCGAGATCGATACCGCCCGGCAACACCTGGCAGGGAGTTCCGAGATTCACTGGAGTCGAGCAGGTCGCGGGAAGGAGCTTAGCTACCCGAGGCACCCCGCCGCCTGCGCCGACAATCGTCGAGGCGATCGAATTCGGCCGATCGGCGGCTATGAAGGAGCGGAATTGAGGTGTTTCGATAAATTGAGAGGGGAAGGTCTCGTTAATCTGCGTGAACCCCTGGTAGGAGAGGAAGAAGTAGATCTTGTTCTTGTTTATCGGGCCGCCAATTGAGGCGAGCCAGGTACGTGCCTGGTTACCAACTCGGGTGGGTAGCTGGCCGAGCGGACCGCCATAACGGTTGTAAGCATTGAGCCCAGGCTGGTCGTAGAGAAAGACCCCGCTGCCGTGAAAGTCGTTGGTACCGCTTTTGGTGACGGTCTTGATCTGCGCGCCCGTGTTACGCCCGTCTTCGGCTGAGTACGAGGTGGAAACGACGGTGATTTGCCCGACGGCTTCCATATTGGGCGTGACCACGGCAGCGCCGCCGTAGCCGAGACTGTTGACGCTGACGCCGTCGATGAGGAAGTTGTTGTCGGCGATGCGCTGGCCATCGGCGCTGATCTGGACCTGATTTTCACTCTGGAAGATTCCCGAGTTCGACTGCCCTGGGCCGGCCCCGTTGGGCAGGAAGACTCCTTGCCCGTTGCCACTGCGCGCTCCATCACCGGTGATGCCGGGTGCAGTGCGGAGCAGTTCATAGGGGTCTTGGCCAAAGGTGGGAATCCTTTGTATGGTTGCGCTGTCGATCGTGCCACTTATGGTAGCGTCGGAGGTTTGCAAGCCGGAGTTATCGTTGGCGTTGACGGTGACGGTTTCGCTGGCGCCTCCGGGCGTCAACTTAATGTCGAGGCTGCGCGGGGTCTCCGCCGCGATGCCGACGTTGTCAGATGTACTGGATTTAAAGTTTGCCGCTGTCGCCACGACGGTGTAACTTCCTGGGGGCAGTTCAGAGAACCGGTAAAAGCCTTCGGCGCTGGTGGTTTGGGTGCGCGGGGTATCATTGCCGGCCTGGGTGAGAGTCACCGTAGCGCCGGGGATGACGGCGCCGGTCTGGTCCTCGACAGTACCTTGAAGCGATGCTCCAAATTGGGCAAAGAGTGGTGAAGCTGCAGAAAGTACCACGAGAAGGAACGAGAGGGCCAGCATCCGGGTAGCCCGGCTGCAGATAGCGTGTTCAGTAGTCATATGCCTCCAAAAACGTACACGCCGGGAACGTCCAGCGGCTCGTGTGTCTGCATAAGGCGAGGGCCGGGCTCGGTCTGGGACACTCTACAGGACTCCCCTGGAAGGCAAAGGGTTGCCTTCCTTAATAAGAAAAGTTGATTCGGGGGATTACCGATTGTGGCTTCGAGGGGGCGCTGAGGGAGCGGGTGTCAGGGCAGGAACTTGGGCGGGAAGGTCAAAGCATCGAGCCTAGGCGAGAGAGCCGAAATGAGCGTAATGAAGGTCCAGCTGTTTCCTGCCATGCGGATTACGATGTACGGGTTTCCGGGGAATTGAGGATTCTTAAGGTTCGAATTTCAGCATTCTCTTAAGATCGTGAATCTGGACGACACGAAGTCCGGCACTCTGATCCCAAACCTTGGACGTCCCCCCGGCGTCCCTTTTTCTGACAGTAGCTGCCTTCATTTTCGCTTAAGGAGCTGCAAGTATCCTTTCGATCTATGGATTGGCAAACCTCCATCGCCCTTTTGTTGGCGGCGTCGATTCTTTGTTCAGGGAGAAACGCTCCGGCTCAGGAGGCGGTACCAGCTGCAAATCCTGCCAGTGCCAATCAGCGTATCTCTCTGGACGAGGCGATCCGGCGGGCGGAAGCGAATGATCCGGCCTTCGCCGTGGCCAATGCTGAGAGCCGTGCGCTACAACTGGAGCGGTCCAGCGCGCGTGCGGCCTTATTGCCCACCGCGACCTACCATAATCAAGTCATCTACACCGAGCCGAACGGACAGACCAGCAGGATCGGGCAAACGGTAGGTGAGCCTACCCCTGTTTTCATCGCCAACAATGCAATTCGCGAGTATGCCAGTCAGGGAGTCTTCAACGAGACCGCTGGATTTCAGCAGATCGGAGCCATCCGCCTCGCCGACGCGACAGCGGCGCGGGCCGAGGCGGAAGCCGAGATAGCACGCCGCGGCCTGGTGGCAACCGTTGTCAGCCTTTACTACGGCTATGGCTCGGGATCCGCAAAGTCTCTCGTCGCCGCGCGCGCGCTGGATGAAGCAAACCACTTCGTCGAGATAACGCGACAACGAGAAAGCGCCCGTGAAGCAGCACATGCCGATGTAATCAAAGCCCAGATACAGCAACAGCAGCGCGCACGCGAGTCCGCCGACGCGCAGCTTGTGCAGGATAAAGTGCGCCTCGAACTCGCGGTCCTTCTCTTTGCCGATCCAATGACGCCCTTTGACGTGGAACCAGCGGCAACTCCAGCTCCGCTTCCCGAGCGAAGCGCCATCGAGGCGGCGGCGCGACAGAACAATCCCGAACTGAAGAGCGCGCTAGCGTCTCTCAAGGCGAGCGAGGCGGAGGCTTACGCCGCCAAGGCGGCATTCCTCCCCGAGCTGGGATTGAATGCGACCTACGGCATCGATGCGCCGCAATTTGCGGTGAACGGGCCGGAGGGGGTTCGAAATCTCGGCTATTCCGGCTCGGTTTGGCTCGACATTCCTGTATGGGATTGGCTGACCAGCGAGCGAAAGTTGAAAGAGAGCAAAATCCGGAGGGAAGCCTCGGAAGTGGCGCTCACCGCCGCGCAACGCCGACTCGTGGCGAGCCTCTATGAATTTTATGCCGAGGCCCAAACATCGGAAAGCCAGCTCACGTCTCTCAATGACACTGTGCTGAGCGCGCAGGAGAGCCTTCGCCTCACTAATCTTCGCTATGTCAACGGTGAGAGCACCGCGCTTGAAGTGGTGGACGCGCAGAACACCCTGACTTCCGCCGAGATAGCCCGGGCCGATGGCACGGTACGTTATCAACTTGCTCTGGCACAGCTGCAGACGCTGACAGGGAGGCTCTGATGACGATCGACCGCCGGCATCGTTTTGTGCGGACGTGCCTCTCTGCCGCTCTCACTGCGACATTCGTATTTGCAATGTTTGGGTGTAAGAACGCAGGCGAGGAATCGCAGGCGGTTGCTGTTGCTGTGAAGGCGCAACACCCGGAGATTGGGCCGATCTCAGAGGAAATTGCTGCGGACGCGATTCTGGCTCCGCTCTCGCAGGCAGCCCTGGCGTCAAGAATCAACGCCCCCGTGCGTGAGTTTTATGTTCAACGCGGGGCACGCGTCCATAAGGGGCAGTTGCTTGCTTCGCTTGAGGCACAAGATCTTGCAGGCAGCGCTCTTGACAGCAAAGGCGGCCTAAGCGCCGCTGAGGCCGCGTACGAAACGGCCGTACGCGCCACGATCCCGGAAGAAGATCAGAGGGCGCAACTAGAGGTTGATCAGGCGAAAGCGAATCTCGATGTCGCAAGGAGGACCGCTGAGGAGCGCAAACGACTGCTCGACCAGGGGGCGATCGCCGGTCGAGACGTAGACACTGCCGTTGCCGCCGAGGTGCAAGCGCAGGCCGCATACGACGTGGCGGTAAAGCATCTTCACTCCGTCGACCAGACGACGCGCGCAGCCAATGCCAAAGCCGCCGAAGGCCAGCTAACGTCGGCAAAGGGCCGGTATGAAAGCGCCGAGGCGCAGGTGAGCTACTCCGGCCTCCGCAGTCCGATTGACGGAGTCGTGACCGAACGACCGCTCTTCGCGGGAGAAACTGCTGCCGCAGGCGCGCCAATCATCACGGTGATGGACACCTCCTCGCTTCTAGCCAAGCTGCATCTTGCCCAGTCCGCGGCACAGAAGCTCAAACTGGGAGGTGTTGCCGAGGTCCAAGTGGCCGGCATCGACGAGCCGATCAAAGCGAGCGTCTCCTTCATTAGCCCTGCGCTCGATCCCGGTTCAACAACGGTCGAGGTCTGGCTGAAGCTGCCCAACGCCGATGGAGGTCTGAAGGTCGGCACGCCTGTCCGCGTGGTCATCACCGGCAGAACCGTTCAGGGCGCGCTGCAACTTCCAGCCTCAGCGCTTCTGCCGTCACAAGACGGGAGCAACAGCGTGATGATCGCCGGGAGCGACGGCATCGCCCACAAGCGAGGCGTCACGCTCGGGATTCGAACAACGGAGAACGTACAAATCACCGATGGGCTATCAACGAACGACAACGTGATCACCGAAGGGTCGTACGGATTGGACGACGGAACGAAGATCACGCTCGCGGGCGGCAGTTCGGGCGAGGGTCCAGCGAAACCAGGAGCAGGGAGCAAAGAGTGATGGCGACTACCACTCCTTCGCCAACAAGCCCTCCGCAAAAAGAATTCTGGCTGTCGCGCTCGGTGCGGACAATTTTCTTTTTTGCTCTTGCGCTCACCATAGCCGGCGCCTACGCGGCTTTTCAAGTGCCTATTTCCGTATTCCCCGACACAAATTTTCCGCGCGTGGTCATCGGCGTCGACAATGGCGTCATGCCGGTGGAGCAGATGCAGGTCACGATCACCAAGCCGATTGAGGACGCTGTCAATAGCGTGCCAGGATTGACGACCGTGCGTTCGACGACGAGTCGCGGCTCGGCCGAGGTGAGCCTTTTCTTTGACTGGTCCGTCGACATGTTTCACACCTTGCAGCTCGTCGACAGCGCGCTCGGCAAGGTGCAACAGACACTTCCGGCGACCGCCCGGATCACGACCAATCGTCTGACCTTTGCAACCTTTCCAATTCTCGGATACAGCCTGACCTCCGACACGGTTTCACAGACCGGCCTTTGGGAACTTGCGACCTATGACCTGAAGCCGCCGCTCAACCGGGTCCCCGGCGTGAGCACGGTGACGGTACAGGGAGGTAAGGTCCCCGAGTTTCACGTCGTGCCGAACCTGGCGAAGTTGCAGGCTTCCGGGGTAACGATTCTCGATCTGACCAACGCGATCCAGACGTCGAACATCATCGATTCGCCGGGGCTCTATGAACAGGATCACCAACTGGTTCTCGGGCTGGTTGGCGCCCAGGCACATGACATCGACGGCTTGCGACAGCTGGCCATCAAAGTAACGTCCGGAGGCGCGCCTGTGCGCGTCGGAGATGTCGCTACAGTTGAGCGAGCTACGATGCCGGTCTACACCGCGGTCACCGCAAACGGTAAGAATGCAGTGCTCGTGAACATCACCCGTCAACCCAGCAGTAACACCGTGACCGTGGCAAACGCCGTCGCCGAGGAGATGGCCCTGCTTCAGGCGAAACTCCCCGCGGGCGTGGCCGTGCAGCCTTATTACGATCAATCGCAGTTGGTTCGCGACTCGATTCGCAGCGTACGCGACGCGATTCTGATCGGGCTGATCCTGGCGTGCATCATTCTTTATCTCTTTCTGCGCGACTGGCGTTCCTCGCTCATTGCGGGATTGGTGATCCCGGTCACGGTCGCGACTACCGTGCTGTTCCTGTGGATCATCGGAGAGAGCTTCAACCTGATGACGCTCGGAGGCCTTGCGGCGGCGATCGGGCTGGTCATCGACGATGCGATCGTCGTCGTCGAGAACATTGTGCTGCATCGTGACGCGGGCGAGAACCGGATCGAGGCGATTCGAAAGGCGCTGAAGGAGATTTCTCGCCCGCTCATTGGTTCGACGATCGCGCCGGTCGTGGTCTTCCTGCCGCTCATCGCGGTGACCGGAGTGACGGGAAGCTTCTTCCGCGCGTTGGCTATCACCATGACGGTGTCATTGCTCACCTCGCTGCTGTTGGCGGTGACGTGGACGCCGGGCCTGGCCCTCGTATTGCTCCAACGGCGCTCAGCGGTCGACGGTGTGCCTCCTGCGTTACATAGCGGGCATTCGGAACCAGGCAAAGTCTTTACCAAGATCATGCGTTGGCATCGATCGGCGCTGGAGCGGTCACTGGCGCGGCCGGCATTGCTCGGCGGGCTCTGCCTGCTGTTGGTTGCGGGTACGTTCGTTGCCTACCAGTTCCTCGGGACTGATTTGCTGCCATCCATGGACGAGGGTGGTTTCATCCTCGACTACATCATGCCTGCGGGCAGCTCACTCACCGAGACGAACCGCGTGCTCAGCCATGTGGAAGAGATTCTCCACAAAGTTCCCGAAGTAGAGACCACCAGCCGCCGGACCGGGCTGCAGCTGGGGCTCGCGGCTGTAACCGAGGCGAACACCGGCGATATGACCGTGAAGCTCAGAAGCAATCGAAGCCGCGACATCGACGAGATCATGGGCGACGTTCGGGACCAGATCAAGAAGACGGAGCCGGAACTCGATATCGAGCTCATGCAGGTCTTGCAGGACATGATCAACGACCTCTCGAACGCACCCGAACCGATCCAGATCAAGCTCTTTTCTCCCGACCCAAAGCTCTTGGATGAAGTGGCCCCCCGCGTTGCCGACGAAATCGGCAAGATTCCCGGCGTAGTCAGCGTCGAAAATGGCATCGACAATACGATCAGCGGCCCGGCGACGAATTTCCAGGTTGATCCCGTGCTCGCAGCCCGCCTTGGCTTCACGCCGACAGAAGTCGCGGAAGACGCCACCTCGATTCTCGATGGGGTCACGGTGAATGATCCGCTGATTGCGAATGGCCGGCCCTATACCGTACGAGTTCGTCTCGGCGAAGAAACCCGGCGATCTCTATCGACGATAGAGGAGACTGTATTCAATAGCGCGACAGGTCGAACGGCGGCGCTTGGATCGTTGGCCGTCGTGACGCAGCTTCCCCCGCAGGAGGAGATTCGCCGCGAAAATCTGCAACGCCTCGTTGTCGTGACTGGACAGCTGCAGGGTTCCGATCTGGGCACGGCGATCAAGCGCGTTCAACGCAGAATCATTGCGATGCATCTCCCGGCCAGCGTCCGGGTGGAGTACGGAGGAACCTACCAGGAGCAGCAGAAATCATTCGCCGATCTGTTGCGCGTGCTCCTGCTCGCGCTGGCGCTGGTCTTCGGAGTGCTGTTGACAGAGTTTCGCAACCTGGCAGCGCCGATTGCAATTCTGACTTCCTCAGTGCTCTCGATCGGTGGCGTAGTGCTAGCCCTTCTGATCACAGGCACGACGTTCAATGTCGCGTCGTTCATGGGCCTCATCATGGTCATCGGCATCGTTGCCAAGAATGGCATCCTGCTTCTCGATGCCGATGAGCGCTACCGAGCCGAGGGATCTTCTGCGCGCGAAGCCATGCTGCTCGCGGCACAGCGCCGTCTTCGCCCTATCGTCATGACCGCGTTAGCCGCCGTCACCGGCATGCTGCCGCTCGCGTTTGGCTTAGGGTCGGGATCACAGATGTTACAACCGCTGGCGATCGCCGTGATCGGGGGCCTGGCCCTATCGATGTTGCTGAGCCTGGTAGTTACTCCAGTGATTTATTACCGGCTCACGGGAGGCGACGTTGTCGCTGCCTAGAGGAGTCTTACAGGCCCACAGGGTACTGTGGGCCTTTGCATTTGAAACGGCGGCAATCAGTTACGCCCGACTACAAGGATCGTAAAGCTATCGGGAACGATGGTTGGACGCGGTCGGGGATTTGCCGAGGTAGCGGCCGGCGCGGGCCCAAACTCAGCTGTAACCAGATACACCCGATCCGCGCCGTCGTCATACGACATCGTTCGCGCTCCTCTCCGAGTTGCGAGGTCTTGAATCACTTGATAGTCATGCGCTGCATCGACGATCGTGAGCGTGCCTTCCCCGTTAGAGCTGAAGGCAAGATTGTGGCTCGGGCTGTAACCGGCCGCATCGGGTCCATTGCCAATCTCCGGCGACGCAAGCAGTTTGCCTGTCTCATAGTCGGTGACCGCCATCTTCTTTCCATCGCAGACGGAGAAGAGGCGATGATGGGTCCTGTCGATTGCCAATCCGGAAGGCGAATCACAGGCGTCGAGCTTCCAGGTTGCTGTGATGGCCTTTGAGGCCGCGTTCAACCGCACGATCAGGTTTTTGTCTTCGATGTTGGCGAAGACGTTCCCCTCGCCATCTGCCTGCGGAAACTCCGGCTTCCCTGGCAGCTTGATCGTGGTGATCGCCTTACGCGTTTCGGTATCGATGACGGTGACATCGCCGCTGCGGCCGTTGAAGGCCCACACCGTCTTCGTTACGGGTTCATAAGCGATGCCATCCGGATTGGTTCCAGCCGGAACAGTATCTATTGTGGCCAGGGTTTGGCGGTCGAAAACAACCACGTCGTTTGCCTGACCGTCACTAATGTAGCCATAGCGACCAGCCGCATCGAGCGCGACACCATGAGTCCCCTTGAGGCCCGTGATTGCGCCGATTACTTTTCCCGTTTGAGTATCAACGACTTCGACACGCGGACCATGAGTCACATAGAGGCGATGCGATGCGGAGTCAACGAGCAGATAGTCCCATCCGCCGACGCCCCCAATCTTCCACTGGTCGATGATCTTGTAAGGCTGTTGAGCAAGCAGACTGGTTGCGCCAACCGCCAGCACAGCCGCGGTAGCGAGGAAACGAGGGCGAACAGAATGGAATAGCATCGAGTCTCCTGGGTGGGGCGGTAACGCCTGCCAGCATTGTCGCGACTTGAGATTAAGCCACGCTGAAGGCGGGCGCAGAGGGCAACTTTACTCGGACGGTCGTGCCGAAACCCGCCGTGCTTTCAATTTCAATGCTTCCAGAAGCGGCCTCGACAATTGCCTTGCAAATAGAGAGCCCCAGGCCTGCTCCGCCTGTTTCGCGGGAGCGGGACGCGTCCTCGCGATAGAACCGCTCGAACACGTGCGGAAGAGCTTGCGGGGAGATTCCATAGCCATGGTCTTCCACGGTCAGCAAGGCAAATCCGTCCACAAGCTGTACCCTTACTTCGATAAGGCCGTCCTCACGACTGTGCTGCGTGGCATTGATGATCAGGTTAGACACAAGAACGTCGAGGTCGTCGGCCGATGGCCGGACCGGTGCCTGCAAGTCACCCTGCATTTCCACCCGCACTTTTTGCGCTTCCAATATCGGCTGCAACCGATGAAGCACTTGTCGAGAAACCTCGACCAGATCGGTTGAGCGATCTGGATTCAGCGTTTTCTCAGTCTCCCCTTCGGCGAAACGTGCCGCATCGAGCATGCGATTCACGAGTTCATTGACGCGCAGACTATCGCTGAGCACCGCTTCGAGACCGGAAGTATATTCAGCCGCGTTTCGGCTTCTCATGAGCAGGAGTTGGATCGAGGAATGGACGATTGAAACCGCGGTTTTCAATTCATGAGCGGCGTCCCCGACGAAGCGGTTCTGTTGGTCTACTGAGTGTTTCAGGCTAGCGATCACGGCAGAGAGTGTCTCGGTCAACGGCCGCAACTCCGTCATCCGCATGGCAGAGGCAGGCGCTCTAAAGCTTAGAGAGTGTAGAGAAATGGAGCTCGCTTCCGCCGACAGCTCTTGAATCGGGAACAGCGCTCTCCGAAGCAGGATAATTATGACCAAAGAAGTGATGAGCAATAAGAGGGCACTCGCGCCCATATAGAAGCTCGCTGCTTCCTTGACCTCATGCCAGGCGTGCCGAGTGGGAACACAGTAAATGATCGTAACGGGGCGTTGAATCCCCGCTCCTCCTGTCTCTGGCCTGTCGATGACCCGCATTCCTCCGCGCTGCAGAGTGCGGTAATAACGACCATTTACCTTGCGTGAGGTGATTCCATCCCGTTGAAGAGCAATGAGTGCCAATGGCGCTCCCGATGTGCTCCCGATGAGACGACCGTCGCCGGTGTACACGGCATAAACATCCTCACGAGGAATGACCAGTTCAGCCGGGTCGATGGTCACATTGTCGTCGGGGTCTTCCGCGTCCTGAATCGAACCAAGCAAAGAGTCGGAGCGCCCCTGGAGCATAACGTCCAGAGCACGCATGCGAAGATTCCATTCGTGAACCAGGGCCGCAACCGCGAAGCCAGCGGCACAAAGCAGTTCGACCGACAAAATACCCACTATCAGCTGACGTCGCATCGAACGCATTCTCACTGGTCAGCCTCCAGGGACGCAGCTAACGTGGTCAGCGCCAGCCGATATCCGCGCCCACGAAAGCTCTCGAGGTTCGTTCCGACTCCGGCAGCGCGCAGCTTCCTCCGTAGATTTGAGGCATGAGCTTCGATCACGTTGGAATGGCGCTCCCAGGTGAAGTCGTAGAGATGCTCGAGCAGCTCCCGTTTGGAAACGATAACGCGGGGGCGATGCATCAAATACTCAAGAATGCGATATTCGGTCGGGGAAAGATCGATCTCGCCGCCCTCGCCATAAGCCGTTCTCACCACGGTGTTAAGTCCCAGAGCCCCAAAGGTCAGGACCGATTGTGTGACCCCTTTGCTGCGGCGGATGAGAGCGCGAGATCGTGCGATGAGCTCGCCGAGATCGAACGGCTTTTTAAGATAATCATCCGCGCCTAAATCCAGGAGATTGACCGTCACCGCAGCCTCGCCCTTGGCGGTAAGAATGAGGATAGGCGTCTGATCGCTTCTCGCTCGAAGGCGCCTGACGACCTCGGCGCCATCGAGACGAGGGATCATCAAATCGAGCAGCACCAGATCGTACTCATTGGTTGCACAGAACAGCAGGGCTTCTTCCCCGTCGTGGCAGACATCGACCGCAAAGCCGGGCCCCTCACGCATCGCCTGTGCGATGTTGGCCGCGAGGCGGGGTTCGTCCTCTACCACTAGAACGCGCATTTCGATCTCCGGCTCTGGCGTAATATGTCGATGCAACCTCCGCATCGAAATACGCCCAACGTGTCTCGCCATTTTAAGGAGTTCTTCATGACCTGGATCGCATGGTCCCTGCTGTCCGCGCTATTTGCCGCAGCAACAGCTCTTCTCGCAAAGAAAGGCGTGGCCGGAGTCGACCCGAACCTGGCGACCGCCATCCGCACCACGGTGGTTGTATTATTCGCCTGGGCGATCGCCATCGGCTTCGGAGTTCATCATGAGGTAAACCACATCGGTCGCAAGACCTGGATCTATCTTGCATTGTCGGGGCTTGCGACGGGGCTGTCGTGGATTTGCTATTTTCGCGCACTTTCTCTCGGGCCTGCGTCCAAAGTCGCTCCAATCGACAAGCTCAGTGTTGTCTTCGTCATCTTGCTGGCCTGGCCCTTTCTTGGTGAATCCATGAACCTCGGAAAGGCAATCGGCGGATCGCTCATTGCCATTGGCGCAATCGTTCTGACCGTCTCCTGATCGGTTCTCTGTGGCTCGATTGCCGTCACACGCCAATCCTCTCAATCGAACCTTAAAGGAAGCTGAAGGCGCGCGGGCACAACCAGGCAACCCCCGTTCCTGTTACTCTCACCTTAAGGTTCGCTTAAGCCGCGTTTGGAAGAATCAAGCAACAGGTCGTTCCTCTTTGCGCCGAGGAACGCTGCGAAGTGCGGGGGAAAACATGGCTGGCGATGCCCTTGGAGTGAGGAATTCGAAGTTGGCGTCGGGTCACGGGTTGTGCTGCATTGCCCTGCTTGTATTCACGCTTCTCTTCTCAGTCGTCGCCTCAGCGCAGGCACCTGCAGTGAAAGATTGCGATATCAATGCGCTGCAGATTTGCGCTCTTCATGTTCTCCAGGATGAAGTTCATATCGTCACCAGTCCGCTGCATATTCAGAGCAATGACCTTCTTTGGATCGCTCCGTTCGCTGCTGGCACTGGTTACACTCTCACCCAGGATGCTTCGATCATGCAGGATTTGGGGTCGGACCCGAATCGCGAGAAGCATTTCAACACCGCTTCCAACATTCTCGGCATATATGCGCCCGTCGCCTACTCCGCCGTAGGCTTTATCGCGGGGTCGATCAATCATGATGAGCACCTGCGCGAAACCAGCATGCTGGTGACGGAAGCCGGTGTCGACGCGCTGATCCTGAACACAGGATTGCAATACGCGCTCGACCGGCAGGATCCGAAGCAAGGCAGCCAGACCGGAAAATTCTGGCCTCACGGAACAAAGACCTGGTCCGATGGCACGTCCATGCCTTCTGAACATTGCATTAACGTGTGGTCTTTCGCGCGCGTTGTAGCTAGCGAGTACCCAGGTTGGCGGACCCAGCTTATTGTTTATTCCATG
The DNA here is from genome assembly GCA_963841345.1 of uncultured Acidobacteriaceae bacterium. Classification (GTDB taxonomy): domain Bacteria; phylum Acidobacteriota; class Terriglobia; order Terriglobales; family Acidobacteriaceae; genus Acidisarcina. Next base: position 493,847 of record CAWJCK010000002.1, on the reverse strand, counting down.
GCCACAACGGTCTCTTTCTCGAGGGTGCTCGCTCGTCAGCATTTCCCCTCCGATGTGATCGTGGGGAGCACGTTCGGCTATCTGATCGGTGGCGTTGTGATCCATCATCGCGCCGCGGGGATGGGAGGCATCTCCCTCTCGTCGATTCAGACCGCCAATGGCAAGGGAATCCAGCTCTCCTACGACTTCAATCATTAGGATCATACAGTGGCTTTGCGTTTGATTGGCTTCTACGGAGGCCAGCTAAAAGCGCGGCGCCCTGCACCGGAACAATCATCTGAAGAATGGGATGACTTTTCTGACCAGAACTCTAAATTCTGTTTCAGCAAGAAGTGGATCCAGTCTCGGCTCCACTCCTATCCAAACCAGTTCGGGTTCTCGCTCTTTCAGGGCGCTGTTGAGAAGGGCGAGAGCTCTTTCCTTGTCGCCAAAGGCGATGGCAAGAAGAGCTTGCCGATACTTTCGGAGCGAAGAATCCGGTGCAAAGAGTTTGAGATCTGTCGCAATCTTTCTTGCCTCTCCGGTTTCTCCGCTCAACGCGAGGACCTCCGAGATCCCCGCCATGATCGCCAGTTGAGCGCCGGCGTCCGGTCTTATTTTTTCGACAAGCCGCTTCGCATTCTCTGTGTCGCCCAGCGCGACGGAAATCAATGCCTGATAGAAGCACACTTCGAGGGGAAGGGGCCCATGAATCAGAGGACCAGACCACAGGCGTAGCGCTTCTGAATAGCGACGGGTGAGATGGAACAATTTCGCGCGGGCGACCTTCTGACGGTGCGAGAAAGGATCGATGCGCTGAGCGGCTCCCAGGTATTCTGACGCCTCGTCAAAACGGTTCATTGCGGTTAGAAACAGTGCGTAATCCCGCAGCGCTGAGGCATTGCTTCCAAGGTTCAAGCCTTGAAGGAAGCTCTTCTCTGCGCCTTCCCAGTCCCATTCCAATGCGAGTACGCTGCCGAGAGTGGCGTGAGGATCGACCATGTCCGCATCCAGTGCGATCGCACGAAGAGAAGCTTCTTTAGCGAGCGAGACAGTTGTTGACTTTGAACTGGCCCCGCGCATAAGAATCTCAAGGTGGCAGCGCGCCATCCCGGAATACGCCCGGGCGTACTGAGGCGCTCGATCGGCCGCCTCCTTGAACTTCAATAGCGCCGCCTGCAGCTCCGAGGCTGGCCCTTCGTCCAGCAACTTCTCCGCTTGCGTGATCAGCGGGTAGACTGACATGATCAATGATCCCGCGCCTGCACGGCGTCTGCGAATCATCGAGACTTCAGGTCGAACTCGGCTGACGAAGGCGGTCGCGATCTGCGCCTGCACCTGGAAGATCGTTTCTTCGCTCGCCTCAGTTTCAAAACGATGGCTACTGATCTGAAAGCCATCGGAGCCCAGGACATTCGCTGTAATGCGAAGCCGGTTGGCTTCCTCACGAATGGTTCCTTCGATGATGTTGTGGACGCCGAGCCGCTTGGCAAGCGCGGGCAGATCACGGGTGTCCTCACTTGGTTGCGCAACTGAAGCCGAGGCGACGACGCGGATTCCATCCGTCGCAGCGAGGACATGGACGATCTCATCGGTCAGGCCTTGCGCGCACAGCCGGGAGAGCCGGCCGCCAGACAGATCAAGAAAATGAAGAACTGCTACCGGAACTCCAGCGGTATCGATGAGAAAGTCTTTGTCAAAAGACGATGCCGGCGGCAAGGACACGCCGACTGGCGATTCGTTTCTTCGGAACACTGGCAGATACGAGCCCGGCCTGTAATAGATAAAAACCGGATCGCCCTTTCCTTCCCCTTCGTAGTATTCCTTGAGCTTCGATCGAAGGCGGCGCGCCTCGGTGCGCACGATAGAGTCCTGGCTTGGATGATAGGGCGGCTTGCGGTCATAGACCTCCACTCCTATCAGATATTCCTTCAAAGAATCGCCTTCGCCGGCGATCGCCGCGTCCACTGTAAAGCGAAGAAACCTCGCAAGCCGGTCGGAATTGATGAAGGGAGAACTCTGCAAGACGCGACCAAGTTCCGCGCGAATCTCCTGCTCAGAACAGGTTGCAAGTGTAGGCTCTTTGAGCAAGGTTCAACGATTCCTCAGGGACAAATTGACACTACTGACGAGAGTCTATCCGAAGTCCGTGACAAGCGGACTCAATCTATGTGGTCGTTCTGTGCTGATATCACCGTCATCTAACAGTTATTCACTTTCAATCCCGGATGCAAACTGCCATCCTCATGGCGAGGTTGGCGCACATTGTGAAAAGTCGTAGCAGCGATGTGCGAATCCTCGCAGTCACTCCCAAGCAGCTCCAACCAGGGCTCCAGGACCAGCTGGCTCCCTTGAAGATGACGGTCGTGTGCGCGGAGCGAGCTTTGGAAATTGGGCGCATCGTGAGCCAGGGAGCCGCTTTTCAGGTTGCGATCCTGCCAGCGGCATCCTCTCCCGCCGAGTGGTGGGCGCTGTGGGGCGAACTCTGCCTGATCGATCCACGGCCGGAGATTCTGGTGTACGCGCAGGCCACTTCATTTCAGTTGTGGACCGGAGTGCTGGACATGGGAGGGTTCGACGTGATCGTCGAACCGTTTTCGGAGGTGGAGATCCAAGGCGCGGTCCTCCGAGCCATCCAGTGTTTCAACGAAAAGAACGCAAGCGATGATTCTGCGGAGTGAGATATCTAGCAAAATTCGTCCTCACAGTGAGGTGACTGCTCCTCACTGCGCCATTAGCTCGAAAGAATGACAACCTGCACGTTGTATGGGAACAGCAGAACGCATTCTGGGGACGGCGGAACGACTAAGCACGTACACGAGTGGAGGAGACAATTCCAACCCTAAAGAGGTGTCTTCCAGCGGCGCTTAAAGGGGTTCAGGCCCGGTGCCTTTCCCGATACCCTGACGTTCACCGGACCGATTTGCACGGGAATCCCAGTGACCGTACCGGGCGCGAAGTTTGGCCGGTGGTACGCGCTCAGCACGGAGGGTCCGTCATCGCGGTTTCGCAAAGGAGTAATTCGATGTTTGAACCAGATCTGGGTCATGACACAAAAGAAGATAAATGGGCATCTGACGACGCGAGCGACGACTCGCTGGTTCTGGTGGCGCAATCTGGCGACCACAACGCTTTCATGGAGCTGAGAAGACGTCACGCCAAAAGGCTTCTGCCCAGAATTTACCGGATTACTCGAAGCTGGGAAGACGCTGAAGATGTTCTGCAGGACTCTTTCCTGAAGGCATTTGTGCACCTCAAGACCTTTGAAGGCAGGTCGAGCTTCTCCTCGTGGCTCACGCGTATCGCCATCAATTCGGCGCTCATGTTGTTGCGCAAGCGGCGCGTCGTTGAAATCTCGATCGATGCTCCCGCGATTGACGGCGAGAACTGGTCAGGATGGGAGCTCGCGGACAACGGGAAGAATCCGGAAGAGGTGTATGTGCAGCGAGAGCTGGAGCAGCATCTTCGATCGGCAACTCGCCGGCTTCGTCCCGCACTTCGAAGGGTCGTTCATCTTGCGTCGGACAGAGGGCTACTCCACCAGCGAGATTGCGGAACTATTGGGAATCTCTCCTTCAGCTGCGAAGTCAAGATTGATGCGGGCCAAAACGGCGCTCCGCGCCTCGATGTCTTGAGGAGATGTGAGGAAATCATGTTTAAGAAAATTGTCGTCGCATACAACGATTCGCATGAGTCGGAGCGCGCGCTCCAGGCAGCGATCGAGCTCGCCAAGAGCCTGAACGCGGAGTTGCATGCGGTCACCGTTATGACCCATTTGCCTGCGTATACCGCCTTCGCGGCGGTGGATGCATCATTGCCGCAAGTGCTTCAAGAGGACCAGGCAAAGTCCCGCCAAGTCCTGCAACAGAAAGCTCTCAGGATGGCTCAGGAGAGCGGGATAGAGCTCCGGAACCACGGTGTGGAAGGACACGAAATCGAGCTGATCGTGAATTTCCTGCGCCGCGAAAAGGCGGATTTGCTGATTGTGGGCCTTCACAAGCGCGACCTCTATATTGCGCGGTTGTGGAGCACGGTCTACGAGCTAGCGCAGGAATCGCCGTGCAGCGTTCTGGGAGTGCACTGAGTCCGGTTGCGGTCGAGTGAGGATTCCATCGCGCAACATGCGCGACGGTACTCAAAGGGAGATCCGAAAATAATGTCGAAGCGAACGATCCTCATTCCCATTGCGATCCTGATTGTCGCCGCGTGCCTGTTCTTCGCGATCAATGGACACTTGACATCCTGGGAAGGCGGGCGACGCGAGCAGAAGACCGACGACGCTTATGTACGCGCGGATCTGGTGCCGCTCAGCACGCGGATTTCCGGCACCGTGCGCAAGATGGACGTTCAGGACTTTCAGCCCGTAAAGGCCGGTCAACCACTCGTCGAGCTCAACGATGAAGACTTTCGCGCCCAGGTGGAGCAGGCGAAAGCGGCGCTGGCAGGGTCCGAGGCGGCGCTCGATGACAATCAGGCGGCAAAACGGATTCAGGAAGCCCAAATCCAGAATGCTGAGACCGTCGTCGCGCAAGCAGAGTCATCGGTGAGCGCTGCCCAGGCAGGCATCGCCTCCGTACAGCCGCAGGTGGACCGGGCGGCCCTTGAGCGCAAGCGCCAGGAGGCGCTGATTGCTTCCAAGGCCACCACTCATCAGACTCTCGAAGGTGCGATCGCCGACGCCGATCAGTTCTCCGGTATGCTGGTTAGCCGCAAGGCCGATCTGAAGCGGGCACAGGCGTCGCTCAACAGCAGCCGCGCGCTGCTCGAGGCGCAAAAGCTGCAACTCTCCGCGCTCAACACCCGCGATGCCGGGTATCGGGCAGACATTCAGGCCAAGCAGGCAGCCATCGTCGTTGCCGAGGTAAATCTGGGCTACACGCGCATCGATGCGCCGACCGATGGCGCAGTGAGCGAGCGCCACGTCCAGGAGGGCCAATTGGTCGCGCCCGGAATGCAGATAATCGACCTCGTGAAGGGCGACGTTTGGATCCAGGCCAACTATAAAGAGACGCAGCTGACCAACATCCGCAAAGGTGATGCCGCAGATATCCGCATCGACACCTTCCCCGGCGTCGTGCTCCACGGGAAGGTTGAAGAAATCTCCCCGGCCAGCGGCTCGCAGTTCGCGCTGCTGCCTCCCGACAACGCCACCGGCAACTTCACCAAAGTCGTTCAGCGAATCCCCGTCAAAATTGTGCTCGATCCCAACCACCCGTTACAGGGCAAGTTGCGCCCCGGATTTTCAGCCGAGGTCACCATCCACGCTTCAGGCAGGAACGCGAAAGGCGAGGGTGTGCAACCTTGAGCATTCCTCCTCAGCCGCCGCAAGCGCCAGCCGCCGCGCCGCCATCGGTCATTACGACTCATCCGATCCTCGGCGTCTTCGGAGTCTTGCTCGGTGCAATGATCGCGACCTTCACCGGGCGGCTCATCAGCGTCGGCCTCGCTGACCTGCGCGGCGCGCTGCATCTGGGTATTGACGAGGCGACGTGGATCAGCACTTCATTCAACGCCGCTTTGATGTTCATTGGCCCATTCTCTGTTTATCTCGGCGGCCTGCTTGGCGCTCGCCGAGTCCTGCTGGCCTGCGCATCCATTTTCACCATCGTCAGCGTGTTGCTTCCCTTCGCGTCGAGCCTGCCAGTAATGTTCGCCCTGCTCGTTCTCGCGGGCCTCACCGCAGGCACCTTTTATCCCTTGACGCTCTCCTTCGTGCTGCGCAATCTGCCCATGAAATACGTCCTTCTAGGCATCGCGATGTATGCGATGGACATCGTCTTCACCACCAACGTCGCGACCTCGCTCGAGGCCTGGTACATAGACCATCTATCCTGGCACTGGATCTTCTGGAATAGCGCGATCCTGACGCCGGCCATGATGGTGCTCATCTACTTCGGCATCCCCTGGCAACCGTTGCCGAAGCCCAAAGAAGGACAGCCGAAGCCGAGCTGGCGCGGCTTCCTCTACGCAAGCCTTGGATTCTCGCTTCTCTACATCGCACTCGATCAGGGCCAGCGGCTCGATTGGTTGAACTCGCAAACAATCTTCGCGCTCACCGTCACCGGTGCCTTCCTGTTGCTGGCCACTATCGCACGCCGCCTGAGCATGCCGAACCCGCTGATCAATTTCCAATTTCTTCTCCGGCGAAACACTCTGCTCCTCGGCGTAGTACTGATTTTCTTCCGCTTCGTGCTGCTGGCGACGGTCGTTGTCATTCCCAGCTATCTCGGATCGGTCAAGGGATATCTCCCTTTGCAAACCGGGCCGGTGTTGCTGTGGGTCGCTTTGCCTCAATGCATCTTCGGGCTACTCGCGATGTATCTGCTGACGCATATCGATGCCCGATTGATCCTGACCGCGGGTTTCACGCTGGTTGCCATCGGATGTTTGATGAACGCGCAACTCTCCTCAGCGTGGTCGGGAACAAACTTCTGGCTTTCTCAGGCGGTTCTGGCGGTGGGGTTCGCTCTCGCTTTCAACTCCCTGGTCGGCGCGATTGTGTTGGAAGTAATTAATACCGGCGCCCTCAGCCGCCCGATTGATGTCCTTACCTTCGCAGGATATTTCCAGACCGTGCGTCTTATTGGAGGCGAAGCCGGAGCAGCGTTCATGCAGCACTTCATTGCTGTTCGGGAACAATTCCATTCGAACATTCTGGGTCTCGGCGTCAACCTTGGCGACCCAGCTACAACCCAGCGGCTACTCGGTCTGAGCGCGGCCATGGCAGCAGAGTCACCAGGAAGCGACGCGGCATTGGGACGAGCCGGGCAGATCCTCGGCTTGCAGGTACGTCAACAAGCCTTCACTCTCGCCATCACCGACAGTTTCACATTGGTGGCTTGGGCAGTCGTCTGTTGCCTGGTCGTAGTGGCCTGCATGGCCCGCGTCCCGACCCAATATCAGCAGGTGATCGCCGCGCCTGCCAAGGCCGCCTAAGATGAACCAAAGCATTTTGAGGAAGTCCGATATGCGGCTGATTACAGACTCACCGTCTTCGCGCACGGCGCACTTGCTGGCACTCCTCGCTGTGTCGTCGCAATTCCTGTTCATCGGTGCGGCTCGCGCGCAAGGCAACGCCCCGATGGAATTGACTCTCTCTCAAGCCATCGATCTCGCTCTTCAGCAGAACCGTCAGATCAAGTTAGCGCAACTAGCGGTCGTCGATAGTGAACACAAGAAAGCGATCGCCCGGTCCGCATACTTTCCGCAGATTAAGAACGAGTCGACCGTGCTGCACATAACCGAACTGGCAGGGGTCAGTTTTCCCGCAGGCGCTTTCGGGTCGCCGCCGTCAACCGGTCCGATCCCGTCGCAAAGCCTCGTCATCGATCAGGGTGCACTCACGGCTTACACCAGCGGCACTGGACTGGCCCAGCCATTGACGCAGATGTTCAAGATTCACGAGTCGAATCGCGCAGCGACCGCAGACATCAACACTGCCAAAATACAGGTCAACCAGGCCGAGAACGAGATCGCGTTGAAGGTCCGGCAACTTTACTACGGAATACTCATCGCGCAACTGAAAGAGCAAGCGGCTAAGGGAGAGGTAGACGCGTTGCAGGTGAAGCTGCAGGAAAGCACAGACGCCGTTGCGCAAGGCAAAGCACTGGAAGTGGCGGCATTGGACAGCCGCGCAGCGCTTCTTGATGCCAAACAAACGGTGCTGACTCAAAGTCTGCAAGCTCAGGACCTGACCTTCGCGCTGGATGACCTGCTCGGCCTGCCATTGACTACGCGACTCCAGCTCAGTGAAGACCCGTCAGCCTCGGGCGCTTCGATTCCGCCGCGCGAGGAGTGCCTTCGCGTTGCGCGTGAGCAAAGCCCCGAGATCCGTGCTGCTCAACAGGCGGTTGAGAAGGCGAAAGCAGGTCTGGCCGCGGCCAAAGACGCCTACATCCCAGATATCACTGGAATCGCCAGGTACAGCTATCAGAGTGGAGTTCCATTGCTCGTGCACAACTTTGGCACCTTCGGAGCTACTTTTACCTACGACCTTTTCGATGGCGGACGCCGCAACGCAGAGATCGGCGACTCGCGCACGCTGCTCTCGGAAGCAGAGCTCAACCTCACCAAAGTAGAGGAAGAGGTTTCGGTCCAGGTTGAGACCTCCTACGACAGGGTGGAACAGCTGCAAAGCCTGGTCGGAGTGGCCGACGAAGTATTGAAGGCCAGGATTGAAGCCGCGCGAGTGACCGATCGTCAATTCGAACAAACCGCTGCGCTCCCCTCCGCCCCGATCGAGTCGGCTGCGAAAGTAAGCGCGGCCAAAGCTTCTCTTCTCGAAGCCAGCCTAGGACTCTCGTTGGCTCGAGGCGAGCTCAAACGTGCGATGGGACAAATCCCGCGCTAGCGATGGCCTATGGCCGTTACGAGTGAGAGAAACTGCGACCGGAAGCGGTGATTCTCATCTGACTTAGTGCGACCTCTTCGCAACCTTTACAATTGCTTCTCATACTGACTACGCACAACCCGATGCCTGCTTGCCCTCATCGCCCCCGTCTTGATCGCCTTAGGTCAATCCAGGGTTGGGCATATCGTCGAATGGGTCTGGGAATGGGGTCTAGCGCTTGGTGAGTGGGCCCTGGTCCTTCCTGAATCGCATCTTCAGAGCCTTTCGATACCGTGATTTCCGAATCATGTGGCTGGGAGCGTGCGTTTCCACCATTGGCACATTTGTGCAGCAGTTCGCACAGAGCTGGCTTGTCTATGATCTCACCAAAGATCCCTTTTACCTTGGCTTGGACCTCTTCCTGGGGCAACTGCCCATCATTCTCTTTTCTCTTGTCGGTGGCGTCTTTGCCGACCGCCTGGACAGGAGAAAGATGTTGCTCTATTCGCAGTACATTCAAATGACCTGCGCCTTTGTCTTGACAGTGCTGTTCGCCACCCATGCTGTCAGGGTATGGCATATTCTGACCCTTTCTTTCCTGGTTGGCCTGGGGCAGTCTTTTGGCGGACCGGCCTATTCCGCACTATTGCCGACGCTGGTGGGGCCCGAGGACCTTGCCAATGCGATTTCGATGAACTCGATCCAGTTCAATCTTGCACGCATCCTCGGTCCGACTCTCGGAGGTCTCACGTATACCGTCTTCGGCCCCACGTGGTGTTTCGCTCTGAACGGAATCTCGTTTGTTGCAGTCATCATTTCTCTCATGGCGATCACGGTGCGATTTGTGGCGCCTAAGACGCAGACATCCGTTTTGACAAGCATGAGGGAGGGGATCAGATTCATCAGAGAGCGCGAAGGATTGACTCCGCTCGTTGTGCTCGCATTTTGCACAACTCTGTTCGGTTTCTCGTTGACCGGATTTCTTCCGGTGATCGTTCGGACGATCTTTCACGGTGGCCCAGAGACTTACGAACTCTTGCTGGTCTTCTCAGGCGCTGGATCGATCTGCGGAGCGTTGCTGGTCGCCGCAATGGAGAAACTGAAAGGACAAGGGCGCATGGCCGTCCTTGCTCTCTTCGCTCTTGGCCTGGCAACGGCGGGATTTGCGGTCTCGAAGTGGCTCCCCATCTCCTGCGTCCTGATCTTCCTCGCCGGCGCCGCGGTGATGGCCTCCGCCGCTCTTATGTTGTCACTCGTTCAGCTCCTCGTTGCCGACTCGATGCGCGGCAGGGTGATGAGCGTCTACAATCTCGCCTTCCGCGCCGGGATACCTTTGGGAGCTCTGATTCTCGGCAAGCTGATTCCCATTCTCGGCGTCTCAACCGCGGTTGCGGGCTTCGGATTCGCTCTGGTGGCCGTGGCCTGTTACTTCCTCATCGTTATGGCGAAGACCCCGACCTTTCAGCGCCATATAAAACCGGTAGCGTGATTCATCCGAATCTAGGTGGACTCTGTTGGCTGAACTAACATCTTCCCATTTTTCACAGTGAACTTCCGGCCTCGCCACTGAACGGTTGTCCCCGCGTAGCACCATGCCCAGAGCCCGAGCCCGATGAGATCGCGGACGGGCAAGAGCCAAAGGTTGTTGAGCGTTTGGCGATCGCCGAGCAGTTCCGCACCTACGAGCAGCGCCACCGAAACTCTGGCCGCAATCGCAATGCTCAACAGAGCGAGGCTCTCGAGGCTGAACCCCGAGGCGACGACATTCAGCAGCGCCCACGCCAGGCCATAGGAAAAGACCACACCGAAGTAGCCAAACGGGCGCGCGTCGCGGAGGGTGCGAGCCCAGCGAAGCTGGTGAGCGAGAAATTCAGCAACCGTGTAAGGGGGGACGGAAGTCTCGACGACTTCGCGGCTCAACACAATTTCGTATCCCTTTGCCGCGATCCTAGCACCCAGGTGGTAGTCGTCGGCGACATAATCGGCCAGTTGCAGTAGTCCTCCAATGGTATCGAGAGCCTCGCGCGAGACGGCTAGTGTCGATCCCAGTCCGAAATGAATGCCGCCTTCGAGCAGGCGAGCAGTGAGGACATTTGGGGCAAAGTCGGTTGCGATCCCCAACGCCTCCATCCGCGAAGGAATGGTGCGATATGCCTTGCCGCGGTAGAGAGCGGTGACCATACCAACCCGTCGTTCCGGATTGGCATTTACAAAGGCCGCCATGATTCGTCGCAAATAGCGGGGCGAGACCAATATGTCACTGTCGCTGATCAAAATATGGTCGAATCTTGCATGAGGCAGTGCCTGCACAAGGCTGCTCACCTTGCCATTGGTCCCGAGTGTCTCAGGGCACAACACCAAACGGATGTTCCGCTCAGGGAATTCGCGTTGGAGCCGCTCGATCGCTTCGACCGCCGGGTCCTCCGCATTGCCTGCGGCAAAGATGATCTCGTACTCGCCCGGATAGTCCTGCCGGCAGTGGCTGGCAAAGCTCTCGTACATCTCCGGATCGAGTCCCTTGACCGGTTTCAGAATGCTGACCGGCGGATGAAACTCCGCCAACGCCTGGCGGGTCGCACGGACAAATGCGCGTGCGCTCCACAGGACCAATAGGTAGTAGCCGCAACCAGCGAAGGCGAGAAGCGTGGTGATCCCGGAAACAACCACAGGCAGAGTAGGCATGGGCTGGATTCAATTCTAGGTCAAGCCCACAGCAATCGCGCCCTTGTCACTCGTAGCGCAGGGCTTCGATCGGATCGAGGTTGGCGGCCTTCCAGGCGGGATAGATGCCAAAGACCAGCCCGATAGCATTGGACACCAGGAAAGCAACCAGCACCCAAACCATCGACAGCGCCGCATGCAGGAAACCCACGGCAAAATGCAGAATCAGTGTGAACATCGCCCCGGCCGCGATCCCAATGATGCCCCCAACGGCGCACAGCGTCATGGCCTCGATCGTGAACTGGAGCATGATGTTGATTTTGGTCGCGCCGATGGCCTTGCGGACTCCGATTTCGCGCGTGCGCTCGGTGACCGAGACCAGCATGATATTCATCACCCCCACGCCCCCAACCATCAGGCCCACCGAAGAAACGGCGACCATAAAAAGAAACAAGCCGCCGGTCAGTGAATTCCAAAGACGCCCCAGGGAATCAGGCCCGACAATCGCAAAGTTGTCGTCCTGCTCGACATGCACCTTCCGGCGGCGACGCAGCAACTCGCGAACCTCGTCCATCACCAACGACTTATTCTTGGCGTCGTCATACTTGACCGTGATCCAGAACTCCTTGATCTCGGGGTGTATCTTTTGAAAGGTTTCGAGCGGGAAAAACGCGGAGTTGTCCTCGGTGTTGCGACCGCCGCCAAAAGGCTGCGCAAACTTGTTGAAAACTCCAATCACGGTAAACACGTCCCCCTCGCACTCAATCTCTTTCCCAATGGGAGATTCGTTCTGAAAGAGATCCTGGGCCGAATCGTAGCCGAGGACGACCACGTTGGCGCGCCGCAACTCTTCGTCCTCGGTCCAGATGCGGCCCTCCTTCACATCGATATCTCTGACCTTGGCCATATCCGTCATGGCCCCGTTCAAAATCGTGTTCTCAATCTTCCGGCTGCCGTACTTGAGGGAGGTCGATCCCACGTGAAGCTGAAAATTGGCATAGCGAAGGCTAGGATCCACCGCAACCACGTGAGGAAGGCTGCGCATTGCGACCGCGTCCTCATAGGTGAGGTGTTTGCGGTTCAGCTCTTCAGTCGTCGGCCGCCTGCCGAAGAGTTCATATCGCAGAACCCACAGCGTGTTCGTACCCAGGGCGGCGATAAAACTGTCAATATTGCTGTTCAACCCATTGATGGCCGACGAGATGAGAATGACCGTCGAAATCCCGATGGAAATACCCAGCACAGTGAGGCCGGAGCGCAATTTGTTGGCGCGCAGCGTCTCGAAAGCCATGCGCACCGCTTCCTGGGAGTCGCGTAGCCGCATCTTGAAGCTCCAGTCTCAGAGTCGCCGCAGTTCGTTACTCGTAACGCAACGCCTCGATCGGGTTCAGATTCGCGGCCTTCCATGCAGGATAAATGCCAAAGACCAGACCGATTGCATTCGACACCACAAATGCCACAAGCACCCATAGCATCGACAGAGCGGCGTGAAGGAAAGATACCGCGAAATGGAGGATCACCGTAAACAAGGCTCCAGCGAAAATCCCGATGATACCGCCGACCGCACACAGAGTCATTGCCTCGATAGTGAATTGCAGCAGGATATTGGCTTTCGTCGCACCGATTGCCTTACGCACTCCGATCTCTCGCGTTCGTTCGGTGACCGAAACCAGCATGATGTTCATCACGCCCACGCCGCCCACCATCAAGCCGACGGACGAGACCGCAACCATGAAGAGAAAGAGCGAGCTGGTTAAGGAGTTCCAAAGGCGGCTCAGCGAATCAGGTCCGAAGATGGCAAAGTTGTCATCGTCCTGTACGCGGACCTTGCGACGGCGGCGCAACAGCTCGCGTATCTCATCGCTGACAAGCGCCTTATTACTCGCGTCGTCGTATTTAACCCCAAGCCAGTAATCCTTGATCTCAGGATGGATCTTGCGGAACGTCTCGACGGGGAAGAAAGCCGAATTGTCTTCCGTATTCCGTCCGCCACCAAACGGCTGAGGGAAGTTGTCGAAGACCCCGATGACGGTAAAGACATCTCCGTCGATCTGAATCTCTTTTCCGATCGGATCCTCGTTCTGAAAGAGATCCGAGGCCGCATCGTGTCCAAGCACGACGACATCGGCGCGGCGCGTCTCCTCGTCCTCTGTCCACAAACGCCCCTTGATCACAGTGACATTCGAAGTTTTCGCCAAATCGGTACTGTCTCCGCCGAGGATCGTATTGTTGATCTTCCGCTTGCCGTACTTGATCGAAACCGCACCGATTCCAAGTTGGAAGTCCTGATAGCGCAGGGCTGGATCGACGGCAACCACGTGAGGCAGCGCGCGGATCGCCATCGCGTCGTCGTAGGTGAGCTGCTTGCGGTTCAGCAGTTCGGTCGAGGGACGACCGCCAAATGGCTCGAAGCGATAAAGCCAAAAAGTGTTGGTGCCCAGCGATTTGACGAAGCCGTCAATGTTGCTGTTCAGACCGTTGATCGCCGACGAGATCAGAATAACCGTCGAGATGCCGATCGAAATGCCAAGCACAGTCAGGCCGGAGCGTAGCTTGTTGGTGCGCAGCGTCTCGAACGCCATTCGCACCGCTTCTTGAGAATCGCGCAGCCGCATCTCGGGGGCTCCAGGTTCAAGATTTCTGCAACGACCTATTCGTAACGCAGGGCTTCGATCGGATTCAAATTGGAAGCCTTCCACGCCGGGTAGATTCCGAAGACCAGCCCGATTGCGTTCGACACCACGAATGCCACCAGCACCCAGACCAGTGAAAGCGCCGCGTGCAGGAAGGCGACAGCGAAGTGCAGGATCAGTGTAAACATCGCTCCCGCCACAATCCCAATGATCCCGCCGACGGCGCATAATGTCATCGCTTCGATCGTAAATTGCAGCAATATGTTGGCCTTGGTCGCACCGATGGCTTTTCGCACACCGATTTCGCGCGTTCGCTCCGTCACCGAGACCAGCATGATGTTCATCACACCCACACCGCCGACCATCAAGCCCACAGAAGAGACGGCGACCATGAATAGAAAAAGCCCGCTCGTGAGCGAATTCCAGAGCCGGGCGAGAGAGTCGGGGCCGAAGATGGCGAAGTTGTCATCCTGCTGCACGAGTACCTTGCGGCGGCGGCGCAGCAGTTCGCGAATCTCGTCGTTGACCAGGGACTTGTTTTTCGGATCGTCGTATTTGACTGATATCCAGAAGTCCAGGACTTCGGGGTGAATTTTGCGAAAGGTGTTTAGAGGGAAGAAGGCGGAGTTGTCCTGCGTGTTCCGGCCGCCCCCGAAAGCCTGGGGGAACTTGTCGAAGACGCCGATGACGGTGAAGACGTCGCCTTCGGTTTCGATTTCTTTTCCAAGCGGAGATTCGTCTCGGAAAAGCTGCTCCGCGGCATCGTGACCCAGGACCACGACGTTCGCGCGCCGCGTATTCTCGCTCTCGGTCCATAGCCGGCCTTCAGAAAGATTGATGTTCGAGACCTGGGCGAGGTCGGTGGAGTCGCCCCCAAGCATGCTGTTGTCTACCTTGCGCTTGCCGTATTTCAGCGAAACCATTCCGACCGCGGGTCCGAGCTGAAAGTTCGCGTACCGCAGGGCGGGATCCACGGCCACGACATGAGGTAGCGCACGGATCGCCATCCCATCCTCATAGGTCAGTTGCTTGCGGTTCAGCATCTCAGTCGAGGGCCGGCCCCCAAATGGCACGAAGCGAAAGATCCAGACTGTGTTGGTGCCCAGTGATTTGACGAATCCGTCGATGTTGCTGTTCAGACCATTGATCGCCGAAGAGATCAGGATAACCGTGGAGATGCCAATCGAGATTCCAAGCACGGTCAGGCCGGAGCGCAGCTTGTTGGTGCGCAGCGTCTCAAAGGCCATCCGCACCGCTTCCTGGGAGTCACGGACATGCATGCTAGAGCTCCGATCTCAAGGCCTGAATCGGGTCCAGTTGCGCGGCCTTGCGCGCCGGGTAAACGCCGAAGAAGATGCCCACGCTCGTTGCGACGAAAAGTCCCATGAATACAGACCACAGCTGCACTTCAGACGGAAAACTGATCAGCAGAGTAATGCCTTTGGCGACGCCGATGCCGCCGATCACCCCCAGCATGCCGCCGAAGAGCGACATCGTCGCCGACTCGACGAGAAACTGCAGCATAATGTCGTTACGTCGCGCGCCAAGCGCCTTGCGAATCCCGATCTCGCGCGTTCGCTCCGTCACGGAGACGAGCATGATGTTCATGATGACGATGCCGCCGACGACCAGCGAAATGGCAGCGATCGCCACAACCACCGCGCCGAAGCTATTCAATATCTGCCCGAGAATATTCTGAAAAGTAGCGCTGGTGTCGATCGAGAAGGTATCAGGAACTCCAGCCGCGAGGTGACGGCGTCCGCGCATGATCGTGCGCAGCTCGTCAGAGACCCGCTCGACCGCCTCGCCTCCGCCCCCCGCGTCGACATAGATTACGAGGCTCACATTGGCGCCGTAAGACTCGATAAAGGCATTTAGCGGAATCGCGACCCAGTTGTCCTGGCTTGCTCCGAGAGTTTTACCCTGGCGTTCGCCGACGCCGATGATTGTGTAAGGTTCGCCGTCGACCCGAATCTCCTTGCCCAGCGGATCACCCTGCCCCAGCAAATTATCGACAATGTCATAACCAACGATGGCTACATGCGAGCTGTGTTCGTCTTCTGCCTCGGTAAAGGAACGCCCCTGGACAACATTCAGGTTCGACATCGGAGGCATCGTCCACGTCCAGCCCCGGACATCGGTATCGGTACTGGACTTGGTTCCGTAGACGATCTTTCCAGCTGAGCTGTTGCGAAGTGCTCCGACCGAAACACAGCTCTTGCAGTTTTCCTTGATGGCCTGTAAGTCCTCCATCTTGATGTCTTTGCGCTTCTGGAAGGCCAGATACTCTTCGATCGTCAGGAAGGTTTGGGGCGTCTTGCTGATGGTCACGATGTCCGCGCCATAGCTGTTGAGCTTAGTCGTGACGTATTGCTTGGCGCCGTTCACCAGGGTGACGACCATAATCACCGAGGCAACACCGATGACCACACCGAGCAGCGTCAGGATCGAGCGCAGCTTGTTCGCCCAGAGCGACTGCAGAGCGATCTTGAAACCCTCAATGAATTCCATCGCATAACCTCGGCACGGCCCAATTGAAGTTTAGCAGCGCCATCGAACAAACCTGGCCGGATTACCCAGGCGAAGCTCACCTTGCTGACTTTTTACGAGAGTAGACCACATATAGTTCCGCCCGGCGCTCGTTTCACAAAACTTGATGGCCCCGCAACTCCTTTCGGAGCTGCGGGGCCATTTGGAGAGCTGCCGGTAAGCCGAATTTTGTCCAGATCCGAAGACCCGTGACGATCATTCCTCTAGGCGCGGCATTACTGACGCGCTCCAGCGACCTACCCGGAAGTTTCGGCAACTACTTAACCCGCCTGAGCGCACCGGACCGGCACGCAACCACGGCCTGGGTCTGGCCGCGGATTCCCTCCCTATTTGGTCTTGCTCCGTGTGGGGTTTACCCTGCCCCCGACTTTACAGCCGGGGCGGTGCGCTCTTACCGCACCTTTTCACCCTTACCCTCGTTCTTGCGAACCAGGGCGGTATCTTCTCTGTGGCACTAGCCGTCTTCAGGCCTTAACGCCTGAATCCCGGACGTTATCCGGCACACTGTCCTGCGGAGTTCGGACTTTCCTCCCCCGGAACGAATTCCGGCAGCGATCGTCTGGCAACCCTGCTGTCTTTATTCTACTTCAACCCGGTTATGTCCGATCGAGGTTCATGGAGTTGCATCCAACACCGTCACATACCCCGCAGGGGTTCGGACTATTACGTCCCCTCTAGACCTGGCAGGATAGTGCTTCAGGTTTCCCGTGATCAGCCATGCGCCTGCCGTCTTTGCCAGGGAGAGAAAACACGCATCATCCGGATCTGGCAATGGATGCGGCCACAATCTTTCATCGGGGAAGCGCAATGCGCCTTCAACCAGGAACTCCAGCCACGCCGGAGGAAAGTCAAATTGCGCGAATTTGGAATATTGAGAGACTCGCCTGTATTCCGCGACGATGGAAGGGCTCACCGCGATTTGGATGGTCGCCTTTTGAATGACATCCCGAACGATCTGGGCAGGAAAGCTCTTTGGCTTAATCCCCGCAGACACAATCACATTCGTGTCGAGAACGATCAGTCTCATCGCGAACTTTTGCGCTTCGACTTCTGCTGTCTCTGCTTGCGGATCTCCCCATCAATCTCCTCATCGGAAACCTGGTCAAATTCTTGATTCTCGGCGTTGCGCCAGCTCTCCTGAAGGCTGGCCATCGCCATTGCGCGGCGCAGCTCCTTGTCCCCGATCGCAATATCTCCCTGTACTGGCACAAGATAATAGACAGGACCTTTCTGTCCGGACAGAAGAACGACCTCTCCCTTTGGGACAGACGCAAGCGCTTTTTCCCCTCGAATTCTGAATTCCCGCAATGCAACCTGTCGCATAATCTGCCTCTTCCGCTATTGTAGCCGAAACGGCAACGCAGCTTGAAAAGAGAATAAAGGCCAATCCAGCTAGGGTTATACAGAGACGCTCGCCTGCGAATGTACCGCCGCCAGACCAGCCGCCTCCACCGTGGCCTTCAGCATCGCGTCACAGCCCATGCAGGAGTTAATCATCAGATGGTAAAGCCGGTGGTTGTCCCACTGCTGATCGTAAAACTGGCGCACATACTCGGCACGGCGCTGATCGGTCGCATCGAGTTCCGCTTCTGCGTCCTTCATACGGTCGGGGAAATTCTTCTGGAACCACTGCAGCTTACGCTTCCGCGAGGCGTAAACAAACATGTGGAAGGCGCCCGGATAGTTGGACAGCACGCAGGCCGCGCCGCGTCCGACGATCACCGCCTGCCCTTCGGCCGCGACCTTGAGCAGGTAGTCGCGAACCAGAACGGTCATCCGCTCGCTATCAAAGATCGTTCCCGTCGGCGGCGCCGGCAGCCGGTCGATGCTGCCATGCCAGAACGCCTTGCCGAAGCGGTGATACCACGGATCAAGTTGCTCGTCGCAACGCGTTACCTGGGACTTGGCGACCCCGGCCCGCCGCGCAATCTCTTCGATGAGACAGCTATCGATCAGCTTCCAGCCCAGCGCCTCCGCCAGTTGATGCGCAAACTCCGCGCCCTGGCTTCCATATTCGCGTTCGACAGTGATGACTTTGACCATAGCCTGACCTCGCTGCGGCTGGAGCAAGAGTTCCGATGCCGCGATGCTAGCACCGAGCGACTCCGAAATCCAGACCGAACCAGCCTGAAAATCTACAACTTTAGTTCTGCGACCGTCGCACCTTGGCCGCCCTCATTGTGCGGAGGCTCGCTGACGGTCGCCACCTGGGGATGCCGCTGCAGATAAGCGCGCAGCGCCTTGCGGAGAATCCCCATCCCCGTGCCGTGAACGATGCGCACACGCGGCAGTCCGGCGAGAAATGCCCGATCGAGAAATTTCTCGACCTCATCGGTCGCCTCGTCGACATTGCGTCCGATGACATTGATCTCCCAGTTGAGGTTCTCGTCCGATTCCGCCACCGATACCGAAACCCCACGCCCTCGAGCCGCCTGCAGTGGCGAGATCGCTGGCTGCCCAGCCTGAGGATTTCGCACGACCTCGGCAATATCCTCGCGGTTCACCCGCATCTTCATGAGACCGATCGAGACCTCGAAGACGTTGTCTTCGAGCTGTCGCTGGACAACCGCCGTCTTGCCAAGGGACTTCAGTTTCACCGTGTCCCCGGTGGCCACATGGCGAACGATATGCGGCTGAGCGTGAGCGTCACCTCGATCGGCGCCAGTGTGGCCGGCGACCACCGAAGAATTAAATTGTTCGCTGAACTCCCGCCGCAGCTTGGCGATGCGCCGCTCGGCCTCCTTCGAAAGCTTCTGCTGCGCGGCCCGGTCATCGACGGCTTTGACGGTCTCGCGCATCTGGTACTCGAAATCCCTGAGCAGCGATTGCAGCTTCACTTCCATCTCGCGGACCTTTGTCCGCCACTCCTTCAGCCCCTCGACCTCAAGCCGATTTTTCTCCCGCGCCACCTCCTGCTCGCGATCTCGGAGCACGGCGCGTTCAGCAGTAATCGACTCAATCTGGCCATGCAGCTGATCGAGGAAGCGGCTAATGTCCTGCGTCTGGGTGTTCAACCGCGAACGTGCCGAGTCGATAATCTGCGCATCGAGTCCAATTCGGCTCGCGATGTTGATGCCCGCCGACGCACCCGGCACGCCCTGGCGAAGTTCATATGTCGGAGCCAGAGTTTGCTCGTTGAACCCAACCGCCGCATTGATCACCCCCGCTGTATTCGCCGCATAGACCTTAAGCGAAGTGTGATGGGTTGAGATCAGGCACCAGGCGCGCGTGTTGAGGAAGTGTTCGGCAATGGCAACCGCCAATGCCGCACCCTCTTCAGGATCGGTCGCCGAACCAAGTTCATCGAGCAAGACCAGCGAGTCGGGCCCCGCGACCCCGGCGATGCGGTTAAGATTCGTGATGTGTGCCGAGAAAGTCGACAGATTCTGTTCAATCGATTGCGAGTCGCCGATGTCGGCGAGAAATTCGTGAAAGAGCGGGAAGACCGCTTCCTCAGCAGGAACAGGAACACCCGCCTGGGCCATGATGCCCAGCAATCCCGTCGTTTTCAACCCAACAGTTTTACCGCCTGTATTGGGCCCACTGATGATGAGCTGCCGTGCAGCCCCAGTCAGATGGATGGAAATTGGAACAATGCTGCCGCCGGCCTTACGCATCCGTTGCTCAAGCAGCGGATGTCGCGCTTCAGCCAAACGCAACTCCAACATCTCCGCGGGATAGCAGAATCGCGGCCGAACGCACTGAAAATCTTCAGCAAAACGCGCCCGGATCACCAGCGATTCAACGACGGTCAGTATCTCCGCCCCCTCGGCGATCACCTGCGACTGCACGCCAATCTGCCGTGTCATCGCAAGGAAGATGCGATGAATCTCCGCCTGTTCTTCCTCAAACAATCGAACCAGCTCATTGTTCTGTTCGATTGTCTCCAGCGGCTCGACATAGACAGTCTGCCCGCTCGAGCTCGCACCGTGCACCACACCTGGAATACGCCGTTTCGACTCGGCCTTGATCGGAATCACGAAGCGCTCACCGCGAATCGTGATCAGCTCATCCTGGACGTCGCCTCCCTCGGCAAGCCGCCGCATCGTCTGGCGCAGGCTCTGCTCGATCTGCCTCTGCTGCCGCTCGATCTCACGGCGGATCCGGTTGAGATTCGGCGAGGCGTTGTCGGCAAGCGAGCCATCGGGCAACATCCGCGAACGCAGCGACTCAACCAGCGGCCGCAAAGTCGCCGCCATGAGCGGTGCGCTCAGCGACATCAGCTCGGGGATCTCATCCTTTACCGCGTCGGGAGGAGTCCGCATAATCGCCTGCCACGCCGTGATGTCATCGATCAGGCTAAGCAGATCGCGAATCTCCCCCGCTTCTAGTGCCGCGCCCTCAATGCGCGACTTATCCAGCAGCAGAGTCGGATCGAAGAGCGACCCAAGCGCAATCGAAACGCGCTGTGCCAGCAAGCGGCGCATCTCGGCGACCCGAGCATGCTCTCGATCCAGAAACTCGCGATCAGCCGACGGCGTCAGCCCCAGCGCCCAGCTCCGGCCGACCGGCGAATGGGAATATCCAGCGAGCAGATCGAGAAAACGCGGCCACTCCAGCATTGTTGGGCTGAGATCAGCGATGGGCGACGGGATGGGGTTCAGAAGAGCCACTTATCTATGGTACTTGGGGGCGGTGCGGCGGCGGCGATACCTTCGTTGAGCATCCAGCTAGCCGCTAAATGGAACTGCTTCCAGCTCGCAGACGTAGAATCTTATGACAGTACGGCCCGACGCCACAATCCATGCAGCACCGGCGCCCGGCAATCGGAGGCCCTCCATGTTTTGCAGCGGCTGCGGTCAACCACTTGCTCCCTATCAACAAGCTTGCGCGCACTGCGGCAAGCCAGCGACTCCACCCCAGCCAGCAGGCTACTTCCCATATACGCGCGTACAGAGCCATGTGCAGACGCTGGCAATCCTGTGGCTGGTCTACTCGATCTTCACGATTCTGGCGTGGTTTATCGCAATTCCCTTCCTCGGATTCATCTTCGCCCACGGTGGCCACGGCATGTTTCACGGAGGAGATTTCCCCTTCCCTATGTCCATGGGCTGGATCATCCCCTTCGTCACGATCGTTCTCTACATCCGGTCTGGCCTTGGGCTCCTGGTAGGGATTGGATTGTTGCGCCGCGAAAGGTGGGCGCGCCCACTGGCCCTGGTGGTCGGAGTCTTGATGCTATTGAAACTTCCCTTTGGCACCGCCCTGGGAATCTACACGCTCTGGGTGCTCGCACCGGTCAAGTCAGGTCAGGAGTACGACATGGTCGCCGTGCGGTAGGCGCGAAGAATCAAATACGCAGCAACTCCGTCTGAATCTTCCCGGTCACCTCAGCTTTATCCGCTGAAGTCATCATGTCAATCTCGCTCCGCACGCCAAACTCCGGCAGATAAATCCCCGGCTCGACCGAGAAGCAAGTAAAGGGCAGCAGCAGCCGCTCGTCATGCGTCTCCAGGTTGTCGAGATGCGCGCCACTGCCGTGGATCTCACTGGCAATATTGTGTCCGGTGCGGTGGGTGAACCCCTCCGCAAACCCCGCTTCACGTATCACCGCCCGCGACGCGTCGTCAGCTTCGAATCCGGCTATCGGACGCCGTGCGGCAAATGCCGATTCGACCGCGTGGATAGCCGCATCGCGCGCATTCCGCACCGTCTCGAAGACCACTTGTTCGCGCGGAGAGGGCTCACGCCCCACCACACCCGTCCAGGTAATGTCATAGAAAATCGACTCCGGCCGATTCATCCGCCCCCAGATATCGATCAACACAAAATCTCCTTCCCGAATCGTCTTCGTCGCCTCTTCGGTCGCCGCATAGTGCGAGTCAGAGGTATTCCCGTTCGCGGCCACGTCGGGCGCGTTTTCCCAGACCAGTCCTTCGCGTCGCATCGCCTCCGACAGCCACTGCACCATCGCGAATTCAGTGACACCCGCGGTCCCTCCGCCAGCCGGCCGCACGCGCCGCCCAATCTCGCGAAATCCCTCCGACAGCACATCGTCAATGATGCGCTGCGCCTCATAGTGGCTCGCGATGCGCTCCTCGCTTAGCACCGCTTCAAAATGGCTGACCAGATCGGAGGAACTCACAATCGTCTTGCCAAACTCCCGCAACAACTCGACGGTTCCAGCATCGACCATCGAGACATACATGATCGCGTTGCGTGGCGAATACTGCATCGCCAG
Organism: uncultured Acidobacteriaceae bacterium; assembly: GCA_963841345.1. Lineage (GTDB taxonomy): Bacteria > Acidobacteriota > Terriglobia > Terriglobales > Acidobacteriaceae > Acidisarcina. The sequence goes on along the minus strand of CAWJCK010000002.1, from coordinate 471,514 downwards.
CCGTTGATACGGCTCGAGCATCGCCTTCAACTGTCCTTCCAACTCCTGCCACGAGGAGTAGACGGACTTAACTCCGGGCAAAGTATCCAGCCGTCCAGCCTCAATTCGATGAACCAGCTTCTTAGGCTCGCCCTCGGCGGGAATCAGGTAATACCAGCGCCGAGTCACATGCAGAGACTCGCTCAACCCGAGAATGCGATAGGCAATCGGATCGCGATGATGGTGATCGTAGAAAAGCCAGCCCTCCAGCTTCTGCTCGCGCAGCGCGGACTGAATTGCATCGAGATTCATGAGCGATAGTCTAAACGACAGCTAATGGCTCGCGCTCAGACCGGCCCACCTGGGTAGTGCGGTAGCATGGTGGGCATGAGTCCTCGCGGGAATCTGCTCGTTGCTGTCGCGATATTGGCTCTCGCCGCAATGGAGACTCTTAGCGGACAGTCCTTGGCGCGATATGGAAAGGGCGTAGACCGCGCAGATAATCCGAAGACGTTTTGGAAGGCTGTGGCTCTTCACTATGCATTGAGTTTATTTTTTTGGGGTCGGTATCTCTACCAGCTAATTTTAAAGTGAGACACCACCCCCGCCGCGCTCCGAAGGCAGTCCCGGAGCAGGAAGGTGTGTCCCACATCTCTTGCAATAGCGCGCGTCCCGATCATGCAACGCTGGCTGCCCTCCGGGCAAGGCGGAGACGGAGCATTGCTCGAAGTCCGCGCAGGCTCAAAGCTGACGATCCCCGGAGACGCGGGGTAAGAATACAGCATCCGCCGGCCATTCAAATCAGTGCATGTGCGCCTCGTCGTCATTCATCGAGAAGACGCTCTTCATATCGCTTTCGTAAGGAAAGACGTGGACCATCCAGTTGAAGATGATCGGATAGAACGTGCCCCCCTCGGCCTTGCACGCCTCCGCCGTATGGATCGAGCCAAACATGCCAAACTTCGGGGTGGCGCCATGGTACTCGCTGACCTTGTTTGCCGGCGCCGCGCAAAAGTTGATGTGCTGATGCCACCGGGCAATGCTCAGCGGAATGCGCTCGTTCAACTGATCTTCGGTCGCATCGACGTCGTCCGTGTACATCACACCTTCCAACCGGTAGCGCTGGTTGGCGGTGTGGAAGTAGAGCAGCGCAGTGGGCTTGGTCGGATCGAACTGGGTGTCGGCCAGTTTAGCGTTGGCATTGTTCATGAAGTGATATTGGGGCATCTCCACATTCGGATTCGCGATCGTATAGCCGTCAGCCAGCGCCTTTTTGTAGTCCTTGTACTTCTCCAGGACCGCCTTCACCTGCGCCACGAGCGCCTTTGCTCTCTCCTCATCGCCTGGTTGCTGAGGCCGCAATGGAGTCATGCACAGATGGTTCGCCATCGCTGCCATGCTTACGCCCATCACACTCATCGCGCCCATGTGGCTCGTGTCATCGCACGCCCGGCCGTTTGTGTTGGTGCTCATTCCCGGCATGCCGGCCATGTCGCCGCTTTGGCTTGCCTGTCCCCAGGCACACCTTGGCACAGCGACGAGTGCCATGGCCATTACGCTCAATAACGATGTGGTCTTGCGGGAAAGATTTGCTAAGGACATTCTGGTCACCCCTGAGCTTGAAGAAGTAGGCAACATTTACCGAGATGTAACTCCACCGGAACAAGCCGAGGCAAGTTGTCAGGCACTTTCACGCCGAAGTGGTCAGGTCGCCGAATGAATCGAGGACGACCCTTCTGTGCATCACCTCCGCCCGGAATGCTAATCTAGCGTCGCGCTAGAGCTTTTCACTTCCGGTGCATGCAAGGCGACCGCGTTTGTCGTGGCTTTTGCCCCAGCAAAAAGCCGCTCTTCGTGACTCTTGCCAGTGCATACTAGAAGTGAAAATGCTTTAGAAAATGCATTTAGTAAACCAGAGGTCTGCATAATGCCCTTTCTCGGAATCGATGTTGGCACCGGCGGAACGCGCGCCTTAATTGTGGACAAGCAAGGCAAGGTCATCGCCTCAGCCTCGAGCGAACATCATCCCTTCCGCGTCGCCCATCCCGGCTGGGCCGAGCAAGACCCCGAAGACTGGTGGCGCGCCACGCAGGAAGCGATTAACGGCGCGATTTCCGCCGCAGTACATGCCGTCGGCGAAGCCGGCGCAAAGATCGATGCCGTCGGCCTCACAGGCCAGATGCACGGTGCAGTCATGCTCGACGCTGCTGGAGACGTGCTGCGACCATCCCTGATCTGGTGCGATCAGCGCACCGGCCCGCAATGCGACTGGCTGCACGCGCAGATCGGCCGCGAACGCCTGATTGAGCTGACCTGCAACCCAGCTCTACCAAACTTCACCCTGACCAAGCTTCTGTGGGTCAAAGAGCACGAGCCCGACATCTTCGCTCGCATCGCTCACGTGATGTGCCCCAAGGATTACGTCCGCTACCGCCTCACCGGCGCCTTCGCCATCGACGTCCACGAAGCCTCGGGCACACTCCTCCTCGACGTCACGAACCGCAAGTGGTCAACAGAGGTCGCGCAAGTCTCCGGAATCAACGAAGCCTGGCTGCCGCCACTCTACGAATCGCAAGAGGTCTGCGCGCACATCTCGGCAACCGCCGCGGCAGACACCGGTTTGACTCAAGGAACCCCCGTCGTCGCCGGCGCGGGCGACCAGGGAGCAGGCGCAGTCGGCATGGGCATTCTGAAGCCCGGCGCGGTCAGCGCAACAATCGGCACCTCAGGCGTAGTCTTCGCCGCAACCGACAAGCCCACCAAAGATCCCGGCGGACGCCTGCACACCTTCTGCCACGCCGTACCCGGCCGCTGGCACGTCATGGGCGTCACCCAGTCAGCGGGACTCTCGCTGCGCTGGCTCCGCGACACATTTGCGGCGGGGGCAAGCTACGACGCCCTGAGCGACGCGGCCTCAAAGATCCCCGCTGGCAGCGACGGCTTGCTCTACGCGCCCTACCTCCTGGGCGAACGCACACCTCACCTCGACTCGCACGCCACTGCGGCCTTCGTCGGAATCACCGCCAGCCACACCATGGCGCACTTCACCCGCGCCGTGCTCGAGGGCGTGGCATTCTCACTCCGCGACAGCTTCACGCTTTTCTCCGAACTCGGCATCCCCGTCAGCGGCGTGCGTCTCGGCGGGGGCGGCGCGCGCGGCCCGCTCTGGCGTCGTATCCAGACCGACATCTACGGCCATCCCACCGAAGTCCTCACCGCCGAAGAAGGCGGTGCCTACGGCTCAGCCCTGCTGGCCGCAGTCGGAGTAGGCGCATGGCCCGACACCGATACCGCCTGCGAACAATCGCTCGAGGTCGCAGAAAGCTTCCAGCCCGATCCCGCAAACGGTACGATCTACGGCGAAGCCTACAAACACTTCCGAGCGGTCTATCCCGCAACGCGCGCCATTCGCGAAGCGAACTAACCCGAACGCACTTCAGGTGAAGCGAAGAAGAGAATGAAGAATTCATTGACGATCACCGCAACTCTGCCCTTCCTGCTGATGGCTGCCGCAGCGGTTGCCGAGGTGAAGCTCCCCAAAGTGCTGAGCGATCACGTCGTCCTACAGCGTGACGCGCCCATTCACATCTGGGGCTGGGCCGATCCGGGCGAACAAGTCACTATCTCGTTGCTTTCCTCGAAGCAGACCGCTAAGACGGACGATCTCGGCAAGTGGAGCGTCTACCTTGCTCCGCAACCTGCTGGTGGCCCGTACAGCATCACTGTGCAAGGCACGAACACAATTACGATCTCCGATGTGCTCATCGGCGACGTCTGGTTCGCCTCCGGACAATCGAACATGCAGATGCCGCTCAAGGGCTTTCCCAACTCGGCGGTCCTGAAAAATGGCGCAGAGGAAATCGCCAACTCCAACCAGCCTCAGATCCATTTGCTGCGCGTCCACGACCGCGCCTCCGACCACCCGCTGGCCGACCTCGCCGACCCCGATGAAGTCTGGACGCTCTGCACCCCCGACACCGCCGGAAATTTCTCCGCCGTCGCCTACTTCTTCGGACGAGAGATCCAGCAGCAGGAAAAAGTGCCAATCGGCCTCATCGACGATACCTGGGGAGGAACACCTGTTCGTGCATGGATAAGCCTCGACAGCCTCACCGCCGATTCCTCATTGATGCCAGTTTTTCTGGACTGGAGCGAGATGGCCGATACCACCGCTGACGTGCCCGCGATGCGGGCGCGAGAAAAACGCGAGGACGATGCCGCCCGGCAAGCCGGCAAGCCCGTGCCGGACCATTCCTGGCATCCCAACCCTCTCTCCTGGGCGCCCGCTTATCTCTACAACGGCATGGTCGCGCCGCTGACCGACTTTCCGATCAAGGGAGCAATCTGGTACCAGGGCGAAACAGACAGCGCCATCTCGAGAGCGCCGATGTATGCCAGAGAGTTTTCTACGATGATCGGCGACTGGCGCGGTAAATGGGGCGAAGGCGACTTCCCCTTCTTCTTCGCACAAATTTCCAGCTTCACTTCGACTGAATTCGAGAAGTGGGGCATCATCCGCGACGCGCAGCGCCGCACCCTCAGCCTCGCCAACACCGGAATGGCCGTTACGCTCGATGTCGGCCAGGCGGACAATGTGCATCCACCAGACAAGCAGACCGTCGGTCACCGCCTGGCGCTAGCCGCGCGCAACGTCGCCTATGGCGAACACATCGAAGACTCCGGTCCACTCTTTCGCCAGGCCACATCGGATGGCGCAAGCATGCGCGTCTGGTTCGATCACGGCGATGGGTTAACAGCAAAGGGTGGAACCTTAACCGGCTTTGAAGTTGCCGGCAGCGACCACAAGTTCGTCCCGGCAAGCGCAAGCATCAACGGTGCGAATATCGTCGTCAGCACCTCCCAGGTCACGTCGCCGGTCTACGTCCGATATGCCTGGGCCAATTTCTCGACCGCCAACCTCTACAACAGCGCCGGACTCCCGGCCTCGACCTTTTCCTCCGAGAACACTATCGATGCCGGAACGGTGCGGTAGAAGGCAGGCTAGACCCGCTCTTCGTTTTCAGCAGGAACAGTCTCTGCCTCCGTCTCCGGTTCTACTGGAAGAGGCTCCGCGGATGGCTCCGAGGGTCCCTCGTTGGCCCCGATGATCTGCTCCAGCGAATCCGTACGGCGCGGAAAAATGAAATCCCTCGGAGAGCGGACAAACTCCTTCAAAATAAACTTGAAGATCTGAACCTGCTCCGCGCGAGGCACGCTATAAGCGCGCAAGCGCGACAATCGAGGCGATGGAAAAGCTCACGCCAAGGTTGAGCACGAACGTTACCGCGACCCCTGCAGCAGCCATGTAAAGCCAGCTCTGCCGAAAGGCAGCAACACCAAATTGCGACGCCGCAAGTGCCACCATGCCGGTATTCAGCGTGACGTGGCGCACGTCGAGCGGAATCCCGAAGAACCTCGCAATCACCGGCGAAAGACCGAGCAGGTACCCGAGCACGATGCTGTTGCTCCATCCGGCTACGTTGCGATCGAGCCACTCGGCCAGCCGGTGCATATTGCGAACTCCGACCTTATAGCTCAGAGGATGCTGAACGATTGCTTCGGGAATGCGGTTAAAGACCACGAAATTCTCTGCCCATCCTCCGACGAGTCCACCCGCCCACAAGAGCACGCCGGTAAAGGCCGCAAAGATCGCGGTCCCTGATTCGAGCGGATTCATGCCGTGGTAAGCGTGCTCGGCGACTTCGTGCGTCAGGAAATACCCGCCAGAAACATGAAGCCATATCTCCTCAAAGACGACCCCTCCGAGGCAAACGGCGATAACGTTTCCAAACGCGGCCGCCAGCTGGGTGCGGGAGATTTGCGCGGCATAAGCGGAGATTTTGCTCCAACGCGAGACGCCTCGATTTTCGCGCACGATGCCGGCCAGGGCCGCCGCCGTCATCGACGGCTGCTTGGTGGCCAGCGCCAGGTGGAATATCTGCATGATCACAAAAGTGACCGCATAATCGGTTCCCACCAGAAAGCCTTCAATGGCTAGCGGCAAGTGAGCGCCGACGATCTGCAGCTTGAGAGCGGCGGTAATGACGGTTAGTAGTCCGCCGCCAGCCGCCGAACGCCACATCTGCCAATATTCGCCTTCGTTGTGCGCCACATAATGCTCGCCGCTGTGGCCCGTGCGCTCCACCGTCTTACGCGCGAGCAGGGTAAGGTTTTGCCGGAAGAGGATCGACAGCCGTGTATCGTCCATACGACCACGGACGAGAGTATTGAGCAACTCACGCGCGGCGGCGTCGGCGTGCGCGGCCGGATCCAGGGAGTGAGAGGTGCGGTCTTCCGCCGCAAAGACGGTCGCAAGCAACTCCATCCGTTCAAGGGCAGCTTCGATGCTTCGCAGGTCATAGACCAGCGCGGAACTCACGCCCGCGTCTTCCATTTGCTGATGAACGTGGTCCAGTTCCTTGCGGCACAAGCGAACCGATTCCTGCCAAAGCATTTTTTCGGTGACGATTGCGTCGCGCCCGGAGGTTCGAGCCTTGTCCCGGGCATGGTCCGACTTTTGCTTCACCACAAACATCTCGGTGGCGAAGATCAGCCGGTAGAAGGGCGAGTCGTGCAGGTCGCGAGTAGTCCCGCGTTCCCGGATCGCCACCGTCACACCCCGGCCGGCGACGCGCGTGGCGAGCAGGCGCAATGCCTGACGCATGTCGTGATGCAGCCGCGAGGCAGCCTGAAGGCTCTCCGGCGGCCAGAGCAGTGCGACAAGCCGCTGAAACGTCTCCTCGGGCATCGTGCTGAAACGCGCAACAGCCTGCGGGGACGAAAAGATGCTAGTGAAGAGAAGTCCGGCGTCGGAAGCCTCTCGAGCCGTAGGCAGCACACGCGACGAGACGCGGCGAGCAATCTCAGGAAACAGGCCGGCATGGGCCGGAAGTCCCGCATCGGCAAAAAGCGGGGCTGAGTTCAACTCGCTCAACAGCAGGACCCACGATTTCCGGAAGCGCTCGCTGAGAGCCGCGTCCGCCTCCATCATGTTCAGCCAGCTCGTCAGCCGCACATCGGAGTCCCGATCATCCCCCTCGGACCAGACAAACGCAAACAGATGGCCGACGCGGCGAAGCCTGGCGGCAAGCGCGCCGGCATCGCAGAACTCTACCGTGAGCTGCCGAAGCTCATCGGACCCGTGCCCGAAATGCATCTCGCCCACCAGTCGGCGGTGACGCAGCAGATTTCGGGCGGTTTGCAGGAATGCCATGAAATGAGAATAGCCACTTTCACGGCGAAACGTGCCGGAAAATCAAGTCGACTCCAGCCGTCGAAAAACTCCCTTGCAAGCACCAGCTGCCGCATCGGGAGACGAACCTCTATTCCTGGACCACCGCCTTGACCAGGTTGCGGGGATTGTCCACATCAATGCCGCGCAGAATCGCACTGAAATACGCGATGAGCTGCAACGGAATGACTTCCAGAATAGGCAACAAATACTCACTCGCTGCCGGGATACGAATCATATGCGGCGTAAGCTGCGGAATCTCCACATCCTCCTCAGAGATGAGGGCAAATATCTCGGCGCCCTGTGCATGCATGTCGCGCACAAGCTGCAGCGTCTTTTCGTAGCGCAGAACCGAATCGGGATCTCCCGCATCACGCGTGGCAATCACAACCAGCGGCGCGTTCTTGCCGACCAGCGCATTCGGTCCATGCTTGAGTTCCCCAACTGGATAACCCTCCGCCTGAACATAGGCGGATTCCTTCAATTTGAGCGCGCCTTCGCGAGCAATCGCGTAATGGATCGCCCGGCCTAGATAAAGCACCGCGCCCGCGCCCTTCATCGACTCCGCAAACTCCCGGGCACTCTCCTCCCAGCCGGAAAGAGCCGCTCGAATGTCGTCGACAACGTCATGGACCTGATCGCAAAATCCAGCGACGGCATGGCTCGTCATCCTGCCCCGCAGCCGCGCCAGATAGAGAGTCGTTAGATAGAGAACGACAAGTTGTGTAGTGAAACTCTTCGTCGCTGGAATCGCTTTCTCATTGCCCGCATAAGTAGGCAGCGACGCGTCCGCCTCTTTGGCCATCGATGATGTCGCGTGATTGGTAATCGCGACCGTGGCGAGACCTCGAGCCTTGGCCTCGCGCAGCGCCGCCAGCGTGTCCGCCGTTTCCCCCGATTGCGAGACGACGATCACTCCCGGATTCTGCAACGTATGAGTAGACCGGTAGCAGTACTCGCTGGCGTATTCCACGTCGACGGTAAGACCGGCAAGGTCTTCGAGCATGATCTCAGCCGCCAACCCGGCGTGCCGGCTCGATCCGCTGGCCGCGATCACAATCCGCTCGTGCCCGCGAAGAGCCTCCGCCAAACTTTTGAATGACTCGGGATCGAGGCTGCCCTCAACCAGATAGTTGCGGAGCGTCGCCTCGATCGCCTCCGGCTGCTCGTAAATCTCGCGCAACATCGCGTGCGGGAAGACGCGCGCCTCCAGGACAGTTTCGATCATGAAATTCTCCAGACGCTCATTCGATCACGGCGTCAAATCTCCACCTGCCGGCACGTGTCGATAGATGGAATCGCTCCCAGCTAGTGTAACGATTCGGACTCTTGAGGGCGAACCGGCAAATGATCGCGATCTTCCTTTGAGCGGTCGGGCGATGACAGCCAGAGGCCTGAGGGCTGCCGACCAGACGCCGGCCTCTGAGACTCGCCGCTATACTTAGCGAAACCCGGAATTCCGGGAACCGTACCGCCCTCGGAGTCGAGACCATGACCGCCGCACCAATAACTTCTCAACCTATCTTCGTCAAACCAGCGCGGATGGTTTCGCTCGATGTGCTGCGCGGGCTGACCATCGGCTTCATGATCATGGTCAACAACAACGGCGACGGCGAAAAGGCGTATTGGGCAATGAAGCACGCTGCGTGGAACGGCTTCACCCCCACCGACCTAGTCTTCCCGACATTTCTGTTCCTGGTCGGCATCTCGACGGTCTTCTCCACCCAGGCGCGGCTCGCCAAAGGCGTAACCAGGACATCGATTTTCCTCCACACCATTCGGCGAACAATACTCCTCTATCTGCTCGGTCTGGTCGTGAACAGCTTCCCGTTCTTTAACCTCCACACCATGCGTTTTTACGGAGTGCTCCCCAGAATCGCAATCTGCTACTTTGTCGTCGCGACACTCTATCTGATAAGCCCAGGATGGAAGGACAAGGTCGCGCTCGTGATCGCGGCGCTAATTGGCTATTGGCTGCTGATGCGATTTGTCCCCGTCCCCGGCTACGGGCTACCAGGGCATGACGTTCCCCTGCTCGACCCCGACGGCAACCTGGTCGCCTGGCTCGATCGGCAGATCTTCTCCGCCCCGCACTTATATGAGCGCACCCGCGATCCCGAGGGACTGCTGAGCACCATTCCAGCTTTGGGAACTGCGTTGATCGGCATGTTAACGGGACTATGGCTGCGGACCTCGCACACACTCGCCGAAAAAGCGCGCGGCATCGCCATCGCGGGAATCAGCGGGTTGGTACTGGGCGGAGTCTGGAACACATGGTTCCCGATCAACAAGAAGCTGTGGACCAGTTCCTACGTCCTCTTCGCCGCTGGGTTCAGCCTCTTACTTCTCGCTTTATCGATCTGGATCGTCGATATTCGCAATCAACGCCAACCGAATGCCGATCCGGAAGTCCGCTATCGAAAATTTATGCCGCTGCTGGTCTTTGGCGTCAACGCTATCGCCGCCTATGTCCTCTCCGAACTGCTGCCGGGAATCTTCGAGAACATCCACGTAAGGCCCGGGGTCAGCTTCCTGCATTGGTGCTATTTGGGAATCCTGCAGCTGGTCCCCGACCCGGCCTTCGCCTCGCTCCTGTACTCGTTCGCCTACGCGGTTGTCTGCTGGATTCCGATGTACGTTCTTTACAGGAAGCGCATCTTCATCAAAATTTGAATGCCCTCGCCGCAGTGGAGACTGGTCCGCTACCCGTTGAACCGGCAAATCATCAACGGGTGCGGCGACGAAGTTTGTACAATATCCGCTGAAGACGTAATCGAAGGAAGACCACCCCATGGCAGTTTCAGTAATGGCTACAATCCCCGTTCTCAAAGAGACTTACACCCAACTCAAGGCGCGGATGGACAAGGGCGTCCAGGCATTTCAGGCGGAATTGGCCTCCACCCGCACCGGGCGCGCCTCCGTGCACATGCTCGATGGCATTCGTGTGCTGGCCTATGGCGCCGAAACCCCGCTCAACCAGGTCGCCCAGGTCAACGCGCCCGATGCAAACCTGATCACAATTCAGCCGTGGGACCCCAGCGTCATGGCGGAGATCGAAAAAGCCTTGCGCGCCTCCGATCTGGGCTTCAATCCGCAGAATGACGGCAAGACGATTCGCGTGCCCATTCCGCCCATGACCGAAGAGCGCCGCAGAGATGTCGTGAAGCACCTCAACAAGGAGCTCGAAGAGCGCAAGACCGTCATCCGCAACATCCGTCGCGACGGCAACGAGGCGATCAAAAAGGCCGCCAAAGACAAAGCCATCTCTGCCGACGAAGAGAAACGTTCGCTCGAAGAAATTCAAAAGCTCACCGACGACGAGATCAGGCGCATGGACGAGATGTCTAAAGCCAAAGAAAAAGAGATCATGCACATCTAAGCGGGGCTGCATCAGGGGAAGCGAGGCCTCGCCCGCGCCTTAGCGGTTACGGAGTTGTAGCGCTGGTGTGATCGAGAATGATCTTCCATCCCTCCGAAGTCTTCTCCCACACCAGCGAGAAGATGCCGCTGGCGTCGCCGCCTCCCGCAGCGGTGCGCGTCAGATGAAATTTTCCTGTCACAACGGCGTAGTTCGCGCCCAATTCCCGCACAGTGACGTCGGAGTAGTCCAGCTTCCCCATCGCGTCCTTGCTGGAATAAGCCTTCTTGTAGCGCTCCAGGATCGGCTGGTAGCCGTGCGCGACGCTCTTGCCGATAAACGTCGTCTCCGGCGAGTCCTTATAGGCACGCATGAAGTCCTCGACATCACCCCGGTTCCAGGCAGCAGCCTGATCATCGAGCACTTGCTGGATGACAACGGCCGGAGCGACGTCAGCGGAGCAGGTCACTCCTGGCGGGAATGACATCGCCAGCGCCACAATCAGTCCCATTATTTTCAAAGCCTTCATCGGCGTCCCTATCCTCGTCGGCTTCTCGCCGTCTAAATGTCCAGCTAGGCCAGAAGCATAACAGGCGGCTAGCCCCGAATCCTCCGTCGTCCGACAAATCCGCCGTCGTCCGATAGACTAAAGGCAGCTTTGCCCATGCGGAGAGAACGATGTCGCTTGCGACCGGCTTTCAGTGCGCTGGCTGTGGAGAGTGGAATGAAACCGTCGTGGATGAATCCGCGGGCAGCCGTCAGGCCTATGTCGAGGATTGCCAGGTCTGCTGCAAGCCAAATGTGCTTGCTGTCGAGTGGGACCGCTCTGCGAAGGAATACGCCATCCTCGCCGAACTGGAAAGCTGACGCGGAAAGCTCAGTATCTCTCCGCGCAGGTATAGCTGGATGATCTTGGTTACAGGCGGCGCCAGTCGGCGCGAGGGGCGAAAGTTGGGAAGTGGCCCCTCCGTCACATATAATCGACCTTTCCGCAGCGTGGATAAGATTTTGTGCAGTAGGGGTGTGCCCATTTTGCCCGTTAGCTTAGGGAGCAGCAATTCCCAGATTCAAAAGCAGCAGCTTCCGCGCCGTATTTTTGGCTCGACGTACCGGACCTTCACTCATACCCTAGCGCTATCGCTCATTTGCATGGTGTTTAGCCCGGCGACGACGCCTCGCGCCCATGCCCAGGACTCCACCGTACAGGCCGCCCCGGGAGCAACTCCCGAGGTCATCGACGACATTCGCGTCATCGGCAACCGCCGCATTCCTAAAGAGACGGTGTTGGCTCGACTCTATTCGCACCGAGGCGATGCCTACGATCCCATCACCGTCGAGCGCGACTTTAACTCTCTGTGGAACACCGGCTACTTTTCCAATGTCCGCATTGAGCGCGAAGACACCTCCAAAGGCATCACCCTGAACATCTATGTCCAGGAAAAGCCGACCATCCGCGAGATCAATCCCAAGGGGTTGAATTCAGTCTCATGGTCGGACGTCCTTGACCGCTTCAAGAAGGAAAAGGTCGGCTTGACGGTCGAGAGTCAGTACGATCCGACCAAGGTCGAGCGCGCCGTCGTGGTTCTTCGCGAGTTGCTGGCCGAGCACGGTCACCAGTTCGCGGTCGTTAAAGTCGACGTCAAGAAGATTCCGCCGGCCTCCGTCTCGATCAACCTCAATGTCAAAGAGGGACCAACCGTCAAGGTGGGCAAGATCGAGTTTACGGGCAACGAAAACTATCCCGCGCGCGACCTTCGCCGCTCGATGAAGAACCTGAAGCCGATCGGCATTCCGCACTCGATCTTCTTTGAAAACCTCTTCGCAAAAACCTACGACGCAAGCAAGCTGGAAGAGGATGCCGAGCGGGTCCGTCAGGCTTACCATGACAAGGGCTACTACGCCGCAAACGTCGGCAATCCGGAGACCCATCTGCACGATGAGTCCGGGCTCTCCCTGATCACTTTCCGGCCGCGCAAAGGCAAGCGCATCGACATCACGCTGCCCATCGAAGAGGGCGAGCGCTACCGTCTGGGCAGCATCACTTTCAGTGGAAACAAGGCGGTGAGCAATACCAAGGCGCTGCGCGCGCAGTTCGCCGGTGAAAGACGGAGATTGGTTTAACGCCACGGCCATCGGCAAGGGCCTGGAGAACCTGCACAAGGCCTATGGGCAGCTGGGATACATCAACTTTGTCGGTATTCCCACGCCATCGGTGGATGAGGCCAAGAAGGTCGTCAGCCTCAACATCGACATCGATGAAGGCAAGCAGTATTACGTCTCGCGGATCGAGTTCACCGGCAACACTCTGACTCGTGACCAGGTCATTCGCCGCGAGCTGCTGCTCGAGGAAGGTCAGGCCTACAACAGCCACCTTTGGGAACTCAGCCTGCAGCGCCTCAACCAGCTTCAGTATTTCGATCCGTTGAAGGTCGAGGAAGACTCGACTCCGATCCGCGACGACGATAACGCGACGGTGCAGCTGCTGTTGAAGGTCAAGGAGAAAGGCAAGAACAGCATCGGCCTGAACGGCGGTGTCAGCGGCCTTTCTGGCGCCTTCCTGGGCCTCAACTATCAGACCAACAACTTCCTGGGCCTGGGCGAAACGTTGAGCGTGCAGGCGAGTATCGGCAGCATCTCCCGCAACCTGCTCTTCGGCTTTACTGAGCCTTACCTGCGGAATCGCCCGCTGAGCGTCGGTTTCCAGATCTACAGCAACAAGACGGATTACAACGCCTCGAAGAATTACAAACAGAGCACCGGCCAGTCTCTGAATGCATCGGCGGCGACAGCCTCTCTGCTTCAGAACTATAACCAGGCAACGACCGGTCTGACCTTCTCGGCCAACTATCCCATCCGCCACTCATTCAAGCGGGTCGGCTTTACCTACACGCTGAATCGTTCCAACGTCACGACGTTCAGCGCCGCATCGAACAATCTCTTCCAGACCCTCGCCTTCCGCAGCGGCATTCAGGGGCAGAATGCGCTCGACGGCATCATCAACAGCATGGCGTCGTTCAGCTATGTTGAAAACAAAATCGACAATCCATACAAGCCACGCAACGGCAAGGAGCTCTCTGCGGCACTTCAAATCGCGGGCATCTGGGGCAACGTCCGCTACATCAGCCCGGTCGTGGAATTCAAGCAGTTCCACTCCATGCACGGCCTCCGCTTCGATCCCCAGGGCCGGAACGTCTTCGGATACAAGCTGCAGGCGGAGTACATCCGCGGCATCAGCGGCGACGTTGCGCCTCCTTTCAATCGCTTCTATTCAGGCGGCGAGCAGGAGCTTCGCGGCTTCGACGTTCGTTCCATCACGCCATACGGATTTGTTCCGACCAGGGTGCTCTTCACGCTCACCAACCCTGACGGCACGCCAGTCCCGCGCGACCCGACCAACCCGAGCAACGGCAATATCCAGGTCCCGATTCCGGTCTATGGCATCGCCTCGATCGGTGGCGATACGCAGTTCACCAGCAACATGGAATACCGTATTCCCATTGCCGGACCAGTGACCTTCGCCTTCTTTGACGACTTCGGGCTCGACGTGGTTCTGGACAAGGACCAGCTGAAACAGAGTCCGGAGGGTATTGCTCAGCTGAATTCGCCGCTCTACGGCTGCCCGAACTACTACAACGGCTCCTGCCAGGGTGGACAGCAGATCCAGTTCGATACCTACATTCGCCCGATCTATGGCACCAATCTCGTACCTCGAATGTCGCTCGGCGGCGAGCTCCAGGTGATTCTGCCGGTGGTCAACGCACCGTTCCGGATCTTCTACGCTTACAACCCGCTGCGCCTCTATACCCAGTTCCAGGGGGAGAACCTGATCACCCGCAGCATGTTCCCGGCCGGCGGCGCGGGCGATTACAGCTACGCCGAAGCGCAGCAGCTTTACGGTTCGCTCTACCAGTTGCGCGAACCCAGCAAGACCTTCCGGTTAACGGTCAGTACGACGTTCTAACTCCCTTCGGCCTGCCCCAAAAGCGCACCTTTGGGGCAGGCCGCGTTGACCTTCCTAAGCCACCCACCTATAATTTGGGTGTTCCTGTGAATGTCCTCTGTCCGTGTCTCTTCTCCGCGTTTTCGGCCTCCGGCTGAAAAACATTTCCAAGAAGCGCGCAGGAGATTGACCAGGGAGCGAAGCTCGCTTCCGCTACAACGCGGGCGATTCAATCAAAAGTAATCAAGGAGTTGTAGATCTCATGAAGCGTTCGTTGACATTCGTTTGCATCCTGGCGTCCGGTTTTGGCGCGACCGCCCTCGCCCAGGCGAGCAGCGCCGCCATGCCCAGCGCGCCCGTACCGGCCTCTGCCGCCGCGACCGCGACGGCCGCGCCCGTTGCTGCCAAAGTTGCCATCATCCAGTTCCAGCAGGCGGTTGCCGCCACCAATGAAGGTCAGCGCGACTTCGCTGAACTCCGCAAGAAGTTCGAGCCGAAGCAGACCCAGCTCAAGACCCAAAGCGACGAGATCGACGGCCTCAAGAAGCAGCTCCAGACCCAGGGCGCGACCCTGAGCGAGTCAGCCCGCGCCGCGCTGACCAGGCAGATCGATGACAAGACCAAGTCGCTCCAGCGCTCCGCTGAAGACGCCCAGAACGACTTCCAGACCGAGACCGGCGAAACCTACCAGAAGGTCGCCGAAAAGGTCTACCAGGTCCTGCAGGCTTATGCCACGCAGGCTGGTTACACGCTCGTGCTTGACGCCTCCGCGCAGCAGAGCCCGGTGCTCTGGGCGAATCAGGCGACGGACATTTCACAGGCCGTCGTAGAAGCCTACAACCAGAAGTCGGGCATACCTGCGCCGACGACTGGCGCTGCCGCGCCTTCGACGGCTCCGCGCTCGACCGCCCCGGCTCGTACCCCAACCAAACCGGCCACAACTCCTCAGTAGGCCATCGAACTCACCGATGCGACAAGGGCCCCGTCTCGGCGGGGCCTTTGTCGTTTGCGGGATCTGCAATCGACTCCGATGGACTGTGGAAAAGAATGTGGAAATACCCTGGCGCAACTGCGTCTCGTTGAAAAGCAAGTCAGACATCCAGAATGTCTCCAGGAACCTGAGCGTAACTTACTGATTCTGCGTTGCGATTTGAGCAGAACCCAGCGCCGCAGAGCCGGAATTTGGCCAAGAAGAACGATGCCGGACGAGGTCTTTCCACAATCCTGATTAAGAACGCGTGACAGGAGAGCAAGTCGCGGGATTGCTCTAACGCGAGCTGTCCTCGCCTATCTTCAGCACGGCCAGGAACGCCTCTTGCGGGATATCGACCTTGCCGATGCGCTTCATCCGCTTCTTGCCTTCCTTTTGCTTCTCCAGCAGCTTGCGCTTACGAGAGATGTCGCCGCCGTAGCACTTCGCGATGACATTCTTCCGGATGGCGGTGACCGTTTCCCGCGCCACGACCTTCGCGCCAATGGCCGCCTGGATGGCGACCTCGAACATCTGCCGTGGAATGAGCTCCCGCATCTTCGACACCAATGCGCGGCCGCGATCATAGGCAAATTCCTTGTGGACGATGATCGACAACGCGTCAACCGGCTCCCCGCCAACCAGGATGTCCATCTTCACCATCGGCGAGACCCAGGTTCCGGCGAGCTGGTAGTCCAAAGAAGCGTATCCGCGAGAGACGCTCTTGAGACGGTCATAGAAGTCGAGAACGATCTCATTGAGCGGCAGTTCGTAGGTCAGCATCACCCGCGTTGGCGTGACGTACTCAAAATTCTTTTGCCGTCCACGCTTGTCTTCGACGAGCTTCAGGATTCCGCCGACATATTCTTCATTGGTCAGGATCGTTGCATTAATGACGGGCTCTTCGATCTTCTCGATCGCCGTGGTATCCGGCCAACGGGAAGGGTTATCGACTTCAAGCACCGACCCATCGGTCAAGCGTGATGATGTATCGAACGCCGGGCGCAGTCGTGATTAGATCAAGGTCGTATTCGCGCTCCAGCCGCTCCTGGATGATCTCCATATGCAGCAGACCAAGGAAGCCGCAACGAAAGCCAAAGCCCAGTGCGACAGAGCTTTCCGGCTCGAAGAAAAACGAAGAGTCGTTCAGGCGCAATTTTTCGAGCGCATCGCGCAACAGGGTGTGCTCATGGGAATCGACGGTGTAGATACCGGCGAAGACCATCGGTTTGAGTTCCTCGAAGCCGGCCAGCGCCGCATCGCACGGGCGCTCATCTTCGGTGACGGTATCGCCAATCTTGGTATCCCCGACATTCTTGATTGTGGCGACAAAAAAACCGACTTCACCCGCGGTCAATTCGCCGATCGCAACCGGCTTCGGAGTCAACACTCCCATCGAGTCAACGTCGAAGACCTTGCCATTCGACATCAGGCGGATTTTCATTCCCGTCGCCAGCCGTCCGTTTATCACCCGAACAAGCACCACAACACCGCGGTACGGATCGAACCAGGAATCGAAGATCAACGCCTGCAGCGGAGCAGTCGCATCGCCAGAGGGCGGCGGCAATCGCGTTACGATCGCTTCCAGCACATCGGCAACACCCAGACCTGTCTTGGCGCTCACCGGAAGAGCATCAGTCGCATCCAGGCCCACTGCCGACTCAATCATCTCCTGCGTGCGAACAACGTCCGCGCTGGGAAGATCGATCTTGTTGATCACCGGGATCATGTCCAACCCGTTGCTGATCGCGAGATAAGCGTTGGCCAGCGTTTGCGCTTCAACGCCCTGCGAGGCATCGACCACCAGCAACGCGCCTTCGCAAGAAGCAAGGGAGCGCGATACCTCGTAAGAAAAATCCACGTGCCCAGGGGTATCAATCAGGTTCAGCTGGTAAGTCTCGCCGTTCTTCGCCTGATAGGCCATGCGTACGGCATGCGCCTTGATGGTGATGCCGCGCTCGCGCTCGAGGTCCATTGCGTCGAGCACCTGGGCCTGCATCTCGCGCGAAGTCACCGAGCCGGTCAGCTCGAGCAAGCGGTCGGACAATGTGCTCTTGCCATGATCGATGTGCGCGATGATGGCGAAATTGCGGATGTGCTGAATGTCCATGAATGAGTCGGCAAAAGTCGCGGTCGCGGGACGCATCGCCGGATCGGCCTGGCAATCGGTCTATCCGAGCGATGGGCAACGACCGACCGCAGCCAGTACGCGAAAACTTTCCTAATCTCCAATCTTAGCATCGGGAGGCAGTGGCCAAGGCCATACAATAAAAGCAGAATCGAAACGCAAGCATGGATGTTTCACGACTCGTTTGCGCCGTCTGCATCGCGGCCACAATTCTGTCGACCGGGTGCGATCCCGACCAGGCTGTCGCCTTAACAATCAACGGGCAGACGGGCGTTATTGCGCCTCTGCCGCCAGTCCACGCAGGTCTTGCCCTGGCCGCAGCCGCGGTGCCCACGCCGGCCCAGCAGCCCGTCACCCCGACCCAAACTAGCCCTCAGGAACGAAATCGCGAGCTGAAGAACCAGCAGCTCATTGACAATGCCGAACAGGCTTACAAGGCGGGCGTGGACAACTACCACGCCAATCATCTCGAAGCGGCGAAAGCGAGCTTCGACTACGCCGTCGACCAGATGCTCTCGAGCGGCCTCGATCTCAAGAACGACCCTCAGCTCTCGGCTGAGTTCGAGCACCTCGTCGATGCGATCAATACCCTCGAGATGGAGGCGCTCAAGCAAGGCAACGGTTTTGAGCCTCGCACTGAACCGACGCCGGTCGACGTCGCTAACGATGTCACCTTCGCCGTCGATCCGGCCATCACCGCGCAGGTGCAGG
The DNA here is from genome assembly GCA_963841345.1 of uncultured Acidobacteriaceae bacterium. Lineage (GTDB taxonomy): Bacteria > Acidobacteriota > Terriglobia > Terriglobales > Acidobacteriaceae > Acidisarcina. The sequence continues at coordinate 453,197 of CAWJCK010000002.1, read as the reverse complement.
CGGACTTGAAGACCACCCAGTCAGACCTTCCCCTCGTGTTGAATGACTACGTCGCCAGCTATGTCAACTTCTTCGCGAACACCAAAGCCGGCCACGCAACGATCGTAAACTCGCTCACGCGCGCAGGAAGGTACAAGGACATGATCCAGCGCATCCTCGCCGAGGAAGGCGTGCCTCAGGACCTGATCTATCAGGCGGTCGCCGAGTCTGGGTTTCAGGTGAGGATCATGAATGGCCGCGGCAGCGGCGCCGGCGGCATGTGGCAGTTCATGCCCGGTGATGCTTTCGCCCCTCCGCGCAGTGCCTGGTACGATCAGCGCTTCGATCCCGAACAATCCACCCGCGCCTATGCGCGCTATATCAAGTACCTCTACAAGCAGCTTGGTGACTGGTATCTCGCCATGGCCGCCTACGACTGGGGCGCGGGAAATATCCAGCGCGCCGTGCAGCGCACCGGTTATGCCGATTTCTGGGAGCTCTACCGCCGCAACGCCTTGCCGCAGGAAACCAAGAATTATGTGCCGATCATCCTCGCTGCGGCCATTGTCGCCAAGAACCCCAAACAATATGGCCTCGACACCCTGGTTGCTGACCCCCCGCTGCTGACCGACACCGTCACTACCAACTACAGTGTCGACCTCCGTCTCGTGTCAGACATCGTCGAAGCGCCGCTCCAGGAGATCGTAGCGCTGAATCCGAGCCTGCTTCGCATGGCCACGCCACCAGACGACTCTTTCGCCCTGCATCTGCCTCCAGGAACGAAGCAGCTCTATACCAGTCGCATCGAAGAGATTCCCGTTGACCGGCGCAGATCGTGGCGCTTTCATAAGGTCGCCGCCGGAGATACGCTCGACGCTGTCGCGAAGCGAATATCACGTGAGCGCCACGGAACTTGCCTTTGTGAACCAACTCGGTGCGGGTAGCGATCTGAGCGGTACAGATGCTCTCGTGGTCCCGGCCGCAGCCGCCACCGCCTCCGCGGCTCGATCCACGCGATACACCGCGAAGAAGGGCGACACGCTGGTCACCGTCGCCGACCGATTCAATGTGTCGGTCGACGAGCTGCGGAGCTGGAACCATCTCAAAGGCACAACCGTCACACCGGGCCACACTTTGTATGTTTCGGAACCAGCGCGAGTCGCTTCCACGCGAAGCCATCATCGCGCAACGACCGGCTCGCACACAACGAAATCCGCGCATAGCGCAACGGCGAAGACGGCATCGTCAGGCTCGGCAAAATCGACGACCACGGGCGCCTCAACGGGAAAGAAACATCATTCTTCTGCGCCATGATGCACTTCTCGCTTGCGTTCGTTGGCTACACGTATCATGCTGTTGCTATAATCCGGCGCGGGTGAGTGTTTTGATTTTCACGCACGTAGCGCGAAAAGACTTTCTGATTTGTGACCGATTAACTTGATGCCCCGGAGGGCAGAGACATGCAGGATGAGTACAAGCTATACGCAAGCGCGGACGGCGAGCCAGTCAACGGTGCAAGCGATTCTGGCGCCGAAATCGATGTCGATTTCAGCGAGGATGAAGAAGAGGAAGTGATCATCAGCCTCAGCTCGGACGACGACGAACTAGGCGCACACGAAGACGAAGACACTGAGGAAGAAGTTGCGGCAGCCGTCGTAGCGCCCCCGCCACCGGCCCCAGCAGAGAAGGCAGCGACAAAGAAAGCTGCGCCGAAGAAAGCGCCCGCCAAGAAGGCAGCAACGAAAGCAGCAAAGAAGGCCCCGGCAAAAAAAGCCCCGGCCAAGAAGGCAGCCGCAAAGAAGGCTGCGCCCGCAAAGAAAGCCGCGGCAAAAAAAGTTCCGGCCAAAAAGGCCGCAAAGAAGTCGGTCGCCAAGAAGAGCAGTAAAGGCACTCTCGGCGGCGGCAAGGTTGCGAAGAAATCCGCAGCCTCGAAGAAGAAGAGTGCCCTTACCAAAAAAACAACCAAGCGAGGTAGTACATTGGCCGTTAAGAAAGCAGCAAAGAAGGCTCCCGCAAAGAAGGCGGCAACCAAGAAGGCGGTAGCCAAGAAAGCACCCGCAAAGAAGGCGGTAGCCAAAAAGGCTCCTGCAAAGAAAGCAGTCAAAAAGGCTGCGAAAAAGAAGTAACAACCCAGCACGAAACAGGCAAGCAAAAAAGCCCGGCAAAGCGCCGGGCTTTTTTGCGTCCAAAATTCGATCGGCCGCCCGCCTCAGGTCGTTCCATAACGGCCGGGGGCAGCCGGCACTTTGCTTTTGCGGTCGAATTTCGGCTCTACCGCAATTTGATTTGAGTTAACATCAGGCATCGCCATGGCTTGATTTCGAAGGAGACTGTGGAGTCGAGATGAGGACCAGGTTCACCTGCGCATTGCTGCTGATCGGTTGCACCGCCGGGATTGGTTTATGGACAGTAATTCCGGTCCACGGAGCCAGCGATTCCTCGACCTCGGGACCTGGCAAATGGAATCGGCAGGCCGCCGCAACTTATCTCGATAGCCGCGAAATCTGGTGGCAGGGCTGGCCCCGCGCGCAGAAAGACCATGGAACTCTCTGCATTTCCTGCCACACCGTCGTCCCCTACGCAATGGCTCGCCCCGTGCTCAGCCATGAGTTGAGCGAGACCGGCATGTCCCCAGCCGAAAAAACAATGTTCGACAGCGTAGAAAAGCGCGTAAGCATGTGGTCTGAGATGGTGCCCTTTTATTCCGACGCCAACAACGGTCCAGGCAAGACTGCCCAGGCCCACTCAACCGAAGCAGTCCTCAACGCTGTCGTCCTGGCGAGCTACGATTCGCGCCAGGGCCATCTGCGCCCGATCACCCGCAAGGCATTCGACGCCGCCTGGGCCCTCCAGCTTAGTTCGGGCGACGCCGCCGGCGGCTGGCTCTGGCAGGACTTCCATCTCGCACCGTGGGAATCGAACCAGTCCGCCTATCAGGGCGCGGCCCTGCTTGCGGTCGCAGTGGGCAACGCCCCTGCAGGCTACGCAGACGAACCTGGCGTTCGCCCGCATTTGCAGCGGCTGCGCGAATACCTTCGCCGGCAATATGCATCCCAGCCCTTGATCAATCAGCTTTACGTTCTATGGGCCAGTGCCAGAGTACCCGGATTGCTCACAGCCGAGGAGAGCAAAGCGCTCACCCAGCAGGTTAAGAGCCTGCAGCAGAGCGACGGCGGATGGAAGCTGGCCTCACTGACCCAGTGGAAGCGGGTGGATGATTCCCTGGAGCCCACCGAAAGCGACGGACTTGCGACCGCTCTAGCCGTATTGGCGATGGAAGAATCGGGAAACGGTTCCCGCGATCAGAGCCTCAATCGCGGGTTGGCATGGCTGGTGCAGCACCAGGAGAAAGATGGCGACTGGCGCTCTGCCTCACCCAACAAACTCCGTGACCCGGAGAGCAACATCGGCCGCTTTATGAGCGACGCCGCAACCGGGTACGCGGTGTTGGCTCTCGACAATGCACACTAGCTTTCCATGCGCGTAACCTATAGCTATTCGAAAGCTGGCGAAGACCCGGCGGCGATTTGCGCCGCGTAGCGTCTTCTATAGGAGTAAGCAGGATGCCCCAAAATCCCTGGTCGACAATCGCCACCCTCCTTGCGTGTGGCATCGCCTTTGGGATTGCTCCGCTGGCCCTCGCCTGGGCCTGGGCAAAGCTCGTCTCCCCACAAAAAGGTGGCGCTATCAAGCAAGCCACCTACGAATGCGGCCTCGAATCGAAGGGGGATGCCTGGATTCAGTTTCACTCCTCCTACTACATCTATGCCATCGTCTTCCTGATCTTCGATGTGGAGACAGTATTCCTTTTGCCCTTCGCAGTAGCATTCACAAGGCTCTCCGCGGGCGCATGCGTGGCGATGCTGATTTTTCTGCTGTTATTGTTGGAAGGCCTGGTTTGGGCGTGCGGTAAAGGCGTCCTAAAATGGGCCTAGGATAGAAGTGAGGACTCGATGAGTCAGGACCCGACCCCGAGCAAATCCAATCGTCACAGCTCCCAAGGTCTCAATTCGACAACCCCGCCGGATCTCGCAGCCCTCAAGACTGAGCTCACCAGGCACGGCATCTTCACCACCACCTTTGAAGAGCTCTACAACTGGGGCCGCAAAAACTCGGTCTGGCCGCTCACCTTCGGACTCGCCTGTTGCGCCATCGAAATGATCGCAACCACCATGGCGCGCTACGACCTGGCGCGCTTCGGCGCCGAAGTCTTTCGGCCATCTCCGCGACAGGCCGACCTGATCATCGTCTCCGGCACTGTCACCAAAAAGATGGCGCCACTGATAGTTCGACTCTACGACCAGATGCCCGAACCCAAGTACGTCATAGCGATGGGCGCATGCGCCATCTCGGGTGGCCCCTTCCGCGACGGCTACAATGTGCTCAAAGGGATCGATCGTTACATCCCCGTCGACGTGCACATCCCCGGCTGCCCACCGCGCCCCGAGGCACTGATTAGCGCCTTTATGACCCTCCAGGAAAAGATCTCCGCACAACATATCACCGGCGAGCACCGCCCACGACACCTCAACGCAGACGAGCCCAGTGAATTTCCAGTGCCCGGCTACGGCGAGCACGATCTGGAACCACCAAGCAACACCGCAGTCTTCGCCGCAAACAATCCGCTGAAAGTGATCCAATGACCGCTGCGCGAATGACGATTGAAGAGATCAAAGCGACGATTGAAGCCAACGTCCTCGGCTCCAGCGTCAGCGTCGTCCCCAACGGCAGCCCTTCCGTACAGCATTCCCTCCTCATCGATTCCGAACACGCAGTTGAAGCAGCGCGCTTCCTCCGCGATCACTTCGAACTACGGCTCGATTTCTGTTCCAACATGACCGCCATCGACTGGCTCGATTCTGAAATAAGCGAAAAGGTGAAAGTCAAGAAGCTAGTCGACGGAGCGGAAACGGAAGCCGAAGAGACCCGAAAAACCAAAATCCCCGGCTACCTCGAAGCTGTCTACCATCTGTTCTCAATGCAAAAGAAACACGGTCCCGTAATTCTGCGCCTGCGCACGAAGAATCGTGCTCACGAAGTCCACCTCCCCTCGCTCACCCCAATCTGGCGCAGCGCGGAGTTTCAGGAGCGCGAAGCCTTCGATCTCTACGGCATCCACTTCGACGGCCACCCCGATCTCCGTCGCATCTTCATGTGGGAAGAGTTCACCGATTTCCCCATGCGCAAAGACTACGTCCCACCCGCCGACGACGAAGTTGAGTTGATGGAGGGCGCAAGGCGATGAGCACCGCGGCCATCAACGATTTTGCGCCCGCCACGACTGCGACGCCACAAAGCGGCATCATGGACATCTCCATGGGGCCGCATCACCCGTCGACCCACGGCGTCTTCCGCATGGACGTACAGCTCGACGGCGAACACGTAGTCCGCCTCAAGCCGGTGCTCGGCTACCTGCACCGCAACCACGAGAAGATCGCCGAGACCTGCAACTACCTCGGTTCGATTCCTTATACCGACCGCCTCGACTATCTCTGCTCGATGACCAACAACTGGGCTTACGCCCTGACGGTCGAAAAACTCGCCGGCATCCAGGTCCCCGACCGCGCCGAGTACATTCGCGTCATCGTTGGAGAACTCACCCGCCTGCAAAATCACGCCGGCGTCGTCGGCTTTCTCCTACAGGACATGGGAGCGATGGGCACTCCGCTCATGTATGCCTTCCGCGAACGCGAAAAGGTCCTCGATCTCTTCGAAGCGCTCTCCGGCGCGCGCATGATGTGCAATTACATGCGATTCGGAGGCGTCCGCGTCGACTGCTCGCCGGAATGGCTGCGGGCCGCGCGCCAGATCGTCTCCGCATTTCCGCGCTTCCTCGACGAATTCGAACAACTCCTCGACGGCAATGAAATCCTAATGGCGCGCACCCAGGGCGTCGGCGTGCTCTCGCGCGAACTCGCCATCAACGCCGGCGCGACCGGCGTCACGCTCCGCGCCACTGGAGTCGATTACGACATTCGCAAGGTCGACAACTACGGCGTCTACGGCCGCTTCAACTTCCGCGTCCCCCTCGGCGAACATGGCGATATCTACGACCGCTACATGCTGCGCGTGCTCGAGATGCGCGAGACCCTCAAGATTCTCGAGCAGGCGATAGACGGTATCCCCTCCGGTCCAATCATGGATCCCAAGGCCAAACTCCGCGGTCTGAGGCCCAAGCCCGGGGAAGCCTACGCGCGTATCGAGTCGCCAAAGGGCGAGCTCGGCTTCTATCTCATCAGCGACGGCACGTCCAATCCATACCGCTACCGCGTGCGCCCCCCAAGCTTCGTTCATCTCACCGTGCTCGAAGATATGTGCCTCGGCCGGAACATCGCCGACGTCGTCGTCACCCTCGGCAGCATCGACATCGTAATGGGCGAGGTGGACAGGTAAACGCATGCTGGGCGAAGGCATCATTCAGGGACTAGCCGAGACCGCGCGCAACTTCTTCGGCAGCTTTGTCGAGAAAGATCGGCTGACAACAGTCCAGTTTCCCGAGGAGCGCCGCGAACTCGCCGAGGCAACGCGCCAATATCCCTTCCTCCTCTTCGACGGCGCCGACCCCGAAGCAGGCCTGCGCTGCGTCGCCTGCCAGATCTGCGAAAAAGAGTGCCCGCCGCGCTGCATCCACATTGAAAAAAGCACCGACAAAAAGCCGGACTTCGTCGGCAAGCAGCAGTTTTATCCCGCGGTCTTCGACATCGACGTCTCGGTATGCATGAGCTGCCAGATATGTGTCGAGGTCTGCCCCTTCGACGCCATCCGCATGGATAACGAGTTCGAACTCAGCACCACCGACCGCTTCGGCGGGCTGCTCTGGCCGAAGGAGACACTGGCAAAGTCCAACGAATACTACCAAACAATCCACCCGACCGAAGCAGCTGAAACCGACGGGCGCCGCGCAAGAGAATTAGCAGAGGCCCAGGCAAAAGCCGCAGCCAAAGCTGCGCAAGTTGCGACGCCGGCCGCTCAGTCAGCAGGAATTGGCCAATGACAGGGACTCTCGCAGTGCAATCTCCGACCGCACAGTTCTGCGACCAGATCTTCCTCATCCTCAAGCACTGGATGGTCACACACTCTCCTGTACTGCTACAGCCCGCCGTCGCAGTGCTGGCAACCGTCATCCCAATTCTCATCGTCTTTCCTACTCTCTTTGCGCTGACAACAGTTCTCGAACGCAAAGGCCTCGCCCGAATCCAGAATCGTTACGGCCCGAATCGCGTGGGCCCATTCGGCCTTCTACAGCCGATCGCTGACGCCTTAAAGTCACTCACCAAAGAGGACATCGTCCCCACCGCAGCGGATAAAGTAGTCCACTACGCTGCTCCGCTGATGTTAGTCGCCGCCTCCTTCCTCGCCTATGCAGTGCTGCCGATGGGGCGCAACATGGCTGCAGTCGACCTCGACGCCGGCCTGCTATTCTTCTTCGCCATCGGCGCGATTCCGGAGCTCGCAATCTTCATGGCCGGTTGGTCGAGCCGCAATAAATATTCAATGCTCGGGGCCATGCGCGCCATCGCACAGATGATCAGCTACGAGGTGCCGCTGATCCTATCGTCGATCGCCGTCGTCATGACCGCAGGCACGCTCTCCCTGGTCTCGATCGTCGAAAAGCAAGCCCAATACTCCTGGACATTGCCCCACTGGTACGTCCTCACCCCGTGGGGTTTCGCCGGCTTCATCCTTTTCATGATCGCCGCCGCAGCGGAGGTCAACCGCAGCCCCTTCGATCTTCCCGAAGGCGAATCCGAAATCATCGGCGGCTATTTCACCGAATACTCGGGTTTCAAGTTCGCTCTCTTTTTCCTCGCCGAATATCTCGAGATGTTTGCCGTCAGCGGCCTCGGCATCACCCTCTTTCTCGGCGGCTGGTCGGCCCCCTTTTCGTTCCTGACCTGGGTCCCTTCCTGGATCTGGTTTTTCGCCAAGCTCGTAGCCTTCATCTGCGGATTTATCTGGGTGCGCGGCACGGTTCCGCGCCTCCGTATGGACCAGCTCATGAACCTGGCCTGGAAGCTTATGCTCCCCATGTCCCTGGTGGTGATTCTCGCAGCAGGCCTCTGGCGATTTTTGCCCGGGGGCCCTTTTCCCGGATCAATAATCCGCTGGGCGGTCTGTACGCTCCTCGTCGCCGTCCCGTATGTGTTACTGGCCCGAACGCTAGCGGGCGGCAATGCCATCGCCCGCAGAGTCTACCGTTACGCCGAGTAACCGTCGAATGACCTTAGTCGGCAAACGCGATTGCAGACACTCCCCGAAGGATTTGCGAGAGGGTACGATACTAAGGACGCAACGGTGGCCATTTTCGCGATCCTGCAAGCTTAGCGCGGAGCCACCTGCCGAACGATCCGAAGCCCGATGACTGTTCTCATCACCATTCTCGCCGCAGTGACATTGAGTGGTGCTGTCGCCGCGATGACGCTTCGCAAGCTCGTCCACTGCGCTCTCGCGCTCACCGTCGCCTTCGCCGGACTCGCGACCCTCTACCTCAGCCTCGGCGCCCAGTTTGCCGGGCTCGCCCAGCTCCTCGTCTATGTCGGAGCCATCGCCATCTTGATCGTCTTCGCGATCCTGCTGACCCCGAGTGCACCAGAATCCGCTCTCGAGTCAAAGGCGCGCATCACGTCTTCCGGGCTGGTTGGCTGCATTCTTGCGCTGGGGGTCTACGCCATTCTCGCGTGGTCAGTGGCGCACAGCCGCGCTGCGAGCTCCGCGGTTGCCACAGCCGCCCCGGCAGCCACAATGCAACAGATCGGCGACACTCTCATGCCCCGCTATATTCTGCCGCTTGAGGTCATCGGTCTCATGCTTACCGCCGCGCTGATCGGCGCCGTTATCGTCGCGATGAAGGAGAGTCCAGCGCCCCGGTGACTCCCCTGACCGCTTATCTCTTGGTTTCTGCACTGCTCTTCTCCGTCGGTCTCGCCGGAGCGTTGACCCGCCGCAGCGCCATCCTCGTACTCGCCGGCGTGGAGCTGATGCTCAACGCGGCAAATCTCAACTTCCTCGCCTTCTGGCGCTTCGGTCCCCACCCCGAATCGCTCACCGGATTTCTCTTCGTCATCTTCTCGATCGCGGTCGCCGCAGCGGAAGCTGCCGTGGGGCTCGCGCTCATTCTCGCCATCTACCGTCACGCCAGCACCTCCGACGTCAGAGAGATCGTGGAGATGAAGGGCTAGCCATGGCATTCATCGTGGACAACCTATGGCTCATCCCCGTGCTGCCCGCGCTCGCCGGCGGAATCAGCGCCCTCCTCCGCCAGAGTCAGCGGCGTTTGTCCGCTGCACTCGCGATCGGCTCGATGGGGATCTCGCTGGCGCTCGCCTCATGCGCCCTCGCGCAAAGTCTCGCCAACCCAAGCCGCCAAGTAATGAATTTCCGCTGGCTGCAGTTCGGCTCCGACTGGATAAGCCTCGGTTGGGCGCTCGACCCGCTCACCGCCGTCATGCTGGTTATGATCGCCTTCGTCGGGCTGCTGATCTTCATCTACAGCACCGGCTACATGGCGCACGATGCCAACGCCACACGCTTCTTCTGCTTCCTCTCGCTCTTCGCCGCAGCAATGTTCGGCGTCGTCATCGCGAATAGCCTGCTGCTCCTCTTCATGTGTTGGGAGGTTGTCGGGCTCACCTCCTACCTGCTCATAGGATTCTGGTATCACCGCCCTGCAGCAGGGGCAGCCGCAAAGAAAGCCTTCATCACGACGCGCATCGGCGACCTCGGTCTGCTGCTCGGCATGGTCTGGCTGTACTCGCAGACCGGAACCCTGCTCTTCTATGATCATGGAGCAGGCTGCCTTGAGCACGGTGCGCTCACTTCTCTGCTCGGCGCTGCTTCGGTCGCCGGCATCCCCGTCTTCACCGCCATCGCCCTGCTCATCTTCTGCGGAGCCGTCGGCAAATCCGGCCAGCTCCCGCTCCACGTCTGGTTACCCGATGCCATGGAAGGCCCAACGCCGGTGAGCGCGCTCATCCACGCCGCGACCATGGTTGCCGCCGGAGTCTATCTGGTAGCGCGCGTCTATCCTCTCATGAGCCTGTCGCCCGATGGCATCGCCACTGCTCTCAAAGTCGTCGCATGGACAGGAGCCATCACCGCCGTCTTCGCCGCCTGCATCGCGGTTGCGCAAAACGACATCAAGCGCATCCTCGCCTACTCCACCATCTCGCAGCTTGGATACATGATGCTTGGCCTCGGAGTCGGCGGCGTCTCCGTCGGTATCTTCCATCTCATCACTCACGCCTTCTTCAAAGCGCTGCTTTTTCTCGGCGCCGGCTCGGTGATCCACGGCTGTACCGAAGAACAAGACATCCGTTACCTGGGCGGCTTGTGGCGTCCGATGCCCATCACCTTCGCGACCTACACGGTCGGAACCTTGGCTCTATGCGGCTTCCCGCTGTTCTTCTCCGGCTTTTGGAGTAAAGATGCAATCCTGCACGCCGCCCACCACTGGAGCATCTCTCAAGTCCCCTTTTATCTGGGCGCCTTTGGCGCTTTGCTGACTGCGTTTTATATGACGCGCCAGGTCTGCTACGTCTTCTTCGGAGCACGCCGCGAACCGCAAGCCGCCGAGTCCCCGCGCGCTCCTGAAGAGTTTTGCATTATCCCGGAGCCGCACGAAAGCCCTTCGATCATGACCACCCCGCTCGTGATCCTGGCCGTTTGCGCGATCGTCCTCGGATTCCATAACACTCCAGCATGGCCGTGGCTCGCTTCGTTTTTACAGCAGCCCGATACGGCCGCACTTTCCGGGTCGTCCATTACTCCCTCTTGGAATCCGATTGTCGACTTCACCAGGTTCGCCGAAGCCGGCCTGCTCCCGTTGATGGTCGCATCCTCAATCATCGTCCTCGCCGGCATCGCCCTCGGCTGGTGGCTCTACGGACGTAAGCCAATAACCCAAGCAAACGCCCCAGACCCATTAGAGCGGCTCGCCCCGCCAATCTTTCAAGTACTCCAAAATCGGCTCTACGTCGACGAACTCTACGAAGCTACGATCATCCGCGCCGCGCACTGGACCGCGCACTTCTCAGCATGGCTCGACCGCTGGGTCTGGAACGGTGCAGTAAGCGCAGTCCGCATTGCCGTGATCGGACTCGGACATGTTGACGCTTCGATCGACAAGCACGCCGTGAATGGAGGCTTTGACGAAGGATGCCGCGGCGTTTCCGAAGGCGGCCGTTTCTTGTCGCTCTTCCAAAATGGGCAAGTGCAGAACTATCTCCGCGTAATCGCCGCCGCGCTCGTCGCGCTCGCGGGATTGCTGCTCTGGCGGAGCGCCGCATGAACGCAGTCGCTTCGGAAGCATTTCCCTGGCTCAGTCTAATAACCGCGCTGCCGATCGCCGGGGCGCTCATAGCACTGCTGCTAAGCCGGCGGCAACCAGCCCTGGCCCGAGGACTCGCGATCGTCTTCGCAGGCGCCGCTCTTGTTTTAGCGATAGTCATCTGGCATCGATTCGACTCCAACGCACCAGGCATGCAACTCCAGGAATCGCACGCCTGGGCGCCATCACTGGGCATCTTCTACCACCTCGGAGTAGACGGGCTAGGCGCCTTGATGCTCATGCTCACCGCGATCGTAGTGCTCATGTCGCTCGCCGCCTCGTGGGCGAATCCCAGGCAGGGGCCGATCTACTTCGCGCTGGTGCTCCTCCTCGAAGCCGGCCTCTTCGGCACCTTCACCGCACTGAACTTTGTCCACTGGTTTCTCTTCTGGGAGTTAAGTTTGATCCCGGCCTTTTTCCTCGTCAGACTATGGGGTGGGAAAAAGAGTGCCCAGGCTTCGACGCAGTTTTTTCTCTACACCATGGTCGGCAGCGTCGCGCTGCTGCTGGCTTTTCTCGCGATCTTTCTCGCGACGGGTAGCTTCGACTTCATCGAACTAGCCAGCCTCGCCCGCACCAGCCAGTTCTCTGCCATGCTCGCGCAGCACCTCGGCGGAAGCGCAGCAATGCTCCTCTTCTGGGCTGCCTTCTTCGGCTTCGCCGTGAAAACACCAGTAGTCCCATTCCACACCTGGCTACCCGCCACTTACGCCGAAGCGCCCAGCGAAACAACGATGCTCCTCACCGGAGCAATGTCAAAGATGGGCATTTACGGATTTCTCCGCATTCTCCTGCCCATCTTCCCCGACCAGATGCACCGCGCCCTCACGCCGCTGCTGTGGCTGGCCATCGCGTCGATTGTGCTGCCAGCCTTCGCCGCCTGGGCGCAGACCGATCTCAAACGGATCTTCGCCTACTCCTCGATCAATCACCTGGGCTACTGTGTGCTCGGAGTTTGTGCAACCGCGAAACCAACCAATGCCGACACCTCCCTTGCAATAGATAATGCCGCGGCCCTCACCGGAGTACTGCTACAGGTTTTCAGCCACGCCCTCACCGCCGCAGCACTCTTCTGGTTCATCGCCCTTCTCGAGCGTCGCAGCGGCGGCCTGCGTGGCCTGGATGATTTCGGAGGCCTGCGCAAAGCCGTCCCCGTCCTCACCGGACTGATGGGCATCGCGATCTTCTGCTCATTAGGGCTTCCCGGACTAAGCGGGTTTCCCGGCGAATTTCTCATCCTGAAAGGAGTCTTCCCACTCGCCCCGTGGGCGGCTTCGCTCTCACTCCTCGGCCTGCTCATGACCGCAGTCTTCCTGCTCACAGTGATTCAGCGAGTCTTCTCCGGTCCCCTCAACAGCCACTGGGCCGCAATGCCTGATCTCACATCGGCCGAGTTGTTAATGCTCGCGCCCGCTCTCGCCCTGATGCTGATTCTCGGACTCTACCCTCAAATCATCGCCGGCCCAATTCACGCGACGGTGATGCAATGGGCCGGGCAGGTGAGGTTCTAATGCTTGCCCCAACCCTGTCCCCAGCTCTATCTTGGACGATCTACCTCTCATTCCTCGGCGCGCTCGCCGCGTTGCTGACGGGCAATAGGCGTCCACAAGCAGCAAGAGTGATCGCCCTGGTGACGGCGCTCGCCGGCCTCGCGATCTCAATATCAGCCGTTGTGCAATATCACCCCGGCGAAATCCTAACCGTTGCCCGCCTCCCGTGGATCCCCCAACTCGGCATCGAATATCACCTCGCCACCGACGGCATCAGCCTCGTCCTCGTCCTGCTCGCCGGAATCGCGGCCACCGCCGGCATTCTCTTTTCCTGGAACATCAGCCACCGCACCGGAGAGTTCTTCGCTTTCTACCTCGCCCTGATCGGCGGAGTCTACGGCGTCTTCCTCAGCTTCGATCTGCTCCTGCTCTTCGTCTTTTACGAGATCGCCATCATCCCAAAATATTTCCTCATCGCGATATGGGGATCGTCACCACGCCTGGGACAAAAAGGCCACGCAGGAGCACTGCGCGAATACGCAGCAATGAAGCTCGCGCTCTACTCCTTCGCCGGAAGCGGCCTGGTCCTGGCCGGAATCATCGCCACATGGGTAGTCGGCGGCCAGACGATGAGCCTCCAGGCATTGGCGCACACTTCACTCCCTGCACACTTTCAGATGTGGGCCTTCCCCCTGGTATTTCGTGGGATTCGCAGTGCTCGCCGGCATGTGGCCCTTCCACACCTGGGCGCCCGGCGGCCACGCTGCCGCGCCAACCGGTGCCTCGATGCTCCTCGCCGGCGTAGTAATGAAGCTCGGCGCCTACGGCTGCCTTCGCGTAGCGATGATGCTCTTCCCCCGCGGCCTCGATCCGTGGGGATTTCACCTCCTCGGCTTCGGCTCCTGGCGAGATGTCTTTGCAGCTGCTCGCCCTGATCGGCATCGTCTACGGAGCCAGCGTCGCCCTCGTGCAGCGCGACTTCAAGCTCGTCATCGGCTACTCCAGCGTCAGCCATATGGGATTCGTGCTACTCGGCCTCATGACGCTCAACCAGGTCGGCATCGATGGCGCAGTCTTCCAGATGTTCTCCCACGGAGTCATCGCCGGGCTGCTCTTTGCCGTCGTCGGGCGAATGGTCTACGACCGCGCTCACACCCGCGATCTCAACGAACTCGGCACCTTGCATCTCGCTCGCGCCATCCCCTTCGCCGCAGTCGTCTTTATCCTCGCGGCCATGGCATCCATCGGCTTGCCCGGGTTCAGCGGCTTCATCGCCGAGTTTCAGGTCCTCATCGGCGTCTGGCGCTCTCTGCCGTGGATGGCCGCTGTCGCCGGCTTTGGTATCGTCGTCGGCATCGCCTTCACCTGGAGGGCCCTTACCAAAGCATTCTTCGCCGGAGCGCCAACGAACACCGCCGACCACCCGCTACCGCCCATCACCTGGCCCGAGCGCCTCGGTGCCTTTCTGCTGCTCGGAACAACGCTCGCCGTCGGCCTCTATCCCCGTATCCTCACCGATCTGATCTTGCCCAGCCTCAACTCACCCCTCTTCGAGGGTTTGCGCCGAGGAGCATGGCGATGATTGGGACCAGCTATCTCGAACTCCTTCGCCTCACGCTGCCAGAGATCGCAGTCGCGCTCGCCGCGCTGCTCGCGATCACCTTCGATATCCTCCTGCTCAAGCGAGCGACTCTTCAGGCTTCGCCTTTACGCAGCCGTGCTCGTGGGTTGCGCCGGATGCGTGATTGCTATCTTCCTCGCTCACAACGCACCCGTCGTCAACCTCGCCGACGGAATGCTAGTCTTCACCCCGCTCACAACGCTCGTGCAGGCATCGCTCCTCATTCTGACGACTCTCACTCTGCTTCTCTGCGCTTCCATCCGCTTCACCGACCACGTAGGCGAATATCTCGGACTGATCCTCTTCGCCACCGTCGCCATGATGTTCCTGGTCAGTACGCAGAATCTATTGCTGATCTTCATAGCGCTCGAGTTCCTCAGTCTCTCGCTCTATTTGCTTACAGGATTCGACAAGCAGCGCCGCCAATCAGCCGAAGCCGCGCTCAAATACTTCCTCTTCGGAGGAATGTCAGCTGGCTTTCTCCTCTTCGGCATCAGTCTGCTCTACGGGGTGGCAAACTCCCTCGATCTTCGTATAGTCGCGACCGCAGCAGCCGCCGCTACCCTCGATCCTCTAATGCTGGTCGCGATTGTGATGGTCGCCATCGGCTTCGGCTTCAAGGTAGCCGCCGCCCCGTTCCACTTCTGGGCGCCGGACGCCTACAAGGGCGCGCCCACCACCAGCGCCGCCTTCATCGCCTCCAGTTCCAAAGTCGCCAGCTTCTTCGTCTTCACGCAAGTGGTCACCATCGGCCTCGCAGGCGCTGCTGGTTCCGCCAGCTTGCCCGCGTTCAAGCCGGGATGGGTCCCCATCCTCATCATTCTCTCCGCGCTATCAATGCTCGTCGGCAATCTCGCGGCAATAGCGCAATCGAGCCTCCGCCGGTTGCTGGCATACTCGGCCGTCGGTCACGCCGGATACATGCTTCTCGGCCTCATCGCCCACACGCCGCAGAGTCTCAGCGCCCTCATCTACTACGTGCTGACCTACGCCCTCGCCGCGCTCGGCGCTTTCGGCGTCTTGCAGGCGCTCGACGCTGAAGGCGTCGACACCCTCACAAGTCTCGCCGGACTCTCTCGCCGCTCCTCAGGCCTCGCGCTCTGCCTCCTGATCTTTTTGCTCTCGCTCGCAGGAATCCCCCCACTCTCTGGCTTCTTCGCGAAATTCATCCTCTTCGGCTCGGCATTGAACACCGGCGACCACTTCGCCCTGCTCTGGCTCGTACTGCTGGCAATCGCCATGAGCGTCGTCTCGCTCTACTACTACCTGCGTGTGCTCAAACAGGTCTACGTAACGCCCGTACCGGAAGGCGCTAAGCCGATCACATCCTCACCACTAACGCTTGTAACCATCTGGGTCATCGCCGGACTAGTTATCCTTCTCGGCTGCGCGCCGAATCTACTGCTCAACTGGATCGAGCGTTCGATGACGCTCAGCCTGCACCCGTAGCAAGAAATCTCTACAATTAGAGCGCGCCAAGGGCAAGTGCCACCAAGCTCAGCCGATTCAATGAGAGTCAGGTATAATTCGCACTTACTACTAAATTAGGGACTTGCTATGAGTTTGTATTGCGCCGTAGGAACTGTCGACACCGATCTCTCGCCGTCGCACCTGAATGACCTCCTCACCGAGAATCTGACCAAACTCGGCGAGCGGAAGAGCGTGCTCGCGGTTCCTCCCGACATGACCCGCTTCCATTCCCGCGCCGGAGACCTCACTCGCTACGCATGGAAGCACTACGGCGACCGCATGAAAGCAGTCCTCCCCGCACTCGGCACTCATTCGGCCATGCAGCCTGCGCAGCTTCAGCACATGTACGGCGATATGCCCACCGAACTCTTTCGGGTCCACAACTGGCGCACCGATATCGAGACCCTCGGCGAGGTCCCGTCCGAGTTCATCCACGAGCAATCCGAAGGCAAGTTGAACTACGCGTGGCCCGGCCCAGGTCAACCGGCTTCTCTCGCAGGGCGGCTTCGATCTGATCTTGTCGATCGGCCAGGTCGTGCCCCACGAAGTCATCGGCATGGCCAACTACAACAAGAATATTTTGATCGGCACCGGCGGCCGGGAAAGCATCAACCGCAGCCACTACCTCGGCGCCGTCTACGGTATGGAGCGCATCATGGGCCGCGCCCACAATCCCGTGCGCAACGTCCTCAACTACGCCTCCGATCACTTCCTCCGCCACCTGCCAATCGTCTATGTCTTAACCGTCGTCGGGCGTCGTATCGACGGAGGCCTCGCCGTGCGCGGTCTTTTCATCGGCGACGATGTCGAGTGCTTCGAGCTCGCCGCCGCGCTCAGCCTCAAGGTCAACTTCGAAATGCTCGACGAGCCCATCCGAAAGGCCGTCGTCTATCTCGACCCGGAGGAGTTTCACAGCACCTGGCTCGGCAATAAGGCCGTCTATCGCACCCGCATGGCGCTCGCCGACGGCGCGGATCTGATCATCCTCGCGCCCGGTGTCAAAGAGTTTGGCGAGGACCGTACTATCGACGGCCTCATCCGCAAATACGGTTACCACGGAACGCCCGCCACGCTCGAGGCCGTCGAGAAACACGCGGACATCGCCGCCGATCTGAGCGCCGCCGCGCACCTCATCCACGGCTCCTCAGAGGGACGATTCAACATCACCTGGTGCCCCGGACACCTCACCAAGGATGAAGTAGAAGGCGTCGGCTACAGCTACGGAGATCTCAGCTCAACCCGCACCCGCTACGACCCCACAAAACTCGCCGAGGGCAACAACACGGTTGACGGAGAAGAAATATTCTTCATCAGCAACCCAGGCCTCGGCTTGTGGGCGCACCGCGACAGATTCGGCAACATGTAGTCTCACCGCCATTGAAGAGAATCGCGACAGGAAGAGGAAGACGAAAATGACAAACTCCAGATGGAACGCAATCGCAGCGATCGCCTTTCTCTCGCCCTGCCTCTCGTTCGCAGCCCCGGCCAACCCACCAGCCATCGCCCCCTCGACGATGCCCAAGGTCGGCACGATCAACGAGCGCTACCAGTCCTACAACATCGAGATGGTTGAGGTCACTGGCGGCAGATTCTGGAAGCCGTATGCGAGCAAGGCCGCTTTAGTCCCGCCGAGCGCAAACCAGCCGTCGGGATTGGACCCCTCGCTGTTCGAATATCGGGCCCCGATCGACCTCTCCAATCCTCGCTTGCGGAAGCTGGCCGCAGCGCTTGGCCCCGCGTACGTGCGGGTGAGCGGGACCTGGGCCAACACCACCTTCTTCCAGGACTCCGACGGCCCCGTGCCAGCCACGCCTCCGGATGGCTTCAAGGCTGTGCTTACCCGAGAGCAGTGGAAGGGCGTCGTCGACTTTTCCCGCGCTTCCGATGCGGAGCTGGTCAGCTCCTTCTCCATCGGTCCGGGAACTCGCGACAAAGACGGCATCTGGACGCCCGGCCAGGCGCGCCAGATTCTTGCCTATACGAAATCCGTTGGCGGCAGCCTTGCGGCTGCGGAGTTTATGAATGAGCCAAACCTGGCCATGATCGGAGGCGCGCCAGCGGGCTACGACGCCGCTGCCTATGGGCGCGATTTCAAAATCTTTCACTCCTTCATAAAGCAGAACGCACCCGGCATGTTGATTCTTGGCCCGGGTAGCTCAGGCGAGGGCACAGCAGCGCCTGCTCCTGCGAGTATGGGCATACTGTCGACCGCGAGTCTGTTGGCCGCCGCGGGACCTGGAATCGATGTGTTTTCGTACCACTCCTACAATGGCGTGTCGAGCCGGTGCGACGCCATCGGGCATTCGAGGACAACGACGGCGGATGCAGCCTTGTCCGACGAGTGGCTCTCGCGCCCGGCGGAGATCGAAGAATTTTATGCGGGACTACGCGACAAGTATGAGCCTGGGAAACCGATCTGGCTGACGGAAACCGCTCAGAATGCCTGCGGAGGCGATCGCTGGGCGTCGACCTACCTCGACACCTTCCGCTACCTGAACCAGTTGGGACTCCTCGCCAAACGCGGCGTCCAGGTGCAAATGCACAACACCCTCGCCGCCAGCGACTATGGGCTGCTCGACGAAAAGACCTACGAGCCGCGCCCCAACTATTGGGCGGCGCTGCTCTGGCATCAACTCATGGGGACGACCGTCCTCGACGCCGGCACATCGCCCTCGACTAACCTTCATCTCTACGCGCAATGCATGAAAAATCACACAGGCGGAGTCACGCTCCTCGCCATCAACGCCGACCGCACCACAGATTACGCGCTCGCAGTGCCCGTCGCCTCAGACCGCTACACACTAACGGCCAAAGCGCTGATGGACAAACAAGTGCAACTCAACGGCGTCGATCTCGCACTGGGCACCGACGATGCGTTGCCACAGTTGAATGGAGCCGCAACCAAGCCAGGCCAAGTCATCTTCGCCCCCACGAGCATCACCTTTCTCGCCATGCCATCGGCCCACAATGCCAGTTGCCAGCAATAAGGTAGCCCTGCTTATGCTCTAATTGCTTTCCAGCAAATTTGTCTGCAGGAAAGGTCCTTCTCCAGGATGTACCAACCCGCAACCTACGCGATCACGCTCGCCTTCATGATCATCAGCATGCTCTGCTGGGGATCCTGGGCCAACACCGTCAAGCTCTGCCCCGGCTACCGCTTTCAACTCTTCTACTGGGACTACGTCATCGGCCTCATCGTCGCCGTCCTCTTCTGGGGACTTACTATCGGCAGCGCAGGAACAACAGGGCATCCGTTCCTCGCCGCACTCCCGCAGTCAAGCGCAACGAGCATCGGATACGCCATCCTCGGCGGCGTCATCTTCAACGTCGCGAATCTGCTGCTTGTAGCCGCAATCGACATCGCAGGTCTCGCGGTCGCGTTTCCCGTAGGAATCGGCGTCGCCCTGGTCGTCGGAGCAGTCGCCAGCTATCTCATCTCCCCCGCCGGAAATCGTTTGCTCCTCTTCGGCGGAATCGCCTTCGTCGTCGCCGCCATCCTCTTCGATGCCGCAGCCTATCGCCTCAGAGACACCGACAAGCTCGCCATGAGCAAACGCGGAGTCGTCATCAGCGTTATCTCCGGCCTCCTCATGGGCAGCTTCTACCCCTTCGTCGCCAAGGCGATGGACGCAACCAATGGCCAGGGGCCCTACGCGACGGCGTTCTTCTTCGTTCTCGGAGTAGCCGCCTGCGCCATACCCGTAAACTATCTCCTCATGCGTAAGCCCCTCGACGGCCGCGAACCCGTCGGCATGCAAGGCTACTGGCAGGCAAACCGAAGCTGGCATCTCTGGGGAATCGTCGGTGGCGCGATATGGTGCACCGGCGCAGTGCTCAACTTTGTCGCCTCACGCAGCCAGACCGTCGGGCCAGCCATCTCCTACTCCATCGGACAGGGCGCAACCATGATCTCCGCCTGCTGGGGCGTCTTCGTATGGCACGAGTTCAGCCACGCGCCCCCAAAGGCGAAGGCGTTTCTCGCCGTCATGTTCGTCTTCTTTCTCATCGGACTCACCGCCGTGGCCCTCGCGCCCATCCTGTAAAGCAAGCCACCCTCGTTTTGGAGGAGCACTAGGTGTCGAACCAGAAGCCAATCGTCATTGTCGGAAGCATCAACGCCGACCTCGTCGCCACAGTCGAACACATCCCCCTCACCGGCGAAACCATCACCGGCAGCAGCTTTCGAATTCATCCCGGGGGCAAGGGAGCCAACCAGGCCGTCTCCGTCGCACGCCTCGGCTATCCAGTCAAAATGATCGGCCGCCTCGGAAACGACGCCTACGGTGAGCTACTGAAATCCCACCTAAAAGACGCAGGCGTCGACACCACCAGCGTCCAGACCGCGGAAGGAAGCTCCGGTACCGCCCTCATCCTGGTTTCAAGCGCAGGAGAAAACTGCATCGTGGTCATTCCCGGAGCCAACGCGCTCGTCACCGCAGCCGATATCGACGCCAACCTCGCCACGATTCGCGAGGCTGGCATGGTCCTCGCCCAACTCGAAATCCCCATAGAAACCGTCGTTCACCTTGCCGAGGTGTGCAGCCGAGAGGGAATTCCGCTAATGCTCGATCCAGCCCCGGCCGTCACTCTGCCGCGCAAGCTGCTCGAGAGCGTAACCTGGTTCACGCCCAACGAAACGGAGGCAGCATTTTTCGTTCGTGACCTTGCTATTTCAGCTCCGTCCGGGAGTTCGAGCGAAATCGCAACAGCCCTCAAAGCCGCAGGCCCGAAAGCGGTTGTCCTAAAGCTCGGTGCCCAAGGCGCATTCCTCAACAGCAAAACTACGGAGGCACAAATTGTATCCTTCCCGGTGAAGGCCATCGACAGCACCGCCGCTGGAGACACCTTCAACGGAGCCTTCGCCACCGGCCTGATGATGGGCAAAACCGAAGCCGAAAGCGCACGCTTCGCCTCCGCCGCAGCCGCAATCTCCGTCACCCGCGCCGGAGCCCAGCCCTCAATGCCAAGCCTGCCAGAGGTCGAAGCTCTTTTGGAAAAAACCTCATAAGAAGCTTTGCTGTGAATTTTCAGAATGGGCCTTGTTAGAGAACGCGTTCGACAAAGCAACGTGAGTCGTAGGGATATACGTCGCGCTCAGAGGAGCGGCAATACTAAGTACGAAGCAATGAGGCCTTTGCCGAGTCGGCAAGTGTGACCATCGCCGCGCCCAGCATGATGAAGTCCTTGACGATCAGCCGGCCGGCGCCTGAGAGGAACGGGAATCCATGATTCGCGTCTCCGAGCGCGGGAACCCAGGCTTCCGGAGTCGTAATCAGGAACGACAGCGTTGTGCACGACATCAGGATGAGCAAGCAACTGCCAAGCGCTGACAGCTCCGGCTTTACCGGATAGAGCGCGATCAACAGCCCGATGCCAACGATGGCAACTCCAAGTCCGTGCGAAAACGTGTAGGTTCCGTTTTCACGGTGCCAGGCCCTATGTTCCGGGTTCAGTTCCCCTTCCTTATTCATGTGCGTCCGATACTCTGCTGGCCGATGGTAGAGGAAACTCATCACCGGGCTGTTCGCGACCAGGGGAACTATACTGTCCGCTTCATAATCCACGAACTTCAGTGAACCGATCCATACCAGGACAATCACTAAGCCGGCTCTCAACATACCCATCGCCACACGATCCAGCCTTGCGGCGGCTGAGAGGGTTGTCAGCGTCCAATTGGACCGCCGCGATACTGGTTCTTGAACAATTGTCTCGCTCATTGAGTTGACTCCAGCGTTGGATTGAAGTGCACTTACATGATTGGAGCCGGAGCGCTGCAAATGAATCGGCGACGCTCCGGCCAGCAGCGTGAACTAAGACTTAAGAAAAGCCAGTAGATCGCCGTTCACCTTGTCGGCGAGAGTAGCTGTCATTCCGTGTGGCGCGCCCGGATAGACCTTCAGAGTTGCGTTCTTGACGATCTTCGAACTCAGGAGCGCGGAAGCGCCGATGGGAACGATTTGATCCGCATCGCCATGCAGAATCAACGTGGGAACGTCGACCTTCTTGAGGTCCTCGGTCAGGTCAGTCTCGGAGAATGCCTTGATGCATTCGTAAGCGCCGATGATGGAGGACTGCATTCCCTGCTGCCAGAAGGAATCCCGAATGCCCTGCGAGATTTTGGCGTCAGGCTTGTTGTATCCGTAAAAGGGCATGCTGAGGTCGATAAAGAATTGGGATCGATCGCCGACCACCGCAGCACGGAGCCCGTCGAAGACCTCGATCGGCAAGCCACCCGGATTGCTCTCAGTCTTCAACATAAGCGGCGGAATCGCCCCGATCAGCACCAGCTTGGCAACGCGCTTGGTGCCGTGCCGTCCTATGTAGCGCGTTACCTCTCCGCCGCCTGTCGAGTGACCGACGAGTGTGACGTCCTTCAAATCAAGCGATTCGATGACCTCGGCAAGGTCATCGGCGTAGGTGTCAAGGTCGTTTCCAACCCACGATTGTCCGGATCGCCCGTGCCCGCGACGGTCATGGGCGATGACACGATAACCCTGCTGACCGAGAAAGAGCATCTGTGGATCCCAGGCGTCGGCGCTAAGCGGCCAGCCATGCGAGAACACAATAGGTTTGCCGGTGCCCCAGTCCTTGTAGTAAATCTGCGTTCCGTCTTTAGTCGTAATCCCATTCATCTTCATTCTCCTCGGAAAAGGTTTCTGGACGTAACATCGCATGCCGCATGGTTCGGTCCCGACAGCACGGCATCGCCAATCGCAACACTCAGCGAAGCGGTGGGTAAACCGGTAGGCCCACCGCACAGATGACTAGTGGTCGCAAGTCTGCTCCTACGGTTGAGAATCTTGTTGGTCGACGAATATCCCATCGTCATTGCGACGACCAGGAGTGCACCCGGAATAACAGCCGGGCTACCTACAGGAATATCGAAGTACCGGCAACCGACTCCGACGGCAAAACTAATCACGAGGCCAATGATGAATCTCAAACGGCTACCCCTTTCTAGAAAGGCCCAAATCGTCACCGCCGCGTCATAGACCGAATAGGAGTGGCTAGCGGTGCTCACAGTGGCACAAGCTTAGAAAGCTTTACCCATGCTTGATGACAGACGTTACCAGCCACGCGACCAGGATGACTATCATGTCTTTCCATAGTGGTGTCTGAACGGCGAACTTACCGAGCGGACGGGACGCCATTGAGCGCGTGCACCTTATACAAAGACGTAATATGCACCCGTCCTCATCGCGGCTATTGTCGGTGCGAGGCGGAGTTCTTTCTCGCCCTAGAGTCACCCAAGGAGATTCTCCATGACCGCATCTGCCACGTTAGCCGGCCCCAGCGCCGCCCCTGCTGAATCTATCCAACCGTCCACCGTCCACTACCACACCATTCGCATCAACGATGTCGACATCTTCTACCGCGAAGCCGGTGCAGAATCCGCTCCTGTTTTGCTTCTCCTGCACGGATTCCCCACATCGTCGAGCATGTTCCGCAACCTGATACCTCGCCTTGCGGCCTCATTTCGCGTGATCGCTCCCGATTATCCAGGCTATGGTTTCAGCGCCATGCCCGATCGAAAGAACTTCGCATACACCTTTGAGAACATGACCAACATCGTGGAACAGCTCACGGAAAAGCTGGAACTCAGCAAATACTCGATGTACGTCATGGACTACGGAGCACCGATCGGCTACCGTCTCGCACTTCGCCACCCGGAGCGTGTGACAGGATTCATCGTCCAAAACGGCAACGCCTACGAGGAAGGTCTTCTGGAATTCTGGGACCCGATCAAGAAGTATTGGAAAGATGCCACCACGGAGAATCGCGCCGCCTTGAACTTCCTGGCGACCGCTGACGCCACAAAGTGGCAGTATCAGAATGGAGTGAAGGACCTCACTCTGCTCGATCCCACAACCTGGACCCTGGACCAGCTCGGCATGGATCGTCCGGGCAACGCGGACATCCAATTGGATATGTTGTATGACTACCGGACGAACGTTCCGTTCTATCCAGACTTTCAGGAGTTCTTTCGCAAATACCAGCCTCCGATGCTGATCGTCTGGGGCAAGAACGACCACATCTTCCCGCCCGAAGGTGCGGCGCCGTACAAGCGCGATCTCCCAAAGGTGGAAACTCACCTCATTGACACAGGCCATTTCGCGCTAGAGACTCACGGTGAAGAGATTGCTTCCCGCATTGAGGAGTTTTTCTTCCCACGTCGGTAAAGGTCTCGATCGAGGGGCGGGCCACGAAGCGCCGGCTCCTCGATCCAGATCGCATTCAAAGAGGTACCTATGAGCTTCGGTGCACTGGCCTTCACACCCCTCGTTAAGAAGTTGCAGGAGCGCTACGGCAGCCGGCGGCAGTACGAGCGCATGGAGAAAGCCGGGCAGCCGCAAGACAGTCTCACCGAGTTCGAAGAGTCTTTTCTCGCTGACCGCGACACCTTCTATATGTCGACAACCGGGGCAACGGGATGGCCCTATGTCCAGCACCGCGGGGGGCCCAAGGGCTTTCTAAAGGTGATCGACAATCGTACCCTGGCCTTCGCCGACTTTCGCGGAAACAAACAGTACATCAGCACCGGAAATCTGCTCAGCGACGATCGCGTGGCACTGATCTTCATCGACTATCCGCGGCAAGCTCGGCTTAAGATACTCGGTCGGGCGAAGATCTTCGAAGGCCACGAGGCAGACAGCTGGCTACCCCGCGTACTCGTGCCTGGATACAACGCTGTGACTGAGCGGGTATACGTCATTCATATCGAAGCTTACGACTGGAACTGCCCGCAGCACATTGTCCCACGCTATACCGCGGAAGAGATCCGCGAAGGAATGCAGGATGTCGAGAAGCGTATGCAGGCGTTGGAGCATGAAAACGAGACCTTGCGCAAAGAACTCGCGAGTGCCCGCGCCCGCTGAATCCAGCGCTGTGAACGTTTTATCAAGAAGGAAACCCCGGCCTCTCGTCCGCCGGTGTCTCCGTTCGCCCTCCTGACGTTAAAGCTTAATGAGTCTCCCGTCGTCGGCAGCTCTCCGTCGCCGCGCGGTCGTGCCGCTATAGAAAGACATAATAGGCGGAGCTCACGGTGCACCGCTACTATCGCTTAGTTGATGCGAGCGCCGCGTCGATAACTCGATGTCGAAAGGCGTCAGATGGACACGGCGACAGGAGCGAACATGATGACCACTGATGAGCCGAACACTTCCCGCCGGCGGTTTCTTACCGCCGCAACTGTTTCTACCGCCGCCGCATTATTCGCTCCGCAGAGATCCATCGCTGCAGAGTTCGAGAGCGCATCGAGTAGCGGCACTTCGCCCGCTACGCCAGGCTTGAGCCTGGAAAAGAGCGACACGGCCGTAGTATTCATCGATCCTCAAAACGATGTGCTGAGCGAAAAAGGCCTCTCCTGGCCGCTCGTCCGCGAGAGCCTTCACGAAAACAACACAATCGAAAATATGGAGCGTATCTTCAAGGCCTCGAAGACTCTTGGCTTCGAGGTTTTCATATCCCCTCACTATTTCTTTCCTGTGGACAAGGGATGGAAGTTCAACGGACCACTGGAGACAGACGAGGCCACCTCGGGCTTATTCGCTCGCAAGGGGCGCTTAACTCTCGATGGCTTCCAGGGCTCGGGCGCAGACTGGCTGGATCGTTTTAAGCCGTACATCGAGGACGGCAAGACGATCGTCGCGTCGCCGCACCGCGTGTGGGGGCCACAGACCAATGACCTCGTTCTTCAACTCCGCAAACGGAATATCCAAAAGATAATCCTCGGTGGAATGCTCGCAAACATGTGCGTCGAATCCCACCTGCGGGAATTTCTCGAACAGGGATTTGAAGTAGCCGTCGTGAAAGACGCAACGGCCGGACCGAGACACCCGGTGTGGGGCAACGGCTATACAGCGGCGATGATTAACTACGCGTTTCTCGCGCACGCAGTCCTGACGACCGACGAAACGGTCAAGGCAATGAATCAGGGCTAACGATCGCGACTCTATACCGTTGCTTGATGGTTACCCGCATTTGTCTCGCAGGTTCGCGCTCCAGCGGCTCAAACGAGGTAACGATTCTTTGGAAGGGACCCGATGAAAATCGCAATCGCTTCAGATCATGCAGGCTTTGCTCTCAAGCAAGAGATAGTTCGCCACGTTTCACAGCTTGGTCACGAGTGTTCAGACCTCGGCGCATATGACGCCGCGCCCTCTGACTATCCGGATTTTGCCGAGGTGGTCGGCAAAGCCCTTATGGCCTCCACGGTCGAGCGCGGCATACTCATTTGTGGGTCGGGTGTCGGCGTCTGCGTCGCTGCCAACAAGATGCCCGGGATTCGCGCGGCGATATGTCACGATACCTACTCGGCGCACCAGGGTGTTGAGCACGACGACATGAACGTGCTGGTTCTCGGATCTCGCATCGTCGGCTCCGCCCTCGCCTTCGATCTGGTGCAAGCCTATCTGAGCGCGAGATTTCAGCCCTTCGAAGAGCGTTTCGTCCGCCGTCTGAACAAGCTCAAGAGTATTGAGCATCTCTACATGCGCGGAAGCGGTGGGTGAAATCATCGATGACGACCGTTCCTCGCTCCTTGCGCGGTTCGTCGCGGTTCGTGATGAAATGGAGGGCTGGAACGGTTAAAAGACTGTTCGGCTGCCGGTTCTGAAAAGGCATGAGGCAGGTATTCACTCTTGTGTAGCCGGCGCTCCGGTTTTGCGAAATATTTTGAAGCCGGGAATTCGCACCGTGATCTCGGTACCGGAGGATGGAGACGTGGTCAGGTTGAACTTGCCGCCAATGCGTACTGCTCTTTCCCTCATTCCTCGTAACCCAAAGTGTCCTTGCTTACCCTTGTCGGCGACTCGGGGGGGAATCCCTTTGCCGTTGTCACTCACGCGGAGGACGAAGTCCTCTGTATAGCCCAACTCTACATCGACGCGGTCACCTTCGGAATGCTGGCAGGCGTTGCGAATTGCTTCACAACCGATGCGGAAAACTTCTTCGCGAAGCAACGAGTGCATCTCCTTCGGCGCCCCAATCGCAACGAAGACGACCTTCAAAGAGTTAGAGGCTACGAACGTTTCTGTCGCCTTCTGCATTGACTCCATAAGATCGTTCTTTTGCACTGTCGAGATTCGGAGGGAGTTCAGTGCCGCGCGCCCTTCCTCAGTTGCCAGTCCAAGCCAGTTCGACAACTTCGTCATCGCCGCCAGCATGCCCTCGGGATCCGAGTTCTCGTCCAACGCGTCATCGGCGACCATTTTGCTCGCCTGAATCGTCTGCAGCAACGTGTCGTGGAGATCCCTCGCCAGGCGCGTCCGTTCGCTAACGCGCTCCTCGAGCCGGAGGTCAATCATCCTGCGCGAGATTGCCCACCCCAGGAAAGATGCGATGAAAAACGTGCAGATCGCCGTCGCCGGAACGATGAAAATAGATCCTGAGCTGTACTTTTCTCATGTTCGCTACAGTCTCTGTCAGTTCGCCGCTGACCTCCTCGTCCGTGCTCTTAACCAATTCTGAGGTGTGAGATTCCAGCGGTTGCAGTTCGCTGGCGAGTCGCAGATTCACAGCATCCCAATCTCCCGATTTAGCTAATTCGGTGATGGCCTGAAGCTGTGATTGCAGGGTTATCTCAATCGCGTCGAGCGTTGGGAGAAGGGCTGGATCTACGTGGGTTTCAGGGGGAAGACGATTGATGTCGCTCCTCGTTCGCGCGATCTGTTCAAGGAGTGTCGTGCGCAGTGGCTCGGCTTCGCTGGTTAGAGTCCTTGCATTCCTGGACTGGGCAAGTTCCTCGAGTCGCTGATGAAACGATAGAAGACCTTGGTGCAGACGTAAAACCGAGATCACTTGCTGGTTCGCGCCAGTAAGACGATCGGTTTGAAGACGGGCTACATGAAATTGCCATATGAGAAGGCCGTTTCCTCCCAGGATCAGCGCGATTAAGACCGCGAAGGCGATTGTTAGCTGCGGACCGATGTTGGAAAAGTTGGCGTCGGCTAATTTCATTCGAATTCACTTCGGAGCCTTGTCCATGCGGGTAAATATCGAGCTCTTCCAGTTCAGTGACATGATAATGGGCCCTCGAAGTTCGGAGATAAGAAATCTGGGCGTCATTGGCGAATCCTTTAGGATTCTGGCCAAAAAGCCGACAATCGAGTTGCCGGCCGTGAGCCTTTCCCCGTTCAGTCTCTATGTCCTTCGCTACAATGGTCGGCAAGGTCAGCGGCCGCTTTGGATATCGGGAAACCAATTCGAATACTAAGCGTGGAGGATCATCCCGTTTTCCGCGAAGGGCTGGCCACGATCATCGCTTCTCAGCGTGACATGGTTCTAGTCGCCCAGGCCACCAGCGGCGAAGAGGCCATCGAGCAGTTTCACATTCAGCGCCCTGACATCACCTTGATGGATCTTCGCCTGCCTGGGCGCAGTGGCACGGAAGCGCTCATGGCTATACGGCGCGACTTCCCCAAGGCTCGCGTCATCATGCTGACCACTTCGGATGGCGACGCGGAGATCCAACTTGCCCTGAAGGCCGGCGCAGCGGCTTATGTATTGAAGAGCATGCCGAAGAATGAATTGTTGGGGGTCATTAGGTCGGTACATGCAGGCGGAAGGCATATTCCGGCCGAGGTCGCGGCGCGTTTGGCTGAGCACCTTGGTGAGGAGACTCTCACCAGCAGAGAACTCGAAGTTCTGCGACTGATCCGGGACGGCCACCGCAATAAGCAGATCGCAGACGAACTGACGATTTCAGAGACCACTGTCAATTTTCACATCAAGAATCTCGTCGACAAACTCCAGGCCAACGACCGAACGCATGCGGTCACCATTGCGCTTCGACGCGGCATTCTTCATATCTGACAATCCAACTCAACCTGCAGAGAACTACAGGCCGCCGACTAGGGATTTCTACGTTCTCGCTAAAGAGTCGACGCTGTAGAGTCGAGAAACCGGAACTCCGACTGTCTGCCACGCGAACTCACGAGCCGGTGCGGCGCTGCGAGTATCAAAAACCGGGCTTGAGAGCTTAGATCCGAGGACCGCCACGAATGTCACGACCAGCACCGACTTCCTCATCAATCTCGTTGCCGGGGACGAGTTAAGGTCAGTTTTGCCCTCCGCTGTCCTGATGTCTTGGTCTCGCTCCGGATGGGTTTTGCTTTTCCCCATAACCTGCGCAGCCGCGATACTGGTTTTGGCCGGTTGGCTGTGGGCAAAAAGGCTTGAGAGGCTGCGCAGCGTTCGTTTCAGGGAGCAGCTTGCTAAGCAAACTCGCACCGCGCGCGACCTGCAAGACACCTTGCTTCAAACCATAGAGGCCAGCAGGATGATTGCCGATGACGCGCTTGACCCGCCCGCGGACCCCGTTCGCATGCGGCGGACCATGAGCCGGATATCGGACTGGCTGGGGCAGGCGACGGTGGAAGGCCAGGCGGCGCTGGATTCGCTTCGCACTACTCCCTCCGAAGAAAGCGATCCGGCCGCAACTTCCTCGTCGCTCTACCTCCAAAAGCTGTGGCGCCGTCTTTGGTTCGCCCGAAAGTCCGACCGGGACCGACCTTAACCGCGTTGTTAACAGCGATCATTGCGTTCCTCCCGAAATCCGGTTGCTCGTTTCCTGAAGATAAATGCAGGCTCAAAACTGTGTTTGCGGGTGTGTTCAAGAGTCATCAGTGGTCTTAGGCTTTCGACACAAGAGAGATGGGTCTGGTAAGACGGGACTTCTCATATCTCTTCAAGCCGAGTTCGATAGTTGTCGTCTCGTGCATCCACACCCTGAAAGGTGATACCTGCATGCAAGCCGCCCATTGTGAAGTTAGCTCCGCGCTGGAATTGCGTCTTGATTTGTCTCGTCAGATCTCGACTGCGACTGAACACCGCGCCGTAACGCGGTCAGGTGAGACCGTCTATCTGGTTGAGGGCGATTCGCAAGTTCGCGAGTCTCTCTCGGAATTGTTCGAGTCCTCTCAAATCAAGGTCATCAGTTTTGGAACAGTTCCCGAATACCTCGCGTATGCAAGACCCAACGAACCCAGTTGCCTGGTTATCGAACTTGACCCAGCGGGTCTAAACATCACAAGCCTGCAACAATGGAATTCCGGCGCGACCAGTCCGTCGTTAGTCTTCCTTAGCGGCCATGCGGATGTGGCTGCCGCAGTTCGCGTGATGAAAGCGGGGGCGTTCGAAGTCTTGACGAAGCCGGTCGAGCCGATCGCATTGATCAGCGCGGTACGCGCAGCTTTGGCTGAAGATCGGAAGCTCCGGCAGAGGAAAGCAGAATTGGCGAGACTCCAGGAACGCTTCTCTCTGCTGACACCTCGCGAACGGGATGTGCTGCCCCTGGTCGTGGGAGGCCTTCTAAACAAGCAAGCTGCCTTTCTGCTAGGCATCTCTGAAGTGACTCTGCAACTTCACCGAAGCCGCGCGATGCGGAAGATGCAGGCGGAGTCATTTGCGGACCTGGTTAGGATGTCAGTCAAACTTCGAATCCGCCACTGGCGAGAAAACGAGCCGAACCATACTCAGCGGGCGACTTAGAAGGAAGAAATGGATCGTTCGGACGATTGTTGCGGGACCTGCTAAATAGCGACGCAGAACCCGTCGCTTTGTACGATGTACAGTGGTAATCCTCCGGTATAGTGCGCAATGTCACATTGGAAGACGCGGATGAACGAAACGGTGGGCGCCGTGACGCGGAGCTACGGCACACTCTTTGTCAAGCGGCGCTCGCTCAACGGCGCCAGGACAATGCTGCTGCTGATCCTGTTTGCGATCTCTTCAGACGGCTGTCGACGACCAGTGCGCGAGCCCGTGACGTTGAATTATTTGCGACTCGGCTGGGCGCAACCTGACGAATTTCCAACGGCAGAGTCGTTTTCACAGCAATTCATGAGGGACAAGGGCATCCGTCTGAGGAATTTTCCGGTCCCTGAAGCCACCTTCGACCAACTGGAGGTGACCCGCCACCTTCTCCAAGAGGGCGGCTCAGGCCCTGACGTTGTCAATATCGACTTCATCTGGTCCGGAGTCCTGGAAAAGGACCTCATCGACCTGCAACCCTATCTGGCAACTGAACTATCCGCGTTGGAGCCGCAACTACTGCCAGGCTACACAGTGGGAGGCAGGCTCATTGCCATTCCTTATCAAGTGCAGATGGGTGTTCTCGAGTATCGGAGCGATCTGCTCCGCAAATATGGCTACGACCATCCTCCAAAGACATGGAATGAGCTGGAGAGCATGGCCACCCGAATCCAGGGCGGCGAACGGAAGAAGGGCAGAAAGAATTTTTGGGGTTACGTATGGCAAGGGGCCGAGGCAGAAGCTCTTACTTGCAACGCTTTGGAATGGCAGGCCTCCGAAGGCGGCGGCCATATCATCGAGAATGACCGGACGATCAGCGTGAATAATCCTGCTGCGATTCGGGCGTGGCAAAGGGCAGCGCGGTGGATCGGCAGGATATCGCCCCCAAGTGTTGTAGCCTTTCGAGAAGCTGATTCTTTGAGCGCATTTGATGTTGGGGATGCTGCATTCAACCGCATATGGGAAGGGACAACGATCACCCGAAACGGTCAGTATCGCCAAATCCATTGGCAGAGATCACTGGCCGCAGGCAATATCGGGTATACCAGTATGCCCAGCGGGGTCTCTGGAGTGGCGGGTACCCTTGGAGGATCGGGACTTGCGGTCTCGCGGTACTCGGCACATCAGCCGGAAGCGATAGAGCTGGTTCGATACCTAACCCAAGCGGAGATCGGAGCGATGAAGGCAAAGGAGCGGGATATTTATCACCGGCGGCCGGACGAGCCACAATTGCCTCAGTCTAAGAACGAGCTTGTCCTGCGCCCGTCAAGTGTGGCGGGGCAAAGATACGAACAGGTTTCGAGGGCCTATATAAGTGCGGTCCATTCCGTGCTGACCGGAAAGCAAGCCGCGCCCCAGGCCGCCGCAGAACTGGAAAGGCAATTAATAGCAATTACGAGTTTCAGAACTGGTCCACCCAAGTAGGACATGCATATCCAAAGAGGCGTTGTGCGACACGCGTTTCATGTGTTGCCCAACCGCAGCGAATGCTAGGATAGACGATCCATTCTGACAGCTCGGCTTCGGTTGATTAAGGGTCTTCGCCGAAAACCTGAGTCCTACAAATCCACGTTGGCGTAAACTGGCGAACCGTACAGGCACACTCGTCGGTCGGCAAATGGACGATTTGCCGACTTGAACGGCCAGGTGTATGCTCTTGGCGTCCATGGGCGCTTTGGCGGTTTGGCATCAACCGAAAGGGCGATCACGAAGCCAGCTTTTGAATATGAAAAGAATTGGAGGCGGCAACAAACATGCCCATGCTTGGAGTGGCCACGCGCCGCAACCGGCAGATGTAATCACGAGGACAATTCGCGTCGAGTCACTCCGCCCGCAACGCCACCAATGGCTCGATGCGAATGGCCCTAAGGCTGGATATGAGGGTGAATGTCGTATAGAGAGCTACCGATACAAACGCCTCAAGCCCGGCCGCCAATGCTGAGAAAATAATCGGCTGGTCAAAGCGTGCAGCAACAGCGCTCAGGACGAGGTACCCGACCACCATACCGGCGCCGCAGCCGATCAATGCCCCCAGCGTTCCCTCGGTGAAGAACTGAAGGAGAATATCTGCGCGCATCGCTCCAAGCGCGCGTCGCGTGCCGACCTCGCGAGTGCGATTTCGTATGCCGATCCATGTGATCGCGAAAACCCCAAGAGATGAGACCAAATGCGCGCTGCCTGCGATCCAGCGCACGAGGAAAGTTAGACGCTCAAATGCGGAGAGCTGCGTGTCGAGCAAACTCTTGCGATTTTGTACAACAAAGTCGTCTTCGGCCGGCGCGAGATGCCGATGCCGCTCCTCAAGCAAGCGTCGAATTTGCCCGGCCGCATCATTCATCCGCGATTGGGAATCGATGTTGAGCAGGATTGCATTGAAATACTCGATGTTCAGAAGGCGATGCATCGTCGTATCCAGAGGAACATAAACCTGATCGTCTTCGTTGGAGGCGTCGAGGCCTTGCCCTCGTTCAGACATGACACCGGCAACAGTGAATGGAATGCGGTTGATCGTGATCCGGCTCCCGGTCGGATCGCCTTCTCCGAACAGGTCTGTGGCCGCTGTTGCACCCAGCAAGGCGACGCGCGCTTGTTGGCGATTGGCTCTTTCATCGAACACCTCGCCATCGACCGCAAACCAATGCTTGATCACGAAGTAATCCGGTGTGCACCCGACGACGGTAGTATTCTTCGTGAGGTCGCCGGCGCGAATCCGAAGCACGCGGGCCACTGTCGGCGAAGCGAACGAAATGCCGGCCACCGATTGCTGAATTGTTCTGTAATCCGCAGGGTTCAATGTCGTGACTAGAGAGCCGGTGCGGGCTCGCCCTCCAACGGCCCGGCTCTGCTGCGGGGCCACGATGATGACGTTAGTTCCCATGCGGGCGAACTGGTCGAGGATTTTCTGCCGTCCTCCAGCCGCATATCCGGCTGAGACGAGGACCCCGGCGGTCCCAGTCATCGTGGCGACTACGATCAGGACTGCCTGCAAACGAAAACGGCGGAAATTTCGCAGCGCGATCCGGAGTATTTGCAGGACGCGCAGAATTGGCACAGCGCTAGTCCCGCAGCGCGTCGATTGGGTTCGTCATCGCCGCTCCCCAGGCTGGGTAGACCCCAAAGAGCAAACCAAGCCCGATCGAAAGCAGGGTTGCCGTCAGCGCCGCTTCGGGCTGCAGCAAGAATGGGAGACGTTGAAGCCGCGACACGACTTGGGTTCCGCCGATGCCCAGGGCAATACCAACTATTCCCCCCGCGAGAGACACCAGAACCGCTTCGAGCAGGAATTGCGCGAGGATGGCGTTTCTGCTGGCTCCGACTGCGCGGCGCAGGCCAATCTCTTTTCGCCGCCCCGAGACGTGAACCATTGTCACTACGGTCTTCATTGAAAAGCCTCCTTGCGCTACGGCCTGTTGAGCGCGATATGCACTGCGATGAGCCCGGCCACGAGCGTCATCGTCCAGAAATGGGTGCGCCGTAACGCGCGGCGATGGGATTGAGTTGGGTCGCGCAGCATCAGACCCACAGCGATCTGCCAAAGCATGATCAAGAGAGCGATAGTTGCGATCCATACGCCGGCAACGCTAATGCCGCGCATGTTGCCGCTCCGCATCGTGAACCATCCGTGCACAAACGAGACGAGGAATGCCAGATAGCCAAGCCAGAAGTGAGGCCACATCCGGCGCAGATAGGGAGTTTTCGCGCCGCGCGTTCTGCGCAGTAGATAAGGCATCGCAAGCCCCGAACCGAAGAGCGCAACCGCGCCCCAACCACTGAATGCCGACTGCAAATAACTGTTCATCGGCTGGCCACCGCGCTCGGTAACACGTGAACATAGCCGGTGAGAACCACTACCTGCTTCGCATGAAGGACACGGTCCCGGTCAAGCGTGCCCGCGAGTTGGACAACGGCCCCCGGCGCGATGTCTCGCGGCTTTCCCATCGCGACGGATGTCTCAGGAGTGAGGATGGCCGCGACGACGGAGCCACTTCCGATTGCGACGCGGTAGGAGGCATCGCTTTCCTGCTCCAGCAAAGTGCCTTTCAGTCGGTTTCCAACCACCTGATCGAGACGGATGACCGCCTTTGCCGTATTGCCCGCCGGTGTTCCGGCAAACATCGAGGCCGAGGTGCTCGCCGTGTGCATCCTTCCGGCGCGTTGCAGAACACCTCGCACCGCCCAGCCCATAACAATGGCCAAAACAAGCAGAAAGATGGTCCACTTCGAGACTGCCGAATTTAGGGGAGGATTTCGATCGTGCATACCATTGCTCTCCTGGCAGAGGTCGAGCCGTGCCAACCGCCTCTAAGAGCAAGTCTGGAGTCTGTACTTCGGTATAGGGTCAAGGGCTATTCAGGATTTTTTTGGCCGAACTACCGCGAAAGGGGACAGGCAACGGGAGGTTCCTCGCAGAGTGCTGCGACCAGGGAGGTCAGTTCAGCTCTCATCAAGCTTAAGGCCCTGATTTTCTCATCGATGAGTTCAAGGCGTTCGTTGGCCATCATTACGATCTCTTGTACCGCTGCTGGTTTTTTCTTTGGACTTCCTTTGTAATCGGTAACGCTCTTGTGAAGAACCAGCAGTTTGTCGATCTCCCGCAAGGTAAAGCCAAGCCCCTGACAGAGGCGAATGAAGCGGACCCGCTCAAGTTCGCGCTCCGTATAGCTTCGGTAACCGGAGGTGGTGCGAACAGGCGGGAACAGCAATCCTTCCCGCTCATAGAAGCGCAGCGTTTGAATATTCACTTCCGCCCTGGCGGCGAGTTCCCCGATTCTCATACGAACATTCTCGACCCTATACCGCAGTACATGGTATAGACAAAATCGATCCACGATGAGCCTTGGTTGGCGATGAAAGGCTCATGTTCTCAATTTTGGCATCTCAAAACAGGTCATTTGGTGGGCCCACCAGGACTCGAACCTGGAACCAAAGCATTATGAGTGCTCTGCTCTAACCATTGAGCTATAGGCCCTTCAAGCACTTACGGGCAGTTCTGAAATCGCTGCAACGAAAGCCGCAGCGGGTAGCTGTCGAATCTCCGGTTCGCAGGCGGGAAATTGGCCTGCCTGAGCGGCGAGAGTCTCGAGTCGCTGAATCGCGCTCCACCGCCTCGGGTGTCGGATGCACGGAGCGCTGAATCACAGTGACACTGCTGTGCCCTGCGATCTTCATAATTGTAACTGCCTGAGACCCTGCTTCGCCTGGCCGAGTCAGCATCGTGTGCCTTAGGGAGTGGAGGACCAATTCTTGGAGGTAACCAAAAACGGCTCGACCAATGGGCTGCAAGTGAAGATCGCACTCTTGGAGTCGAACCAATTCGCCCGGCCAGCGAAACCCCAGGACTTCGCCACGCCTCGTCCCGCTAGCAGCGGCAAGGACGCAATCGGGCGAAGCCATTCCGGGCAGGCGCCCAAGACACCCTGCAACTCGGGGGGCTGCTGGGGAGAGAGGGTCGCATGGACACTGCATCGACGCTACTGGAGACAAAGTCGTGACGAACCAGCAACAATTCCGTGACAACCCAGGCGCACGCAATCCCTACACTCGAATGCAGCAATGACCATGAACACTATGAACGAACCAGGCTCTCATCGTTCACTTGAAACTGCCCAAGTCCGTCGATCCCTGCAGGAAGCGCTCTCGATATCAAGAATCGCGAGCAAGAGGAACGGCAGGTCCTCGTTGTTGAAAATCGCGCCGGAAAGCAGTCCGGTTGATGCAGGAGGGCTGCAGGACGACCCTCTCCTGCGGAAGATGGAGTTGCCGCTCCGGGCGGTCTTTTATCCACTCGGCTTTGAGATCGAGATATCGACGAACTCGCAGGCGGTGCTCGACGCCGCGCGGGAGAGCTGGAAAAACCTCAGCCAACGCCACTCCAGCCCCATGTTACGAATAGGAATCGCGATCAGCCCCGGAGCTTCTGGCGATTGTCCTCCGTCGCCGGTCGTGCGTGCCCATCGCCAATTGCTGACCATCGTCTCAAATGCAGAGAACCAGGCAGTCTGCGATTTGGGAAGAGGCTACGCGTACGCGTGGCTGACTCATGACATACTCCTCCATCGGGCTTATCTCCGCCGTCACTACATCGAGGCGATTGCTCACTTCCTGATTTCGAATTCGTATGCCACGGCGATACGGGCCGCCTGCGTCAGCCGGCATGGCCGCGGCATTTTGCTCTGCGGAGAGTCAGGCTCGGGCAAATCAACGTTGGCCTACGCCTGCGCTCGCGCAGGCTTTGCATATACCTCGGATGACTCGTGCTACCTGATTCGTGCCAGTGGCCGGCCCCGCGTCGCCGGCAACTCGCGCCAGATTCGATTTCGGCCGTCGGCAGCGGATCTTTTTCCCGAGCTTCGCAGCCGAATGGCAACGGCCCACGCCGAAGGCAAGCCTTCCATCGACATTCCGACCGCCGATTTACCGGGTTTCGTTACGGAGGGTGAGGTGCCGGTCGACTCCATTATTTTTCTGAATCGACAGACTACGGCGGGAGTCGATCTGACGCCGGTTACAAGGACGGTCGCCACACGCCGCTTCCACGAATCGCTCTTTCCTGAAGATGAGGTCCAGCCTCTCCGGGCAGGAGCACTGCAGCGGCTCGCCATGACTGAGGTGTTTGAACTTCGCTATCGCGATCTCCAACAGGCAGTCGATCGCCTCGAACGATTCGCGCGTGGCCCCAGCGCGTCGGTGCGGGCCCCGAGCGCGCTCGCATCGGCGGTCATTTAGACCGTTCTCCTTGACGGAAGGAGCGCTCGTGGACGGAGTCCCTCACGGGTTGTAGCGCCGGTATCCTGATATCGGTGTGGCCTTTTAGGGGCGCCCCGGTCCAGGAGTTGTCACTTCTTTGTCATTTCGCGATTTCGGCAGCACTGAGATGCTTCCTGGTGGAGACTAGAGCAAGAGCACAGCTAGCGTCATGTGAGGTGCAACGCCTGCTGAGACAAACTCCCCACATGACGCCAATTGTACTTTTGCTCGAATGGGAGGGCTTCCGTCGAATGCCGCTACATTCGATCAAGCCCGGAGAATGAAACATGAGCCTTATCCTGGTCATCGAAGACGATCCGCGCATCCAGCGCGCTCTGCAAAGGCAATTCACGGCGGAAGGCTATGAAGTCAAGGTCGAGGGCGAAGGGCCGGCTGGTCTCGCCGCCTGCAAGACATTGCGACCCGCTACCGTGGTTCTGGACCTGATGTTGCCCGGTCTCTCGGGCCGCGAAGTCTGTAAAGAGATCAAGGCCTGGTCGATCGATATGCCCGTGATCGTGCTGAGTGCGGTTACCGAGGTCGCCGATAAGGTGCTCCTTCTCGAGACCGGAGCGGACGACTATATGACCAAGCCTTTCAGCCCGCGCGAACTCCTGGCGCGGGTCCAGGCGATGATTCGCCGGGCAGGAAGAAAGGTTGAGAGCAGGGCGCAGGGCTTTGGCGACGTGTCGGTCGACTTCCTCAAGATGGAGACCCACAAGGGCGGTACTCTTGTCCCGCTAACCGCCTATGAATTCAAACTGCTGCGGTTCTTTCTGGATAACCCCGACCGGGTCATTGCTCGCGACGAACTGCTGAACGAGGTCTGGGGGCTCAGCTTCCATCTCACGACGCGGGCCGTCGATAATCAAATCCTCAAGCTGCGGCAGAAACTCGAGCCCGACCCCGCCAACCCGATACACTTCCGCACGGTGCACGGGATCGGGTATAAATTCGTGCAACAGACGTGAAACTAGAGAGATCCTCGCTGAGATCGTGAATCCATGAAGCATTGGCGCATGCGCACGACCTTGATGGTCTCGATGTTGGCCGTCTCGTTTGCGCTTACAGCCACCTGTTTGCTGATCATTCGAGTCAGCGTACAGCAGGAGATCCGCAAAGGTCTCGAGTCGGACCTGGAGCATTCACTCGGCACTTTTCGCAACATAGCTCATCAACGCAACCGGATGCTGTCCCGCGAAGCGGCGCTCCTGGCAGACCTGCCCAGTCTGAAAGCCTTGATGACCACCCAGGATCCGCAGACCATCCGGGATGGAAGCCAGGAGTTCTGGACGATCAGCGGGAGCGACTTCTTCGCCCTCTCCAGCGCCGGCGGCAAGCTGTTGGCGCACTCCAACCGGGGCGCAGCGCTGAGCGAAGACTTGATCGCGACGGGCCTGCAGGCCTGCATGGCCTATTCCGAAGACCCCTGCATGATCGCCTTCGGGCAGAGTCTATTCGAACTCTCCATCCAGCCTCTGTACTTTGGTCCGCCGGCCAATGGCTCGCAGCTGGGGTATGTGGTGCTTGGGTATGCGATCGATCATCAGGTTGCCCGCGAGGTCAGCGAGGCCGCCGCTGCCGACGTAACCTTTCTGGTCGACGGCGAGATCGCAGCAACCACCTTGCCTTCCGGAAGGCTGGCGGACCTCAGCCTGCGAACGCAGAAGCTTGACGCTGCGAAGGCGCTTCCGCAGCGAATCCAGCTTGGCGGCGAAACCTATTTGGCTGCCGCGTCGCAGCTTCCGGCCGCGGGACGCGCTGAGGTCCAGCTTGTGGTGCTCAAGTCCTATGACCGGGCCAGCGAATATCTTCAGCGAGTGAACCAATGGATCCTGGGATTGGGCCTCTCGGCATTGCTCATCGGGCTGTTTCTGGCTGCCGCCGTCTCGCGCACAGTAACGCATCCGCTCGAGGCGCTGGTCGCCGGTACCCGCGCGCTTGCGCGAGGCGACTTCGACTATCGCATGAGCACGGAGGGCGCGGTCGAAGTCCGCGAGTTAGGACTCGCCTTCACGACGATGCGGAGCGAGTTGAAGCGCACTCAGGGTGAACTCATTGAGTCCGACCGTCTTGCCACTATAGGAAGAATGGCTAGCTCGGTTTCGCATGATCTGCGCCATCATCTCTCCGCCATTTATGCGAATGCAGAGTTCATGAGCCTGTCGCAGGTCGGCGCCGATGAGCGGTCCGAGCTGCTCGCGGAAGTGCAAGAGGGCGTTCAAGGCATGACCGACCTGATCGAATCGCTGTTGCTCTTCAGCCAGACCGGCCAGATCTTACATTTGAATTACGAATCCATCGGTTCGCTGATTGAGCGAAGCGTGCATACCGTTCGCCGCCATCCCGAGTGTCGCGACGTTAGAATCCTGGCTTCAAACCTTGCATCTGTAGACGCGTGGGTCGATCAAGGAAAACTCGGCCGCGCGCTGTACAATCTGCTGCTCAATGCATGCCAGGCGGCAAGGAAGAACAGCGAGGCGTTACCTGTCGTGGTGGTCACGCTTTCCGAGGACGAAGACGAAGTTCGAATCGGTATTTGTGACAGCGGGCGAGGCGTCCCGGCTTCGATCCGCGAGACGCTCTTCCAGCCTTTTGTCAGCGCGAACAAAGAAAATGGTACCGGCCTGGGCCTGACCCTCGCCCAGTACATCGCCCAGGAGCACGGCGGCGAGGTGAAGCTGGAA
The DNA here is from genome assembly GCA_963841345.1 of uncultured Acidobacteriaceae bacterium. GTDB lineage: Bacteria > Acidobacteriota > Terriglobia > Terriglobales > Acidobacteriaceae > Acidisarcina. The sequence continues at coordinate 413,345 of CAWJCK010000002.1, read as the reverse complement.
GAGTCATCCCCAGGCAGGACGGTTTTCAGCATTCTGTTGCACAAGAGGGCCCTGCAGTCGCTCCGCCGCTTACATTCCGAAAGGGTCGCGAACGGCGAGCCCAGAGAACACGTGGGCGTCGCGGGCGCTAACATGGGCAATACATCCAGACAGGAGTAGCTATGCGCCCATCGCGGGACTACCCACCCACTAACCTGAAGCGTCGGAGTGGCCGGCGCGTCGCCCTGTTCCCGGCTATAGGTTGCCTGATGTTTCCCTTATTGATCGGGGTTGCGGGCAGATGCCAGACATCCACAGCCCAACCCCAGTCCGACGCGCCGGACTCAGCCGACGAGTCTCAAAAGATGGACGAAATTGAGCATCGTCTCGACGCGGTCACCAGCTCCCTGGCCGACGCTCAACAGGCGCTGCAGAAATCGCTGTTAGAGATTCAGACGCTTCGCGGTCAACTCGATTCTCTCCGCGCACAGTCCGCGCCTGCTTCCCAGGCCGCGGCCCCCCTCTCTGCGCACAACCAGCCACCCGGTCGCCAGGGAGACGCGGCAGATGTCGGCGTTCCGCTCAATGATGAGCTCAAGGGTCTCCATGAGCAGCAGGACGCATTGCAGGCCGAGATCAAACAGCACGAGCAGATCAAGGTGGAATCTGCCTCGAAATACTCGCTGCGATTGACCGGGCTGATCCTCTTCAACGCCTTCTCAAATGCCGGAGTCGTCGACAACGTCGACCTTCCTACTTTTGCGCTGCCACGCCAACCGGGCCGTTCGCACGGGAGTGCCGGCGCCACGCTGCAGCAGACACTCGTAGGTCTGGAGGGAACCGGGCCAACGATCGGCGGGGCTCGCACTTTTGCCGACGTGAGCATGGATTTTTTTGGCGGCACGACCACCAACGCCTATGGCTATAGCTATTCGACCGGAGTTGTGCGCATGCGCCAGGCACAAATCAGTCTGGACTGGCCGAAGACGACCTTGCAGGCGGCGTACACCGTACCATTGATTTCGCCATTGTCGCCAACTTCCTATGCCACAGTTGCGCAACCAGGCTTCTCGTCCTCCGGAAACCTATGGGCCTGGTCCCCTCAAGTACGACTGGAACAGCGTTTCCCGCTCTCGGATGACCGGAGTATCTCTTTGGAGGGCGGCCTGATCGATCCTGAGTCGCCAGGCTATTCCTCCGCCCAGCAGGATAGCCCCGTCGAAGCCTCCCGGCGTCCGGGGTATGAGGGTCGCCTCTCCTATCGCGCCAACAGCAGCTGGACGGGGTCAACCCATCGCTTTGTACTCGGCGCAGGAGGCTACTCCGCAAGTCAGTACTACAGCAGCAGCACCCAGATCCACTCCTGGGCCGCCACTCTGGATTGGCAGGTGCCTATCCTGAAGTGGTTCGAGGCGACCGGAGAAGCCTATCGCGGCCGCGCACTCGGCGGCCTCGGTGGGGGCTTATACAAGGATGTCGTTGTGGTCACCAATCCGGTGACGGGCCTTCCAGAGGCAAATGGTATCGAAACCGTCGGCGGCTGGACCCAGTTGAAGCTCCGTTTGCGCCCAACGCTCGAAGCTAACGCGGCCTTTGGCATCGATGATGCGCTCAGCGGCAACTTCTACGGAATCATCTCGACGCCGGGCGCGAACCCTCTCCAGCAGTACGCGCGCAACAACTCGGTCATGGGAAACGTCATCTTTCGCCCCAAGACTTATTTGATCTTTTCTCCCGAATACCGGCACCTCTTGACCTGGCCCTACACTGGCCCGGTCAACGTCGCCAATGTTTTCACCTTCTCCGCGGGCTATCAGTTTTGAGAGCGGCTGATTGGCGGAGCCCCTGGTCGGCAAAGATGATTGGCGTGACCGTGGCGCGTATGCAAATCGGAATTCCGGCGCTATTCGGCCGCATCGCTGCGACGGTCCTATGCGGCGTTGCCCTGCAGAGTCCAGCTCACTCGCAGTCGCTTGATGTTTCCGTCCGCGCCGAAGTTACTCGTCAACATCATCCAAACAAGGGGCCGGGGGGGGCGGCCGATGTAGTGGTCTGGCTCACGCCGGAGCAAAAGACCTCCCCTCTTCCCAGGCCAGCCAGGATCCAGGAATTCACTCTCTCTCAAAAAGACAAGCAGTTCAGCCCCCACCTGCTCGTGGTGCCCACCGGCAGCAGTGTCGCCTTCCCCAATCTCGACCCCTTTTACCACAACGTTTTTTCGCTCTTTAACGGGAAACGCTTTGACCTCGGCCTCTACGAAGCACACACCGAGCGCAGCGTGCACTTCGACCGTGACGGAGTCTCTTACATCTTCTGCAACATTCACCCCGAGATGGGCGCGGTGATCGTCTCGCTCAGCACCCCCTACTATGGAATCTCCGCTCGCGATGGAAGCGTCGTCATCCACGACGTCCCTCCGGGTAGCTATCGGCTCAATGTGTGGGCGGAAAACGTCTCCTCCGATAGACTCAATGCGCTGAGCCGCGTCGTCGTTATTTCCCCTGGAAACACTAACCTCGGAACACTGGTCGTTGAGACCAGCGGCGACTTGATGAATCACCACCTGAATAAGTTCGGAGAACCTTACAACCCCGTTCCCAGGGACCCGTACTAATTCTTCTGCCGACTTGCTGCGGCTGGTGACCCGGTCTGTTGCGGAGCGTCCTTCGCTGTCCGCGATGAGGCACTGGAGCCAGGCGAAGCCAACACTACCTATCGCGCCTGTAGAATCGACCCATCCCCAATGCCCGGTGCCCCTTCCGTATCCGTGACGTACTGGCAGCGCGCGCTGCGTATCTTTCGCCCCTCGCACCGCCATACCGCGTTCACGGCAACTCTGTTGCTGATGCTCTCCGCCTTTCTTTCGCGCATCATCGGGCTGGTGCGGGTCAAATACATCGCCTACCTCTTCGGAGCCGGCCCGCAAACTGACGCCTTCAACTCCGCCTTTCAGCTGCCCGACATGATTGCGTATTTCCTCGTCGGCGGCGCGGCCTCGGTGACCTTTGTGACGATCCTCAGCCGCTATCGCGACACCGGCCGCGATGAGGAAGGCGCCCGGGCCATGTCGGTCATTCTCACCTCGATGCTGCTCGTCCTCGGCGGCGCGGTCCTGCTCGCTGAAGTCTTCGCGCCCGTCTATGTCCGCTGGTGGTTCAAGGGATTTTCGCCCGAACAGGCCGCGCTCTGCACCGCCATGACTCGCGTCCTGCTCCCCGGGCAGCTATTCTTCTTCGCCGGCGGCGTCTTGGGTTCGGTGATGCTGGTGCGGAAGCAGTTTGCCCTCCAGGCAGTCACCCCGCTCGTCTATAACCTCGGCATCATCCTGGGCGGCGTTTTCCTGGCGAAGCTCCTCGGCATTCGATCGCTGGCCTGGGGCGCACTTGGCGGCGTCTTGATCGGGCCGTTTCTGATGAATGCCATCGGCGCGCATCGCGCCGGAGTCCGCTATCGTCCCACCCTCGATTGGTCGAACCCAGGGCTGCGCGAATGGGTGCGACTGTCGATCCCCCTGATGCTCGGAGTCTCGCTGGTCTCCTTCGATAGCTGGATCATGAACTACTTCGCCTCCGGTGATCGTGGCGCTATTACGTTGCTGGCCTATGCCAAGAGCCTCTTCACCGCACCAGTCGCCCTCGGTCAGGCGGCGGGCGCCGCGTCGCTTCCCTTTCTTGCATCGCTCTTCACTCAGAACAATCCCGAGGGCTTCTCGCGCAACGTCAACTCCTCCGTCTCTCGCGTCGTGGCCTTTTCCCTCTTGCTCACCGGCTGGATGATCGGTCTCGCCTTCCCGCTGGTGGACCTGATTTTTCGCGGCGGCCTCTTTCATCGCAATAGCGCCCACGAGATGGCCCTCTACTTCGCAATCTTCTCGATCTCTCTCTGCTTCTGGTCGGCCCAGACGCTCTACGCACGCGCCTTCTACGCGGCCGGCAACACTCTCGCACCAATGGTCGCAGGCACGATCGTCGTCCTCGCCTCGCTACCCATCTACTGGGCTCTCTACCGTGCGCAGGGAGCAACCGGCCTGGCGATCGCGTCCGACATCGGCATCCTCATTCAAACCGTGAGCCTCGGGGTCCTCCTCCACCACAGGAAGATGGTCGCGCTCTCCGGGCTTGAGTTCAAAGAGCTCGGCAGATCGACCTTCGCCGCTCTTGCCGGCTTTGGCGTCATCTATCTGGTCAGTCGCGCGATGCCGCCAGCTGGCGGACGATGGAACGACCTGCTGCTGCTGCTGGTTGCCACCGCGGCGTGGTTAGCGGTTTCGGTGGCAATTCTGCAACTCACAGGCTCCGAACTACCCCGGCAACTGATCGAGCGATTCACCGGAACTTCCCCAGCGAGCCAGACCCGGATCTCTCCCGACTCAGATATGTAAGGTCTGAGCCATTCTTTCGATTGACATCACATGCGCATCTGCGCCAAACTCTGAAGCGTCGCTTATGTCTGCCATCCGCTAGTTTCGGCCACCTTTGTAATCCTGCAGCGCGAATGCTCCTCGAGCCCGCGCTCAAGACAAAGCCTCGCCCAACCGGAAAGCGGACCCAAATGACACTCGAAGCCACAATGCCCACTCCCTCCAAGCTCACCCTTGGAGTGGAAGCCTCCACCCCCGACATCCTCACTCCTCGCCTCGAACTGATCGCCATAACGCTCGAAATGATCCACGCCGGCCAGGCAAAGTCGCCCGACCTCGCGAAGCTTGTCAACGCCGATCTGCCCGAAGGCTGGCCGCAGGAAGACTGGGACGACCATGCCTATGAATACGTCGTCGACAAAATGACTCGCTATCCCAACTCGCACGGGTGGGGACGCTATATCGCCCTAAAGCCGACCAATGGAGGACGCCGAATTCTCCTCGGCACCTGCGGGGCAACCCTCCCCCTCGAACTCAACGACGATACCGAGATCGGCTACGGAATCCTTCCCGCTTACCAGCGGCGCGGTTACGCCAGCGAGGCGGTTGCCGCGCTCGTCGAATGGATCTTCTCGCATCCGCACATTCGCTCGGTCAACGCCCAGACATTCCCACACTTGGAGCCGTCGAAGGGACTTCTCATCAAAAACGGCTTCCAGTTCGTCGGCCCGGGGCCGGGCCCGGAGGAAGGAACGATCCTTTTCCGCAAATGGCGAGAGTGAACAGTCACGCCCAATGACAAAACGTCTGTTAGGAACCGGCCCGTTTGAATGGAACTAAAGAGCAAGATCGTCCTCACTGTCCGAGGCCGCAGTCTAAACCGATATAATTGACGCGATAATGCAGACTGCGGCTCGGCTCCTTCTCGTCCTTCTCTTTCTTTCACCCGCTCTGAATGCCCAGCAACTATCTGCGCGTTCATGGAAGGGAACTCTACACGACAGCACCGGGGCCCCAATAAACGGCGCTGAGATTCATCTGATTGGCGGACACGGCGAGATCGTCGCCCAGACCCAGGCAGACGGAAGCTTCCAGTTCACCAATCCGCCCCCTGCGAGTTATCAGTTCGCCGTCGTCATCGCCGGAGTCGCCCACAACGCGCAAGCCCCCGTTGATCTCACGTCCGATTCACTCCCAGCAACCGTGACCATCGACCAACAAGGCACAGTCACCGTTACATTTCCAGGCCTGTCCGGCGCACCCATCGTGAAAACGACCGGCGGCGAGCAGCTCTCAAGCCAGACCGTCAGCGCCATCCCGCTGAACAAGCGCGACTTCAGCCAGCTGCTCCTTCTCGCCGCTGGAACCATGACCGACGCCAACGGCGCGACCAACTTCACCCAGCAATTCGCCATCAACGGCCAGCGCGGAGTCGAGGCCACCTTCGCAATGGACAACGCCGACACCAGCGACCCCGAAATGGGCGGCGCGACCTTCTCCAACTTCAACGTCGACGCGATCGAGGAGATCAAGTCTTCTTCCGGCTGGATGCCCGCCGAAATCGGCCGCGGCGCAGCAGGATTCACCAACATCATCACCCGTTCCGGCAGCAGTGGTTTTCACGGCTCGATTCTTTGAGTTCATTCGCAACTCGGCGCTCGACGCGCGAAACTATTTCGACCACCCTACCATCGCCGATCCGGGAAGAATCCCGCCCTTTCAGCGCAATGAATTTGGCTTAACCAATGGCGGCGCCGTCATCATCCCGCACATCTATGACGGCCGCGGAAAGACCTTCTACTTCGGCCAATACCAGGGCTTTCGCCAGGTGCTCGGAACCACCCAGGTCCTCCCCGTCCCAACTTCAGCGGAGCGCGCCGGCTTCGATGCCCGGGCCTATCCCGGCGACGTCCTGATCATCACTCCCGATCCTCAAATCGCTGCGGTTCTCGCCCGCTATCCGCTGCCCTAATAACCCCACCGGCCCCTACGGCGTGAATACCTACGCCGCCGCATCAAAAGTCGTCACCAACGCGAACCAGTTCTCGCTCCGCCTCGACCACCAGCTATCGGACAAGTCTCAGCTCATGGCCAGGTTCAACTTCAACAACCTCTTCGGGCCAACCACCAATCCCGACCAGACCGCCATCGAACCCAGCTTCGGCGTCACCTACATGGACCATCAGCGCAACGGCATCGTGACCTATACGCGCACCGTCTCGCCCCACTTCACCTCGCAAAGCTCGATCAGCTTTACTCGGACCACTCCACAGTTTCCCACCCCCAACCACACCGACCCCGCGGTAAAGTTCAACGACGGCCTCTACGAGGGATTCAACACCGCCGGCGGATCGGTCATGTCGGCCTACGGCAATCTCTTCCAGGGCCAGCAAAACTTCACCATCATCGCCGGCAAGCACGCGATCAAGACGGGCGGCGAGCTTCGCCTCAACCGCGACACCACCTATTTCGGCATCAGCCCCAACGGCGAATACGATTTCGGCGGTGGCACCGCCTACTCGCCCGTAGACATCCCGTCGCAGAGCGGAATGAACAACATCAAAGCAGGGCAGGCTCTGCCCGATACGCTCTCCGCCTTGCTCACCGGAAGGCCCTTCGTCTACACGGTTGCGGTTGCGCCGCCATATACCTCAGGGGGATACCACATCGGCCCCGCCGCCATCTCTCGCAACGCCGGCGGAGTCTACGCCCAGGACACCTGGAAGGTATCCGATCGCTTTGTCATCGATTACGGCATTCGCTGGGAGATTTACTCGCCCATCACCGAACGCGCCAAGCGCACCTCAGGCTTCCTCGAAGTCAATCCTCCCGCCGGCCAGCTGCAGCAATATCTCGACAACCCGCAGCCCGGCTACAAGACCAACCTCGACAGCTTCGGCCCACGCGTCCAGGTCGACTGGCGCGTCACAGGCACTCTTCACGTGCACGCTGGCGGCGGCATCACCACGATTCCTCCCAACATCTGGCAGGACAACTTCCTCACCGGCGCAGTCCCGTTCACGATCTATCCTCACCTCACGACATCGCAAAAGGCGCCGATCAACTACGGCTTCCAAATCACCTCGGGAGAGCTGCCCAACTTCTACACGCCCACCGGGCAAAACGTCTTCGCCAGCGGCAAAACCAACACCGTCCCCGCTAATACCGTGCTTGATGTCGAGCGCTACCAGCGCGATCTCGCCGAGCTCTCTCCAGGAACGCAGCTCACGCCGCTCAACCTCACCGGAATCGACCGCCGCTTCGGCAACGGCTACCTGCAGACCTGGACGCTCGGCGTCGAACGCGCCTTCGGCAAAATGACCGCCGACGCGGCCTACATTGGGACCGCCGCCGTACGCCTGCCGCGCTCATATTTTCCAAATGGATACTCCGGCGCCGGAGCTGGCTTCGCGCCATTCACTCTCTTTGGCCCCGACGGCGAAGCGATCGGAGGTTTCGGAACGGAACAGGTGATCGAGGGCACAGCTCACTCCAGCTACAACGCCCTGCAAACCTCGCTGCAAGGGGCAATCGTGCAGAACGGCCCCACCATCCAGGCCAGCTATACATTCTCGAAGTCCCTCGACGACACCAGCGGGCTAAACCCCAACGGCAACGCGACCGGAGCAGTCTCCATACCCTTCCCCCAAAACCCTTTCAACACCCATCCCGAAAAAGGCCCCTCCGCATTCGACGTCGCCAACGGTTTCACTCTCAGCGCCGCCCAAGACCTCCAGATCGAGAAAGCCCAGTTCCTCGCAGTCAGTTCCTCGAAGAATCACCCAGGGCTGGACGCTGCTCAGCATCTCCAGCATCTCGAGCGGTGCCCCTTTCACCATCTACTCCGGCATCCAGCAAACCGGAGTCGGCTCAAACGGCGTCGATCGCCCCAACCAGATCGGCATCCCGCATCTCTCCACCGCCCGCAAGGTCCGCGAAGACTACTTCGGAATGGGCGTCAACAACGCCTCCTACTTCTCCATTCCCATCAACCAGCCCGGAGGCACCGGCCCCAACTCAGGCTACTTCGGCACGCTCGGCCGCAACACCTTCCGCGGCCCCGCCTATTACGACTTCGACTTCTCGCTCATCAAGGACACCCCAGTCGGCAGCCGCTCCAGCGGAGGAGAACTCTTCGACGTCCAGTTCCGCTCCGAGTTTTTCAACCTCTTCAACATCGTGAACATGGGCCTGCCCACAAACACCATCCTCGCCTCCGGCTTCGGCCAGATCAGCCGAACCGCCGGAACCTCCCGCCAGATTCAGTTCTCGCTGAAGATTCTTTATTGAGGATCAGCCCACCAAGGAATCGATGGGTGACTCGGCATGTCGGCAATACTGGAACGGTCGGTCACTTCTCCAATCTGCTACGTCCAGGTAAAGTACGAGCTCGCTTCTCAGTGCAAGTCCTCACTCGAAAGGCCTCACCCGATCTCAATGAGTGCGTTGCTTTAAATCGGCCATCGACCGACACCTTGCGCTTCTACCTATTCCCCATGTATAGGTAGAAGGGACAGGTATGACGACTTCATCCAGGTTTGAACTTCCACAGGGCACGCTTGATCTGCTCATCCTTCGCGTAGTGGCGTTGGGGCCAGTCCATGGTTACGCGATTGCGCAGCGCTTGCAGCAGATTTCGAAAGAGGCGCTGCAGGTACAACAGGGCTCACTGTATCCGGCGCTTCATCGGCTGGAGAACAAGAAGTTTCTGGCCTCGGAATGGGGGCCGAGCGAGACTGGGCGCGAGGCTAAGTTCTATCGGCTGACCGCGAAGGGCATAGTGCAGCTTGAGGCCGAGACCAGAAGTTGGGCGCGATTGACGGAGGTTGTTGGCATGATTCTGCAAAATCCTCAAGGGGAAACATCATGAACTGGTTTCAGCGCCTCACGCGAACCCGCCAGATCGAGCAGCAACTAGACCTTGAGCTCCGCTTCCACTTCGAGTCGCAAGTATCGGATAAGATCCAGTCCGGCATGACCGAAGCCGAAGCACGCCGCACGACGCGTCTTGAGTTCGGCGGCCTGGACCAGATCAAGGAAGACTGCCGCGAGAGCCGCGGCACGCTCTGGCTTGCGTCAATCGCGCAGGACTTGCGCTTCGGTGCGCGCATCCTGGCGCGGTCTCCAGGATTTTCTCTTACGGCGATTCTGGTGCTGGCCCTGGGCATTGGGGTGAGCACAATGGCGTTCAGCCTGTATAACCTGATCGCTCTGCAATCGATCCCGGTTCGCGAGCCGGCGACGCTGGTGAGGATCGAACACCGCTCTCCTGGAAACATCACGCCCGGCGTGCCGTATATCTCGATTGCCTACTATCGCGACCACGCGAAGTCGCTCTCGGCCGTCATGGCTTCCATGCGTGCCGAGCCGATCGTTCTGAATCACGACGAGCAGCGCGTTCATCCGAGCTTTGTGACTGCGAATTACTTTACCGAGCTAGGCGGCTCGACGGCGCTGGGACGGCTGTTTGTTCCTGGCCGCGAAGACTCGTCGGGCGCAGCTCCGGTCGCGGTGCTTAGTTTTCGCGCGTGGCAGAGACGGTTTGGCAGTGATTCGTCCATCATCGGCAAGACAATCTATCTTGGCGGCAAGCCTGCGACGGTAGTTGGGGTTACTTCGCAGAGTTTTGCGAATCTCGGCAACGAGGACCCCGATATTTGGCTTCCCTTAGCTCAGCAACAGTATTTCTTTGAGGGCAGCAAGGCCGTCGATGATCCGAAGTTCGATGGAATGACCATCATGTACGGACGCCTCGCGCCCGGCGTAACGACATCGCAAGCTGAGCAGGATCTGCTGTCGCTTACTAACCAGCTGCGCAAGCTCTATCCCGCGGTGATTTGGGATCAGGAACGGATCATCGTTACTCCGGGCGCTCATTTCTTTTCGCTTGAAGACGGAGCTCCGCTACTCGGGCTGGCTGCGATTTTGGTCCTCCTGATCCTTGCCGTTGCTTGCGCTAATCTTGGCGGTTTGGTGATGGCGCGGGGAGTGATCCGGCAGCGCGAGATTCAGCTGCGGATCGACCTTGGCGCGCGGAAGTTGCGGGTCTTCCGGCAGCTGCTTACCGAGAGCGTGCTGCTCGGCTTTCTAGGCTCGATCGCCGCGCTGCCGTTGAGTTACGTGGTGCTACGACTGGCGCTTGTGTATGCGGACGCGCCGGGATGGATGAACGCCTTGCCCGACTGGCGGGTACTGCTATTTACCGCCGGGATGGGCTTTGTCGCGGCGCTCTCCTTTGGTCTGCTGCCTGCCCTTCAACTGAGCCGAGGCAAGAAACGGAAGACACTGTGGCAACAGTTTGTGGTTTGTGCCCAGGTGGGCGCAAGTTGTGTGTTGCTGATTCTTGCCGGATTACTCGTGCGGGCGACACTTCATACGATGTACTCCGATCCGGGCTTCGGCTATGAGCAGGTGCTCGCGATCGATCCGGGGCTCGGAGACCACGGATTTACACCGGCCACGGCGCGAGCGTACCTCGACACTCTACAGAGCCGACTGAGAACCGTGCCTGGAGTTACATCTGTGTCGATAGTACTGAGCCCTCCGTTGGTCAATAAGTATGTGATGATTTCCGGCGTCACGGTCAATGGCCGGCTGATCAAGACCTACCCGAACTGGGTGGGGCCGGGATTCTTCGAGACGATGGGCATCCCATTGCTGCGTGGCCGCGTTATGCGCGAGGGCGAGAGCCATGTTGTGGTGCTCAGCGAATCGTTGGCACGCAAACGCTGGCCGGCGGAAGACCCGATCGGCAAGGAGTGGAGCAAGGGCGAGAACACGGTTGTCGGTATCGTCGGCAACACGCGGGCGATGGAGCTCAACAACTCCGATGCCACCGAGATTTACTATCCGCCGACGGCGGATCGATTGCCGGGAATGTCGATTCTGGTGAGGACGGCTGGGGATCCGAAGGATCGTTTGGAGTCGGTCAAGCAAGTTGCCGGAAGCATCGACCCCAGGCTTTTTCCAACCATCACTCTGCTCAAGGCCGGCTTCGAGAAGAGCGTTGCCCAGGCGGAACAAGTCACTACCGTCATCAGCCTGCTTGGCAGCATTGCAATCTTCCTGGCGGTTGTTGGACTGCTTGGTCTGGTCAGCTATGCGGTGTCGCAGCGGACTAAGGAGCTTGCGATTCGGCTTTCTCTCGGGGCGAATCGAATGGAGATTTTCTCCGCAGTCTTGCGGCGATTCGTGTGGCCTGTTCTCATCGGGCTGGTCATGGGAGTCGTCATGACCGCTGGGCTTTCCCAGATACTTCGCCGTGGGCTGTATGGCATTAGTGGTCTTGATCCGCTGAGCTATCTGGCTGCGATCGCGCTGTTGCTCGGGGTGCTGGCTGCGGCTGTGTTGCTCCCGATTCGGCAAGCGCTGCGGCTGGATATTGCCAGGATCCTGCATTCGGAGTAAGCGTAGCCGCTCATCCCCTCCATTTCGATTGGGATGAGTTAGGCCTACTTACTCGCCGCCATGTTCTTATTCGGACTCCAATTGATCACGTGATACATCGCCGGCGTCGTCCCCACGTTGCGGAACCCATGCAAGCTGTTCGACGCATTGAACACCACATCGCCCGGCCCCACCTTGATCCACTTCCCATCCGATAGCGTCTCGCACTCGCCCTTGTCCATAATGATCAGCTCCTCGTTGACATGACGGTGCGGAGGATGCGACATCATCCCCGGATTCAGCGTCGTCACATGCATCTCCAGCTGATCGACCGTTGCGGTCGGCTGCTGCACCAGGGACTGCACCTCGCCCGTCGCCGTCTTGGTCACCTTGATTTCGTCCAGCTTGAAGACCGTCGGCCCCAGTATCGGCTTGGTCGCCACCGATTGGGCCACCCCAACCACGCCAAGAGTAGCGACCGCGCCAATGAGCCCTACCATCACATCGCGTCTGGAAATCATGGAACCTCCGAATCTGGCTAAGCCTTCAACGTCACATGCGTAGCGTTCATCTGCGCCTTGATCGAAAGCTCCGCAGCCAGCAGACACTGCGTCTGGTCCTGCGCGGTGTGCGTCCGGTTCACGATGTCCGCAACAAACTGCGGCCCAAACGGCAGCTGCATATTGTTGCAGTCGATATACCTGCTCTCCTTGTCGTTCACCAGAAACAGGTTGTTTCCATCCTTCTTCACCGCCACATCCACATATTTGCGGATCTCGATATAGCCATCCGTCCCCAGGATGAACAACCGTCCGTCGCCCCACGTTCCCAGCCCGAACGGCGTAAACCAGTCCAGCCGGACATAACCCAGCCCCGAGTCCCCGCGCAGCATCATGTCGCCGAAGTCCTGGAAGTGCGGAAAGTCCGGATGCCGCACGTTCGCCACCTGCGACGCCACCACCTCAGCCGACGTTGACCCCGTATAAAACAGGAACTGGTCCAGCTGGTGCGATCCAATGTCGCACAGAATCCCGCCGTACTGAACATCGTTGTAGAACCACGCCGGCCGGCTCCCCAACGCGCCGCCCCAGTCTCCCGGCCGCTGGTTGATCTGGTGCGGAGCGATGTTGATCGTCTGGATCACCTTACCGATCGCGCCCTTCTGTACCAACTCGCCGGCATACACCGCAGCCTTCACCTCGAGGCGCTCGCTGTACATGATCGCGTAAATCTTCTTCGTCGCCGCGATCGTCTTGCGCACCTGGGCAAGCTGCTCCAGGGTTGTAATTCCCGGCTTGTCCGAGAGAAAATCCTTGCCCGCCTCCATCGCCCGGATCCCGATCCCCGCGCGCTCGTTCGCCTTCTCCGAACTCAGCACCAGTTGAATCGAAGGGTCGTGAATGATCTCATCCTGCGTCTTCACCATCTTCACGCCGGGATAGCGCTTGGCAAACGCTGCCAGCTTATCGTCCTCATCACCCCACGCCGCCACCAGCTCGCCGCCGCCGCGAGTCACGGCCCCAATCATCCCGTAAATATGGTCATGGCTCATGCCGCAAACCGCGAACTTGATGTGATACTTCGGCGTCTCCTCTGCCGGAGCCTGCACCGCGTCTTCGACCACACCCACCGGAGATTCGCCAAGCGCCATCGCACCCTGCGACATCGCAGCCATCATCGCCGCCGACCCCATCCATCCCGCCTGCTTCAAAAAATCCCGCCGGTCCGTTGCCAGTTTGCCCTTATTTCCGTTGCCCATATTTCCCCTGTCGACTCGTTTTGTTCGAGCTCCGAGCAATATTCTGCCTCGCCGACCACTCAGCCGAAAGCGTAACAGATCGCAGCGAGTTCTTGACTCGAACTGTAACGTTCGCGCGCGATCGATCACCATTCTGATCGAAGGGCCTTCGGCAGTTCCGGCGAGCGGCCTTGGCAGCAACAGCAAGGATGGAGGAATAACGTTATGGCACAACCGTGGTTTGCAGGTCACGCTGATCCTTGGGCTCAGGGCGGCGGCTCTGGCCCCGATCCCGTCACTTCCGCCGACACCAGTTGGACATGGGACGTGGAATTCTCCCCCGCCTCGGTCTACGCACGAACCTCGCTCAACAGGTTCAGCAACATCGGTGGAGACACCGCATGGCTTCTCAGCGGCATCGTCGCCTATCGCACCAGAAACAGCAAAGGACAGGACACCGTTCATCACGTCGGCCAGGGCAATGCCGATGGGCTGGCTGATTTCATGTGGGATTCGAACGTCGATTCCGTGACCTTTGGCTGGACCATCGAGGGCGACGATTACTGCGATGGCAACATCAACATGGAGATTTGGAGTTAACACCAGGAGAGCGACATGAAGAATCTGACCTCAGCCGGAAAACCAGTCCACGACAAAGCCAGCAAGATCTGCGTCCTCTTTGACCCTAAGGACGGAAGAGTGGTTCACGTACATGGCACAACGATCCTCGATTCGGGCGAGGGAGTCGGTGCCACCGAAATGGAAGCCCGTGCACGCCGCCACGCCGAACACTTCGGCAAGTCGACCACTGGCCTCCGGGCGCTGCACGTCCCCATCACCGCCATTCGCGGGCACGAAGTCTTTCGCGTGAATGAGAGCGGCGATTCGCTAGCACCAGTACCGCGCCCCAAACGCCAGATCCGGAACCGGTAAATGCCGGGTGCCCACAGCGCTGAGCGAGTCTCGGTACATAAAACTTGTCATCCTGAGCGACCCTGAACGAAGTGAAGGGGAGCCGAAGAGCCTGTCCTGAGCGAAGTCGAAGGAACCTGCGGTTTGAATCAAGTCGCGCCGAAACCCGGGGTCCCCGGCGAGCGGTCTCTGCTCGCTGGGGTGGGAAGGCGCACCAAATTCCGGTGGAAGCGTGGGGCTTCAGCCCCCACGAAAACCCCGACTAACGAAGAGGCCTTTAGGCCCGGGCTCTTACACAATGGCCAAGGCATAAAACATGGCTGTTTACATAACAAATGTCATCCTGAGCAAAGCGAAGGACCTGCGGTTTGCGTAAAGACCGCGCCGAAGGCGCACCAGATTCCAATGGAAGTGCAGGGCTTCAGCCCCAGGACAAATCAGGCCACAAGGGGCCTTTAGGCCTGGGCTGTTTCACAGCCTCAAAGGCAGCAAATACCGACATTTACATAACAGATGTCATCCTGAGCGCAGCGAAGGATCTGCGGTTTGAATCAAGCCGCGCCGAAACCCGGGGTCCCCGGCGAGCGGTCTCTGCTCGCTGAGGTGGGAAGGCGCATCCTGTTCCGGTGGAAGCGTGGGGCTTCAGCCCCACGAAACCCCGACTAACGAAGAGGCCTTTAGGCCCGGGCTCTTACACAATGGCCAAGGCATAAAACATGGCTGTTTACATAACAAATGTCATCCTGAGCAAAGCGAAGGACCTGCGGTTTGCGTAAAAACCGCGCCGAAGGCGCACCAGATTCCAATGGAAGTGCAGGGCTTCAGCCCCAGGACAAATCAGGCCACAAGGGGCCTTTAGGCCTGGGCTGTTTCACAGCCTCAAAGGCAGCAGATACCGACATTTACATAACAGATGTCATCCTGAGCGGAGCGAAGGATCTGCGGTTTGAATCAAGTCGCGCCGAAACCCGGGGTCCCCGGCGAGCGGTCTCTGCTCGCTGGGGTGGGAAGGCGCATCCTGTTCCGGTGGAAGCGTGGGGCTTCAGCCCCACGAAAACCCCGACTAACGAAGAGGCCTTTAGGCCCGGGCTCTTACACAATGGCCAAGGCATAAAACATGGCTGTTTACATAACAAATGTCATCCTGAGCAAAGCGAAGGACCTGCGGTTTGCGTAAAAACCGCGCCGAAGGCGCACCAGATTCCAATGGAAGTGCAGGGCTTCAGCCCCAGGACAAATCAGGCCACAAGGGGCCTTTAGGCCTGGGCTGTTTCACAGCCTCAAAGGCAGCAAATACCGACATTTACATAACAGATGTCATCCTGAGCGAAGTCGAAGGAACCTGCGGTTTGCTTAAAGCCGCGCCGAAACCCGGGGTCCCCGGCGAGCGGTCTCTGCTCGCTGGGGTGGGAAGGCGCATCCTGTTCCGGTGGAAGCGTGGAGCTTCAGCCCCCACGAAAACCCCGACTAACGAAGAGGCCTTTAGGCCCGGGCTCTTATCCAGATTGCGATGACCCAAACCACTATCATCTCCCTAACTAGTGTCATCTTGAGCGGGGTCCCCTCGCGGCGCAGTCGAAGGATTTGCGGTTCGCCCCAAGAGCCACAACCGCGGGTGCCCCAGGTTCGCGAAGCTAACCTGGGTTTTTGACGAATGGATCAAGAGGATTGGTATCGGCAACGACGATCATGCCCGCATGCCTGAATAGATCAGGGTTCTTTCGCTGCAACCACACGATCCAGAGTCGCTAAATCCTTCTCCAGATCGTCAACCGAGTAATCGAAGATCTCGTGCTGCTGGAGAAACGCATCCGCTTGCCAAAGCCAAGCAGTTCGCGAACCTGCTCCATCGTCACCCGCCTCCGCGAAAACGGAGCCCAGCCGCCCACCCTCGACTACATCCTCTGGGCGAAGGACCGCCCCGCGCCCGCATGGCCACAACCTTAGCCACAAAGCCCCGAATCTTGAGTTCCTACGTCCCCTAGTCCCTGGTCCCTGGCGAAGCCTGTCAAGAGCTCCAACCAAAAATACTTTGTAACCCACTCATTCCATTGACAATAAAGCCGCCCGAACTTGGCATAGTGAAAGGGTCAGATTTGGTAAACTAAGAGTAGAGGGTAAGAAGGGCGGCCATTGGCCGCCCTTTCTCGTGCCCGAAATCCGCCAGTCAAGCATCAACCAACCCAAACGAGGGGGCCCGGCCGGAGACTGTGGCTTCAGCCGAGGGAGGGAGCAACCCCAACAGACGCTGATTCTAAAGAAGTTATATCACGCGACGATGAAAACAAAGAACTTAGCTCGGATTTCTCGTCCAAGTGATTGAAACCATTGATCTTAGGCAGTAATGGGGGGGAGGGGGGGTACCCTACTTCATCCCACCCAGGATCGAACCCACAATCCCGCCAACCACCCCCGCCTCCGTCCGCTCTCCTCTCGAACTCGGCAGGTATTCCTGCAGTGCGTGAGCCAGCTTCGAGATCGGCAGAGATTGCAGCCACACCCGGCCCGGCCCCGTCAGCGCCGCCAGAAAAATCCCATCCCCGCCAAAGATCATGTTGCTGATCCCCGGAATCCGAGCGATCTGAAAGCTCACACTCGTCTGAAACGCGCCCACATGTCCCGGATGGACCCGCAGCGTCTCGCCCGGACGAAGGTCCTTCGTCACCACCTCGCCCGACAGCTCAATCCACGCAGTTCCATTGCCACTGATATGCTGTAGCCGGAATCCATCCCCACCAAAGATCCCCGCGCCAAGCGACTGCTGGAATCCCACCCCAATCTGCACCTGCTCCGTCGCACACAGGAACCCATGACGATGGACCATGTACTCGTATCCATTGCCCACCGGCACCGGCAGAATGTGCCCGGGAACCTTGGTGGCAAAGGCCAGCTCGCCCGCCGCGCCATAGGCCCGATACTCGGTCATGAACAGGCTGCCCCCACCAGCCACCCGCCGGATCGCCCCAAAGAACCCCCCGCCACCCCCCATCTGCGTATGCGTCGTCATCTGGATCGAAGCGCCCATCCAGGAAAGCTCCCCGGACTCGGCGATAATGGCGTCATTCGGCTCGAGGATGAACTCAAGCACCGGCATGGTGGTGCCAATAATGTTGCTCTGCATGAACAGCTCCCTTCCCTTTGTCACTTCCCTTGTTACTTCAAAGTCAAGCGCGATCTGTCACCCGCCCTTTGTCACTCGCCAGTCTAATACGAACCATCGGTAGCGTCCGTTCAACGCCGCTGAGTTATCATTTGAGTCGAAGTCGGAGGATGGGAATGCGGAAACTGGCAATGTTACTGGGTCTGTTCGTGGCTGCGGGGGTTGCAATGGGAGCGCCGGCCGACAGTGTATACAACTTCACCCTGAACTCGATCGACCACCAGCCGGTGAGCCTGTCCGGCTTCCACGGCAAGGCACTGTTGCTCGTCAATGTGGCCAGCAAGTGCGGCTACACGCCACAGTACGCGGCGCTCGAGAAGCTCTACCTGAAGTACAAGGACCAGGGACTCGTGATCGTCGGCATTCCGGCCAACAACTTCATGAGCCAGGAGCCGGGCACCGACGCCGAGATCAAGACCTTCTGCACGAACAAATACAACGTCACTTTTCCCATGATGTCCAAGGTATCGGTCAAGGGTGACGACCAGGCGCCGCTCTACGCCTTCCTCACCGGCAAGTCGACCGATCCGAAGTTCGCCGGCGACATCAAATGGAACTTCACCAAGTTCCTCTTCGACCGCAACGGCAACCCAGTGGCGCGCTTTGAGCCGGCGGTAACGCCGGATTCGCCTGAAGTCATCTCGGCGGTGGAAGCAGCGTTGAAATAGTAGTGCTGGGAAATCCCGGGGACAGCCCCGGCGGTCTTTCCGTAGGTATCGTCTATGGCTGCGGCGAATCCTATTCCGGCGGAAGCGAAGCTTGGCGGAAAGACCAACTCCGCCTCCTCGCGTGCCTACTACATCGACCGAATCCGCGTCGTTCTCACCGCCTTGGTCGTCCTTCATCACTCGGCCATCACCTACGGTGCGCCCGGCGGATGGTACTACCGCGAACTGCCGACAACCGCGTCGCTCACCGGAATCGTTTTCACCGTCTTTGTCTCCACGAATCAGGCCTATTTTATGGGCTTCTTCTTCCTGATCGCAGGCTATTTCACTCCCGCTTCCTACAACCGCAAAGGTTCCGCCAGGTTCTCCGTGGACCGGCTCATCCGTCTCGGCATTCCGCTGGCGGTCTTTGGCGTTTTGCTCGACCCGCTCACGAATTCGATTGCGCGCGCCTGGGGCAGGCCGGCGGCGACAGCGGAGCCGTTCCTGCCCGACTTGATTCATCGAATCTTCACCGCCGATTGGAACAACGGCCCGCTCTGGTTCGCGCAGGCATTGCTTATCTTCTCCGCGGCCTACCTCGCCTGGCGTAGACTTGGTGGAGATCAGTCCCGGCAGACCGACTCGCCACTGCCAACCCTTTCCGGCTGGTTCCTGACCGCGATTGGGGTTGGAGCCGGAGCGCTGCTCATCCGCCAGTGGATCCCGGTCGGCGAGAACGTCTTTCAACTCCAGCTCGGTTACTTTTCGTCGTACATCTTTCTCTTCGCAATCGGTACCGTCGCCTGGCAGCGCAATTGGTTTGAGCGCCTCACCTGGAAGACGGTTCGCGCCTGGATCATCGTTTCCATTGTTCTGCTGCCAGCGTTGACCGTGACCGCTATTCTTTCTGGCCGTTTAGCTGGTAAGCACGTCAACTTCTCCGGAGGCCTGAGTTTTCCCGCGATCCTCTATGCGTTCTGGGAACCTTTTATCGCGTGGGGCATTATCGGCGCCTATCTCGTCTGGTTCCGCGAGCGGTGGAATCAGCCTTCGCAAGTATGGGAGTATCTGGCGGCACGCGCCTATACGGTGTACATCATTCACGCCCCGGTTCTAGTCGGAATCGGCGTGGCCCTTCGGTGGTGGCAAGCACCGGCGATGGCCAAGTTCGCAGTCGTAGGCCCCCTGGCCTGTCTCAGCTCGCTGGCCCTTAGCTCACTCGTGCTCAGAATCCCGGGAGCGCGGCGAGTTGTCTAAGGCTGCTTTACCTCGACGCTTTAATCCCGGCGACAACTATTTGTGAGCCGGAGCGGCTTTTGCCGTAGTTCTTCGGTCTCAGGCCGCGCTCGATCCTGAAGCTTCGTTTTCTTACACGATGCAAAGCGTTGCTCACTTGTTTGCCCGCTGACCTGACCCCATTCTTCGTCCAGTTCGGAATACGAAATCATAACTCACATTTTTCTGCTTTTCTTTCTTAGGTAGAGATCTCTTGGCTGTGGAGCAGCCGTGTCAAGGCCGGAGCGAAGCGGAGCCCGTCAGGGTCGCCTTGATACGGCTGGTCCACAGCCATACTCTTTGCTTCTGAAAGAGAAGCAGCCTGCCACTGCCGCGCGAACTCGTCCGGCGTTCTGTAGCCAAGCGAGCTGTGCGGGCGGCGCGAGTTATATTCCGTCCTCCAAGCCGTATCTTCCTCCTGGCATCGAACAGGTTCCAGAACCAGCTTGTGTTCAGGCATTCGTCGCGCAGCTTTCCGTTGAAGCTCTCCATGGCTCCGTTCTGCGTCGGCTTGCCCGGCTGGATGTGCAGCAGATCGATCTTCCACTCGATGGCCCACGCCAGGTAGTGGCGAGAGGTTAGTTCGGGCCCATTGTCACTGCGAATCGATTGCGGCTTTCCGTATGCCGCGATCGCCCGTTCGAGCACGCGGGTGACGCGCCGGCTGGGGAAGCTGGTAGCGACCTCCAACGCCAGACACTGCCGGGTGAAGCTGTCGATGACGCCCAAGACGCGGATGCGCTGGCCCGCCGCCGTCACGTCGCTGGCAAAGTCCAGAGCCCACTCCTGGTTGGGCGCCGTCAACACGGGCCGTGGCTGAAGCGTCCGCCGCAGATGCTTGCGCCGTGTCCGCTTCACGGTAAGACCCAGCTCGCGATACACGCGCTGCACCTTCTTGTGGTTCACTCCCATCTCCTCATGCAGGTACAAATGCAGACGCCGATAGCCAAAGCGCGGATGCTCCCGCGCCAGTTCCCGCAGCCGTTCCTGAAGCTGGCTGTCATCTCTCCGGCTTCGATACCGGCCACTCGATCTCGGCACCGCCATCAGCTCGCAGACGTGGCGCTCGCTGGCCTTGAACTCTGCCAGCAAGCGCCTCACTTCTGCCCTTCGTTCTACGAGCCCAGGGAGTTTTTTCTTATCACCGATTGCAGCATGTCCTTGTCGAGGCTGAGATCGGCGACCAGCTTCTTCAACCGCGAGTTCTCATCGCGCAGGTGCTTGACCTCTTCCGCCTCGCTCACCTCCATGCCCCCGTACTTCGCCTTCCAGGCATAGATCGTGTGCTTGCTCACGCCTTGTTCCCGCGCAACATCCTCGGCCGTGCGCCCCGCCTCAACCTGCTTCAGCGCAGTGATGATCTGCGCCTCCGTGTGACGGCTCTTGCTCATCGCCCTTCCCCTTTCCTTCGTCCAAATCGTATTCCGAACTGG
The DNA here is from genome assembly GCA_963841345.1 of uncultured Acidobacteriaceae bacterium. Lineage (GTDB taxonomy): Bacteria > Acidobacteriota > Terriglobia > Terriglobales > Acidobacteriaceae > Acidisarcina. Next base: position 392,452 of record CAWJCK010000002.1, on the reverse strand, counting down.
ACGAAGATTGGGGTCAGGTGACTGGGAGACTCTGCGTGGCAACACACCTGCCCCGGCGGAGGCTAACATCGTTCTATGAGCGCTCTTGACGACTGGGCAGCGGTCGACCCAATCGCCCGATTTCACGAATGGCTGCGCCAAGCCGAGGACACCGAGCCGAACGACCCAAACGCTGCCGCCCTGGCCACCTCGACGGCCAATGGAGAGCCCAGCGTGCGCATAGTACTCGTGAAGCGAGTGGATGAACGCGGTTTTTGCTTCTTCACCAACGCCGAGAGCGAGAAGGGCAGGCAGTTGGCGGAAAATCCGCGCGCGGCCCTTTGTTTTCACTGGAAGTCTCTGCGCCGCCAGGTGCGAGTGACTGGGCAAGTCGGCGAGCTTGAGAGCAACGAAATCGACGCTTACTTTCACAGCCGCTCGCGGAAGAGCCAGATTGGCGCCGCCGTCTCTGCGCAGAGTCGCCCGCTAGGGAGTCGCGAGGAGTTGGTGGACCAGGCTAACGCCTTCGCCGAGCAGCATCCCGGCGAAATACCGAGGCCGCCGTACTGGCAAGGTTATTGTCTCTTCGCAGAACGGCTCGAGTTCTGGATGGATGGCGCCGACCGTTTGCACGACCGTATTCTCTTCACTCTCGACGGAGACGGATGGTTGCGGACGCGCCTATACCCGTAACGCCGTCATCTTGTCCCGCATGTGCATTTCCCGGATAGACGCATGTCCCAGCCAGAGGCGAACCCCCGAGCCAACGTCTTCTGGAGCTCCTCTCCGGTATGCGATACTTCAAGAGAATGTACAAACGAGTCGTTCTCAAACTCTCAGGGGAAGCGCTGGCTGCTGGCCGGGGTTTTGGCGTCGATGTCACCAAGATCCACGAGATCGCCGGCGAGATCGCCGATGTCCATAAACTTGGCGTAGAGATCGCCCTTGTGGTGGGCGGTGGCAACTTTTTTCGCGGCGTGGCCGAGCAGGCCAAACATATGGATCGCGTCTCTGCCGACAACATGGGAATGCTCGCCACGGTCATCAATGCGCTCGCCATTCAGGACGCGATCGAGAAGCAAGGCATCTTCTGTCGGGTAATGTCGGCAATCGAGATGAATCAGGTCTGCGAGCCCTATATTCGCCGCCGAGCAGTGCGCCACCTCGAAAAAGGCCGTATTGTGATCTTTGCGGCAGGCACCGGAAACCCCTATTTCTCGACCGACACCGCGGCCTCGCTGCGCGCTATGGAAATCAAAGCCGACGTTTTGTTGAAGGCCACTAAAGTTGATGGCATCTATGACTCCGATCCGGTCATCAATAAAGGTGCGGTGAAATTTGACGAAATTACCTACATGGAAATCCTGCGGTTAGGGTTGAAGGTGATGGATGCCACCGCGGTGAGCCTGTGCAAAGACAACAATCTGCCCATGATCATCTTCGACATGAATCAGCCGGGCAACATTCAACGCGTGATCTGCGAGGAGAAGATCGGCTCGCTGGTCACCGCCTGAGTGCGGCTGCAGCCGTGCTCAAAGCCTCATCCGCTCTTCTCGACACTCCTGCCGAGATACTCCCGCAAGCTCCGCCGCCAAGCCTCGATCATCAACCGGACACCATGTCGGCGTCTCCCGCGCCAACCTCGGCGAGAAAGTCTCGACTCCCCGCTCTCAGTGGACTTCGCACCTTCGCGGCGCTCAACCTCGTCTTCTTCCACTTCGGCAACCCGAAGGACTTCGGCTGGCTCGCCCCGGTTGTCGACAATGGCTACACCTCGGTTAGCTTCTTCCTGCTGCTCTCCGGTTTCATCCTTACCTACAACTACTCCGACCGCGCGGCCAATGGTGGAATGGAAGTCGGCAAGTTCTGGCTGGCGCGTTTTTCCAGACTCTATCCGGTGTATATCTTCAGCCTGATCGTCTCGCTAAGCATGCTGGTCGCCGAATTCCATGCCCACAGCTTGCCGGTCTTCATCACCGGTATCGGATCGACCCTGCTGCTTGTGCAGGGCTGGAGCCCCACACTCTCGACCTTCTGGAACACTCCCGCATGGACGATGTCCACCGAAGTCTTTTTCTACATGACCTTCCCACTCATCGTGCTCTGGAAGCGCCCTCGCAGACTGGTTTGGTTGGTGGCGCTGCTCGGCGGGCTCTGGCTGGCGGGCATGGCATGCCCCGCGCTCTACACCTGGCTGCATCCCGACGGCGACCTGCACCCCGACCGCTATTCGAACGGATGGTGGATTCGGGCCCTCAAATTTACGCCTCCGCCCCACCTGCCGTCGTTTCTCTTTGGAGTCGTTCTGGCCGACCTGAACAATCGCTTCCCGATCAAGAGCGCATGGCGTCTGGTCTTCGGTGCGAGTGGCTTGGCCGCTCTATATTTCGTCCTCGACCACGGCCAGAGGCTGCCATACGTCTTCCTTCACGACGGTCTGTTGATGCCTCTGTTTGGTCTCACCATCCTGGGCCTTGCGGGAAATAATATCCTCTCGCGAGTATTTGGATTTCTGCCCTTCGTCCTGCTCGGCGAAGCGAGCTATTGCCTGTATCTGCTTCACTTCAATCTATGGACGCTGATCCACGACTCGGGCATCTTGCAGAAAACCGGGCTGATTGCGCTCGATCCCTGGCTCAGTTATTTGCTGCTGATTATTGCAGCAGTCCTCACTAAGAAGTTGGTCGAAAAACCAGGACAGAGACTGATTCGCAGACTCGCCGAAGCGTGACAGTCAGCCCGCGACAGCTGCGACCAAATCTTGGGCGGAACATCTTATTACTCCTGAAGATATTTGTTGTAACGACTATGTTCCGGAGGGCCTTCGATGGAAATTGGAATTGACAGCTTTGCGGCGGCAATTGCCGACCCGCGGACCGGTGTCCAGCCAAGCGGCGCGGAACGCCTTCGGAACTTGGTTGAAGAAATAGAGCTCGCCGATCAGGCCGGCGTCGACGCCTTCGGCGTTGGCGAGCATCACCGCGCCGAGTTTCTCGACTCGGCACCGGTCGTAATTCTCGCCGCCGCTGCCGCGCGAACGAAACGCATTCGCCTGCACAGCGCCGTCACCGTGCTCAGCGCCGCTGATCCTGTCCGCGTCTTTCAGGAGTTCGCTACCCTTGACCTCATCTCTAACGGTCGTGCCGAAATTGTCGCTGGCCGCGGTTCTTTTATCGAATCGTTTCCACTCTTCGGCCTCGATCTTGATGACTACGACTCGCTCTTCGCCGAGAAGCTCGACCTGCTCCTGAATATCCGTGAAAACGTCAACGTCACCTGGTCCGGAAAACATCGTCCCGCGTTAACCGGTCAGGGAATCTTCCCAAGGCCCCTTCAAAACCCGTTGCCAGTTTGGCTCGGTGTAGGCGGAACACCTCAGTCGTTTGCGCGAGCCGGCGCGCTCGGCCTCCCGCTTATGGTTGCGATCATTGGCGGCGAACCGCACCGCTTCCGTCCGCTGATCGATCTCTACTACGAAGCCGGCAAACGCGCTGGCCATCCGCGCGAGCAGTTGAAGGTCGGCATTCACGCCATCGGCTATGTCGCGAATACGACCGAGCAGGCTGCCGACGAATTCTTCCCCGGCTATGCGGATGCCTTCACCAAGATCGGCAAAGAACGCGGCTGGCCCCCAACGACCCGTGCGCATTTCGACGCCTTGCGCGGCCCGACCGGAGCCCTGATCGTCGGTGACGCGGCGACTGCGGCGGAGAAGATCCTGCGCATCAGCGAATCGCTCGGCGGAATCGCTCGCCTAAGCTTCCAGATGAGCGTCGCGACGCTGCCGCATGCCAAACTGATGCGGGCTACCGAAATTATCGGCGACCAGGTCGCTCCAATGGTGAAGAAGGCGCTCGCGGCCAACAACGCCTGATTGTCTCGCCGCCTCATTGATCTCCAGGGACCATAAACCTCGCCATGGGATATCATGCTGCATCGGGCTGGTCCTAACGGGATGCGCCCGCTGAGGCAATTCGCCAGGAAGGTCCACAACGATTTCATGCCAACCAGCAAAAGAAACACGAAAAAACAAAACAAGAAGCAGGCAGCCCCTACCGAAAAGCTCTCTGCAAAAGACTACGAGCGCGAGCTCACCAAGCTGCAGGCTGAGTTGGTCAAGCTGCAGTTCTGGATCAAGGAATCCAAGGCACGCATCGTGGTCATCTTCGAGGGCCGCGACGCCGCCGGCAAAGGCGGCATGATCAAGGCCATCACCGAGCGCGTGAGCCCGCGCGTCTTCCGCACCGTCGCTCTGCCCGCACCCACCGAACGCGAGAAGACCCAGCTCTACTTCCAGCGCTACGTGGAGCAGATGCCGGCCGGCGGAGAGATCGTCATCTTCGATCGCAGCTGGTACAACCGCGCCGGCGTGGAGCATGTGATGGGCTTTTGCACCGAAGAGCAATATGAGAACTTCCTGGAGGGCACTCCCATCGTGGAAAGCATCATGATCGACTCCGGCGTCATCCTGATCAAGTACTGGCTCGAAGTCAGCATGGAGGAACAGACCAAGCGCTTCGAAGCAAGAATGACCGACCCGCGCAAGATCTGGAAGTTAAGTCCGATGGACCTGGAATCCCACCGTCTGTGGCACGAGTACACCGTCGCGCGCGATGCCATGTTTCGCGCCACCGACACGGAGAAATCCCCATGGCTCGTAGTCGACTCAAACGACAAGCGGCGCGGTCGCCTCAACTGCATTCAACACTTGCTGAAGTACGATCCCGTATAAAGAAGTGCCGCTACCGCACTTCAAGCTTCCCAAACGCAAGAAGCAGAAAAGCGATCCGGGACCACCTCATCCGCTTCGCTATATTCCGCAAATATTTTAGCGACGGTAGTGAACGGGAAATCTTTCGCGCGGCCAGCTTAGTCGACTGAGCAGTATTGACTCAGACGACGCGATTGATCAGCGTCGCAACATAGGCCGCGCCGAAACCGTTGTCGATATTCACCACCGTCACGTTCGGCGAGCACGAGTTCAGCATCCCCAGCAGCGCTGCGAGCCCGCCAAACGACGCGCCATAACCAACGCTCGTCGGCACCGCAATCACCGGAGCCGCGACCAGACCGCCAACCACCGACGGCAACGCGCCTTCCATCCCGGCACAGACGATCAGCACCTTCGCCTCACGCAGGCGCGAATGCTGCGAGAGCAGCCGATGCAGTCCGGCGACGCCGACATCGACGATGCGCTCCACCGTATTCCCCATGAGCTCCGCAGTAACGGCGGCCTCTTCGGCGACCGGCAGATCGCTGGTCCCCGCGCACACCACGCCGACGACGCCCGCCCGCGGTGGTCCTGCATGTTGCTTCAAGGTGATACACGCCGCGATCTCATGAAAGGTCGCCCTGGGCTCAACCGCCAGCACCGCCTCGAACTGCTCCCGGCTCGCCCGGGTTGCCAGAACATTCGCGCCCGCCGCGCTCATGCTGGCAAAGATAGCGGCCACCTGGGCAGCGGTCTTGCCCTTGGCGTAAATCACCTCGGGCATCCCCGTTCGCAAAGAGCGATGATGGTCGACCTTGGCAAATCCGAGATCTTCAAAGGGAAGGTTCTTCAGCCGTTCGCACGCCGCCTCGGGACTTACTTCGCCCTCGCGAACAGCCTCCATTAGCTTGCTGCAGTTGCTCCGGATTCACGCGGGCGCCCCCTGTGCACGCCACGCCGCGACAGCTGCCTGCATCACCTGCTTCAGCGGCACCGCGTGTCTCTCTGCGATCGCGCGGCAGTCTTCATACTCCGGCGCGTAGTTCACGACCTCGCCGTCGAGCAGGCCAATCTTGATCCGGATCTTGCCCCACTCCGTCTCGACCGAGACCGATCTTCGAGCGAGGCTCTTCTTCTCCTCCTCGCGATAGCGAAGGCCGAGCGTCGTCGTCTCCAGAAAGACCAGCTTTTGCAACGCCTCAGCCTTCGCGGGAGAACACAGGATCGTCAGCTGCGTCCCGGTGCGCCCCTTCTTCATCTGCACCGGAGTGCGATAGACATCCGAAGCGCCAGCGGCAAGAAGACAGTCGGCCACGTAGGACAATAGCTCAGGCGTCGCATCATCAATCGTCGTCTCGATGATGCCCACGCGATTCTCTGCCGGATCGTTCGTCGGTACTCTCGCGGCAGTCGCTTCGCCTACCACCAGCCGCAACACATTCGGCTGCCCCGGAATATCCTTCGAGCCCGCGCCATAGCCGGTCGCGCTCATGCTCATGGCCGGGAAACCCGACGAAGTCACATCAAGCGCGCGCAGCAGCGCCGCGCCGGTCGGAGTCACCAACTCCTTCTTCACTCCGGACGAATAAACCGGCAGGTCGCGCAACAACTCCAGCGTCGCCGGCGCGGGAACAGGAAACTTCCCATGCGCGCAATGCACGTGCCCCCGCCAACGTTGAGCGGCGAACATATCCAGCGCTCCACCCCCAGCCAATGGCATCCCGCGGAGACGCCGACGATATCCGCGATCGCATCGACCGCGCCGACTTCATGGAAATGAATCGTCTCAACCGGAACGTTGTGGATCTTCGCCTCCGCATGACCCAGCAGTCGAAAGGCCTTCAGCGCAATCGTCTTCACCCCATCGGCGAGGTCGACCCGCCAATGATCTCCTCGATCTTCGAGAGCGATCGCCCATGCACATGGGGTTCGCCCGGAGCCATGAGAGTGTTCATGAGGATGATCGTGATCGTGCGAGTGCACATGTTCATGGGAACGACTGTGCTCATGTTCATGAGAGTGGGAGTGTTCGTGACCAGCTGCAGAGGCAGCATGAGCGACCTCGACTAATTCGCCTTCGGAGGTCACTACATCGACCTTCGCCGCATCGATCCCGCTGCGATCGACGCGCCGCAGTTCCAGCTTCGCCCCGAGGTCGAGCGAGCCGACAGCATTCTGAAGCACTTCAAGAGGGACGCCTGCATCGACCAGCGCGCCAAGAAACATATCTCCGCTGATTCCGGAGAAGCAATCGAGATAAGCAATCTTCACGACGCCGGACCCGCCGTTTTTCGCTCCGCTCATCGCAATCTCCGACGCCGGAAGCAGCGCGTTCATCGAGCCGGAACGATACCCTTCCAGATCGAGCGTCACATACTTGTAGCCAAGCCGCTTGAGCGCGGCGCTCACCTCGGCAAACATGGAGAGAGACAGCATGCGCGGCAGCTCTTCACGCGCGATCTCGATCCGCACCAGTTCGCCATGATGCCTCACGCGAAACTGGCGAAAGCCCATCGCAAACAATATCTCTTCGCCTCGTCTCAATCGACTCAAGCGTCTCGCGCGTAACCGGCAGTCCATAGGCGATCCGCGACGAAAGGCAGGCCGAAGCCGGCTTGTCCCAAACGCGAAGCCCCTCGTGACGAGCCAGCGTGCGAATGTCTTCCTTCGTAAGCCCAGCCTCAGCCAGCGGAGCGAGCACGCTATGATTCGCCGCGGCCTTCTGCCCTGGCCGGAAGTCGCCCACGGTCATCCACATTCATCCCATAGGCAACGTTCGTGAAACGAAGCGGGCCGCCGACCTGTTCCATCACCTTAAAGAGCTCGTCTTTGCAGTGAAAGCAGCGCGTGCCATCGTTCTTGGCATAGTCGGGATTTTCCAGTTCGTTGGTGTCGACCACCTGCAAGCGGAATCCCCTGCTGCTCGGCAAACTCGACCGCATCGCGCAGATGCGCGCGCGAAAGACTGGGAGAATCGGCGATGACCGCCAGCATCTCATCACCTAACACCTTGATGTGCAGCATGGGCGAGAAAAGCCGAGTCGATACCGCCGGAGTACGCCACCATCAAGCGGCCGATCTCGCGCAATCGGCGGTCGAGCGCTTCACGCTTCTCGACAAGCTCGGCCGGTAGGGGCTCTTTTGTTCCAAGCTCGGTGGAATTCGAAATTTCCGGCGTCATCGCAACCTCTGGCGGACTTCTCCATAGTAACGCTTACGCATGGATACGTTGGATTGGATGCAAAGACCGGCTGTCCCACCACTTCGGCAAGAATCTTCCACTTAGGCGTTGGCAAAGACCTGTCGCTGCGAGCCCAGACCTTCGATCTCCAGATCAACCACATCGCCTGCCTTCAGATATTGCGGAGGCTTGAAACCCAAACCCACCCCCGGCGGCGTTCCCGTCGAAATCAAATCCCCCGGCTCGAGCGTCATGAACTGCGACAGGTAGTGAATCAAATAAGCCGGATTGAAGATCATCGTCGAAGTGTTGCCGCGCTGCTTTGACTCGCCATTTACGCTGAGGCTCATCGCCAGATTAGCCGGATCGGCGATCTCGTCCGGCGTCGCCAGCCACGGCCCCAGCGGATTGAAAGTATCGCAGCTCTTGCCCTTCGTCCATTGGCCGCCGCGCTCCAGTTGAAACGCGCGCTCTGACACATCGTGCGAGACGCAGTAACCGCCGATATGCGCCGCCGCGGCCTCGATCGACGCGACGTAGCTCGCCTCGCGCCCAATCACGACACCGAGTTCGACCTCCCAATCCGTCTTCACGCTGGTGCGCGGAATCAAAACATCGTCATAAGGGCCAACGACGGTATTCGCCGCTTTAAGAAAAACAATTGGCTCTTCCGGCACCGGCATACCCGACTCCTTCGCGTGGTCGGAGTAGTTCAGGCCGATGCAAATGACCTTTCCCGGGACGCGCAACGGGAGCGCCCCACCGCTCTGTCTCCGGCTACAACCGCCAGCGAGCCTGCCTGGGAGGCAAAACACATCTGCCAGCTTCTGCAGACCATCTCCAGCAAAGAACGCCGCATTCCAGTCGGCAAAATGCCCTGACAAGTCAATCCTTGTATTCTCGCCAGTCAGAATTCCCGGTTTCTCTTTGCCCTTAGCGCCAAATCGAACAAGTCTCATCTGTGTTGTCTAGCCCTCATCGCAGGTATCGGTTCCAAAAGGCAAGTATAGCTTCGCCCCTTTCCCTCGATGCAAAGCCGGCTCACAACGACGCGGCTGGTAGTCCGCTGATGTGGAAACGCCTCCGCTATCTTCAGTAGAGTGTTCGCAGACTGTTTTCCGAGGTGGCGATGTATCGCAATCCGCTCGCGCAGATCACCGCAAAGCTCGCAGGACCCATTTTTCTTTCGTTCTGCCTGCTTCCAGGCAGCCTGTGGGCGCAAGCCAAGGCCGCTCGATCTGCGGGCGTCGAGGCAGGGCTCGACAAAGCAAAGCTCCAGGAGATCAAGCCCAGGCTCCAGGATCTCGTTGATCAGGGCGTGATTCCCGGCGCGGTCTATCTCGTCGCTCGCCACGGCCAAATCGTCGCATTCGACGCGGTCGGCCTTGCCGACGTCGAGAACAACAAGCCCATGCGCAAAGACACGCTCTTTCAAATCATGTCGATGACCAAGAACTTCACTGGGGTCGCGGCGATGATGCTGGTTGAGCAGGGCAAGCTCGAACTGCGCCGTCCCATCAGCTACTACCTGCCCGAGTTCAAAGACATCCAGTCGAGGAGAGACTGCCCAACGGCAGCATGACCACCCATCCGCCGAAGACTCCTCCGACTGTCTGGGAGCTGATGGACCACACCTCCGGCCTCGAATCCGACCCGGTGGGCAACATCGCCGATAACGAACAAACCCTGCGCCTGAGCCTCCAGGATGCGGTCACCGCCTACGCCCACCAGCCTCTCCGCTACGAACCCGGCGCGAAGTGGATGTACTCCAACGTCGGCATCGCCGTGCTCGGCCGCATCATCGAGGTCGTCTCCGGCGAGGATTATGTGCAGTTCATCTCCGGCCACATCCTCGAACCGCTCGGGATGGCAGACACCTATTTCAACATCCCTGAAAACGAGCGCGATCGCCTCGCCTATGTCTATAAACACGTCGACGGAAAGCTTGTCGCTCTCCGGGCCGGGCATCCTGGCGGGCGACTCCACAAAATTCCGCCCCAATATGAAATATCCGGCGCCGGAGTTTGGCCTCTACTCGACCGCCGGCGATTTGGATCGCTTCTACCAGATGCTGCTCAATGGCGGAACCTACAACGGAACCCGCTTCCTCTCGAAGCAATCGATCGAGACGATGACCCGGGTCTTCACCCCCGATGATGTGAAACCGACGGGCTGGCTCGGTGGCACCGGATACGGCCTCACTTTCGAGATCGTTAACGAACCCGAGGGAACCCTGCTGCTCCACTCGCCTGGAACCTACGGCCACGGAGGCGCATTCGGCACCGAAGGCTGGATCGACCCGAAGAACGACCTCGTCCGCATCGTTCTCGTGCAACTCTCAGACAAAACCGGAGAGGCGGCTCGATCGGTCGTCATGCAAATCGGCGAGGCTGCCGTCCAGTAGTCGCGTCGAAAGCCGAATGCTGGAGAGCATCCCACCAGTTCTCCTATTGCGTTCCCATAGAAGTCGTGTCATTATTTCTATGGGTAACCAATAGGAGTCAATATGGCCGAAAAAGCCGATGTCTGGCAAGGCACGCTGGCGTTGATGGTTTTGAAAACCCTCGAGTCCATGGGACCGCAGCACGGTTACGGCATCGCCCGGCGCATCGAGCAGACCAGCGGTGAGTTGATCTCGCTGAACTACGGCACCCTCTATCCCGCCCTGCTGAAACTCGAACAGGAAGGCTCGATCTCATCCGAATGGGGCACGTCGGAAAACAACCGCAAGGCAAAGTTCTATAAGCTCACCCGCGTCGGCCGGAAACAACTCGAAAAAGAATCGCAAGACTGGCAGCAGGCTACGGCGATCCTCGCCCGCTTTCTCACTCCAGCCGAGGAGGCATGATGCGCCAGCTCAGAGCTTTCTGGATCCGTCTTAAGAGACTCATCTCCACGAAGCCAGCCGAGGCAGATTTCGGAGCCGAGCTCGAAAGCCATCTGCACATGAACATCGACGACAACCTGCGCGCCGGCATGACGCCCGAGCGAAGCGCGGCGGCGAGCGGCAATCCAACTTGGCGGCATCGAGCAGACGAAGCAGGCTTACCGTGAGCGGCAAACCCTCCCGTGGCTCGAAACGGTCGGCCAGGATCTCCGCTTCAGCCTGCGCATGCTGCAGAAGGGCCCGGGCTTCACCTTCGTGGCGATAACAACCCTTGCGCTCGGCATCGGCGCCAACACCGCGATCTTCTCGATCGTCAACGGCGTGCTCCTAAACCCTCTCCCTTTCCCCAATCCCGATCAGCTGATGATGCTGCATCAGAAGGAGAAAAACTTCGAATTTGCTTCCGTCTCCTATCCCAACTTTCAGGACTGGCGCAAAAGCAACCACACCTTCTCCTCGATGGCCATATCTCGTGGCTATTACTTCAGCCTCATCGGCTCGGGAACTCCGGAACAGCTGGACGGGGAGTACACATCCGATGGATATTTTGAAAATCTTGGCGTCAAGCCTCTGCTCGGCCGCACCTTCACCGAAGCCGAAAATCTTCCTGGTGCTGGCCCCGTGGTCTTGATCAGCGAAGGCCTCTGGCGGCGAAAATTCGATGGATCGCCCAACGTACTCGGGAAAAGTATTTCGCTTGAGGGCAGGAACTACAGCATCATCGGCGTGATCCCGGCAAGCTTCAATCTCTCGGCGAATCAGGATTTCCAGTCGCGACGTCTATGTACCGATCGGGCAATGGCGCAACACCGAGCTCCTCGATCGCGGCAACGGAATGGGTTTGCGCGTCATAGCCCGTCTCAGGCCTGAGACAAGTATTGATCAGGCCAGGGCCGATATGGCTGAAGTAGGCCTCAACCTGGCAAGCGCTTACCCCAACAGCGATACCGGAATTGGCGTAACCGTCGTTGCGCTGAAAGAGCGGGTAGTAGGGGATGTCCGCCCCTTTCTGCTGCTGCTCATGGCGGCCGTAGGCTTCGTCCTGCTCCTTGCCTGCGTCAACGTCGCGAGCCTCATGCTCGCGCGCTCTACCGGCCGGATGCGCGAATTCGCGATTCGTACTGCGCTCGGCGCAAGCCGCCGCCGCATGATTCGCCAGCTCCTCACCGAAAGCCTCCTGCTCTCGATCACCGCCGGTGCGGTCGGGTTGCTGTTCGCCCTATGGGGAACTCACTCCGGGCTGAAGCTCTTGCCCGACGCTTTACCGCGCGCCAACGAGATCGGCCTTGATCCCCGCGTCCTGCTCTTCACCACCGCCGTAACGCTACTGGCGGGAACCATCTTCGGTCTCGTTCCAGCGTTCAAATCCTCGCGCATCGATCCCCAAACCGCACTCAAAGAGGGCGGTCGCGGCGCCAGTAGCGTTCGTCACCGCGCTCAGAGCGTATTCGTCATCGCCGAGATGGCTTTGGCGCTGATCCTTCTTGTCGGAGCCGGCCTCATGGTGCGCAGCCTGCAGCGTCTTTGGAGCGTCGACCCCGGCTTTAATCCGAAAAATGCCCTGACCTTCGGCTACACCCTTCCTCCCTCGATGCTCAACGCGAATCCTAAAGAGATTCGCGCTGCTTACCGGAATCTTGATGACCGTCTGGCAACAACTCCAGGGGTGGAGGCGGTCTCGCAGTCATGGGGCGCGATGCCTATGGACGGTGACGGCGAGGCGGTATTCTGGCTCGACGGCCAGCCAAAGCCGATAAACACCGACGCGATGAACAGTACTCTCCATTACATTGTCGGGCCAGACTATCTCCGCGTCATGGGGATCGTCCTCCTGCAGGGACGCTTCCTTGCCGCTAGCGATAACGAGGATGCAACAACGGTAGGAATCATCGACGACCTCTTCGCGAAGAAATACTTTCCCGGGCAAGATCCAATCGGCAAAACCATCGTCCTCGACGGTAAACCCGAGCGAAAATTGGAAATTGTCGGCATCGTCGGCCACACCCGGCAGTGGGGACTCGTGGATGATGATTCCCAACCGCTTCGCGCACAGCTCTACACTGCATGGATGCAGAGCCCCGATGATTTCGTCAAGCTGGCTCCAGGGGGCATCGATGAGGTTGTCCGCTACAAAGGCGAGACGTCTAGCGTCAGCGATGCGATTCGGCACAGCATCGGACAGATGAGCAACCAGCAGATCATTTATGACCTTTCCACCATGGAAAGCATCGTCGCTGATACGCTGGCCTCCCATCGATTCGTCATGGTGCTGCTCGCCGTTTTCGCCGGGCTGGCGCTGCTGCTGGCAAGCATTGGGATTTATGGCGTCATCGCCTACGTCGTAGGGCAGCGCACGCAGGAGATCGGCATCCGCATGGCCCTCGGTGCTCACCGCCTCGACGTCCTGCGCTTGATGCTGTGGGAAGGGATGCGACTCGCGCTGACGGGCGTCGTAATCGGAATCGCTTCCGGACTCGCGCTTGCCCAGCTCATGAGCAAGATGCTCTATGGCGTCAGCGCTACCGATCCTCTCACCTTTTGCGGAGTAGCCGCGCTGCTCATGCTAGTCGCTTCGGCGGCCTGCTATTTTCCCGCACGAAAGGCCGCTCGGACAGATCCCATGCAGGCCCTTCGTGCGGAATAGGAGACACCATGCGAAACCTTCGAACCTTCTGGATTCGACTACGCGGACTCTTCGGCAACCCCGATCGCGACGCCGATCTGAAGGCCGAACTCGAAAGCCATCTGCAGATGCACGTCGAAGACAACCTGCGCGCCGGGATGACTCCGAAAGAAGCACGCCGCCAGGCTGCGATTCAACTTGGCGGAGTCGAGCAGACCAAGCAAGCCTACCGCGAGCGCGCCACTCTTCCTGGTTTGGAAAGCCTGCTGCAAGACCTTCGCTATGGCCTGCGGATGATGGCCCGAAATCCCGCCTTCACCGCCGTCGCCGTGATCACCCTAGCCATCGGCATCGGCACCACCACAACAGTCTTCAGTTGGATCGACGCCGTACTCGTGCGCCCGCTCCCGGGAGTCTCAGATCCCGGCCGTCTGGTCGCGCTCGAATCGCTCACCCCCGGCGGCGAGATGGTGCCGAACTCCTACCCCGACTACCGCGATTTTCGCGACCATCTCAAGCTCTTCGACGGCATCGCCGCCACTCGCCCCGTAGCTTTTAGCGTCGGTCAGGAAGACCATGCCGAACGCGTCTGGGGCGAACTCGTTTCGGGCAACTTCTTCGCCGTTCTCGGGGTTTCGCCCCAGACCGGACGCGTCTTCCTGCCCTCGGAATACGGCGATAAGCCCGGCGCCTTTCCCGTCGCCGTTATCAGCGACCGCTACTGGCGTTCGCACTTCCACGCCGACCCCGAGATCGCCGGAAAGACGATACGCGTGAACCAGCATGAGCTCACGATCGTCGGCGTCGCGCCGCCCTCTTTCCAGGGCTCCATGCCTGCCACTGCCTTCGACCTCTGGGTGCCGTATATGCAACAACCGGTGCTGAATGGAGTCGACGAGCAAATGCTCCGCAACCGCCAGAACCGCAACATGCTGGGTATCGCCCGGCTTCGGCCCGGCGTCACTCTGGATCAGGCGCGGAACGAGCTCGCCGCGCTCGCCACGTATATGGCGGTCGCGAATGCCGACGTCAGCCAGGGTATGAGCGCAACTCTTCTGCCCTTGTGGAAGTCACCTCACGGGCCGCAGGCATTGCTCGCCGCTCCACTGAAAATCCTGATGGGGATCTCGATTGTCGTGCTGCTGATCGTCTGCGCAAACGTCGCCAATCTTCTACTCGCCAAGGCCGCCTCGCGCGAAAAGGAGTTCACCACCCGTTTGGCACTCGGCGCGGCACGAGGCCGGCTCACCCGCCAGGTACTCACTGAGAGCCTGATGCTCGCGTTCGCCGGCGGCTCGATCGGCATCGCCCTGACCGCATGGATGAGCCGTTCGCTCAAATATCTGCTTCCTCCAGGGCAGCTTACCTTGGCGCTCGATCTCCGCTGGAACGGTCACGTCCTGCTTTTCATCCTGGCCATGTGCACGATCACGGCGCTGCTCGGGGGAGCCGCTCCAATCCTTCATCTGCGCCACCTGAACCTCAACCAGCCGCTCTCTGACGGTGGCCGCGGCAGCAGCGGCGGAACGCGCTCCAACCGCCTGCGTTCGTTGCTGGTTGTCTCCGAGGTCTCTCTGGCTCTCGTTGCTCTCACCGGGGCCGGGCTCTTCGCACAAGGCTTCCGCGCCACCAGCCAGATCAAGCCCGGTTTCGATCCCGACCACGTGCTGGTCTCGCAGTTCTATCTCGCCACCAGTGGCTACAGCCTCGAGCAGCGCGAAGCATTTTGCCGGCGCCTGCAGGAGAAGATGGAGTCGACTCCGGGCGTAGTGAACGCAGCCTATTCGGATGGCATTCCGCTCAGCTTCGAGCCCAGTTGGTGGGAAGATCTAAAAATTGAGGGCTACACACCGACTTCGGGCGAGAACATGAAGATCTTCCGCAACGTCATCTCTCCCGGATATCTCGACGTCATGCGAATCCCACTGATAGAGGGCCGCAGCTTCACGGAGCACGACAACGAAGACGCTAATTCTCCTAACGTCATGATCGTGAACCAGGAGTTCGTCCGCCGCTTCTTCGCAGGCCGAATCCCGATTGGCAGAAAAATTCACGGGTGGGGGAGCTGGTTTACGGTGGTCGGCGTCGCCGCCAATAGTAAATACCATTACCTCGGCGAGTCCCCGCTGCCCTATACCTACTTCCCCTTCCGCCAGGTCTATCGCACCGACATGCAGCTCGCGTTCTACGTTCGAACGCAGGGTGATCCTGAGAGTGTGGCGGCAACGTTGCGCCAGCGGGTCCACGAGATTGATCCCAACGTTACGGTATTCGACCCGGCCCCACTCAAAGAGCTCATCGGAGCATCGCTCTATCCGCAGAAGGTTGCCGCCACGTTGCTAGCGGTCATGGGATCGCTGGCCGTTCTCTTCGCCGCGATCGGCATGTACAGCGTCATGGCTTATTCGGTGATCCAGCGCACTCGCGAGATTGGCATCCGCATTGCCCTCGGCGCAAAACCTGCGGATGTCCTGGCACTTGTAGTGCGGCAGGCCCTTGCGCTGGCCTCAGCAGGCCTGTTGGCGGGAGCCTGCCTGACACTGGGACTCTCGCATTTCCTCGCCAGCGTCTCGTTCACAGGCTCATCCATGGGAGGCGGCGAAAAGCTGCTCGGCGCCAGCTCCACCAATCCCCTCATCTACCTCGCTTCCGCCGCTCTGCTATGCGCAGTCGCTGCTCTGGCAGCGTATATTCCGGCAAGATGGGCAGCAAAGGTAGAACCAATGATCGCTTTGCGTTCGGAATGAATCGACAAGCTTACTGGTCGATTGCCTTCATCTGGGCGGGAGAATAGCGGTTACCCGCGACGGCTTCGACAGGGACAACGGCTTCTAGCTCCGCCACATCATCAGCAGTCAGGCGGATATCTACGGCTGCGGCATTTTCCTCAAGATATTTCCTCCGCTTAGTACCCGGAATCGGCACCACGTCCTCGCCTTTGGCCAGCACCCACGCCAATGCCAGCTGCCCCGGCGTCGCATTCTTCCTGTCAGCAATCTCCCGAATCTTGTGGACCAGCGCCATGTTCTTGTCGAAGGCGTCTCCAGCGAAGCGTGGCATCCGAACCACACGGGAATCATTCTTCGGCAGGTCGCCCGGGTTAATCGCCCCAGTCAAGAGGCCGCGCCCCAAAGGGCTGTAAGGGACGAAGCCAATGCCCAGCTCCCGCAATGTCGGCAAAATCTCCTCTTCCACATGCCGCTCAAACAGCGAGTACTCCGTCTGCAAAGCCGTAATCGGATGCACCGCGTGCGCGCGCCTGATCGTCGCCGCCGACGCTTCCGAGAGGCCGAGATACTTTATCTTGCCCACCTTGGCTAACTCGGCCATCGCGCCAATCGTCTCCTCAATCGGAGTCTCCGGGTCTACCCGATGCTGGTAATACAAGTCGATGTGCTCCACTCCCAGTCGCTTCAACGAGGCGTCGCAAGCCGATTTCACATACTCGGGTTTCCCACTGATCGCAAAATGAGTCGGATCTTCTTTCTTGCGGATATTCGCAAACTTCGTCGCCAGAAAGACCTCATCCCGGCGGTCTCGGATCGTCTTTCCTATAAGCTCTTCGTTGTCGCCAATCCCGTACATATCGGCGGTATCGAAGAAATTCATTCCCAGATCCAGCGAGCGCAGGATCGTAGCCGCCGACTCCTCATCGTTCCGCTCGCCATAAAAGTCGCTCATTCCCATGCAGCCCAATCCCATGCGGGAGACGACTGCGCCCTGCGAACCCAGCTTCACCTGTTTCATGCTCATAGTCCCTTGGATGAACTTACATGCTACGAGTTGCAGCATTGTCGGGGGTCGAAACCTCCAAATCGGGGCTTTTCAAAGAGCCCGGCACAGATTCCACCCCCATACAAATTCACAATCCTTTTGCATTTCCTTTGCCATGATGGGATACGCTGATGCTGTCCGGTGGGGCGGTGTCAGGCCTTCCGTCGGCAGAGGAAGAACCGGTTGAGCCAAATAGTATTTGTTCTTGAGGACGACTCAGATATCTCGCGCCTGGTGCAGCATCATCTGGAAGCCGCGGGATTTACCGCTCGAGTTTACGGCACCCCCACCAACATAGTTGCAGACGCCGAGCGACAGCCTCCGGCCCTTTTCCTTCTCGACATCATGGTTCCCGGCGGGGATGGTCTCGACGTGTGCCGCCGTCTGCGCAACCACTCCAGCCTGAGCACGATCCCGATTATTTTTCTGACGGCGCGCGCCGGGGAAAATGACCGTGTGCTCGGTCTGGAGTTGGGCGCCGACGACTACATCACCAAGCCTTTTGCCACCCGTGAACTCGTCGCCCGCGTCAAAGCGGTATTACGACGTTTCGAGCGCCCGACCACTCCCTCGGTCATCAGCTTCGAAGAGATCGTCATCGACGCCAGCGCCATGCAACTAAAGGTCCGCGGCGAACTTACGACTACGACTGCCACCGAGTTTCGCTTGCTCGACTATCTGGCTCGCCATCCTGGACGGGTCTTTAGCCGCGATCATCTGCTCGATGCCGTCTGGGGCGATGCCCGCTTCGTGACTCCGCGTTCGGTGGACGTCTATGTCCGCCGCATTCGTGAGAAAATTGAAGGCGACGCCGAGAACCCTCGCTACCTGAAAACTGTTCGGGGCGCCGGTTATCGTTTCGAAGTTCCTCGGTCTGCCTGACGAAGAATCTGTCATTCCGGACGAAGCGCAGCGGAGGACCCATGGCTCGCACGAAGCCCAATCCATGCGGTGACAGCTCCGGATACTGTAGCTACGGGTACGGCTGCGACGGGTTCCGTCCATGACCGGGCGGGTCTTCTCCAAGCTCTTCTTCTCTTTTGTCTTGGTCCTTTTTGTCGGGACCGCCATTCTGGATTTCTCCCTTCGTCGCATCCTGGAACACTCGCTCCGCCAGGCGAAAATTCCCCTGGCCAACGTCACCGAAACGATGCATCTGCTTCGACGCGATGTGCTGATCGCCAGCCTCATCTCCCTGGTGTTGGCGACGATTATCGCCGCTCTCCTCGCCCAGCGCTTTTCACTCCGCCTGCGCCGCATCGTCATCTTCGCCAGCCGCATTGCAGCCGGCGAACTCTCCGCCCGCGTCGAAGAAGGCAACCTCGACGAGATCTCCGAGGTCGCCCACGCCCTTGACGCAACCGCCAGTCGGCTCGAACAAAGCTTCCATACGCTTGAATCCAATCGCCGCGAGTTGGAGGCGCTGCTCGATAGCATGCAGGAGGCCGTGGTCGCCGTGAATGCACAGGGCCAGGTCAGCTGGTCCAACGCCGTAATGCAGAATATCTCGGTGAGTCCGGTACGCGAAGGACGTTCGCTGGTGCACACCATTCGCGACCCCGAAGTGCTCGCCTGCGTGGAGGGCGCGCTGGCCAACCGCCAAGTCCACCGCGCGAGGGCTACGTCGGTAGCGCCCGGGCGCATTTATGAGGTCAGTGCCGCTCCCACTCCTGGCGGGGGCGCGGTGGCCGTTCTGCATGACGTCACCGAAGTCGAGCGCGCCGAGAAGACCCGCCGCGATTTCGTCGCCAACGTCTCCCACGAGCTGCGAACACCCCTTACCTCCATCTCCGGCTACGTCGAGACCCTAATCGACGGCGGACCACTCAGAGAATGACACCCGCGATTTTCTCTCAATCATTCTCAAGAATGCGACCCGTGTGAACCGTCTCACCGAAGACCTGCTGGCATTGGCCAGCGTTGAGTCCGGGGACTACAAACTACGTACCCATCCAGTTCGTGCTTCGGAGCTCGTCCATGACGCGATCGAGTCGCTGGCTGGTATGGTGCTCGATTCGGATGTCACTCTGGAAGCGGCGGAAACCACCGACGAATTCGTCCTCGCCGATCCAGATTCGCTTAACCAGGTCTTCGGTAATCTGATCGAGAACGCGATGAAGTACGCCAAGGGCGGCCAACGCGTCAGCGTAGGCGCTCGCAAACTCGAGTCCGAGGTCGAGTTTTTTGTCCGCGACTTCGGCCCCGGTATCGCCTTCGATCATCTGGATCGGATTTTCGAGCGCTTCTACCGGATCGATAAGGCCCGCTCCCGCGATTCCGGGGGCACCGGTCTAGGGCTAGCGATCGCCAAACATATTGTGCTCGCCCATGGCGGCTCCATCCGCGCGGAAAGTGAGCTTGGCGACGGGGCTACATTTCTCTTCACGCTACCCATCGCCGCAATCCAAATCGCAGACCAACCCAACACTATCGCCATCGCGTGTAGACGACTCGGTCTCGCTTCCGGTTGAGCAATAACCTTATTTCCGAGAGCTTTCGACCTAAATTCACGTTGTTGTAAACGGCCATTCATAAACCCCCGCCACGATCAATAGGAACTCATTTAAGGACGAATCAATGAAAAAGCTTTGGGCGCTGGGTGTTCTCTGCCTTCTCTCGGTTACCTGCTTGGCTACCGCGCAAGAAATCACCGGCGCTGGCGCGACATTCCCATATCCTATTTATTCTAAATGGTTTGTTGAATATAGCGCCGCCCATCCGGGAGTCAAGATCAACTATCAATCCCTCGGCAGCGGCGCCGGAATCCGTCAGGTCACCGCTGGCACGGTGGATTTCGGCGCGGCCGACGTCCCGATGACCGACGACCAACTCTCAGCCTCCAAAGTGAAAATTGTCCATATTCCCACCGTGCTCGGCGCGGTCGTGCCGATCTTCAATATCAAGGGCGTTAGCAATCTTAAGATTGGCCCCGACGTTCTCGCCGAAATTTATCTTGGGAAGATCACGACGTGGAACGATTCGCGTCTCGCCAAAGACAATCCCGGGGTCAGTCTGCCCAGTGAGCCAATCTTCATTGTCCACCGCGCTGAGGGCAGCGGTACGACTTTCATCTTCACCGACTATCTCTCCAAAGTCAGCCCTGATTGGCTGTCGACCGCGGGCAAAGGCGCAGCTTCTCCGAACTGGCCGGTTGGTATCGGGGCGAAAGGCAATGAGGGCGTCGCGGCCATGGTGCGCCAGGTTGAGGGCGCGGTCGGTTACGTTGAGCTGATTTACGCTGTGCAAAACAACATCAACTTCGCCTGGGTAAAAAATGCCTCCGGCGTATGGCTCAAAGCAACCACCGAAGGCGTGAGCGCCGCAGCCGCCGGGGCGAAGATCCCAGCCGATTACCGAGTCTCTATCACCAACGCCCCGGGGAAAGATGCATACCCGATCTCCAGCTTTACCTGGCTGTTGATTCCCAACCCGCCCAAAGACGCGAAGAACGGCGCGGTCATCAAAGACTTCCTCAACTGGATGCTGGACAAGGGCGAGGCCGAGACGACCAACCTGCACTATGCGCCGCTGCCGCCCGCTGTCGTGACTCGGGTTAAAGCCACGATTGGACAACTGAAGTAGCGGAGCCTGGAGCCAAATCGCGGAAGGGTCAGTCGAACAATCAGCCGTGTCCCTTTCGCTTCGCTTCAATTCTTCTCATCACCCCCGCAGCCTCAAGATTGCCGGGAGTGCCGCTCGCCTCTAAGCCGGCCAGAATGCCAACTCGATCCGGTTGAGACGAGCGTTGGTCGAACTTCCATTTGCCTTCCAATCGCGAAATCGGTAGTTCTACTCCAACAATTCTGGCCAACTGCGCGTCGATATAGTCAGGCGGAGCATCCGTCACCTTCCAAGGATTAGCACTGTCGGCTTCGTGCTTGTCAGTCAGGCGAGTAACGACGTCCCTGAGCCACTCGGCATCGTCGATAAACTTCACCTTTCCATAAGCGTGAATCGCAGCATACATCCAGGTAGGCACCACCTTGCCCGTCTCATGCTTGCTCGGATACCAATTCGGCGTCACATAAGCGCCAGAAGCCGTAAAGATCGCCAGCGCCTCGACCTCTGCCAGGTTGCCACTCCACTGGGTATTGCCTCGCGCGACATGCCCGTAAAGCGTCCCATAGTCGCCGGCTGAGGAATCGAGCATGAGGGGCAGATGGGTCGCGACCATTCCGCTGCCGGTCACCGTGACCAGCGTTGCCAACTGGATCTTCTGCATCTCAGCGTGAATCGTCGGCAAATCCTCTTCGCGAAAAGCGGGCGGCAAGTACATCAGAGCAACTCCCAGGCAACGTTGGACTGCAATCAGTCTAAAGACTTCGCTCCCTAAACACTAAATACACACCCGCAGCTATTGAACCTCAATCCTCATCCGGCATCGACGGGTAAACTATTGGCAGCGGGAGAGTCGCTCTCGATTGAGGTAGCTGTGGACCATGCTTACGCAGAACGGGTCGTCGATCTCACCGATCCCGACGCAAATCAGATTTACAATCTCACCGTTGACGAAGCCCGAAACATTCTTTTAGAGAAGCCGGCGGAAGCCGTCCGAAAGATACAGGGCTCCTTTGCTCTCCTCGCCCGCAACGGCAAAACCGTCAAGATGGCGCGCAGTCTCGACCGGCCGATGCGCTACTTCCTCGCCAAACGACAGGAAGGCCCCGCGCTCGTCGTCGCGCATCGCATCGACACCATCTTCGATTGGCTCAAGTCCGAGGGGCTCGAAGGGCAGTTCCATCCCAGCTATACACGCATGGTTCCGGCACACTACGTCGTCGAAATCCAGCTCATCGGCTGCCCCGATCCCGACCCCGCCTACACCCGCTTCTTCGATCCCGCGCCCGCCACGCTCCCTGCCGACCTCGATGTTATCGGCCGGACTTACATCTCGGCGCTCGCCGAAGAGATATCTCAGTGGTTGCAGGCGATTCCCGCCGAAGAACCAATCGGTGTCTGTTTCTCCGGAGGCATCGATAGCGGCAGCGTCTTTCTCACCACCTATCACGTGATGCGCAAGCTCGGCATGAGCCCCTCCCGGCTGAAAGCCTTCGTGCTCGACCTTGGCAACGGACCCGACCTGCATCAGGCGCAAAGCTTTCTCGAAGAAGTCGGGCTCTCCCTCTTTCTTGAGCCGATCGAGGCTGAACCCTCCTCTCTGGATCGTAAGCGAAACCATTCGCCTGATTGAGGACTACAAGCCTCTCGACATTGAGTCGGCGACAATGGCGATCGCGCTCTGCCGCGGGATTCGCAGCCGTTATCCAGACTGGAAATATCTGATCGATGGCGACGGCGGCGACGAGAACCTGAAGGATTATCCCATCGAAGAAAACCCCGAGCTCACCATCCGCAGCGTGATCAACAATCAAATGCTCTACCAGGAAGGCTGGGGCGTGGGGAAGATCAAACACTCCTTGACCTACAGCGGAGGACTGAGCCGCTCTTACACCCGCACCTATGCTCCAGCGCATCAATATGGGTTTAAAGGTTTCAGCCCATACACCCGCCCGAGTGTGATCGCAGTTGCCGAAGCAATCCCCTTCATCGATCTAACGAAGTACGATGTCGATCGCCTTTACGAGCTTAAAGGCGAGACCGTCGCGCGCGGTGTGGCGCAGGTCACCAGTCTGCGCATGCCCGTCTTTCCCAAGCGCCGCTTCCAGCACGGAGCCATCTCGGTCGAAGGACTCCGCAATCGCTTGCCTTTTCAGGAAGCCGAGTACCGCAAGCAGTTTTTCTCTCTTTACGAATGAGCACGACCCTACCGGCAATCTATCCCGAGAATGGCAGTGATCGAGATCGCTGGATACTGGATCGTCGCCAGCAACGTAACCTTCTCGACCCTTCGCGGCCCTACGGTTTCTTTGCGGAAGAAGAACGTTCAGCTATAGGAGAACTTGTTTCCGTCGCGACGGTTCTGCTGACCAACCGCGAGTGCCCCTGGCGCTGCCTGATGTGCGATCTATGGAAGAACACATTACTCGAGAACGTACCCGTCGGAGCAATTCCGGCCCAGATCGACTTCGCGCTCGGCCAGCTTCCTCCAGCGCGTCAGATCAAGCTCTACAACAGTGGCAGCTTCTTCGATCGCCGCGCTGTTCCGATTGAAGACCATCCCCGCACCGCACAATTGGTCGCAGACTTCGATCGCGTTATCGTGGAATGCCATCCTGCTCTGGTCGGGGAAGACTGCTTCCGATTCAACGACCTTATCGAAGGGACTCTCGAAGTGGCCATGGGCTTGGAGACCGCGAATCCGCAGGTTCTCGATAAGCTGAATAAGCGGATGACGCTGGAGCAGTTCGCCTCCGCCGCTGAACGGCTTCTCAGTCACGAGATTTCTCTACGCGTCTTTATCCTCGTGAAGCCGCCCTTCATGGAAGAAGACGACGCCCTGACATGGGCCTGCAAGTCTGTGGATTTTGCTTTCGACTGCGGCGCAACCGCGATAACGCTGATTCCAACTCGCGCCGGGAACGGAGCCATAGACGAAATCGCCAAAATCGGATCTTTCTCGCCACCAAACATCGGCTCACTTGAGTCTGCCGTCGAATATGGTTTGACTCTGCAACGCGGTCGCGTCTTCGCCGATCTTTGGGACACTAGTCAATTGCAAGGTTGTCCTGACTGCTCTCCAGACAGAGTCGAACGTCTGCGCCGAATGAATCTCGAGCAACGCATCTTGCCAGCTGGCCAATGCAAAGTTTGCGGAGGCAGGCTTGACCGCTGATTATGACATCGCCGTAGTAGGTTCCGGATTTGCAGGCTCGCTGATGGCGATGATCGCCAGGAGGCTTGGCCACTCAGTCGTGTTGATCGATAAGGGGAAGCACCCGCGCGTCGTGATTGGAGAGTCCTCCACCCCACTCGCGAACCTGTTGTTGGAAGAGCTCGCGATCCGCTATGACCTGCCAGCTGTCAGACCTCTTGCAAAATGGGGAAGTTGGCACCACACTTACCCCGAGATCGCCTGCGGCCTCAAGCGCGGATTCACGTTTTATCACCACGATCTAGCTCACCCCACCACTTTAAGGCCCGATAGAAGCCGTCAG
This sequence comes from uncultured Acidobacteriaceae bacterium, assembly GCA_963841345.1. Lineage (GTDB taxonomy): Bacteria > Acidobacteriota > Terriglobia > Terriglobales > Acidobacteriaceae > Acidisarcina. Next base: position 368,242 of record CAWJCK010000002.1, on the reverse strand, counting down.
CTTCTGGTCGCCGCAAGCCCCAACAATCAGATCGCCGACACGCATTGGTACCGGGCCGATTTCGATCATCTCCTCGTTCGCCAGGCGCAGGAGATCGGCGTCGATTACCTCGATGAAACCCAACTGATTAGTCCCATTGAGGACGAGCACGGCTTCACGCTCCAGGCGACGCGCAACGGGAACAATCTGAGATTCTCAGTGAAGTTCCTGATCGATGCCTCCGGCCCGCGAGGCTTCCTCCATAACGCACTCGGACTAGAAGAAGCAGCGTTACCAGGGTTTCCCGCCACGCAGGCGCTTTACTGTCATTTCACAGGAGTCGAACGACTCGACCAACTGCCTTTCGGCGCGACCGAAGAGCAGCCACCATATCCAATTGACGACGCCGCCGTCCATCACATCTTCGACGGCGGTTGGATATGGGTTCTACGCTTCAACAATGGAATCACGAGTGCGGGCGTCGCCGCGACTGACAGCCTCGCTACAGAACTAAGTCTCCCGGAAGGAATGGAAGCATGGCGCCGGCTATTGCGACGGACTCCCGCCCTCAGGGAACAATTCAAGAACGCGATACCCAGCCGGACCTTCACGCACATACCGCAGCTCTCGTTCCGCAGCAAGACGCATAGCGGGCGCAATTGGGCAATGCTTCCGTCCGCCGGAGGATTCGTCGACCCATTGCTTTCAACCGGCTTTCCCCTGACCCTGTTAGGAGTTTCGCGACTAGCTAACATCCTCGAAAAGGATTGGAATTCAGACTCGCGACCGGACCGGCTCCGCCATTACGCTGTGGAATCCGAAGACGATTTACTGGCAGCGTCTCAATTGATCGGCGCTCTGTACGCAAACATGCACGATTTTCCGGTTTTCTCTGCACTGTTGCTTCTATACTTCGCAGCCGTGAGCTATGCCGAGACCGCTCGCCGCCTCGACAAACCGCATCTCGCGAGCAGTTTTCTCATGCGCGACCATCCTCTCTTCGGTGCGGAGTTGGGCGCCTTCACCGAACGCGCGCGAACAACCCGCTCTGGGCAGGACTCCGCCGAATTAATTCGTGCTATCCACGCTGCAATTGAGCCATACAACCTGGCTGGTTTTGGCGATCCACTACGCAGAAACTGGTATCCGATGCAGACCGAGGACCTGCTTCAATCAGCGTGGAAAATGAAATCGACCGAGAGGGAAGTAGCACTCATGCTTCAAAAGTGTGGAATTGAGCTACTAGATGGGACGACTGCCTTGAGCACGCTGGAAGAGTTGGCTACCGACGGGAATCTTCTGCGCACGAGGAGTTAAGGCAAACGCATTTTTTTCGACCGCAAGATTGCCAATGAACAACCGTAAACGAAGAAGGTCTGGATTTACGACTTCCGCACAAACGAACAATTCACGCTAAAGACGAACCCACTACGCCGAGAAAAGCTGGACGACTTCGTCGCCTGCTACAACCCCGAGAACCGCACAAACGAAAAGAGACGGAACGCTTCCACGCCTTCCCTTATGACGACCTGGGGAAGCGCGATAAGGCCAGTCGGCCAGCGAAGGTAGCCCTGGCGATGAAATGCTACGCATTCTTGAAGCAATGCGAGTCCTGACCCTTCGCACTCGCCACACACCGAAAGATATTGCGGATGAACGGGACGGTTTCAGGATCTGCTCAAAGTTCATCAGCAGATCTCGGATGAAACACGGCAGCAATCCCTCGCATATTTGTGCGAGCTGGAAATACGTGTTTCCAAGCTGCCCAAAGAAGTCGAAAGCGGTCTCGATCCCAAACGTATTGCACAGCTGCTTGGCGAAAGCTTGCGACAGCAGTTTCTGCAGTCCGGAATTTTCGATACTGTGGAGGGTCTGCAAGCAACCGGTTCGGCCATGACCAGCGCCCAGAAAGAGCTTTCTGCCGCACTGCGGAACCTGATCAGACTCAGGTGGCCTCGTCGCTCAAATCGAGACCGCGAATAATCGGCTGACGCATTCTCTTGAGATCCGTGCAAAGGCCATCGACAAGCTCCTCGGCGATCTCAAGCACGATCTACTGCATGTCTGGATTCCAATCATCAGCGGTGCATCTTTGTTGATAGACATGTTCTTAGGCATGGGCATTCAAGGCCATAGAGACGAGGCTCTTGATGCGGTCACCCTTCCGACCCCGGCGGCTATACCTGGTCAGACGAATCCTCCTCAAGCTAACGGAAACAATCCGGCGATCAAGGCAAAGGAGCAGCACCACGAGAAGGATTAGACGCGTCAATTTAGGGATTTTCGCGAGCGATAAGGCCAACTTGTATCACTCACGATATTCAGCCAGTATGAGCGATAGGAGCCTATCCCTCATGCGATGAAATTGGCAAGTCGGATTGTTGCGATCTTCACGGGGATCATTCGCAGAGAGCCTCGTGCTCCGCTCGTCTGATCAGCGGTTTCTTATCGGTGCAGGCGCAACCGGTGCGAGATGCGAGCACAAGACCGATATTTGCTTGAGCATAGCTCAAGCTTGGGCGCGTTCTCTCTTCGTCCTCCAATTTCATTCGCCCCTCTAATCCTGTTCCTAATTCAGGGCAAAAGTAACCACAAGAATCAAAACAAAAGCTCCGAATGATTGACACCGCCTGCGCTACCCATCACTTGCCTTCCCGCACGAGCGAACCGAGGCATAATTCCAAGGTAATTACCTATTAGCGTGGGCGTTTGTACAAAGTGAGATAGTCTGCATCCGCAAATTGGAGTATGTCCCTTTTTTCCGCAGACCCTCGCTTATATCTTTGAAGGCCGGATGACGAATTGGAAGAGTTCCGTGACCCGCTTACATCGCAGAGGAAAACAAAGCAGGAGGATGAGACCTCGATGCGCAATCGAACGCAGCTTCTCTTACTTCTCACGTTAGCAGTTTCGGTAAACGTGGTTTCGACCATGTACGGACAGTCGTCCGCCGCCACAAAGGGCACTGGGAATACTGGTGGAAATGCCACCGGCACATCAAAGAACGATAGCCCGGCCGACTCCGCCGCGCCAACGACTTGTACGGTCCCTGATGCCAGTGCATCCACGGCCGGACCCGCTGCACCGGGAGCGCCCGGCAAGTCCGCGGATAAAGCCGGCAGCGCGGGTACCCCGGCGACGAACGGTTCGGCGCAGACTTCTGGAGTTCAAGTGACGGTGAATACGGTAGCTGCGGCCAACTCGAATAGACAGCCAGGTTCAGGAGGGACGCCGACCGTCACTTCCATAACGACCCAGGCGCTGCCTCTCCCGCGCGGGACGACCAACGCCACGCAAATTGCGTCGAAGCTATCAACCATCTCCAAGAACGTCGTCAGTGCGATTCCGGTAGATCCCTCAGACATCGTCGTGACACTGAATATCTCGAAAGGTGCGGATGCTACAAAGATATTTACCCAGCTACGGGAATTCATAGGTAAGGCGGCGCAGCCCGACCCGAACGTCTTCGCCTTCGTGCTGCCAGCCGGAACGGGAAGGGCCTGCGATGTGGCCCACGCGCTGATCGGCTCCATCCCCGGCATCACCAGTATTACGGCGGTCGACGACACCAGGTTGCTGGTGTCGGCTGCCACACTCGACGGGTCATTGGAGATGCGGGTGAAACGGCTCGCAACGCAATTGGCCACGCCAACCGTGCCAACAGCGCCGAAGGTTGATTCGATCGTACAGCGGCTTTATTACTTCCACGACCCGGCGGCCGTGGCTACCTTGATTAATAATGCATTTCCCAACATACAAGCGCAGGCCATTCAGCCGGACACGATGGTCCTCTCCGACCCGGCCGACCTGGACGACGACGCGCGCCATAAGGCGCTCAAGTCGGCCCAGAGAACGATCACCCGGCTGGATCAGCCACGGCCACAGGTGTCGGTCGACGCCTGGAGCCTGCAGCTGTCAACGACCGATGAACACACCCTCGGATCTGCAATCCCCAAGCTTGAGGGTCTGGCGGGAAGTTACAACGCGGCGATCGACAGATCGATTGAATACGGATGGAATTATCTTTCCCAGCAGATCGGCGATCCGGAGAATCTTGACCCGATGATGCTCGACTACCTGACTTACACCACTCGTATTGCCCGTTCTAACGAACAGTGGGAGGTAAAGCCCTGGACCACTGGTGCACCCCCTCCGCCAGGCACACCGCCGCCGCCCGGTTCCGAGACCGGATACGGTCTTGGCTTTGCCTCGATTTACTATCCCTTGACGCCAAACTTGGTCGATATGCTGGTGACCTTCGCGTCTCTGAGATATCCATCTCAGGCGATCGGGATTGTCGATGAGATGGAGACCCGCTTCGACAGTAATGGTCAAAGGATAATAACGCTGCACGGCCCCGAGCACTCTTGCAGGGAACGCGACGCAGACGCTTACGGGATCAAAGACGAGAAGAGGAAAGGCCGCGCGCTAAAGAAAACACCTCCTCAAACAATGCAACTGGAGTGCGTCTACGACGCGCTAACCCACGGGTTGCTTGAGAAGCAGTCAACGACCGCCACCAGCGCGCTCGGTCAATTCCGTGCAGCGCTCGCGGACTTTCTTTTCCAGTACAAGCTCATGGTGGAATATCCGTGAAGATCTGAAGCAGAGAGCAGTCCTGGGCGACGGGGAGACGCTACACCGGCATATTCCGTTGCAGTGGACGGAAGCGCAGAAGAAGGACATCTCGAACTATCAGCGCGATCAGGTGCTGGTGTTCCATCGTGCCTCACATGGAATTGAGAAGTATGAGGCGCTGGCGGTGACTAAGGTATCCGGCTCCAGCATCCAAACGATGAACGGGCGTGGTGAAGAGAAGTCTGTCAGTCTGACGCAAGCAAGATCATTTTCCGTGCATGAGCGCACGGAGATTGAGGTTGCTTCTGGGGACAAACTCCTAATGATGGGCAAACGTAAAGAGCCTGGATTCCGAGCAACGAACGGTGAGCTAACGACCGTGCGGAGTGTCGAGCGAGGGATCATCAATCTGGATGACGGTCGAAGCGTACCGGCAAATTATCGTGAGTTCACGCATGGCTATGCTGTCACGGCGCACCGGAGCCAGGGCAAGACCGTCGATCATGTCATCGTCTCTGCGGACGTGATGAAGCAGGAGCTTTTTTACGTCGCCGCGTCGCGTGGACGCGAGGGCATTTCTATCGTCACGTCGGACGTAGAGCGCTTAGGCGAATCGCTGGGTGTTTCGATGGCGCGTCCTTCTGCGATTGAACTAGCGAACGACATAGCCAAACAAAAGGTTTCGCCCAATCAGGACATCGCCCAGGGCCCCAAGCCGGAGATCAAGCTTCCCATCAAGACCCCAGAGATCGGGTTTGAGATGGGATTGGGTTTGTAACGTCTCTCGCGAAGAAATATTTTGTGTAATGCCTAGCAATGCTGAGCAACGCATTGCGCTCGTGTGCAGCTCTGAGTAATCCGTTGCTCGTCGCAGCCCTCTGGACAAGCCCCGTAGTTCGCGGCATTGTGGATATAGGGAGTAATAGGCCATGCCAAGTCCTTTTATATCCAGCGAAGCATTCATGAATACCGACGAAGCAGCGGCGATGCTTGGTGTCCACCCAAAGACATTGCAGCGGCTGGCACGTTCGGGGCGCATCACCGCCTACCGTGTTGGCAAGCTATGGAGATTCCAAGCTCGCGACTTGTGGGCGGATGTCGCCGTACGAGTCGTGCCTTTGAATGGGCTGTATGACGGTGTCGCTACGACTAGCATTTGATCTCTGGTTGGTTCTGAGCTCTGTCGGTCAAACTTGCGGGTACAGTCTTGGGAATAGTTCTTCCAGTGCGCTCTCTGGGAAGCGAAGTGAGACGGAACCCTTTGGCGTGGAAGATGCCAGCAATCCAAGCTCTGTCACGTCAGCGAGAATGCGCCGCGCGGTACGTTCTGGAAGGCCTGTGATGCGCGCAACCTCTCCTCGTTCAAATTCACCGCGCATAAGCGCCTCTTCCAAGAGAGCGGCAGCTTCCGGCTTTAGAGTGTTACTTCTTTGAACGAGGGTCCGAAGTCTCTGCCTCAACTCATTCAGGTCGAACAGCCCGGACATGAACTGAACTTGATCCAGGCACACTCGAAGAAACCAAAGCACAAAGTCTTTCAGGGCCTTCAGCGAAAGATTTCCTCGTCCGTCCAAGTCCCCCTGTCGTGGCATGTCCGCCAAGTCCATCATGCTCTTGTATTCGCCTCGACTCTCAAGTCCTCGTGCAAGGCCGCGCGAGATTGACCAAAGCCCGTGCGCTCCGATGCCTATCTGGTGTGCCATTGCGTGACTCATCAAACGGCTCACACGCCCATTCCCATCAGGAAATGGATGAATGTAATTCAGACGGTGATGCGCGGCTGGGATGGCCGTGATGCGGCCCGCTGTTCCAAGCTGAGATAGGACGTACCGCTGCTCAAAATACCGCATGAAGGCGGCCACGCGTTCGCTGGAAGGCGGCAAATGCCGACCCACCGCATTGTCGTGTTCTGGCCTCGAACGCCATTGGCCTGGAACCATCACGATTTCCCGTGATTCGTTCTTAAGGGTGAGCATCGCCGGGGAAGCGTCCCGATAAAATTCGTTGTGAATCCACTGAACAAATCCAGCGGATGTCGCGGGAGGCAAGGTACCCTGGAGAGACATTCGGTCGATTTCTGTCTGCACTCGGACATGCGCCGCCGCTTCGATTTGCAGGTTGCGGCGTTCTTCATTCTGATCCAGTTCGCCCGATAGAGCGCGTTCTATGTCGCGTGGCCGTGTATTGTGCCCTTCGATCAGATTGCTGTAGTAGGTGTTCATGATGCGTACAGCATCGGCCAGATTCGCGGCTGTGAGGGGATGCAGAAATTTACCGAGCATGGATACGGCGGCTGTCAGATCTGCAACAACGTCCGCAATGGCGGATGAGGGCTCGTCAATGAGAACCGGTTCGATTCGACTTGTAGTCTCAATGTCTGACATGGGATGAATGGCCGAAGTTATCCAGGAGAAATACCCTGTATCCATTGATAATACGCCACTCTGTTCGCTAACATTGGCCGATGTTGTGGCCGATCTTGGGCGAGGTCGAGCTTGTAGGGAAACGGCCTAAAGTCGCGGATCGATTGGCTCGCTCTCTAACGCGAGAACTCCAAAGACGCAATCATGCGTAAGGCGTAGTGGTTCCTTGCGAACGAATCGCTCAAGCGCCTCGATGCCAAGTGCAAATTCCCGGCTGGCGAGGGAGCGCTTCGCTCCGACGTTCCGCGACCGCAGCCGTTCGAGGTTCTCGGGGAGGAGATACTCCGGGCCATAGATGATGCGAAGGTATTCAGCACCCCTGCACTTCATGGCCGGTTGGGTGATGCCACGTTTGCCTTCTGCGATGAAGTTGAGAGGTTTCACAACCATGCCTTCTCGGCCTTGAGCTGTCATCTCCGTCCACCAGGCAACTGCATCCGAAGTCTTCGCCTCATCTTGAAGATCAACAACCTTGAATGGAGTAGCGAACAATATCTCCGAATCCGCAGCGCAGAGCCTGGCAATCGTCTCCATGTGCCAAGTGTGCGGCTTGTCTGTATGAACTGCGCCTTCACTCGCCAAAATATGGAACGGTGCAAGTTTGAGATCGCCTAGTGAGCCGACCGGCCAGCAATACTGACGATAGGCTTGGATGTAGTGCTCAACAGCATCTAGGCGTGCAGTGATCTGCCCAGAGAGGGCTCCCAAATCAGAGACGCGCTGCATAGCGCGATTGATGAGGTCACTCTCAGCACGCAACGCATGAACGCCTGCGTTACCGACGGGAGCATACTGCTTCTGCAGCAACTCTTGCGCTTTCGCTGACCACGGCATTAGCTCGCAATCAAGGCAGAGCCAATTGGTTGCGAGTTCATCCCATAGCCCAGACTGCTCGACTGCTGATTGCAGGCGGTCGAGGAACTCACGTTCCAAAGCCTCATCGGCGAAAAACCGACGACCGGTGCGGGTGTAGACCGTTCCAAGTGACGCTTGCACAACACCGAAGCGCTTTTGCGAGACAGTCTCGTCTTTGCAAAGAACAACGACAGCTCGGGAGCCCATGTGTTTCTGTTCGCAAACGACGGTTGCGATGCCTTCCTTGCGGTAGAAGGCGAATGCCTCGTCGGGATGTTCGAGCAGGTTCTCGTGCTTGCTCGTCTCCGTCGGCGACATCGTCGGCGGAAGATAGATGAGCCACTTCGGGTCGCTTGCGAACCGGCTCATGACCTCAAGTGCAGCGATGGCGTTCTCTTCTCGTATCGTGATCTTCGGCTTCAACCGTGTGTCGATGAGGCGCTTGCCGACCACATCGGCAAGGTCCAGCACATCGTCCTGTGCGTGCTGCAAAAGCCGCTGAGTCTCGGTCGCTTCAGGCAGGAAGGGACGGGCAGGTTCGTAGTATGTCTGATGCGCTTTGACTGAGACGATCTCGCGCTCGGGATAGCGCAGCGCTGTGAGATGGCCACCGAAGACACAGCCTGTATCAATGTTGACCGTGTTGTTGAGGAAGAGCGGCTCGGGGACGGGCGTGTGTCCATAGACCACTAGAGCCTTGCCGCGATAGTCCGCTGCCCAGTTGTAACGAACGGGCAGGCCAAACTCGTCCGTCTCTCCGGTTGTCTCACCAAAGAGGGCGAATTCCCGCACTGCTCCTGACCCACGACCGTGCATGGACTCCTTGAGGCCAGCGTGGGCAACAACGAGCTTTCCGTCGTCGAAAACGTAGTGGCTAACGAGGCCATCGAGAAATTTGGCAACTTCGACGCGGAAATCATTCGACTCACTGCCGAGTTGTTCCATCGTCTCTGCAAGCCCGTGTGTGCGCTTCACGTCCTTACCTCGTAACGCGCGTACGAGCTTGATGTCGTGATTGCCCGGAACGCAGAACGCTTGGCCGGACTGCACCATGCTGGATACGAGACGAAGAACTTGAACTGTTCCTGGACCACGATCTACAAGGTCGCCTACGAAGACGAGCTTGCGGTCGCCCGAGGATGACACCGAATACACATGATCGGTTTGATTCACGGTGTAGCCGAGCTGCGCCATCAGTTCGACAAGCTCATCAAAGCACCCATGAACATCACCGATGATGTCGAAGGGGCCGTGCTCGGTCTTCTTGTTATTCCAAAGGGGGTGGCGCTCAATCGTTACGGCGTCCACTTCCTCAGGGCTTGAGAGTTTGAAGACGTGGCGAATGCCTTCTCGCTCCAACCCGCGCAGGGAACGGCGGAGCTGCTGCGACTGGTTGCGAATGACATGCGGCCCGAACTGCCGGTCGGGACGAAGCACGTTGCGATCCTGACATACGCGCTCCGAGAGGTCGAAGACAATCGCCTCTGCGAAGAGATGAAACTCCTTCGCCAGTGCGATCAGAGACTTCCGTGCCTCTGGCTGGACATTGGTTGCGTCGACTACCGTCAGACGACCACGAGCAAGCCGCTTACGCACAATCTCATGCAGCAGGTCAAAGGCATCGCCGGTCGCAGACTGGTCGTTTTCGTTATCGGATACGAGCGCACGGCAGAAGTCAGAGGAGACGACCTCCGTCGACAGGAAGTGCTTTCGGCCAAACGATGACTTGCCGGAACCTGAAGGGCCAACGAGGAGGACGAGCGACAGTTCGGGAATGCTGATCTTCATGCTGCCACCTCCTTCTGTGTAAAGACTGCCATCTGCGTTGGCGCCCCTCGTTCTGCATCGACTGGACCTACGGGCTCAAATCGAACTCCATATCCAAACCGCTCTGCGACTCCGCTGGCCCAGCCTTCAAATTCAGAGCGCTTCCACTCAAAGCGGTGATCGCCGTGGCGGAACTCGCCTGCGGGGAGCGTCTCAAAGACTGTGTTGTAATCCGCGTTCGGCGTGGTCAAGACGACATGCGTCGGTCGTGCAAACTCGAACACGATGCGCTCGAAGGTAGCAAGACGAGGCGCATCGAGATGCTCGATGACTTCCACAATGGCGGCTGCTTCAAACCCGTTCAGTCGCTGGTCGCGGTAGGTGAGATGTTATCGGTAATCTAAAATTCCCCAGATTCGGCGTTTGAAAAATCCCCAGTTGAGGACAAACCGATCATTCTGACCGAGGAGGGTCGGGATGGTGCGACTGGAGGGTTTCATGGAGATACAGCAGCTTCATCACGACGGGGTCAGCGTCAGCGAGATAGCACGGCGATTGGCCCTGGACCGCAAGACGGTTCGGAAGTACCTGCGTCAGGCGCCACGAGAGTACGAGCGCGTGCCTAAGAGTTGGAAGGTGGATCCTTTTCGCTCCTATCTTCGGGAACGCTGGGAGTTGGGCGTACACAACGCGACGCGCTTGTTTGTGGAGATCCGCAAGCGCGGGTATGACGGTTGTCTTACACAGGTGAAGACCGTAGTGCGGCCGTGGCGAAGCGAAGGCCAGGAGCGGGCGTTCGTCCGCTTTGAGACCGCACCCGGCGAGCAGGCGCAGATGGACTGGGGCCACTTCGGCAACTGGGACGGCAAGCGGCTGTACGGATTTGCACTGACCCTGTGCTGGTCGCGGATGCAGTACGTGGAGTTCACCCAGCGGCAGGATGCGGAGACGTTGTTGAACTGCATGATGCACGCGATGACGTTCTTCGGCGGTATCCCGGCGACGGTGCTGACCGACAACATGAAGACGGTGATCCTGGACCGGATTGATGGTCAGCCGCGCTTTCATCCGAAGATGCTGGACTTCGCCAGCTACTACGGTTTCCTACCGCGGGTCTGCCATCCATATAGGCCACAGACCAAGGGCAAGATCGAGTCCACGATCCGCTACATCAAGGGCAGCTTCTGGCCAGGCCTAAGCTTCGATTCGCTCGAGGAGCTGAACCGGCTGGCGCTGGTCTGGTGCGAAGAAGCCAACCGGAGGGTCCATGCCACCACCCGCGAGGTTCCTCTGCAGCGCTTCCCTCACGAAGGGCTGATGCCGTTAAACGGCCAGCCTGCCTATGACACCAGCTATGTGAGCCATCGCCAGGTCGCGAAGGACTGCCTGGTGGCCTATCGCGGCAACCGTTACTCGGTGCCGCATGTCCACGCCGGCAAGAACGTCGTTGTTCGCGAGCCGCTCGACTCGGGCACGATCCGTATCTTTTCTCAGCAGGAACTAATCGCTGAACATCGTCTGTCCACGCGGCGCGGAGAGATGGTCGTGGAGCGGTCCCACTATGCCAGCCTGCCGCGAAGATTGCGTCTGCCGCGCTTCCGCGCAGATCGTCGGATCGTAGAGCTGACACCCGGTCCGGGAGTTGGCCTCCACTATGTGGCACCAGAGGTGGAGTTCCGGCCGCTGTCGATCTACCAGTCGATCTGTGAGGAGGTGGCCCATGTCGCTTCAGTCTGAACGCCTGCTCAACCACATGCAGGGTCTGCGCCTGACTCATCTGCCCTACTGCTACGAAGCACTTGCCGAAGAGGCATCCGTGAAGGACCTCCCCTACCTTGAGTTCCTCGAGCAGGCGCTGGAGGCGGAGAGTCAGGCCAAGCATACCCGGAACGTGCGGCTGAAAACCCAGTGGGCCCACTTTCCCTATAAGAAAGGACTGGATCAGTTCGACTTCGCCTTCCAGCCGTCGGTGGACGAACGCAAGTTGCGGGAACTGGCTGGCCTGGCTTTCCTCGAACGCAAGGAGAACGTGCTGCTGCTCGGACCGCCGGGGGTGGGGAAGACCCATCTCGGCATCGCGCTCGGCACCGAAGCCATCGTGGCCGGCTTCTCCGTCTATTTCCTCACCATGCAGGATCTGGTTCAGCAGTTCCAGCGCGCCCGCGACGAGAACAAGCTGAAGGAGAGGATGGCCCTGCTGGTCAAGCCCAAGCTGTTGATCCTCGATGAGATCGGCTATCTGTCGCTGGACTCCTTCGCTGCCACCTGCCTCTTCCAGCTGGTCAGCGAGCGATACGAAAAAGGCTCGATCATCCTGACCTCGAACAAGAGCTACGGCGATTGGGGCTCCATCTTCGCCGACAACGTCATCGCCTCGGCCATCCTGGACCGGCTGCTCCATCACTCCACCACCATCAACATCAAGGGCGAGAGCTATCGGCTCAAAGACAAGAAAAAGGCCGGCGTCATCACCGCAAAACTGCCTGCAAAGGACGGAGGCTAGATCGCCACAGTCCGCGCGGAAGCATGCGGCTCCGGGCTCTGCCCTCCGCCGCATCCTTCCGCCACACCTTAACTCGCCTCAGGCTGGGGAATTTTCAAGCGTCCCTAAGTGGGGAATTTTCAGTTGACGATGACAGGTGAGCGAACCTTGGATGAGTTCGATTCGGCTGCGTTGCCGTTCCGGCAGTTCATCCAGTCGCAAGCGCTCTTTCGCGGTCTCGAGCGTTCGCCAAGACACATCCATGCCGAGGATAGTCTCAAACTGCTTCTCGGATAGAAGCAGCTTGAGCAATTTGCCCTCGCCACAACCGAGATCGACAACGCGCTTTGCACCTGTATCCCGAATGACTGACAAAACCGCCTGTAGGCGTTGGTCATGCAGGGACGGTGTGCGCGCTGTCACAGGCGACTCCACAGAAGGCGCGTCGTCTGCCTCATCGCTTGCGGTGTCCTCCGCCATCAAACGGCTCAACGCTTCTCGCGCAAGGCTCCGCTGGCGCTTTAGGTAGCGCGAGACGATGAGGTCTTTTTCGGGATGGGTGCCAAGCCATCCCTCACCACGCTTCAGCAGCTTCTCGATCTCGTCGTTGGCTACCCAGTAGTGCTTCTCATTGTCGAGGACAGGAATCAGCACATAGAGGTGCGTGAGCAAGTCTTGCAACCGAACAGTACCTGCGATGGTCAATGCGACATAGGGGGACGCACCCCATTCAGGGAACTTCTCGTCAAGCTGTGAGCCCTGCATTTCTACGGAGTAGCCCAGCGGCTCGAAGAGACGCTTGACCAAATCTTCACCGCCGCGAGCCGCGATGACTGGCAGATGGGCAGTCAACGGTATTGCTGTCTCCGCAAGCTCAGGACGATCCTTGCTCCGACCGCTCATTGCCGTGCTGAATATCCGGCCCATCGCGACGCTGAGAAAAGAATTCGCAGCATACGGACGGTCATTCACGTACTGCTCCAATTGTCCGCCTTCACCGGCTGGCCCTCGACCGCGCACGAGCGCTACCGGGTCGATCTCGACCAGCAGAGCTGCGGTGCAGAGGTTAACGGAAGCATCGGGATAGAACACATAGGCCTTTCCAAACGAAAGCTCTTCCGTCTGGAGGCGTGCCGGGTTCTTGTGGAGCAGATAGCCGAGATCCGTTGCTGGCTGATGCGTGGTGGAGACTGTTAGGAGCATTGAGAACTAAGTTTACGTGACATGGCTAAGCACGCTAAGATCGCAGCTCTCGACCATCATGCAAGACACGCCACCAACTATTTTTTGCTGGTTTTCCACAGGCGAATCGTGTCCGTAGAGTTCCCATGAATTCCTTAGAAGACATTGTAGCGACTGTAACGACTCCAGAGCGCCAAAGACCTCTGCCCTCGCCGCCTTGCCAGCCCATAGACAAATCCAAACGCACGTTCCATTGTGTGTTCAGGAGGCGTACGAGCCATGTCCGAATTCAAGCTTGTTTCTGAACCGTTCCTGGATAGCGATCAAGCCGCCGCTATCCTTCGCATTCACCCCAAGACCCTTCAGCGCCTCGCGCGATGTGGTCGTGTCACCGGTTATCGCGTTGGTAAGCTGTGGCGGTTTCACGCCTCCGACCTCGAAGGCCGCCGCGATAGCTTCTCTTCCACACTCGACTCCGACACTGCCGAGCGGTACGCTTTAAGTACCACTTGTGTCCGCAACTAACAGGAGGAATATCCATGTTTGTTCGGACACGATTTCAATATGGCAGTCTGCGGCTACGGAAGCGCGAGCGGAGTACCGACGTGTGGGAGTTTCGTTATTACGAGACCAGCCCGGTTGGCAAACGGATCAGGCAGAGCGTCATCCTTGGGGATCAAGCGCTATACCGGACCGAAGCCGACGCACGGAAGGCAACGCAAGCTCTTCTCATGCGGCTCAACGACGAAGCTCCACGCGCTGAGATGGAAGCTCCGACGTTCGGGGCTCTGCTCGATAGGTATATCGAGCATGAGTTGCCAGAGCGACACTCGACACAGAGGTCGCATCTCTCGAACATTCGGAAACACATCAGACCGCGTTGGAGCGATCAACCGATCAACAGGATGAAACCGATGGCGATGGAGCAGTGGCTGCGCGATCTGCCGCTTGCTCCGAAGTCAAAGGTCCACATCCGAAGCTTGATGCACCTGGTCATGAAGTGCGCTGAACGATGGGGAGTGATCGAGATCGGCAAAAACCCCGTTGCTTTGGTGCGCGTCAAGAATGCAAGCAAGCGGCTGAAGCGGCCCCAGATCCTCGAAGTGGCTCAGTTCTTCGAGATGCTCAAGCATCTCGCGGAGCCGTACCGAACGATGGTCATGGTGGCGCAATGCACGGGACTTCGCATTAGCGAAATCCTTGGCCTGCAGTGGGGCGACTTCGATTTTGAAGCGCACACCTTCATGGTTCAGCGCAGCGTTGTTAGCGGAAGGGTAGACGCGGTGAAGACGGAATATTCAAAGGACTACGTTCCGCTCGATCCGCGTCTTGAAGGACTGCTGCTGGAATGGCGGACCTTCAGCGCATATTCCAGCGATGCAGATTGGGTCTTCGCCAATCCGCAGACCGGAAAGCCCTTCCACCAGGAAAGCCTCAAGAAGCATCAGCTTCACCGGGTCGCCGAACTCATCGGTCTGCCGGACGGCATCGGGTGGCATACCTTCCGCCATACCTACCGTTCGTGGCTGGACGAGACCGGTGCTCCCATGAAGGTGCAACAGGAGCTGATGCGACACGCCTCCATCCAGACGACGATGAACATCTATGGACGGGCGATGAACGACTCCAAACGCAAAGCCAACAGCCAGGTCGTTGGGCTGGCATTCGGCGAAACGATGGAGTCGAGAAGGGAGGCGTTAAGCACAACAGCCCTTCAGTAGAAGGGCTGAATCAGTGGCCATTTCCGATTGGGGGATAATGGGGACTTAATTGGGTTTTTCGTTTCTCGTAACTGATTGATTTGATTGGTTGCGGGGGTAGGATTTGAACCTACGACCTTTGGGTTATGAGAAGTGTAAATAGCTGATTCTTAACGACAGATAGCGGCGCAGATGATACCTAGCCACCATTAAGAATCAGGACGATACACAAGCAGCCTTGTTATTGTTCCCCCGTTAGTTCCCTCGCTCTGGAGTGGCATACGCCAACTAGCCCCGAGATCGGAAACGAAATCTTGCTTGGTCAGTCTTCCAGACTGGCAAACGAGTTTATTCCTCACAGAAGCTCCACCGGCGCGGCCAGCAGCGCCTCCCGAACCCACTCCGCCAGACGCAACCCGGCCCCACGCGCACGTTCCTCCAGCAAGGCGAACTCCGCCTTGCTGACCTTGGTGCCAACTGATTTTGTTCGCAGCGGCGGCTTCATTGAACACCGCCCCAACTGGATTTTGGATTTTCGGGAAGAGGCCGCACGATGCCTGTGCGTCGCTCGGAAGGACAACAGGGGGGCGGAGGCGGGCTAAGGGGTTTGAACTCATGAGGTTCCCCTACAGCAACTTTCGCTCGCCTCTAGGATACCGCGTTCCGCCCAGCTTTTCTCTTAGCCGCTTGTTTTCAACAAGTTCCTCTTCGGTAACCGAAGGTTGCTCCACAGCTCCCGTTCCGGGGTGGTGTGTCCAGGTAATCCCCATGCGAAGCATGGCGCTCTTCATGACGCTGGATCAGGCTCGGAGTCTTGGGGCTGGAGGGACGATGCTGGCCGGGATAAAATGCCGCATGGAGGATCGGAGCATGGCCAGCCCTGCCGCCTACGCCGCCGCCCCACTGCGGGAGATGAAGTGGTCTCCGGCGGAGAAGGCGGTCGCCCGCAGAGCCTTCGACCTGGCCCTCGGGCGAGAGCTGGAGGCGCTCGTCCGGGAAGCCAAGGACAGGGCCGCGAAGATTCGGGAGCCGTCCGAGCTGTGGGAGCTGGAGCGCTGGCTGGCCGAACGCCGCCGGTGGGAGCAACCATGAGGCTTGCGCGTCAGATCCAGCAGGCCTTCCGGCCCACTTCGTCGTAACGCTTGATCCACTTGTAAGCCGTTGGGCGGGAGATGCCGTACTCGTGACAGAGATCGGTCACGGACATCTCTTCCTTCTGATAACTCGATAAAAACTGCAGACGCTGATCCACGGTACGTATCTCTTTCCAAGGCATGAACGCATCATCGTGCGTAAAGCCAAAGCGACGAAACCACCGATCTCCGACAAGGTGTAAACCATGTCTCCGGTCTGATCTGTAAACCAAGTGCTCAGTACGCTCCGTTTGATAGCCCAGCGAACTATGCGGGCGTTCCCAGTTATCCTCCTGCCGCCAGTTCGCCAGAGTGTTGCGCACATCGTTCAAGGTACGGAACCAGCTGGCGTTCAGGCACTCGTCGCGCAGCCGTCCGTGGAAGCTCTCGACATGACCATTCTGCATCGGGCGGCCCGGCTGGATGTGCACCAGTCCGACCTTCCAGTCCTCCGACCATGCCAGCATGCGACGCGAGGTGAACTCCGGGCCGTAGCACCACACGAAGCACGAGGAAGGAAGAGGTTGAGGAAGGCAGGAAGTCAGGTCGAGGGAGCGTAGCGATCGAGATCGGACTTCCTGGGCCATGGCCGGCCGTAGGTCTCCTAAGCTGATCGTATGCCTACTTTCACTTGAGGAGAGAACCAGCCATGTCCCTAGTCCAGCCTACTCAACCGCCCGCCGTCCTGGTAGCCATCGATATCGCCAAGCTCCGTCACGACGTCCTGATCGAAGCGCCGGGATGGAAGAGCCGCAAGCGCCTGATCCTGCCCAACACCGCAGCCGAGTTCCGACTGTTTGCTGACTTTCTTCATGGCCTCAAGCACCCGGTGCGCGTCGTCTTCGAAGCCACCGGGAACTACCACCGGCCACTGGCACATTTCCTGCTGGCTGAAGGTTTCCATCTGGAGTTGATCGCCTCGCTCGCCGTGGCGCGAACCCGCGAAGCCATGCATAACTCCTGGGACAAGAACGATCCGAAGGATGCCCAGGTCCTGCTCCATCTGCTCAAGACCGGCGTGACCCAGCACTACCATGATCCACTTGCGAATCAGATCCATGACTTTCAGGAGTTGTCGCTGACCTATGCGCAGATATCTCTGGAGAAGACATGCCGCCATACTTCGACTTCCAGCCGTAGAACGTCGCCGCGCTTATCCCATGCTCCCGGCATAGGTCCGCCGTCTTCACCCCTGCCTCATGCTGCTTCAAGATCCCGATGATCTGCTCTTCCGTGTACCGGCTCTTCTTCATACAAAATCCTCCCGTCTACATTTGACCCAAAACCCAAAAACTAAGCCGGTCTGAAGTTGAGAGATCGAAGCCTTCGTGGTTCTCTGGAAGTCGGAGAGGAGAACCAAGAAGATGGCGAAGCGTGGACACAGCGAAGAAGAGATTCTGCGGGTGTTGCGGGAGGTAGAGTCAGGGGACACGGTGGTCGAGGTCTGCCGCAAGCATGGCATCAGCCAGCAGAGTTTTTATCTGTGGAAGAAGAAGTATTCAGGACTCGGTCTGAGCGAGTTGCGCGAGCTTCGGCAGTTGCGCGAGGAGAACGGGAAGCTGAAGCGGCTGGTGGCCGACCTATCGCTGGACCGGCACATCCTGCAGGAGATCGTCGCAAAAAAGTTGTAAGGCCTCGTTTGCGGCGGGAGCTGGCGGAGTGGGCAGAGGACGCCCATCAACTGAGCCAGCGCCGCGCGGCGGGGCTGATCCCGGTCAACCGGGCGACTTTGCGTTACGAGCATCATCGCGATCCCCAGGATGCGCTGCGGGTTCGATTGCGCGAACTGGCCGGCAGCCGGGTGCGTTACGGCTATCGTCGGCTCACGGTGCTGCTTAAGCGCGAGGGCTGGGAAGTAAATGCGAAGCGTATCTACCGGATCTACACCGAAGAGGGACTGATCGTACGGACTCAAAAGCGCAAGCAACGGGCCCAGCGGCAGCGTGTGCCGCTTGGACAGGCCGTGCGTCCCAACCACAAGTGGAGCATGGATTTCGTCGCTCAGCGGCTGCCCGACGGCCGCTGGATCCGGATACTTACGGTCGTCGATCAGTTCACCCGCGAGTGCCTGACCCTGCATGCCGATACCGCGTTGAGTGGAGAGAAGGTCGCTGCGGCGCTCGACCCAGTCGTTGCTCTGCGAGGCGCGCCGCAATCGATCACCGTCGATAACGGAACCGAGTTCGCAAGTAAGGCGATGGATCTGTGGGCCTATAACAACGGAGTGCACCTGGACTTCATCCGTCCGGGCAAGCCGGTCGAAAACGGCTATATCGAGAGCTTCAACGGCAAGCTGCGCGATGAGTGCCTGAACGTGGAAGTCTTCTTCACCCTGGCTGATGCTCGTCGCAAGCTGGCCTTGTGGCGCCATGACTACAACCACCACCGTCCACATTCGGCACTGGCCGATCGGACGCCGGTAGAGTTTGCCGCCACACACAGCAGAGGAATTGACATAGGTAGGCGATCACTCGCTTTCCCTGTCACACCACCGTGCGTACGGGTCCGTACACGGCGGTTCGGTAGGATTACGCGCCAGTTGTGCAGCGCAAGGAAGGAAGTCCCAGGCGATCGAAGTAAGCGGCGGGCATGGCATAAGAAAGGGCTTCTGTGCGGCTAAGCCGCCATGGACCCCATTGATGCCCTGCCGTGCGAGCCGCGAGGTCATGACTTAGACCGAGCTCCCGCAATCGAGCGTACCGTGTCTTCCCTGTCCGCCATTGTTTACAGGCAGCAGAGCGTATACGACGCCTGATCCACTTATTGAAACGGTCCAGCACGGTCGGGGTTTGGCAAAAGCCGAAGTAGCCTTGCCAACCCTGAAGGTAGCGGCCTAGCTCGCGAACCATGGTCTCGATGCTGATCCCACGAGTTCGGCGAGTAAGGATTCGGACTCGAGCCTCGAACCGGGACTTTGCTTTAGGCGCGATCCTGCGCTTTGGCTGCCTCCCGTTTGTAAAGCTGAACCCAAGGAACTTCCGCTCCCACGGTCGTGCCACAGCACTTTTCTCCCGGTTCACCTTTAGCTTGAGCTTACCTTCAAGGAGTCTAGTGAGCCCTCCCATCAGGCGTTGGCCTGCTCGGCGGCTGCGGACATAGATGTTGCAATCGTCCGCGTACCGAGCAAATCGATGCCCTCTTCGCTCCAGCTCACGGTCGAGTTGATCGAGAACAAGATTCGATAGCAGAGGCGAAAGAGGTCCACCTTGCGGTGTACCTTCATCCGTCGGTCCTACCAGTCCGTTCTCCAACACACCCGCCTTGAGCCAGCTCCGAACCAGCCGCAGAAGGCGCTTATCGTGCACGCGCCTTGCGATCTGACCCATCAGTCGGTCGTGGTTAACTCGATCAAAGAACTTTTCCAGATCGAGATCGACCACCCAGCGGTACCCCGCAGCGATATGTTGCTGGGCACGGGCCACTGCTTGATGCGCCGAGCGTCCGGGACGGAACCCATAGCTCGATTCAGAGAAGGTGTTATCCCAACTGATTTGCAGAATCTGCATCACTGCCTGCTGGATCATTCGATCCAGCACCGTAGGAACGCCAAGCTTTCGCACTCCTCCGTCCGGCTTCGGGATTTCCACCCGGCGTACCGGTTGCGGTTGATAGATCCCGCTCAACAGTTGTTCCCGGATTTCCAACCAGTGCTGCTTCAGGTAGCCCGGCAGCTCATCGACCGTCATTCCATCGATGCCCGGACTGCCTCCGTTTCTCTTCACACGCTTGAGCGCCTGCCATAGGTTTTCTCGCTGGCAGATTCTCTCCATCCACTGCTCATCTGGTGCCAGGCTTTCTGCACTGCACTTCGCCACCGATGCTTCGGTCCCTTCAGAGGGCTGACTTCGAGCTTCACTCGTCGTCCCTTCCTCGAAGGCCAGCTGTAGCTGGTTATTCTGCCGCTTTGCACCTTTGAGTTGTGCCACGTACTTGCCTCTCCTATCGTTCAGGCCTTCGTCCGAGGCCCCGGACTACTATGCCTTTTGCTGACTTCTGCTGCACTCTCAAGAAGAATCGCTTCTTCTCCAGTCGTGTTTCCACGACATACAGCAGACCTCCCGTGGTAAGTTCGACCGTCTTCAGCGCACCACCGCCGGATTTACCGTCACTCGCCTTGATGGATATGGGCTTCGCTGCTCTTTGCCAACTCGCCCGCGAGTGATGGCCTCGTATCCGGTTCTTGTCCATCGGCACACGCCTTTGCTCCACGCTTCCTTCAGACCCCGCCTCGCGACGACGCCCTTGCGCTTCGCTAATCCTTCACCTCCATCAGGTTGGATAAGGGACTTGCACCCTCAAACTTTCGAACATGCACGGCACACAAAGACGGCGATCAAGCCGCCTTGGAAAACGCTCCGCGTTTCCCACTTTCCCTCCGCACGGCTACGGCTGGGGATAACGTAGGCTATTTTTCGCACATTTGATTTGAGTTTTGGCAGTGGAGGTTGGTACAAGCAGGAGGAGCGAGTCCTCCGGGGAGACTTGTGATGGAGCCAACCATGTCTGGCAGTGGAGTGGAAGTCGGCGGCGGAACGCCGCTGGGCGGAGTGGTGCGGATCGACGATGGGCGTATCCAGGCGCATCTGGATGAGGTGGTCCGATCGACCGTGGAAGAGGCGTTGAACGCGTTGCTGGATGCGGAGGCCGACCATCTGTGCGGGGCGCGTAAGTACGAGCGCACCGAGGGCCGCAAGGACACACGGGCGGGGAGTTACACGCGGCAGCTGCACACCAAGGCCGGCGAGGTGAGCCTGCAGGTGCCGAAGCTGCGCAGCCTTCCCTTCGAGACGGCGATCATCGAGCGCTATCGCAGGCGCGAGTCCTCCGTCGAAGAAGCTTTGATCGAGATGTATCTGGCCGGGGTGAGTGTGCGCCGCGTCGAGGACATCACCCAGGCACTTTGGGGTACGCGAGTCAGTGCGTCGACGGTGAGCGATCTGAACCAGAAGATCTACGGCAAGATCGAAGAGTGGCGCCAGCAGCCGCTGGTGGGCGAGTTCCCGTACGTTTTCCTCGATGGCCTGTGGTTGAAGAGGAGCTGGGGCGGCGAGGTGAAGAACGTGTCCGTGCTGGTGGCGATCGGCGTGTCGCAGACCGGCTATCGCGAGGTCCTCGCGGTGAGCGAAGGCGCGAAGGAAGACAAGGCGAGCTGGACCAACTTCCTGCGCGAGATGAAGCAGCGCGGCTTGAAAGGCGTGCAGCTGTTCGTCTCCGACAAATGCCTGGGGCTGATCGAGAACCTGGCGGATTTCTATCCGGAGGCGAAGTGGCAGCGTTGCGTGGTCCACTTCTATCGCAACGTGTGGACGGCGGTGCCCACAGGCAAGGTGAAGGAAGCGGCGGCGATGCTGAAGGCGATCCACGCGCAGGAAGACCGCCAGGCCGCGAAGGAAAAGGCCAACCAGGTCGTGGACAAGCTGCGCGCGATGAAGCTGGCCAAGGCCGCCGAGATCGTCGAGAACGGCATCGAGGAGACGCTGAGCTATTACGAACTGCCGCCGGAGCACTGGCGATGCCTGAGAACCAACAACCCGCTGGAGCGGCTGATGCGCGAGATCCGGCGACGAACCCGGGTGGTGGGCGCGTTTCCCGACGGCAAGTCGGCGCTGATGCTGGTCGCCGCCAGGCTCCGCCACGTTGCCGGAACTCGCTGGGGCGCCAAACGGTATCTGCAAATGAATCGCTTGGCCGAAGTCGTCGCCATCGCCTGACCGCTTGCCTTGGCCCAGGGGCCAAGGCAAATCAACCTCAACCCAACAACCTTCCTAAGTCCCAACTAAGATCGAAAGTGCGAAAAACTCTGGACACTACCCTGGACACTACCCGGCTGGGTTTTCTCCGAAAAGCACTCCGTCCTCAAGCCTCTTGCTGGAGACTGTAAGTTGAGTTACATTAACGTAAGCGTCCTCCGAGTCCCTCTTGACGCATACGGATATGCTGTGAGTTCCGGCACAGCTGCATAGCGGGATCAGCTGGTGGCGGTTTTGCCGCGGCGGCGTGCAGGTGAGAGGAGGCGATTGACCTTGTCGCTGGAAAATTCTTCTGGATTGAACTTCTCGCCAATCCAGTCGCCGACCTCTTCGTGGCGGGGATGGCTGGGATCGGCGAGGGCATCGAGCAGGTCGTAGTATCCGGGGATGCCGCCGCAGTCCTCAGGCGGGCAGGCGAGCCGGCCATCTATGCAAATGGGATAGATGGTGTTCGGCGCTGGGTCTTGCCGTTTCTCCAACAGAACGCTGTGCTCCCAGCTATCCCCGAGATCGTATGTGTAGATCATCTTGGCGCCGTCTTTCTGAAGCACGGCAGATAAAGGCACGGTACGCTCGCTTTCCACCCGTGAGTTCTTCATGAACGGGTCCGGGGGTTCCGGGCGGCCGAAGCGCCGCTGACCGGCCCGGAACTCATGCATGTGTTCATCGTCCCATCCCATCGAAATTTGCAGTACGCTGTGCAACTTCGCCAGGGTCAGAGCTGCGGGAACCAGTACGCGGCGCCAGATGGGGGGCTTGGTGCCAAGCAGAGTGACCTTGAGTTGATAGATATCCTGTGTGATCTTGTTGCTCCTGTTGCGATGGCGGTCCTGCTCCTCAACGAAGGACCGGTCCGTGGGGTCCCGGGCTTGGTTCGATGTTACGACACGGTGCTCTTCGGCGGTCGAGCGGTCATCTATGCGGCGAGATAGAGCGTGTCATCAGGTGTCCGCTTGTTTTTTTGGCGGACACCTGATGAGTGTGCCTTATGCAGCTTGGGAAGCGGGGATCTGGAGTGAGGGGGCCAGGTTCCAGGGCAGGAGATCCTGGATGCGGTTGACGGGATGATCGGCGATTCGTGCCAGCACGGTGCGGAGGTAGAGCTCCGGATCAAGGCCGTTGAGCTTGGCTGAGCCGATCAGCGAGTACATGGCGGCAGCACGTTCCCCGCCGCAGTCAGATCCCGCGAACAGAAAGTTCTTCCGTCCGAGAGCAACGGCGCGCAGCGCACGTTCGGCGGCGCTGTTGTCGATCTCGATCCGACCGTCGTCGGTGTAGCGGGTGAGTGCACGCCACCGTGAGAGAGCGTAGCGAATCGCACCTGCGGTCTCGCTCTTCGAGGAGAGACTGCGCTGTGTCTTCTCCATCCACGTTCGCAGTTCCTCAAGCAGCGGCTTTGCGCGAGTCTGCCGGATACTCAACCGAAGATCGGCTGGCTTGCCGCGTATCTCCTCCTCGATCGCATAGAGAGCTCCGATCCTGGCCAGCGCGCCTGTGGTGGTTGGAGATGCATGGACGACATGGATCTCGTGGAACTTGCGTCGCGCATGCGCCCAGCACGCCGCTTCGTAGATGCGTTCGCCATAAAGGTGATGAAAGCCGGCGTAGGCGTCTGCCTGCAGGGCACCCTCGAACGTCTTCAGATGCTGGCGCGGATGTTCGCCCTTGCGATCGGCCGAGTATGCGAACCAGACCGCGGGCGCTGTCTGCTCGCCGGCAGGCCTGTCATCGCGCACGTAAGTCCAGAGACGGCCAGTCTTGGTCTTGCCGTTGCCGGGAGCAAGAACGGGCATCGGCGTATCGTCGGCGTGCAGCTTGCGAGCGGCCAGGACATGTTTCTGAATCGAGTCCACCAGTGGACCAAGCAGATCGCTTGCGCCTCCCACCCAGCCCGCCAAAGTGGAGCGCGATATCTCAACTCCCTGGCGGGCGTAGATCTCCGACTGTCTGTACAACGGCAAATGATCGCTGAACTTCGAGACGACTACATGGGCAAGCAGGCCTGGGCCCGCAAGTCCGCGCTCGATCGGGCGAGACGGAGCTGGCGCCTCGACGACGCGATCGCAACCGGTGCAGGAGAACTTCGGCCGCACGTGGCGGATGACCTTGAAGCTGTCGGGAATGTACTCGAGCTGTTCAGAGATATCCTCTCCGAACTGGCGCAGATGGCCGCCGCAATCGGGACAACAATCACGGTCCGGAGCATGGGTGATCACTTCCCGCGAAAGGTGCTCGGGCAGCGGCTTGCGTTGCGGCCTCGGCTTCGGTTCCTGAGCAGAAGACAAGCGTTCGGCTGCGGCTTCGAGCTCGGCATAAGCGGTCTCTTCCTCTTCCAACTCAAGCTCCAGCTGTTCGAGCTTGACGACGATCTTCTCGCTCCTGGCGCCGAAGAGCACGTGCCGCAGCTTGTCGACCATCAGCTTCAAATGTTCGATCCGCTCGCTGCGCGAGCGCAACTCGTCCGCCTGTTCGGAGAGTGTCTGTCGATGGGCTTCGAGCTCGGCTTCCAGGCGGCGAAGCTCCTCATCGCGATCTGCAATGAGAGTCTCAAGCTTCTCCTGTTGCGCATGGAAGAGAGCCAACAATGCATCGCGATCCAGCAGGTTTAAATCAGGAAGAGGAGCGCGATCCATGGACGAAGTATGCCATCGATCGCATCGGAAATCATCCCCAAAACCCGCGTGAATACAGGGGAATCAACGTTGTCATCAGACTGCGACTTGCGGCTCCCACGTTCTCTCGACTCTCCGCCAGTCGATGCCTTCCAGCAGCATCGAAAGCTGCGCGCGACTCAGTTGCACGGTACCACTCTCGGCCTTCGGCCAGATGAAGCGGCCGCGTTCCAGCCGCTTGGCAAACAGGCACAGACCATCACCATCCCACCACAGGAGTTTTACGATATCGCCTCTGCGCCCGCGAAAGACAAACACGTGTCCGGAGAAGGGCTGTTGCTGCAATACAGTCTGCACCTGGCCACTGAGTCCATCGAAGCCGCGGCGCATGTCCGTCACGCCGGCCGCAATCCAGATCTTCGTTCCAGTAGAAAGTTGGATCACTGGCACAAACTCTCAAGCACGGCGCGGACCAGAGAACCATCCGCGCCACTCTCAACGCTGATCATCGCTCGTCCGGGGAGTTCGATATGGATCGCGCCTGCACTCGATCCCGCAGTCTCACCCCGTTGCTCTACGACTGCGCTCTCCGACTGGCTCGGAGTCGAAACCGTTACCGGCAGCAACGCAGAATAGGACTCGATCAGTTCGCCGCGTTCCAAGGCACGCCGCCACTTGAACACCTGGTTCGCGTTCACACCATGTACCCGAGCGATCTCGGCAACACTTGCACCTGGCTCCATCGTCAACTGCACGATCTGGCGCTTCTCCGCTACCGACCGCCACCTGCGTACCCGACGCCCTGAACCTGCATCTCCGGAAGGAACCATGAGGCGATCTTCACCCCAGACCTACTCCCCTCGCCATAGGGGATCTCTGGACGCTTACACATTAACTGCAAATCTGCCGGTAAATCCGGCACGAATCGAACCACGCAGGCCGAAATTTCCAGCCTCCTGCGGCTCAGTTTTCCGGGGCGGGTCAATTACGAGAGAACTCCAGCTTCCACTGGTAGAGTTTTTCGGGGGCAGGTCACGCCGTCATAAGTCACGGCAGACGAGATGCCCCGTCCGAAAGCGAGCCGACCATGGCCAAAGTTTCCCTCGTGCCGTCTTCCAGGCTCGTGAAATCGTCCTTCCATCCGGCGCTGCGCAACGATGAGATATCCGCTTCGGTGAAGTGCTGATATCGATTCGCAAGATCGGTGGGGAATGGGATGTACTCTATTTCTCCGGGCGATTGGACGTTCATCAATGCGCAGGCCACGTCGTTAAAGCTCCGTGCGCGGCCGGTTCCGGCATTGAAGACACCTTGAACCGGTTTGCTTTCGCCAGTAAGGCCGGCTAAATGGAGATTGATTCGCGCGAGATCGCGGACATAGACGAAGTCGCGCCGCTGCTCTCCGGGGCCAAACCCCCCCGAACCCTTGAACATGCAAATCTTGCCAGTCTCGCTCAGTTGCCGTGAAAAGTGATGAATCACTGAAGCCATGCGGCCCTTGTGCTCCTCACGGGGTCCGTAGACATTAAAGTAGCGGAGCCCGACCACTGTGCTGGAGACTGAATTCAACTGGCGGCGCATGTAGTTATCGAAAACCAGCTTGGAAAATCCGTAGACGTTGAGCGGGCGCTCATTCTCGGGCCTTTCGGCAAACTTCTTGCTCAAACCATAGACTGCGGCCGTTGAGGCATAGATGAATGGAATGGCATGGTGGACGGCGAAGCCCAACAATTCCTTCGAGAAAGTGAAATTGTTATCCATCATGTACCGGCCGTCGTCTTCGAGGGTGTTGGTGCAGGCGCCGTTGTGCAGGATAGCGAGAACTCTCGCACTGGCGAACTTTCCGGCCGCCACCGCGGAGCGAAACTCGCGCTTGTCCATGAAGTCTGCGAAGTGCGCCCCGGCGAGGTTCTGGAACTTCGACAAGGTCTGGTTCGGTACAGGAGCGAGGTTGTCGACGACGAGAATATCATCATGGCCACATTGATTCAGTTCATGGATGATATTGCTTCCGATAAAACCTGCGCCACCGGTGACGATGATCATGTTTCGCGGTTTTCCTGATGTCGGCTCATAGACTGTATACCGCTCGTCAACTTTGTGCGTGGCCGGTTAGTTTGCGAACGATATTGGTAGTGCTGAACCCTTGGATGGTGGGCACAATCTCGACCCTGCCCCCCCAGCTTCTCACTTCTCGAGCGCCCACAACGCTTCCCTCGGTATAATCGCCGCCTTTAACGAGGACCTCTGGGCGAAGAATGGCGATCTGGTCGATAGGAGTGGGAGCGTCAAGGACGACAATCGCATCTGTGGCTGTGAGCGCCGCGAGCATCCGGGCGCGCTCTCGTTCGGCGACCACCGGGCGCCCTGGACCTTTCAACCGTGCCACCGAGGCATCGCTGTTAACCCCGACAACGACCTTGTCACCGAACCGGCGACAGTCCTCTAGCAAGGTGATGTGGCCCACGTGCAAGATGTCAAAACAGCCGTTGGTAAAGACGACTGTGTGACCGGAGGCTCGCCATGCGGCGGCACGGACGATCAAGCGATCCATATCGAGGATCTTTTCTGCGGTTTCGATGCCGGAGAACTCGGCCAGCGCGGCGGCGAGTTCGTGGCGGGCAATGGGGACAGTGCCGAGTTTTCCGACGACGATCCCGGCGGCGACATTGGCGAGGCGCGCTGCGTCTTCGATCCCGATCCCGCAGGCTCCTGCCACGGCCATAGTGGCGATCACCGTATCGCCGGCACCGGAAACGTCGAATATTTGGCGGCCAATCGCGGGAGCGTGAACTTCGCCCTGACCGGTCAGGATCGCGATGCCTTTCTTCTCCGAGCGTCACCGTGAGGTAATCCAGTCCAAGGGCTGAGACGAGGGGCGCAGCGTTCCTAAGAATGTTGTCAACTCCGGCGGCTGGCGTGTCGCCTGTGACGAACGCGATCTCTTCCAGATTGGGGCTGATGGTGGTCGCTCCTCGATAGCGGGAGAAGTCGTGGCCTTTCGGGTCTACCAGCACGGGCAACCCTGCTTGTCTGGCAGCTGAGATGATCGTTTGGCAAGTCTCGGGGTTAAGCGCGCCTTTGGCGTAGTCGGAGAGAATGACCGTGTCGACCATCGGCAAAAGCGCTAACGTCCACTCAAGTAGGGCCGCATGGGCATAATCCGGGCAAGGCTTGGTGGCCTCGGTGTCCAGCCGAATCAGCTGTTGGCTGCCACCAACAATACGAAGCTTGGAGGTAGTCGGCGTTCCAGGCACGGCAATTAGGCGAGTGTCGACTCCACTAAATTGCAGCAGGGCGGCCAGAGCGGCGTGGTCTTCATCATCGCCGGCGAGTCCTACTAGTGTAACCCGCGCTCCCAAACCCTTAACGTTCATCGCGACGTTGGCGGCGCCTCCGGGTTGCTGGCTATGTTGGGTCGCGTGGACAACCGGGACTGGCGCCTCGGGGGAAATTCGCTCGACGCTTCCGTGGATGTACTTGTCCAGCATGACGTCGCCGACGACTAGGACGTGCTTACCTGCCCAAGCGCTTTCCAGTAGCCTGACAATCTCATGAAGTCTTATTATGCCGCTGCGCGGGTCCTGTCGGACTGCGTTGTCGTCTCTGCTAGCGATCATCTTGGGTTTGCTCGACCACCGGCGCTATCGCGGCACAAGGCCTCTTCGATCGCGTCGCAGAGCATGTGGCCCGTGAGGATGTGCGCTTCTTGAACTCGAGCAGTTTCAGAGGAGCCGACGCGGAGGCATTTGTCGGCTAAATTCAGAACCTTCCCCCCCTCCGCGCCGGTCATCGCAAAGGTGAAGACACCCATCTCGCGCGCTCTGGCGAGAGCGACACAGACATTGGGACTGTTGCCCGAAGTGGAAATGCCAACGGCCACATCGCCTGGCGCACCGAGCGCTTCGATCTGGCGAGAAAAAATGTGCTCGAAGCCGTAATCGTTCCCGATAGAGGTGAGGACGGAGGAATCGGTGGTCAGCGCGATTGAAGCCATTCCGCGGCGGTCGCGGCGAAATCTCCCCACCAATTCGGCGGCGAGATGCTGGGAGACAGCCGCGCTGCCACCGTTCCCGAACCACAGGACTTTCCGTCCGTTGCAGATCGAGCTGTACATACGGTCCGCCACCGATTGAAGCAACGCGAGACTCGAAGACAACCGCCCGACTACACGTAAGTGGTCTTCAAGCGTAGCGCTGAATACGGTAGACAGGGTCGCGGACGGTGTCATGAGCTTTTGCCGAGAGCTGCAAGGATTTCTCCTTAGTATATGTATCTCAATGACGCAAGTATATCTCTGAATCACGTCTAAAGGCTCTATTGAGTCTTCGAAGTCGGTTCGAGGTCCGTCAAACAAGTCCGCGGAGACTTGACTGCGTCTTTTCTAATTCCGCCTGATACAGAACTCGGGGCTGCTTCAGATCGCCATTAGTATTCCAAGTATTCCAGAAGCAGTTTCTCGCGCGTGAGCATCCAGCATACCCGGCGACCATGAAAAGCCACCGCTGGTTTTGGCGAACGGATAAGCATTGCCCCAACTCTCTTCATGGCGTCGATCTGGTCTTCGAGACTCTCCACCTGAAAACAGAGATGATGCAAACCACCCCCGCGGGCAAGAAAGTCTGAAACCAGCGAATTGTCCGTAAGAGGTTCAACCAGTTCCAAATAGAGAGATTGCCCAAGGCCCCCGTGGGGGAGTTCCAGGAGAGCTACACGCGTTGTCTGAAGTAGATCTTCGTAAATTTGCGGCGCCTCGCTGAGGGTCAACGAAGCTTGCCAGCTTCTACTCTCATTAGCAATCGACGCGACCACGATACCAATATGATGTAAAGTAGGGTCAGGCATTTTCAAGGAGTGCTAGTAGTCTTACCTTAATGGCATCGAACGAGGTTGCTCCCTCAAAATACTCGTAATCGACTACTACATTAAACTTCTCGCCGATCAGGCTAATGAGCGTGATTGTTGCCATGGAATCCCACCCGCCTACTGTACAATCGCTTGCTCCGGAAACCGTCTCTGGCGTAAGTTCCGGAAAAACCAAATAAAAGCATTCCTCAAGTTTAGTTTGCACTCCGTCAACGACCGACACAACTCGCTCCTGTAGCGGATTATTCCGCATGTCTTTGCAGAGAAATGCGGTTGCGTCCGATGTCTCTCCAAGCCCCATGACGGTGATCTTATGGTATAGCATGGGAAGCCGTCGCTTAATGTCCTCTACAAGAAGAACACAGGGATCTTCAACCTCAGCTGTGCCGCCGATCCTCTCGATGAACTGGCAGGCTGGAAGATTTCGTTCAGTTTTCACAGACTCAAAAACCACTATTGTGGAGCGGAAAGTCTCAATAAGATTCAAGAGAACGGCATACTCAATTCGCCGTGAAAAAGCCCGGCAACTCATCACCCATGTGCCAATACGTAATTTGCCTGCATCGACTGTTCCTTCGATTATTGCGATTCGACCCAGGGGGCCAAATCGATCCGCATACGACACTGTTAATAAGAAGTGTGCGCGATCATCGAGAATAGTCCGCCATTCGGTATCGGTCCAACGGCGACCATTGAGATTGAATTGATTAGTCTTATTTACCAAATCGAAGCTGCGACGATTGTGTGGATCCTTCTGGAAATCAAGGATGAGAGCCGCATCCAATGAGTTCAGAAAGTCATCCTGTGAAGCTGCCGAATCAACCCCCCTCTGCTCGCGAGTACGCAGACTTTCCCCGCGAATCTGATCTTCGGCGTGCAATCGTTGCCGTCCGAACAGCGAGCGCAATTCCGTCAACAGCAATAAAACTGCCTGCGGGTCTCTATGAGGGAAGCCAAGGCATTTCATGTTCGGAAAAGTCCGACTCACCTCAGCCAGCTCTAGAAGGCTATCGTCAATGAAAACAACGTCGCTCGGTGCGACGTTCCACGCCTCTAGGATCCGCGTCACACTCTGCGACTTAGGACCCAAACTGATTTCAGTGGGGAAGAATGACACGGAGTTGCAAAACAAATCGCTACGTGACAGTGCTTTCTTCACAAGCTCAGTGTCGCTTTTGGAGGCGATTGCGAGCAGGACACCTCGATCGGCCAATGCCGCAAGGAACTGCTGATAAATACCATGCACCTGCGCCTTTGTTTCCAGTGTCCAAGCAATCTCTTCAACGCCAATTTCCCCAAGGATGCCACGCCACAATGTATTATCCAAGTCGGTGATGAGGCCTTTCAACGGTTCTCGAGGAAACATAACCTGGATCAAACATCGTGCCAAGGTTTCGCTGTGGGTGAGAGTATAAGGATATCCAGACGTCAATGTCATTGCAGCGTCCTGACGGGACCCGAGCGGGGACTCAATATCTAATTCCTGATTACTAACAACCCGGATGTTAGGTAGGAGTGCTAACGAACCGAGGAACTCGTCAACAAGGCTATGGAGCTCTAATTCGAGCGATGTGTCCTGCCACGGGCTGGTATGGCTGAGTGGCAGAAGGGGCAGGTTTGGACCAACGACAACAAGTGTCGAACTATCTGCTGCTTTTGTAAGTCTTTCCTTAAGTCTTGCAACCTTTGCTGCCGCTTCACGATTGAGTGTCGAAAGTGCAGAACGTGTCCAACCGCCACCTCCCCGAAGACCCAAGCGAGGATCAAGGTCGAACCACTCGACCACTACAGCCGCACAAGCATTTGCTGGTATACGCTCAATTGTTTCTATCAGGTCATCAAAGAGTCCGGTCCTGATAGTAAAAGACACATTCGGAAAGCGAATACGTCCGTGTGCCTTGAGAAATACAGGAAGGTGTAGCGGGTTGAAGCCGCAAGCGAGGTAGATTGATGCGGGACAACTTACATCATCACTCTCAGCTTCCGATGCTAAGGCCTGAGCCAACGACAGGCGCTGGTTAGAGATGTTGCTGTACATTTATCATCGCCGCCGATATCCGGGCTATTACTTTGTCAAACACAGTCATCTTCTTCGTTTATGTGGCAATTGAGTCTGGAAACGTTTGCCCATGTAGTCAACTCAATATTGTTTTCTTGAATAGTCTGACGAAATCGCGCACTCGTTAGCACGTCGTAGTCTCTTTGTCTCCAAGTTGCGCCACAACCCCAAATGTCCCCCATCACAGCACGCGTCTCGGCACCATCAAATGCGGGGTGCACAATAAGTTCCGTAATGCCCGGTTGAAGCGACCGCAGAATCGAGTCATACCAATCCGCCCACGACAAAGCCAGACCTTCTGGGCAATTTATAAACATAAGGTTGTCGACTGGTGTGTGCCTGCTATAGCTAACGAATGTTTTGAGGCGGGGCAAGAGCAAGAATGGCAGCGAGGCGCTCCGTGCAACACGGACGTACGAGTTTAGTAGCTCTTGGGGTCCGAAGAGCGCGAACATGTGGCTATCTAAGTGAGTAGGATTGATCCCAAGTTTCGTTGCAAGCTCGATCTGCGCCAATAACTCTGATTCCAACTCACCGCTTGCCGTCAGAGCCATGGCGTTCCTGAAGAAAAACCCGGATTCGTCCGTCAGTGCTGACTTAGGACTCGGCTGCGTCAAGGGACGCCACCGGTAGTGCCTCCATTCGCTTGTAACAGTAAGATGTACCCCAACATCGACTTCGGGATGGGCCCTGAGAAAGTCGGCCGCTTCTGCAGCCCAAGCACACGGTATCATTATGCTTGTTGAAGTAACGACCCCTCGCTGGATAGTATCCATAATTGCAGCATTCACCGAATGACACATCCCGAAATCATCGGCGTGAACAATGAGATATTTAGTATTCCGACCTAGCATATGTTCATCACCGACAACAAACCAAATCTAACATGGTCCGCGTTAAGTCTCGCTCAAGCGACTGTCTCATGTATTTCGAAGGTATCGGCTCTTTGCTCAAGGGACGATTCGTAACCAACTTGATAGCAGTCATTTGTGCTCGCCTCAACTTGAGGTCGCCGCAGCGACCGGATTCC
The DNA here is from genome assembly GCA_963841345.1 of uncultured Acidobacteriaceae bacterium. GTDB lineage: Bacteria > Acidobacteriota > Terriglobia > Terriglobales > Acidobacteriaceae > Acidisarcina. Next base: position 335,826 of record CAWJCK010000002.1, on the reverse strand, counting down.
TCTCGTCGATCGGGAATGTATCGCTACCTCCAAGATGTGGTCGCGACGATGGAAGCGGTATTACTTGTTTCTCATAAACCTCATTTCTCAAATAGTCATAGTGAGGGCGAGCACGTGCCTTCCGAACGAGCTGTGCGTTCCTTTGGCTGATTGCCACAGCCTTTGCTAACGCCTGCTCACTCACCTTCGGTATCTCAAATCTAAAGTTCATTCCTAACAACACAGCGAACCAGCTGTAATCCCGAAAAAACCATAGCTCGTCTATGCTCTTTGTATCTACAGTCGGCAAGTGTCTCTTAAACACTTCAAGTCGAGCGTTAAGTGACTCAGGAACGCTAGTGGCGCATCTCACCGCTCGCCAAAAGTCAGTATCATCTCTCTCGGTAAACACGTAGTGTGAAATGATAAATTCAACGATGTCCGTGCAAAGCTTATCGAGGTGTAGGTTATAGCGTTGAGACGTTGCAGTGTCGTAGTACCGAGCGTCCAGCATTGATCCCAATAGTTCGAGACCAAGCTGAGTAATTGCCAATCCGGTAGACTCTAATGGTTCTATAAAGCCCGCAGATAACCCAATGGCCACACAATTCTGATGCCAGATTTCGCCAAGCTTGCCGGTCTGGAACCGGATAAACTGGGCATCTACATTCTTTGTTCGCTCCAGCCCCCAGTATCGCCTGAGCTCGTGTTCAGCGTCGGAGTCTGATTGAAACTGGCTGGAAAAAACATATCCCGAACTGAGGCGGCTATAAAGCGGGATTGTCCATATCCATCCAGAGCTCTGTGCTGACGCAGTCACATAAGGCCGAAGATCTCGACGACGCTCTGCATCATCGGCATAAGGAAAGCGCAACACGGCCGCACTATCACAGAACAGTGAAGATGCGTAACTCTTGTATGTTTGGTTGGGACACACGCGGTTTATTAGCAAACGCCGAAAGCCCGTGCAATCAATGAACAAATCACCTCTGATCGCACCATGATCAGTGGTCCGAACGGCGTCGATAGCTCCAGCTTCGGTCATAAGAACATCGACGACATCATCTTGAATGTGCTTGACTGAGCTGGCCTGAGCCATCAGCACACGTGCGAAACGTTCTGCATCCAAGTTAAAGGCGAAGCTACGACTCATGGGACCACAACCCTGTTCATGGTTGAGAGTGTGGGTGGTATGAAACGACCGATAAAACGTATCTTTAGTAGAAAAGCGGGCGTCAGCCCTCTCATTCAACTGAAGCCAGCAATGCCCCGTGTGATGCCGGTCATCCACGTACTCCAATCCCTCAAAGGGGTGCCAAAAAGCGTCACCGGGTTTTAGCCAGTTGCGAAAGGAGATCCCCGCCTTTATGCTCCCATCACATTCCTTCAGCCAGGATCGAATATCATTCAAGCCAATGCGGTTCATGAACCGTAATAAAGAAGGAAGAGTCGCTTCTCCCACTCCGATGACGGGAACTCTCTTCGACTCGATAACCGTAATGTCTAGATCATAAAACAGCTTGCTCATGTATGCCGCAGCCATCCATCCTGAGGAGCCACCGCCTACGATAACAATTGATTTAATTCTCTTCATAAGTGTACTAGCCAACTATGTTTTCCATATTGTAGTGAGTGCATTCAAACGGCTAGCCCAATGAGACAAATCGCGAGCGCAGCCTAGAATATGCATGCCAAAGTTCGTCTCGTTCACAAAGTTAAATCCGACACTGATTGTAGGATCAAGGGAGGTCACCGCATGATACCAACCTGCCGGCACAAATATCATCTCACCTGGTTCGATCACTGCAGTATACGCGCGAGATCTATCCGTGGTCGCTCCGTCCACATTTTGTGGTGTTCGCTCGCGTCTCAGGGCGTTTACCAGATTGCTGTCCGGTGGTACTAAAACCCACTGTTTGCGGCCCGAAATCTGTGCCAGCCATCCATGGGTAAAAAATAAGTCCCGATGAAATGGAGTGAATGCACCCTTGCAGCCAACAAGGACTACGCCAAAATGAAACAGATACCACTCTCTAAGCTGTGCGGAGTTGCGATATAGACACGTAATGAAATCGGGATGAGAGATATCGTCATTTAATTCGGGATATTGAGACAAAAGCTGGAGGCCGCAGTATAGCTTTTCAGACATGTGCTCGTCTGCTGGATCCCAGGCTCTAGCAGATAGGAGGCAGAGCTCGATGAACTCTTGAAAGGGCATGCGATGCATAGCAGTAGGTGAGATCAATCGATCCGCCACGTGCACGATGTGTGAGCCAAAGTTGTTGGAAAGGAACTCGAATGTCCATTTTGTGAAAGCTGGCCATTTAGTAGCTAACTTAGTAACTATTAAAGGACAACATGGTTCAGTGAAGCGCTCAGTAAACTCTTGGCGACTTAGCGAGTCGCACCTTTCCACCGGTATTGAATTGTCTAGTAGCATTCTAAAAGCACCGGTCGACTCAATTCGCAGGCCTGAGTATGTTGTGGGCGGCGGAGCTCGAGTGCCCTATACTCCTTGTGTCGTTCTTAGCAAGCAACCTCTTTATCCTAGGCAGCACATTCCCTCTGGAAGTCACTTCAATTCCGCTTTTTCTCTCTAAGTAGTTCAACGCCACTTCTGTCATGATCTTGACTCGAAGTTCGCAGTGCACCGTTTCTGCACATACTAAGGTTCCATTTTCGGCAAGCTTATGACCAGGCGAACCGCCACCACACACAGAATAGTAATCACATCGCGCCTCACAAAGCCGGATGCCTTTCTCTATATCGGCTTCAGCCTTCTTGTAGGCCGCATTCTCGAGGATATCGGCAACGGAACCGTCGTGAATGGTACTAAATACGAACTTACCGTACACTTCATTAGGGATTCCCATCAACTCAGGAGAGAAGGTCGATACGTCACCTCGCCATGAGATCGATATAATGCGTAGCGGGACCGCGTCCATCCAGACGGGCGAAGCCCGCCGAGATCTTAGATAATCTAAAAGCGGATCCAGTTCACGTAGACGAATGTGAGGAGCATTGGTTTCCCGCAACTCAAGCAGTCGATCAAAGAAAGCGTAAAGGTTTTCTGACGTTGTTTTCTCGTTCGACGAGAATGATGAATAGCGGTTCACACCCAGAATGCCTTCGCAATTCAACCCAATTTGCTCGACACCCAACTCTCTATAAAAGTGAAATATCTCCTCCACGTGTTCTAACGCTTCCACCGATAGGACGCCGGTCACGTCGAATGGGATTTGGTTCTGCTTTAGGAGCTCTATACCCCGAACGACTTGGTCGTGTGTGCCTCGTCCCGCCCTGTCGATACGGCGCATATCGTGGAGTCGCTTGGGACCGTCGAGACTGACAGCCACACGGAAGCCACTGCGCATTATGAAGTCACACCACGCCTGATTGATAAGCATTCCATTAGTTTGAATATGGTTCTTGACGCAGATATCCTTCGAAAGTAACTTTTGCTGCGTAAGAACGGCATGCTCGTAGAATTCAATAGGAACCGTCAAGGGTTCACCCGAAGCCCATACGATGGGTATTTCACCTCTATCTAGCAGCTCGGAATTTGCGAACAAAAAGGCAAAGGCTTGGTCGACCGTGTCTACCGACATCCGTCTCGGAGCAAGTTTGTCGGATGCGGACAAATAGCAGTACTTGCACTCAATATTGCAAAACGACGTCGGCTGCATGATTATTAGTCGAACTTTACCAGGAACGATCATAAGCAAACACCCCGTGATGAGCTAAGCGGCATTCTTTGCCTGTTAATGAGCATAACGCGGGGCCACAGAAGATTAGCAGGGAAGCTACTAGCCGAGTTATCTGTGTGCGAGAGCATATGGAGCGATCACATGGTCTGCTGCGCGGCAAAGGGCAACAGACGTTTCACGCGCTGTAATGTCGATGCTTTGTGAAACGGCTTCAATCCCAAGCGGTCTTCCAACACGTCCAGTACGACGTCAGTATGGGCTTGTATACGTAAGCGACAGTACAAGGTCTCCGCAGAATCAAAAGACCCGTTTTCAGACCACTTATTGATCGGAGACCCCCCACCGCAGATTCCAAAATAGCCGCAGTCCTTCTTGCAGCGCCGGATACCGGCTTCAACTTGATCCTGCAAGGCGCGGCAGTATCGGTTTTCTATAACATCTGCCAAGCTACTCTCGAAGAGATTTCCGAACACAAAATCCCCGAACGTTGAACAGCGGAGCCCAAGCAATTCCGGAGAGAAGGTAGAAATTTTGCCATCCCAAGAAATTGAGATTGTGCTTAAAGGTATGCTGTCAAAGAAACGCGGGACGCCGGACCAACCGCATATGACTCGTGAAAGTTCATCGAAATCCCTGAGACGTACGGCGGGGGCGAGGTTATCCCTTAGGGAAACGAAGCGCATTATAAAACGCTTAACATCTTCCTTAGGCCTGGCAAGTTTAAATGATGAAGATGTATTTATCCCCACAACTTCTTCGAAATTTAATCCAATCTGTCGCGGATTCAGAGAACTATAGAATTCGAAAATCTCATCGGGATAACTAAGGGATTCCAAATTCATGACTCCAACGATGTCGAACGGTATTTCATTCGACTGCAGTAGCCGGATGCCACGCAATACTCGATCAAAGGAGCCACGACCGGACCGGGTCAAACGCCTTGAATCGTGAAATCGCCTGGGCCCGTCCAAGCTGACAGAGATTATAAAATCATTAGCCTTTATAAAGTCACACCAAGCTTGAGTAATAAGAGTCCCGTTAGTCTGTATTCGATGCTTCACGGCAATTTGAGGTGGCTTGGAGCGATTCTGTACATGCACAACCGATTCGTAGAAGCTGATCGGTAAAATCAACGGCTCTCCCGCGTGCCAATTTACGAAAAGGTCTTCCTCGATCAAGCTCGGCTGCTCAAAAAGAAATTCGATCATTCGCTCAATAGTCGGTAGTTGCATCTGTGCGGGGGAATCCCGTTCCGGAAGATAGCAATAGCGGCAGTCGAGGTTGCAGAAGGGGGTGGGTTGGACTACCACGATTTTGAGCTTCGACTGGATCAAGGTTACCTTCCGCTGAACGTGCAACCGATCAGCAGTGACTTTCACAGTAAGACCTACCCACCCTAACTGGCGAAAAGGTGGGTAGGCGATTCCGAACCTACGGAAGTACGTGGGAGGTTGGTGTTGATAATCATGTCAAAAGGACTCGTTTACCTACTCCAACTGATCCAGCCGCTTATCTCTGGACCCCTGATGTCACCCAGTTCTATTTCCTCGAGGCCTACAGATTCGACTACACCTTGCGCCAAATTTGGCAAAGGTATGATCTTCACTGGCCCCGAATTATCCACGAATTGAAGGTTGAGATCGTCTGTTGAAATGGGTTCCTGGGCAACGACAGCAAGTGCTGCGCTTGCGTCATTGAGAGCCAAGTTCCTAAACGGGATATCCACAGCCGACCGCCGTTGTACCTCGGCTATGAGGTGGTTAAGGTGGGCATTCGTTGATGGTTCCGCCAATTGCTCGGACAACTGCTCGGACAACAGTAATTCTGGGCTCATTTGCTCCTCCGTGAGCAAGTTTGGTTGCAATTCTACTACCGGGCGTCCCAGCTGACAACAAAAAGTCTTGTAAAACTTTTCAATAATAAACAAAAAAACAATCGTGGAAAGCAGGAGGGAACATTTTTTAGAGACAAATCGAGACACCTAAAATGCAGCGAACCAAAAGCCGGGACCGATTCTCGGAGGGAACTTTATAAAGGAGTCTGAACCCGGTTAGGCGCAACGAATGTGCGGGGGCTGCTGGAAAACGCTTGTATTCATTGGATTCTTTATAGTGCTGGTGGACGCATTCTCCCGACGGGTGATTGTCTGGGCTCTGGAAGGCGGGTCGTGACGGTGCTCAAGATGGCGTTGTAACGACGTCGGATTTGTGCCCGCTCCGATTAGTGCCTGCACCACACGGGCTACGAGTACGTTGCTTGGTTGGAGTCACACCACGCCGCATCAGCATGTCGCGCCGTCGCACTCCCGGGGACGACACGAGCTATGAATCATTCATGAACACGCTGGAGTGAAGAAGTCTATAGCGGCGAGTCTCACGAGCCGGCGGAAGCGCGGGGCTCGCGTCCTTTTCACCAGCCGAGGGGTATACTGCCAAACAACTACAGAGCACGACAATACTTCGGGAGCGAATCGCGTAATGTCGCTCAACCGAGCGTCTCAGAATAGAGGGTCCATTCCAAGCCATGATTAACCGAACTGCACTTTCTACTGTGGTTGCCGCTAAAACATATAAGCAATTCTTGCTGCTTAAGTACTCGTTCGAACTCTTTCATGGTGACCATTATAAATGGTATGTGAGATGTGATCGACAGTCCGAGAGACTCATACAAGAGAACGCCGGCTCCGGCGTGATTTGCTCAGTGTTTGGCGAGCTCATGGGCGGGGCACAAGATTCTCGAAGACAAAGCATTTCTTCAAGAAAAAATGAACTCCATCGGCGACGCTTGGGCCTCTAATGAATGTGAGGCGGTACTTTATCTAAATTCCGATTTAGTATTCACAAGGAAGTGTATCGATTCGTTCCTTCTTCGGGATGCCGACGTGGTACTGTCACCTAATTATTTTCCATGGAAAATGCACGAACTCGCACCGCACTATGGATATTTTAGCTCTGCCTTCGCACTAACAAGGACTTCCTTATTCCATGAGCTGTGGAGGAAGCTGTTCGTCTCGCAACCATGGAGGCACCTGGACCAAGGGTGTCTTAACGAAATAGCTCAGCACTTCTCTGTGGAGACTTTAGGCCCTTCTTCCAATATCGGTTCCTGGAGATCTGAGTCTGCCGATCGCTTTACTTTTGGTCGGCTACCGCCGGACTGTCTGTTCTTGCGAGTGCCAATGTTTGATATGTTGGCTAGCCCTAGGGATTGGATCAATAAGATGTATGCGCTTCACTGCTTGCGGTTTCTTGAAGCGAACGGGAGAGATGATCATAAGAACATTATGAATCGAATTCTTGAACTCGATGAGACTCACTGGTATTCTGCATCGCTTCAACTGTTCCTCTCTCGCGCGGGAAAGTAGTTGATCGCTTTAAACGAGACTTGTATGAAGATTCTTATAGTGCATGAATGTATCCCCTGTCCGGATCGTTCTGGATGCGACCTACGCATCATGGAAATGATACGCGCGTTAAAGAGACAACATCACGAGATTACTTTTGTCGCGAGGTCTCCCGCTCGTTACACAGATAGATCAGATGTCCTTAACTCAGAGGGTATTCCCTTCTTCGTGGGAGAAGGTGAAAATGCGTGCTACATCCGTCAGAATTGGTTCGGCAGTTCTCGACGTTTTGAGCGAATACTTGAGAGCAAGTTCGATTTAGCGATCTTGCTACTGTGGTTTTGGGATCACATAACAATCCCTGATGACTTTTGTGAGCCCATTCGTCGAGATTCTCCTGATACACGTATCATTGTGTTAACGGATGACCGGCAGGGACTGCGCCAACAACAAGTTGCAGATTCTAGTAGATCATTTATAGATCAAGAACTGGCATTTGATTTTACAGAGAGAGAGACGCGGATATACCAAGCCGCCGATGCCGTAGTAACTATTGCGCAGGCGGAACGTGACTACGTGTTGGCTTTGGTTCCTGACGCTTCTGTTCATGTACTTCCGTTTTCGTTGCCGTTGCGCCCGAGCCAGGTGCCGTTTGAGAGCAGGAGGGACGTTCTATTCCTGGCCGATTTCGACAATGACGCAGGACGCGATGCAATGAAATGGTTCCTCTCTTCGGTGTGGAATATCGTGCTCGATCACCGTGCCGATATTTGGTTTGACATCGCGGGAAACAATTCGATGAGGATTCAGACCAACTCCTACCGCAATGTCCGATACCTCGGTCACGTTGACGATCTTGAGCAGCTTTTTAGTTCACATAGACTCTTTGTGTCGCCTCTGAGATTCGGTACTGGAATAGCGACAAAGAATGTCCTTTCGATGTCCTACGGCGTTCCTATTATTACTACGCCAGTGGGTGCAGAGTCGTTGGGGCCGGTAGATGGCGCAGTGCATATTTCGAGCGGAGCCGAACCGTTTGCAAAAGCGATATTGAATTATTACGATGATCGCAATTGGTGGACTGCAGCTTCTAGGAAGTCGTTACAACATATCTCTGCGCGTTTTTCACGTGAAACCGTTGACCGAAGTGTTCAGGAAATCGTTTCTACCATATCTAGTGCGCCCGTCCGCATTCCCCCCGCCTCGAGCGGCCTTTATGCATATCCGATTCGCGAGACACCACTTGAATTCCAAATCGACTTTGCAGAATCTCTTTTACGAAGAGGCAAAGTCCTGCATGCGCTTGCTGAGTTACGCTACGCCCTTTATCGGATAAGGAATAAACACAAGACTCTGGAGTATTTGAGGATCGTTGCTGTTATAGGACAATGCAAGAACTATCTGGGGGACGCTATTGGAACAGAGATGTGCAGAACAGAGCAGAAAAGAATAGATTCAGTACTGTGACGATTGTTGACGGTCGCAGCCCGGCGGAACAGCATGGATGCATCTTTTCTGTTCTGTCCGTCACCAAATAGCCAAATAGTGGAGTGCCCGATCTTTTGTGCCGTTGGATGAGTTAGTGTAGCGCAGCTGTTTCTGATTTTGATCGGACCAGTTTTCTTGTACCAAGCCTAGCGTTAGTCTTCGGCTGGTTTAGGTTGTACTGAGTACGCGGCTAGCCGCGTACTCAGTGGCGAACTCGGTCGGCGTCCGGTCACTGAGAGATCGGTGAGGACGACTCTGATTGTATTCCTGACGCCAGGCCTCGATCAGCCTTTTTGCTTCGGCCAGTGTCCCGAACCAGTGGGCATTCAAGCACTCAGCGCGGAAGGTCCCATTGAACGATTCAACGAAGGCATTGTCGGTCGGCTTGCCAGGTCGCGAGAAGTCGATCTTCATTCCGTTCTGATAGGCCCATAGGTCCATCGCTTGGCTGGTGAACTCGCTTCCGTTGTCACAGAACAGCACCTTCGGCACTCCACGCTGTTGTTTCATTCGATTGAGCACTCGGACCACATCATCTCCTTTCAGGCGCTGGCCCACTTCGATAGCAACACTTTCTCGTGTGTAGACGTCCAGCATCGTCAACGCTCGGAAGCGGGTTCCATCCTGGAGCTGATCCGCAACGAAGTCGACGCTCCACGCTTGGTTCGGTGCGCTTGCGATGAAGCGCTCTTCGCGATTCCGCACCGCTTCTCGCTTTCGTTTTGGCCGTTTCTTCAAGGCCAGGCCTTCTTCCTTGTATAGCCGATACACCAGGTACTTGCCCACGTTCCAACCCTCGCGGTTCAGCAGCACGCGGATCTTTCGATATCCGTATCGCACCCTGCTCTGTGCGATCTCGCGGATACGCATCCGCAACTCCGTCCATGGTTCCTGGTGGCTCTGGTAGCGATACGTGCCTCGCCCCACCAGAAGAACCTGGCAGGCATGCCGTTCGCTCGACCGATACTGATCGCGCAAATGATCGACCATCGGACGGCGACCCGAGGGCCTTAGAACTTTTTTCTGAGCACATCCTGCAACATCGTCTTATCCAGGCTCAAGTCGGCAACCAGCTGCTTCACCCGGCTGTTTTCCTCCTGAAGCTGTTTCAGCTGACGGGCCTGATCTGTCTCCATACCAACGTACTGCTTCTTCCATCGATAAAAGGTCTGCTCACTGATGCCAACCTTCCGGATCACCTCCGCAACCGGCACACCAAGCTCCGCCTGCTTCAGCACCGCCACAATCTGCTCCACAGAAAAACGCTTCTTCTTCACGGCAAAATCTCCTCTAAGATTTTGCCGAAGACTAACATTTCAATTGGTACAAAATTGCCGGGGCCGATCATACACAAATGCGCATTCAGACTATCCTCGTCCATTGCCCCCGGAAGCGCTCCATTGTATGCGGGTTCGCATACCGGTCGCGGGCTCTCCTCGATGCCGCTGGCGGCGACCTCGGTGGCGTTGGCCAGCTTGATCGTGACTTGCCCCGTTTTTTCTCAACCAGTCATAACTAGAGACTCGTCACACTTGACCCGCCCCGGAAAACTGAGCCGCAGGAGGCTGGAAATTTCGGCCTGCGTGGTTCGATTCGTGCCGGATTTACCGGCAGATTTGCAGTTAATGTAACTCAACTTACAGTCTCCAGCAAGAGGCTTGAGGACGGAGTGCTTTTCGGAGAAAACCCAGCCGTAGCCGTGCGGAGGGAAAGTGGGAAACGCGGAGCGTTTTCCAAGGCGGTTTGATCGCCGTCTTTTCCTCCGCTCCACCGGACTGCAAACTCTACCGGCGTCCGATCGGCCAGTGCCGAATGTGGACGGTGGTGGTTGTAGTCATGGCGCCACAAGGCCAGCTTGCGACGAGCATCAGCCAGGGTGAAGAAGACTTCTTCTTCCACAGATAAAAACTCTGCTGGCTGATGCCATGCTTGCGGCAGACCTCGACCACCGTGTCCCCTGACTCTACCTCCCGCAACACCCGCAGAATCTCTTCTTCGCTGTGTCCACGCTTCGCCATCTTCTTGGTTCTCCTCTCCGACTTCCAGAGAACCACGAAGGCTTCGATCTCTCAACTTCAGACCGGCTTAGTTTTTGGGTTTTGGGTCAACTGAGTGCTCCGACTTTATCCCATACCTATCAATACGAATCCGAGATCCCAAAGCGAGAGTCTTTATAAGGTCGTCACCGCTGGTTAGCATACAGGCAGGGAGTTGATCCCAAGTTGTAGAAGCACCGTAAAGCGACGTATTTATGAAGCGTTTTGCTTTAAAATTCATCAGATGTAAGTAAAGGAATTCCCTCGTCCCATCATTCTCGTTTGTCAGACGACCATTTTCCCAATACCACACCTCAGGATGGAACTCTTGACCGCCGATCCAGGGCCCGGGTGTGAAAGGAGTAGCCCATTGCTCCTCGAAATAATTCCGCGAGAAAAATGTTGAATTGGGAGCAAAGGTATTGTAACGCCTAGCAAGGTCTAGCCTTGTACTTTCGACCGGGCTAAATAGCGCGGTCAGCCTCGCCTCGTCCAATGAATCCCACCAACTTACGCGTTTGCGCTCTTCTAGGATTGTCTTCCAACCTGTCAAGTAATTGTACGCACTGATCAACCAGTCTTCAGTTTTCACTAGAAATAAGTGCCCGGTACAAATGAACGGGCCTGCAGATATCACGTTATGTGATAGGACAGTATCATCGTAAACGTTACGAATATTGCCATAAATAACATCTATATCTCCCCACCCAAAATAGTCAAAGCCAGAGACTATGTCCCGGTGAAGGTGCCCGGTCATAGGCCTCACATTGCACAGGCTATATGGATCCTCAGGTCTAAACCGGATCCCCAATTTACTACTCACGTAGCTACAATAATCAGTAAAGCTTGACTGGATATAAGTGACATTTGCAGGCGCAAATACCGGTTTGTCTAAATCAGTGTGCAAGAACCACGAAATCGTCGGATTGCATCTACATGACTCAAGAAACATTGCCATCCAACCCGGGGTTGGGCCAAAGTAAGCGACAAAGATGCAGACACTCTTCACGCGATATCCCTCCACAACTCAGATAGCTTATAGTAAACCCTCATCCTTCGTCGCAGCGTTAGTGAAGCCCGAGAGCGGGCTTATTTACCTTGGTCAGGTGCTCGCATCCGTCCCAGCCTTCGCAATGGCAAATAGTGGAAGAGGTAGCGTGTGGTCATGTTCGACTCCGCGACTTTTCGGATGTTATCACCATGGAATCGCCTTCTCTACGTGTGAACGAGGGTGCCTATTGACGGATCGGATCCGGCAATTAGCGAAGCGATAAAGAATACTGAGTGCCGCGCCTCCGGAGAACGATCAAAAGCCTGATGCATTAAAGGCGCCTCGAATATCGCCAGACTTATGCCTGGCTGAAGCATTGCCTGGAGGTGTCGCTAACGAGAAATCATTTGTCACCTCCTTCGCTCAGGATGCTCGAGGCTTGTGCGACCTCACAGTTCACCGCATTGCCAAAGTCAATTGCACGATTTGGAGCTTCGCGCGTTGTGAGTGTCGTCTGAGAGTTGCTGTTCTAGTCGTTGAGATACTGCGACTTAATTCAGATATTTTGTGAAGCTTGGTAGATTTCCAGATGTGATCTTAAACTCGTCGGCCGCCGAGGGTAGAGGCCGTGATGTACTCTCCGCAAGCGCTCGGTACCATTCTGAAGTTCTAAGCAGATTCTCATGGTCACCTTCAGCGACTACGCTTCCGCTGTTGAGAATAAGGATTCGATCAGCATTGATAAAAGACCGTAACTGGTGCGCAATGGTCACTACGGTGCGTCCACAACATGACTCACGGATTGACTCCGCTACTAAACTTGCATTCTCGCCGTCCAATTGCGACATAGCCTCGTCGAATAAGAGTATTGTTGGTTTCTTTGCCAACGCACGGGCTATTCCCACTCGTTGACGTTCGCCGCCGGATAATATCGCGCCGTTCTGACCTAGACAAGTGTCTAAGCCGGCCGGTAACTTGTCAGTGACTGACTCGAGTCGTGAGATTCTTAACACCTCCGATAGCCACTCCTCGTCTATGCTGTCAGGTGTAGAAAGTCCAAAGAGGATATTGTCTCGCATGCTACGGTTTAACAAAGCAACGTTCTGTTCAACAACTCCAATAGCCTGCCTTAATTGCGTCACACCCGCGATTCGGATATCTAGCCCATCTAGTAAAATCTGGCCTTCGTCAGGGTCATAGATCCCCAAGAGCAATTTAAAGAGCGTAGATTTTCCCGCTCCAGACGGTCCAATTATGGCCAGTTGTTCTCCTGGAGCGACAGTGAAACTTACATTGCGGATCGCCCATTGTCTTGGGCGCGTTCTTGAAGAGTGCGCGCTCTGATCAATGTCTCCTTGCTCATTAATATTGGGATATTCGAAGGATATATTCCGAAATTCGATATGTCCTTCGAATGAGCTTCGCGGGACCGCGTAGCCCGCGTCAGGCGCGACGGACGCAGAATCTAGGAGTTGGAGGTAACTCTTCAGTGAAATAACTTGGTCCATGAAACTCTGGTTGATGTCGTGCATCCAGTGGAGATGGTCGAGAACATCTGAAGCCCACCCAATGCAGACTACAAGCTCGCCTGGGCGGATCTGCCCGCGAGATACGAGAGAAACACCTATGCCGAGAATGCAGAGTTTGCCAATAGTTGGCGTTGCGCCAGGTGTGACGTTCCACAAATGAAAGCGCGTGTATACTGATTTCGCAAAGTCGGCTTGTCGCCGAAAAGCAGTGGCTAGTTCAGCTTCGACCTTTGCCTCTTGTGCATTTAATTGAACAATTCCTATGTTTCGAGCTATATCCCCCTCCAGGCTTTCACTGAAACGTGTAGCCTCCTGGGCGAGTGTAATGTCAGCTTTAAACCGAGCATTTATGTACCAGATCGACGCAGAGAAGCCCACAATTCCAAGCACTACGGCTACTCCGCACTGGGGATAGAAATAGAGTATTGCACTTGTGGTAATGACAATGCGAAGAGCGACATAGAAAAGATTTTGCACGACAAGGATGGCGAGAGCGCTGGTCGCTCGCTGTCCTCGATGACCTACAATGCTCATCACTCCTGATTGTTGCATGTCATGGCGACCGCCTGAAAGGGCAAGGAGACGGCGCCATGCGTATAGCCCGACGTGCGTTGGCAAGTCAAACTCGATCCTCTTTGCGCTCCAGATCTTCACTAGGTTTCTCAGAACTAGGCCAACCAGGGTGGCCGCTATCACTTCAGAGACGAGGACCAGAACTCTAGGTGTTAGATGCCAAGTGGCCGCTCCCCTCCACGAGGCGACTTCGTCAATGACCTGGCCAAAGTTACGCGCCGCCCACAAATCGGTAAACTGAACAGCAACATTGACAAACCCGAGAGCGCCGAATACGAGTAAAAACGGTTTATACTGATGCCAGCCAGTCTTTAGGTTGCCAGAAAACGGTGCCATGCATCCCCCTTTGGGACAAACCGCACTAGCCTCCAGGCTTCCTAACCGCATCTGCCGCGATTGTCGGCATAGAGTCGAGTGAGCTAGAGCAGTTCTATAGGACGACGAATAACGGAGCTTGAGGTCCTCTCTTCAGAGGACGACCAATAACGGAGCTTGAGGTCCTCTCTTCAGTTTCCCAGAAAAATCAGAGCGAGGGTAGCCAAAAAAGCACGTCACCCGCCGTGTAAAATCCTAGGGTGTCAGCAGCAAGGGAATTGAAATCGGGGACGAGTTGCTTTAGAAAAGCTATCAGAAAAGGAGCAGCTGTTTTCATCTCAGCTTATTTAAGCCCAGGGCGGCGACTCGGCCTCCCGTCTTCCAACGTCCTCCTCGGCGCCGTTCCCGCCGGCGGTACCCACCCTAAATGCCTGTGAAATAAGTCATCGTGCTTGCGCGCCGCGCAAAAACAAGGTGAAGAGAATCTGGCGTCGTGAAGGGCTGAATATTCCCGCTGAAACAGAAGCCGCGCCAGGACGGGCGACTCTTCTCGGCATGTCTTGTTTCGGGTAAAGGGTAACCTGTGGCGCGGGATTGATGGGTAATGAAATACTTGGAACATCGAGGCAATGTCGAACAGAGTTTTCCTAAATTATTAAAATTGCTTCAGGAAGCTACCGCGGACTTCCTCGGACTATAGAGGCCAATGACGGATGGCACTTTCGCGAGAAGACGAGCAGAATCACCTACGTATGCTTAAATCGGAAGTTGTCGCATACCTCAAGCGGGAGCAGAAACATGGTGCGGCAGCAACCCCACCCAGCCCTATTCTTCTTCACAACCCGCAACAAGGCCCGTTGAGTTTATCTACAAGCAGGAACGGATCTTTCCGTGAAAGAACAGTGCTAATTAATAGGAAGTGCTCTGCTGATGGCGAGCTGTCCAATCTCTTAAAGGTGTCGAGTGTAGCAGTCTTTTTTGCCAATGGGATAGGTGACACCCTGTTAAGCCTTCCGGCTTTGAGAGCGTTGGCTCACATCTTTCCCAACAAGCTAACGTTGATATGTCCCGAGTACAATTTTTATATAGGACTCTCAGAACTTCGTGCTGCCAGATTCGTAGTGCCACAAACATTTTCCGTGGACGACATCCTAGCCCGGCTAGAAAGATGCAACATGTTCCTCTCCTTGACTCCTTGGCTAAGTGAGTCGCAAATAATACTCCTCGATAAGATCAAGCCAAGCCATTCTGTTGGGTACTTCCCTGAATTCGAATTTCGGCTACCGTTGGACTTTAAAATTCACGCTGCTGATTTAGCTTTCAAGATGGTAAAGGCGTTTGACGCCTCGCTCAACGTGGAGGACTATTCGCTGTTTATTCGCATCCCTGAAGCAGTTCGCAAAAGGGCTCAAGTGCTTCGCAGCCTCCTGCCTGCCGACTGCAGGATATTGGCTGTCCACCTCGAAACCAGACCTGATAAGATGTGGGCGCTCGAACGGTCTATAGAACTACTCGAGTTATTTCTCAACCGCAACCCAGAGTTCGTCGCTCTTGTTTTTGGGTGGAATGACATTTTTGGGCAACAGAGCGTTCCCGCGACTTTAATTCCGTGCTGCAAGGTGCCTTTGCAATTCACATTTGCAATGCTCGAATTGGCCGATCTTTTTCTGGGAATAGATTCGTCTATACTTCACGCCGCGGATTTAATGCGTCTACCCGGCCTCGGCCTTTTCGGACCTACGAATAGCGCGCGCTGGGGCTTTCGATTTGGACCGCACATCCACGTCTCTGGCGGAACTTCGATGGATGCTATTGAAGTAGAGACGGTTTGTGAATCCCTCGAGGAATTATGGGTACGGGCCCAGACTGGCGAAAACATCCGTTGGCCCGCTTAGAGAAGAATTGGGTTGTTTTGTAACGATCCGCTATGTAGGTGCAGCTTGTGACCTGCCCCGTTTTTCTCAACCAGTCATAACTGGAGATTCTCGGCTTTGACCCGCCCCGGAAAACTAAGCCGCAGGAGGCTGGAAATTTCGGCCTGCGTGGTTCGATTCGTGCCGGAGTTACCGGCAGAGTTTCAGTTAATGTAACTCACGTGAGGGTCTCCAGCAAGAGGCTTGAAGACTTACCGGTTTTAAGAGAAAACCTAGCCGCAGCCGTGCGGAGGGAAAGTGGGAAACGCGTGGCGTTTTCCAAGGCGGTTCTATCGCCGTCTTTCCTCCGCTGCATATGGTTGCGAACTCGTTCGGCGTCCGATCGGCCAGTGCCGAGTGCGGACGGTGGTGGTTGTAGTCTCGGCGCCACAAGGCCAGCTTGTGACGAGCATCAGCCAGGGTGAAGAAGACTTCCACGTTCAGGCACTCATCGCGCAGCTTCCCGTTGAAGCTCTCGATATAGCCGTTTTCGACCGGCTTGCCAGGCCGGATGAAATCCAGGTGCACTCCGTTCTTGTAGGCCCACAGATCCATCGCCTTCGAGGCGAACTCCGTTCCGTTGTCGACGGTGATCGATTGCGGCGTGCCCCGAAGCGCCACCACCTTGTCCAGCGCAGTGGCCACCTTCTCACCACTCAATGCCGTATCGGCGAATAGGGTCAGGCACTCGCGAGTGAACTGGTCGACGACCGTGAGCACCCGGATCCAGCGGCCGTCGGGCAGCCGTTGGAGGACGAAATCCATGCTCCACTTGTGGTTGGGACGCACCGCCTGTCCCAGCGGCACACGCTGTCGCTGGGCCCTTTCCTTGCGCTTCTGAGTCCGCACGATCAGTCCCTCCTCTGTGTAGATCCGATAGATGCGCTTAGCGTTCACTTCCCAGCCCTCGCGCTTCAACAGGACCGTGAGCCGGCGATAGCCGTAGCGCACGCGACTGCCGGCGAGTTCGCGCAATCGTACCCGCAGCGCGTCCTGGGGACCGCGATGGTGCTCATAGCGAAGCGTCATACGGTCGACGGGAATGAGCCTCGCCGCGCGGCGCTGGCTCAGTTGGTGGGCCTCTTCTGCCCACTCCGCCAGCTCCCGCCGCAGGCGAGGCCTCACAGCTTTTTTGCGGCGATCTCCTGCAGGATGTGCCGGTCCAGGCTGAGGTCGGCAACCAGCCGCTTCAGCTTGCCGTTTTCCTCACGCAACTGCCTGAGCTCGCGCAGCTCGCTCAGCCCGAGTCCTGAATACTTCTTCTTCCAAAGATAAAAACTCTGCTGGCTGATGCCGTGCTTGCGGCACACTTCGACTACCGTGTCCCCCGACTCCGCCTCCCGCAGCACCCGCAGGATCTCCTCTTCGCTATGTCCACGCTTCGCCATCTTCCTGGTTTTCCTCTCTCACTTCAGAGAACCACGCACGGACGAAAACACTCAACTTCGAAGCGGCTTAGTTTTTGGGTTTTGGGTCACTTCCAATGTTTGGTGCGTCTGATTTTTACCTTACTCATATCTCAAAGCGACCATCGGATCCACTTTGCTTGCCTGTCGCGCCGGCAGATAACTGGCCAGAAGGGCGATAACCGCAACCACGACCAAAACCGATAGGAACGTGGTCGGGTCGTTCCATCTTACTCCGAAGAGGAGCGTGGACATCACTTTCGCCAAAACCAACGAACCCGCGATGCCGAACGCGAGACCAACAGCCGCCGTCAGAAGACCCTCTCGCAGGATCAGACGCACTATATTGCTCGGGTGCGCGCCCATTGCCATTCGCACCCCGACTTCCCGAGTACGCTGTTTTACCATGTAAACTATCGCTCCATAAAGACCCGTTGATGAAAGAGTGAGTGCCAACCCAGCAAATGCGATCAGCAAATACATGCTGAAGCGCTGCTCGGCGATGCTGTCCCTCACTATCGTAGTCAGTGTTTGTACGTCATATACTGGGACATCTTTGTCTTGCTCTGCCACCGCTTTAGCCACTCCTGGCGCAAGGGTCATCGGATCTCCGTTGCTACGGACAACAAGACTCATGTCGCTATAATGGCGACTCGGAAGGTATAGTTGCGAACGCTCGCCCTCGGCCAAAGATATTTGGTGTGAATTAGGTACTTCGCCAACAATCTCTTCTAATTTCGAGAGGCCGTTCTCATCTATATAGACTGCCTTGCCGATAGGAGTTTGCCCAGGCCATAACTGTGAGGCCAGTGCCTGATTCACGATAGCCACTCCGACACCCTGCTCCGCCTCCCCCCGGCTGAAGCTTCGACCGCGGACCAAGGGAGAATCCATCGCCCGAAAGTAGTCTTCGGAAACGTTTTGATAGTCGGCGGTCCTGTCAGATGCAGTCGGATCTTCTCCCGGAAGATGAATACTTGTTATGTTGATGCTGTGCATCGGCAGTCCGCTCGCCAAAGCCACGACTTGAGCCCCCGGGATTTTGGTCACGGATTCCAGTAGCTCGGTGCAAAACGTCATCTGCTGCACACTTGAGTATCGGCTCCTCGGTAGCGAGATCCGTGCAGTCAAAACATGTTCAGGTCGAAAGCCTGGATTCTGCGCGACTAAAGCATGCAACGTGCGGAGCATCAAGGCAGCACCCGTCATTGCAATCACCGCAAGCGCGATTTCTGTTATCGCCAGCGCGTATCTTAGCTTCCGTGGTATGCGACCGCCGGAGACGCGTGAATCCCTTCCCAGGTTGACAAGGATATTCTTGCGCTTCAACAGGAGAGAGGGAGCTAGCCCAATCAGCAGACCTGTAAGCAATGTCACTCCTATGGCGAGTGCCATAACGGAGGTATTGAGCCCGAGAATATGCAAACCGGGAACCTCAGGCGGCGCAAGAAACCGCACCGCCCGAATACCGGACCAAGCCAAGAGCAGTCCAATGCACCCTCCAAGGATACTGAGCAGAAGGCTCTCAATTAACATTCCGCGGATCAAGCGGCCACGCGGTGCTCCGAGTGCAACTCGGATCAGAGTCTCGTTTTCCCGACTCGCGGCGCGCGTCAGAAGCAGGTTCGCAATGTTGGCGCATGCAATCAGCAATACAAAACCCACAACAAGTTCAAGCACAACCAAGCTTCGACGCATCATAGGCGATATGTTTTCCGTACGCAGGCTGAAAACGTTGGTAGCATAGTCACGGTATTCCTCGGGCTTTTCTCCGCGTAGCCGAGCTTCAATAACCTGTAGCTCGCTACGCGCCTGTGCCAACGAGACTCCGGGTTTCAATCTCCCTAATACAGTGTTAGTGCCACCTTCCATCAACTCTTTCGATTGTTGAGGATCGACATTCATTGGGGTCCACAACTCGGGCTCAGTAGGCGGGGAGAAGCCCTCATTCGTAGCAGGTAGATGAAAGTCCTCTGGCAACACGCCGATGATCTGGTAGGTGACCCCGTTAATTACGATACTAAGACCGTGCAGACTCACTCGGTCGTCGCCGAACAGCCTCTGGTACAACCCATGGCTCAGAATGACAACGCGGTTACGCCCTGGCTTACCATCCCCCGGCGCAAAGGTTCGGCCTAGCCAAGCGCCTACTCCTACGAGGAAAAGAAGTTGCTGGACGCCACGGCGGACTGTACGCGTACCGCTCTGCCAAATCCGGTCAGGGTAACCGCCGATTGCCACATGTCACCGGAATCTACACCGTTTCGGTAGGCTGCAATATCCTCGAATGAATGGGCATCCTTCTTCCAACGCAAATATGTTTCAAGTCGAACCGGCATTCGCCGGCCCATGAATCCTTCTACGTGCGGGTTGGATTCCCAGAGCAGCATCAGCTTGCCCGGATCTCGGAATGGCACAGGATGCAACAGCATCACGTTTACTGCGCTAAACATGACGCTGTTGGCACCTATTGCCAAAGCCAGGATGATGACGGCGGTGATCGTAAAACCGGGCGATCTCAACAGTGAACGCATGGCGTACCTAGTGTCATGAGCGAGCGTAAGCATTAAGCCTCCTACAGATAGATCGAGCGCACGTAAACACCAAGCGCCGCGTCGAGATGCGAACTAACTACACCGGACGTACATATGCTAAAGGGTGGCGGTCAGCGTTATACCCAGACATACTGCCCGATCCGGCTCCCACTCATGTTTTCCTCGTCAACTAAATGCAAACAACCCGGACGCCCATCTCCACGACGCCAAGCTTTTTTAGCTCCTCAATTGGGAGAAGGCCAACCCTCTGATTCGCGTGCCGAAGCTCCTTTTCAGAGTGAAAGGAGACATGAAAAACGAGGTACTTCCCGTTGCGATGATTGCGACCACATCCATCGGCCTGATCTCTGGTCGTTTCCAAACAAACGATTTATGTCGTCGAGCGGCAATATAGCCAATTGATTCCCGCCGGACGGAATTCGCAGCTTGCAATGGCTCTGTCGAGTGAGGACATGTTCTTTAGAATGGGGAAGTCGCTCAGCATCCTACTCTCTTCATATATCCAGCGAATTTGGTGGGATGATGAAAAGCGGTCACAGATTGCAGTGGTCGTTCCTTCTCGAATGAAATTATGGCATTCTATTACCATGTCCGTCATTCGTAGTCGAGGTATCGCGGCTGGGGACAAAAGATGGAGCTCATCTCCCTCGCAATCTACAAATAGGAATACGGGATCTGGATGACACAATTGCTGTTCTAGCGCGGATATCGAGCATTGGTTAAGAACAGTCACGCGATTCTGGACTAGATTTAAACTCGCGGCCCGTTCACAGATACTCCGCGCTAGTTTCGAAGAATCAAAAGCTACGACTTCACAGGTTGGCATCTTCGTCGCAAATCCGACCGCATAATAGCCCTCCGCACATCCAACGTTGACAATTCGCTTATAGCGCATTCTTATGACCTCCGCCACAACTGAATGCAATTCAGCTTCGTAGCTACCGATCAACTTTGAAAGCAAATCCCCATCTCCCCAGGAAACTCTTGGACTCAATGCCATGCCTTCAAAAGGTCCGGATTGTACTTTGAGGCCATAACTTTTTACGCACATCCTGAAAAGCTGCATACGGCGTCGACTCACCGCAAGGCTCAATAAATCCTCTCGATATCTCATAAAGCGGAGTTTCTTTCAACTCTGGCCTTTGGGTGTCGAGTCAGTTTTGCAGCTTGCAGGGCTACAGGTTTCTGAGTGTCAAAGTTGAGCACGGTGAAATAATACCCTGTATTTCCGCCAAATACCTGCCCAAAACATTGCCAGTTGCAGATTAGACATTTGAAGGCGGATCGTACGATGACTAAAAACCCGGAAGCTGTACCAGTTGGAACCGGAGTATCTTGGCAGTTGAGGTTCTCCGAAAGGACAATCAGGTGGATTCGACGTGCCGAAACAGCACGGCGAGGGTTGGTCGTTGAAGATCTTAACAAATTGGGGTCGGCTACTTTCGCAGGAATGAAACTCCGACGCGTCATCGCGATCTCGCGTTCACCTTCTTCGGGACTTGATCAAATGATGGGCTGAATCTGGACGGGCCGATGATGTAATCCGGCGCCCAATGGACGTCAGCTGCCTATCAGTTTATCTCAAAGGTCTTGGCGACCTTTTGTTTATCCGATTGGCGCTAGTAGCGGCCACGCGTAACGTCACTTTAGCCTACCATCAGCGCTTGCAGTTGAGATGCGCGTAGTCTCTAATCATTGAAGGGTTGTGGTTCAACAGGTCGTGCAGCGAACGGTTGATCGAGCCGTGAAGCGAGGGATCAAATGCTGACCTCTGGCCACAATCGTGACTACAAAGCGCAGGACGCCTGTCAAAATATTGCATTCTACGTCGCCGCTTGGTGCTTACCACAGCGTGAAGACGCAAACTTCATCTCGACTATGCTAACATTTTATGAATCTCGCAACAGACAGATTCTAAAGCACTTGCGTCCAATAATAGAACTTCTGTTAACCAAATTTGTAGCCGCTCATTAGAAATGGTTCTGGCGCACATTTGGTGAAGCTCCTTTCTGCTCTTTCGCGATGTTCTGGGCAGGCGATGATTAGCCCTGATGGAGAACGCGAAGGCGCAGGAGTTCGAAGCCGGCGCGGCCATACATCTGTCGCTTGATGAGCTTCAGTCGATGCACCTGGCCTTCGACGTGCCCCTGACTCCATGGCTGTGTCAGGGCGGCTTCGGCAGCCTTCAGATCTCGTTCAAGCCGTGTGGCGAAGCCTGTGAGGGCTGTTTGCTTGGCCTCCATGATCCACGGGATCAGTCGTGGAAGATCTCTTTCGCGGATAATACGGAAGAAGCCCTGAGCCAACTGGGCGAGTCTCCTGATCGCGGGCGAAGTTTGGTAGATGCTCTGTAAGAGCTCCTGCGCAGAGGGCGTGGCGTTAAGGATGAACCAGACGATCTGACGCGGCGAGGCTCGGAGTCTGGGTTGTCGCGGGAGGGCGCCGGGAGCGCGAGGTTGGCAATTCCGTCGCTGGCGAAGCCAGTAGCGGACGCTGTTTACCTGACCGCTGAAGCCAAGCTTGCGCAGCTCCCGCCAGAGCCTGGTATAGCTACTACATCCTTCCTGCAGCCGTTGGTCGAGATAGGCGGCATGAGCATCGACACTGGACTGGCGAACACGAGGCGCCGCTTCTGGATAAACCTCAGCGTTCCTGAACTTCTTTACGGTACGGTGATCGAGGTTGAGCTGCCGGCCAAGCTCACTGTCCGAGGCTCCCGTCTTCAAGAGCTCTCTTACCTGCTGCCATCGCGCATATCGTCTGTGCCTGTTCGTCTGCTGGATCTCGAGTTCCCGTTTACTCCACGGAGGAAGGGATAGAGGTGGGGCTGACTTATCTTCGCTGCGGTTAGCCCTTGCTGCCTGCGAGAAGAGCCGATGGTGCGGTGTGAGCGCATGTCGTAACGCCTCACTCAGATTGCGCAGCAGATGCCAGCGATCCGCCACCTGAACGGATCGAGGAAGCGCCTTGCGCGTGGCTTCAGCATAAATACCGCCTCGGTCGCGGCTCACGATCTCGGTACCAGGATGCGTGCGCAACCAATCGGCGACGGTGTCGGCATCGCGATCCGGCAACAGATCGATCACCTTGCGCTTCTCCAGATCGCACAGGATCGTGCCGTATCGATGGCCCTTCTTCCATGCCCAGTCATCGATGCCAAGCACGCGTGGCGCTGTTACAGGCAGCGCAGCGGAGTGGTGATGCAGTTCGCGGAGCAGCGTCGATCGGCTGGCCAGCAAGCCAAGCTGACATGCTAGTCGCGCTCCGGCCCGGCCACCCAGTGCAAGAGTGAGGCACCTCAGAGCTTCACTCGATCGGCAACTCCGCCGCGCATAACGTGCCACGGTCCCTGGTAGGGCCTCAGTAAAGATCTTCCTGAAGCAGTGGTTTCCGACACAGAAGAACCTTCTAGTCTCAAGCAGGATCCTAACCCGAAGACCTTCCCAGGGAAGGTCCTCCAGAGTCCGCCAATAGCGGCTATGAACCCTGCGCGATGGAGTCCCACAGGCTGGGCATTTCGAAGAGCCATGACATGTCCTCAACTGCATCTCGATCGCCCCATTCTTCGGACGAAGGCAGATCAAGGTGACTTCCGCGATGTTCGGGACCAACGTTCCATGGCGCATCGGCAGGGAGCGGAGGTCGCCAGAGCTACCTCAGTCTTACGCTCTAAAACACCGGCTGGAAAGAATCACCAAATGTGCGCCAGAACCGTAAAAATGTCCGCTCTCTGCAAAGTTGAAATGTCCAGCCTACCCTTCCGAGGTGTGATTCGGGAGGCGGAGATTGGATCTGATCACGATGAGCGGACGCGAGCTGCAGCGTATCGAGGTGCTTTCCGAGGTCGTAGCGAAGAAACGGACGGAGCGATCGGCGGCGGCGGTGCTGGGGATCAGCATCCGACAGACACGATGATTGTTGACTGCGTATCGCTATAGCGGAGACTCGGCGCTCATTCACAAGGCTCGCGGTCGCGCCTCGAACAACCACCTGATCGCCGGCGTTCGTGAGTACGCGATGGCGATTGTCCGGTCCAAGTACGCCGACTTCGGGCCGACTCTGGCTAGCGAGATGTTGCTTGAAAAGGATGAGCTCAAGGTCTCACGAGAGACCCTCCGCAAATGGATGATTGAGGAGGGCCTGTGGCTGTCGCGCAGGCAGCGACGCTCATTCCATCAGCCCCGGCTGCGGCGCGAGCGTTACGGCGAGTTGATCCAAATTGACGGCAGCGAGCACCGATGGTTCGAACAGCGTGGCAAACCCTGCACGCCGCTGGTCTTCATCGACGACGCAACCAGCCAGTTAATGCACCTATCCTTTGTCCCGAGCGAAGACCGTGTGCCGGCATGGGGATCAACCATCTGCACGTCAAGCTAGCTCCACTTCATGGAGTACTTTCTGAGAGATGGGAGTCCGTTCACTCCAATAGTAGACAGCATTTCCCACTATACCCGGGATACGTCTGTTCCCATGACGGTACGGAGACCCCGCTAGACTCATTGACACGGTTAGCAACACTCATTCGAGAAGCAAACGATTAATAGGTGTGCGTCCGGTGCCTCTTCATTTGGGAACCAGACGCGAATTAGCGTAGTTTAACCTTCCGTAGAGTCGCCATCGTAATTGGAGAGTTTTTCGAGGGGATGCCTGAGTAGATCGTCGTCGACCATGGGGCGGAGTTCACCTCCAAGACCCTGGATCAATGGGCCTACCATGACAAGGTGAAGCTGCATTTCATCACCCTAGGCAGGCCGATGGAGAACGGCTACATCGAATCGTTCCATGGAAAGTTCCGCGAAGCCTGCCTGAACGAAGTCTGGTTCCAGACCTTGGACGATGCCCGCGAGACCATCGGGGACTGGAGGCTTGACTACAATCAGGTGCGCCCGCATGGCTCCTTGGCTACCGGACACCGGAAGGATTTCGATATGCGATGGGCTATGTAGATGTGGAAAGCACAGAACTCCTCCAACATCCGCACAGCCCCGACTACGGCTGCGGGTTAACTCAGCAGCTAAGCGGAAACCGAAACTCTCACCACCCCGGGTAAGTCGTAAGGGGGCAACTCACATCCATTACTAGGACGACAACAGCGCAAACTCTCGAGCCATCAAAATATGGATGCGCATTTTTTTGTATTGCTTCTTCTGGAAAGTTTGTGCATACTGCTCACCATTGAAGTTCGTGATTGTTCCGTCAAGCAGAGTGGGATCTTCTGTAGCCATTTAATGGCAGTCAAGATGGAAAGTTCAAGTGCCTTTACGGTGTATGTTCAGTTAGGCGGCGCGAATTGCTTCGCACGGTGGATTTGATGGACTGCGACCGATCCGAGCAGACCATTTGTCTGAGATTAGATGAGTATCGCCCGTTAGGGGTTCCGTATGCCACTTGGCTTCGCAGCTGACATTAAACCGTTGTTTACAGCGATGGATCAAGATCACATGCTCAATCAGGTCGGCATGTTTGACCTTTGGAGTTATAACGACGTTAAGGTAAATGCCAACAGGATTTATAGTGCGGTATCGCGAGGCTCCATGCCCCCGCCCGGCAGTGGCGAATCGCGATGGCCTCCGAGTCAGGTGGACAAGTTCAAGGCTTGGATGGACGGCGGTTTTGAGCCTTAGGTTTCTTGCTTAGGCTCGGAGCAATGTTTCCAGACTGTGCCTTGATAGGTGATGAATGAGTATCCAAAGACGACTCAAGTACTTGATCGCGTCAATAGCCTTTCCTCTGCTTCTGAATGCCCAGGGGCCAGATAGCAATTCCGCGATGAATGCTCCGGATGAGTTGGCCTGGCAGCTGTTTATTCAGGTGAACAGTTCGGCTGGGGGTAGCAATGCCCTCTTTGAAACGTGGGCCAGTGACACTGATACTTTCAAACCTAATCCTCAGTTTCCCGCGACGGCGTCTCAGCTAAGATTGCATCCGCCTGTCGTCGGTACGGTTGGTCGTCTCGAGATACAAGAGGCCGGCGGCTTGCTTCCCCAGATTCCACCAAATCCGACGGGCGGGGAAGAGTCGCGCCGAAACAGAGATGCTTTTGATTTTATCGTGGCCAATGACCTGTATCGAGTGTCTGGGCTCAAAGCCGCTTTTGGGAGAGCGATTTCATTTCCGGAGAGTTCCCTCGAGGTGAAAGGAAACTGGATTCCAGTTGAAGACATTCCAGAATTCACTCTGAATCGTGTCAGCATTGCTGATGTACCGAACATCTTTCATGTCAACACGGGAGCCGATGGTAAGAAGTATGCTCTGGTGTCGATGCACATCATTTCAAAGCTAGTTCCAAATTGGACTTGGGCCACCTTCGAGAACGCCTTCAATCCATCTAGGTGCGACATCCTCGGGTGCATCGACAGATTCGGCGCGCAAACACCGATGGTCAGTCCAAATTTGCAGCCGAATAAGGGATATCCAGCCTGTGGAAAGACTCCCACTTTGCGCGCTTTGTTCGCAAGAGCGAAATGGGATCCAGCATTCACAAACTATTGTTTGAAGGGATCACAGACGGACTTCACCGACAACACTGGGCTCGACATTCGCTTGGGAAACTCGGTAACTGAAGATGGGTTTGTGAACCGATCCTCCTGTATGACTTGTCATGGAAGAGCGGGTTGGGATAAGAATGGGCATGCAACGTCGAATGCGGGGTTCGACGCAAATGGTGCGCCGCTCGGCCCCATTGATCCATCTTGGTTCTGGACGTTTAGTTCTAAACCACCCATCTTTGTTGGCCTGCCCGGACTGAATCGAAGCGGGACGTCCGCTGACTTCGTCTGGTCTGTCCCATTTTGCGCGTTCGACGATACGGCCAATCCGCCACTGCCTTCTGGTTGCGTGGGCAAGTAGTTGCGACATGAACAGCACATTCGAGTTGCCAGGGTCTTCACGACCGGAGCCGAATGGCATGAGGACAATCCGGGATGCCAGTTGCGATTCCGAGGTCTCTGTTACAGTCCATCTGCAAGGAACGGAACAAGAACTCGCGTCACCGGCAACTAGGGAGCTATTCCAACGGTTCGCTCTTACGAATCAGCTTTCGATGCAGTTCTTTTTAGATCGGCGGTATGTTTTGATGGGAGGTACGCTTGAACGAATGTCGAAGGCTCTTGGTACATCGCTGAAGATTTACAGCGATGGTGTGCATCCGTTTCGCGCCAGGTTTGGTCCGTTGTACATTCCCCCAGAACTTTCACCGATGACGCTCGCTGTCCTCGGACTGGATGAACGGCCCATGGTTATGCGACCGAACATACCCCAGAGTGCCGAGCTCGCTGACGCAAATGGAATGTGGCCGGCAGATGTGGCGGATCTATACGGTGTCAAGCAGGGTCTGGATGCTCCAGGCGAATGCGTGGGAATTATTGCCTTGGGTGGAGGGTACCTTCCCGATGATCTTAAGCTCGCGGCTCGCGGCACACCTCCCCAGTTGCCACTAGTCGTGGATTGTCCGGTGAATGGAACAAACAACTTCTTTGGAGGCGGCTTACCGGCGGATCAAGAGATTGCCCTCGACATACAGGTTGTTGCAGCGCTTGTCCCTTCCGCTCGCATCGCCGTCTACTTTTCGGCCAACAATATCAATAGCTTGGTCTTAGCTATTCGCCAGGCAATAGCGGATGACGTCAACCGACCGAGAGTGTTATCGATCAGCTGGGGAAGCGCTGAGAAATTCTGGGCCGAGTCAGATCTCAACGCCGTTCAATCCGCTTTCGCAGATGCTAGAAAGAAGGGCATCACAATCGTGGCAGCTGCAGGAGATTCTTTAGCAACAGCTGGTTTACTAGACGGCAAGGCACACGTTCTTTTCCCTGCATCCAGCCCTTTAGTTCTCGCCTGTGGAGGCACTCAATTCTCGCTTGATGCTCGCGGTGCCATCGCGACTGAGGCCGCCTGGCACGTTGGGAGAAGCGGCACCGGCGGCGGAATTAGCGACGTCTTCGAAATCCCCGACTATCAGCAGAATGCTGCACTCCCAGTATCCACTAACGACGGGAAGGTTGGGCGTGGCGTACCTGATATCTCTGCTGCGGCTGCAGAAAATCCAGGGTACCGAATCATCTTGAACGGTAAACCAACAGTTTTGCCAGGAACGAGCGCTGTGGCCCCCCTTTGGGCAGCGCTAATCGCCATAGCCAACTCGAAACGAGGAGTGCCTCTTGGTGTAATTCACTCTCACCTTTACGCAAATCGGACGATCTGCCGCCAGGTAATAGAAGGTAATAACCAAATAGACGGAGTAGGTTACGCTGCCGGACCCGGCTGGAATGCTTGTACCGGCCTTGGCGTTCCGAACAGCAGCACCGTCGATCAACTCGCATCCATACCTACCAGATAATTAAAGACGGAGGCAGCATTCAATGTCGCTCAAGACCCTGGACGTCGCGATCGGAACGGTATTTCTATTCCTTCTGCTGACTTTCATTGCGAGTGCGGTGCTCGAAATCGTCTCGAGGGTGCTGAACTGGCGGGCCAAGAATCTCTACGATGCGATTGCGGGCATGCTAGAAGGGAATGTTTTGGTTGATACTGCAAATATCATAGACAATCCGATGGTGGTTGCTTTGGGGCGAGATCCCAAATCCATTTCACGTTTGGATGTCTTGGAGCGTATGGGATGGCGTCCCCCCACCCATCGCGTTCCCCCCTCATATATCCCCCCCGCGACCTTTTCCGGCGCGGTGCTTGAAGCATTGTTGAAGAAGGCTGCCGCACTTCCGCCCGTTGAGGAGCACTCCGTCGAACTTTCACCCGACGGAGCGATCAAGGCAATTCGTACTGTCGTTGGCACTCAGTTGAAAAGAAATGATGCTTTGACTTCCATTCTAATTACGACGCTTGCAACTCAGGGATCAAGCATCCAAGCAATTAGGTTAGCTCTTGAGAAGTGGTTCAACGATACCATGGATCGGGCGTCTGGGTGGTACAAGCGCAAAACTCAGTCCTTGCTTCTGTGCTTTGGGTTGTTAACTGCGTTTGCGTGCAATATAGACACGATTGCCGTCGTTCAGTGGCTCTGGAAAAGCGATGCCGCTCGCCAAGCAGTCCTCGCAGCCGCAACGAACTATGAAAAACAAGGTCTACCTGGATCCAAGCCGGTAGCCGGGTCCGGCTCTGATGATCCTAACTATGCATCGGTCGCTACGCGCGTCGCACAGGCCGACCAAAGGATTTACGAATTGCAGTATCCAATTGGGTGGAACATTGACACGAAGTCGTTGAACTCGCATCTTTGCTCGTGGTCACTTGAGAGAACGAATCGCTCGCAGTTTTCTCAATATCTCCTGGGTTGCCTAATCACTGCAATTGCAATCTCAATGGGCAGCACATTTTGGTTCGATACGCTCGAGACGCTTATCAACATTCGCGCGAGCGGACCTAAACCATCAGCTCGCTGACAGTGTCGCGCGTACGCAATACTGTTACAACCCGGAGTCGACTGTGGAGGCTATTTCCTTGAATCGATCGCTTCTGACTTGCATCCTCTCGTTGCCTCTGTTGCTAACCGGCAGATGTTTTGCTAGAGACCCTAAACCGTGCTCCACAGAGAAGGTTAACCACCAAGACTGCACCGTGATAATTGATCGCAGATATCCGATAACGATGCCTACGTTTCAAATGAGTCCCGGTAAACAGATCATCGTGAAAGTGTTAAATCCGCTACCTTTTGAGACTCTAACGCTTGACGAGACTAGTGCAAACGCATTTCCTGGCACTAATCAGGGGGCTGCTCTCGTTACAGCGGCTCTCCCGGACCTAAAAGGCCTCACCTTGTCGACGCGACTCATCCCGCCTTTGGCTCCGCTGGTTCCTCAACGAGGCACAGACCCAATGATACCGACAGTCCAGCAGGACTTGGCCGATTTGCAAACTAGACTCGACAATGCACAGGTACCTGTCGACACTTTCATCGGTCACGCGACGATTATTTATGGTCAGCTAAATCAGATCATCTCTCCAATCCCTAGACCTCGGTCTCAGCCAGGCGAATCCGTGCCTCCACCAGTTGTTTTTGCGGGAACGCCTGTGCCGTGGGATCACTACACAAACTGGCGCATATGGATGCTATGCGAAATCATCGGTGGCATTGAATGCCCTATAGCTGTCCCTTTTCGCAATGCTGTGGTCGAGCTAGCCCAATTGCAAGGTCGCTTACCAGCCACGCCTCCAGCAACCCCGCCTGCCAATCCGTTGTTCGACGAAAGCAAATTTAAAAGCTCTGTGGATAAAACAATTGCAGATATCGGGAAGCTATGGCCACAGAATCAAGCGGCCTATGCTGACCTTCTAAACCAAATCCTTCAGAAGAAAGACAGACTCATGGCTGTCATCTTGTCCCTTCCCACGGTTCTAACAAATGTTCAGAAAGACTTCCAGACCTATTCTGAAAACATCATTCTCGCAACGGGGCTGATACCGCCAGTAGAGCCGGGAGGGAAACCTCAACCCCCACCAAATCCGTTATCTCTAGGTCTAATTTACGATCCAAAGGAGGTGGCCTCGCGAAGTTCCCCGATCGCCTACGCTGGATTCCTCGGGCGCCAAGTGGTTTTCTCAGTGAATGCCGTCAATGAGATCGCAGCGTCATTGGTTTCAGTTACGACGAACAGCTCGAAGACCGCGATTACAACGATTACAGTCTTGTACGCAAATCCGATATTTGAAATGTCCGCCGGAGCCTTATTTTCGACACTTCCGAACCGATCTTTAACCAACCAGACAGTTGTCATGCCACCACCGGGATCATCACTGGTGGCCGGCGATATATACATCAGTCAGACGGTGACACATCCTGAGGTCATTCCTTTTGTAGCAGGAAATTGGAGGGTGGGCGACGACTTCACGTGGTCGAAAAGCCATCGCAGAGGTGCTGTTTACGCGACCGCGTGGTTGGGTATCAACCCCTACAATGCATTGCCGGAATTCGGCGCGGGGCCATCGATTTCGTGGCGCGCTTTTATGTTCAGCTTGCTATACCACCGCGGTCATGACATTCACCTCACGCAAGGCGAGACTGTTGGTCAGGTGTGGTGCAACACTGGCTCGATGGCTGGGGACACACCGCCTCCCTGTAGTCCGGCCCCGCCAGCACCTTCAACGACGACCTACTGGACCAACGCGTTAGGATTTGGTATCAGCATTCGTGTTCCCACTACCTTCGCGTCGGGAACCGGGGGCATCAGCCAGTAAGTTTTCTCTAGATTCGTTA
Source organism: uncultured Acidobacteriaceae bacterium (assembly GCA_963841345.1). Lineage (GTDB taxonomy): Bacteria > Acidobacteriota > Terriglobia > Terriglobales > Acidobacteriaceae > Acidisarcina. The sequence continues at coordinate 304,782 of CAWJCK010000002.1, read as the reverse complement.
AGGCAACCAGCGCATGAACCGAAAGCGTTTCATGCTGATGGCCCTGACCTGCTCCCCTGAAACCGCACATACGGAAGTATGATTTCGGATTCAGGGAGGGGCGGAGATGTGGAAGAGTCAGCATGGCGAAGCATCTTCTGGATCGTCTTGCGCGAGATTCCCAAACTCCCGCGCTACCTCTCGCTGGCTCCGTCCCGCCACCAGCACCGAACGCCGCACACGCCCATAGATTTCCACTCGGAACATCCCTCCGGTGTCCCATGAATCCGCCGACAAGGCAACGGCTCACGAAACTTAAACTCCGGCGGTGGATTGCTTTTGCTCCGCCGCAACACAACGCTCCCCTCCTCCCGCAGCGCGCTGTGGACTATTTTTGCTCCGGCGTTCTCATGGACACTCTGTAAGTGTCCGGTGAGTCCTTCTGGTTTGTTGAGTTGAACTGCTTGATTCTAGAGCGGTGGAACTGGACGCAGGGAGTACGCGCAGAGGCGGTCGTCGGCAGCGTTTCGCGGTGGAGCAGAAGCGGCGGATCGTGGAGGCGACGCTTGCTCCCGGAGCTTCGGTGGCGCGGGTGGCTCGCGCCCTTGAGGTGAACGCGAACCAGGTGTTTGCGTGGCGCAGAGCCTACAAGCAAGGTCTGCTGGAGGATCACGGCAGCGGCGATGTGAAGCTGTTGCCGGTGCGGATTTCGAGCGAGGCTGCCGATGAGGCGCTGTCCATTGCGGAAGCCAGTACGCATCCGAGCGGCGCGATCCACATGGAGTTGCCCGGCAAAGCGCTGCTGACCGTGGAAGGAACTCCGAGCGCGGAGTTCCTCGGCATTATCCTGGAGACACCTCTCCGGTGATCGAGTTGCGAACCGGAACGCGGGTGTGGATCGTGGCCGGAGTCACCGATCTGCGGCGCGGCTTCACCGGGCTCAGCGCGATGGTGCAGACGAAGCTCGAACATGACCCGTTCTCCGGTCAGGTCTTCGTCTTTCGCGGCCGTCGCGGCGACTTGGTTAAGGCGTTGTGGTGGGACGGCGACGGCCTGTGTCTGTTCCAGAAGCGATTGGAGCGCGGCCGCTTCACCTGGCCGCAGGCCACTAGCGGCGCTGAGTCGCGCGCAGTTCTCGATGCTTCTGGAAGGCATCGACTGGCGGCATGGAAACTCTCGGATACTTTATAGCGCTATATACATACAAACGACACAGAGGGCCGGACGAAGGATGTTGGAGATCGGACCGCTGCTTACTCTCGCCCGTTCGACGCCCTTCACATTAGCCTCTGGGAGACGCTACCGGCCATGCATCATAATATGATGCGGTCTTTTGGTCTTCTGAGCAAAGTACCGAAAACAAGGGAATCCTAAATCCCTTTGGGGAACACTGAAGGTGGCCGTTGAAAGATCAAGATGCACTGACTGCCAATAGCTAAGGAGCAGGTGCGAATCTTTTTGGTGCAGCCGCAAGTTTTAGCTCGTACCATAGGCGGTCGCTGCCGAGACGAAGGAACCCCGCTCTCTCGAAATGCTTCAGGTCATCTTCCGACCATTGCCAAGCCTCGAGCCAGACCCCTCTTTTAAATGTATCGTTGCCCTCTTCGACCATTCTTCGAATCAACCTGCGGCTGACATCCGCTTGGAATAAATGCTCGGCAACATGAAGGCACTTGACCAGAATCGTATTCGTCAAATCGGGAACGTCTGCCGCTTTTGTGTTCGTGTCCGCCTCACGCGTTCCGCGGTTGGGAGCCGTTGGCGGCCAATCTCGCCTTCGATGAATCCCACCATCTCGCCGAGATTATAGGCAACAAAGCGAACAGAGGCGCATCCCTCGTCGAAAGAACCATCGAGTTTGACCTGCCGCCGCAATCCTACGGTGCCGGGTGTCGTGGCGAAGTCATCTAAGAGCCGCAAAAAGGTTTCTCGGTCCTTCGGCTTGTACTCACTAATAGCCAGTACAACCTGGGAGTCGCGTGAGGACTCTAGGAGTTTCTGGACCTTCGAAATAAATTTGCCAAGATCGCGCGATTCCACAAATTCTCTTTCCGGGCACCTTCTTAGACTCGACAAGTCCATATCAAGCTCTCGCTCACTCAGATAAAGAAAACTTTCCCACTGGTCCGCGACCGCACCTTCCCCTTCTCCGCCCGTTCCTGATCCGGCGTCAGACGAAGCCATCATGCCGTGACTTACATCGAGTTGAGTAACGGGACCGCACCTGTTCGCCGCACCGTCGGGCGATCCGAGATTTGGCCGGAAAGATCTCTCATAAGAAGGAACGAGCTCCCTAAGCAACTCAATAGGATCCGGTTCCGGGCTCAAAGGATCGCGACCGAGAGCCATTTTCGCGCAATAGATGATCACATTCCTGATTCGGCCTCGATCAGCACCATCGGAAATCTGTACCCGCTCGCGTGCCCGCGTCAGGATCTGTCGCCAATCCGCAAGTTCGGGCGGTAGGTATTGAATGGACCGCCGGCTTAGGCTCAAACTCCTCAGGGCCACCGCCCGTGCAGTCTGTTCAACCATTGTTTTGCGGACGCTTTTCCATGTCGGGACGTCAGCGCCTGGCGGTGGTGAATCGTTCACACGATTCGTTGTCCGGCGCAGACTCCCTACATATATGTTTGTGTTCTTAAGGCAATCAGTTATATGTGCGACTAACTCGTAGTAAAGCTGCTCGTACCAATATGCGATGGTCTCCGCTTCTAATGATAAGTAGGTCCGTATGGTGTGTTCCATGTAATCGATCAGCGGCCAATTATTCACTCTTCGGAGCCCGAAACCGAAATAGTAGGCCGGAGGGATTCTCCTATGCTCTGAATGAATAACAGCCTGGTCGGAGTTTGGCGTAAGTATAAGCACACCGTCGCCATTCAAAGCCCGCAGCACGCTAAGCGCCGTATGCTCGTCAGACACCATCATGACGGGCACCGTGTTGCTTAATCTCCGCATGTGCGTTGCCAAGAACGATGCGTCGAGGGTGTCCTGCTGGTCGAGGCAGCGATACCTTAAGGCGTCTTTGTCTTGGGGGTTCGCTATCTCCTGCAAGTTATGCACCTGCTCCATATACACGCTGCCGACCTCATGCCTCACAGTCACCACCCAGAAGGGATCGGCATCCGGTTGCCTGCCATAGACTAGGAGCTCGCGCGCATCGTGAATGCGGGGGCGCTTGCGCGTCTGCCGTCCGGGATGGTCGACGTTCGACTCCGGCTGGGCGGCAGGGACCGGCCCCGCCTGCCTTTGAAACATCACGCCATTTATCCCGATTCTTATCGGGGTGGAAATGAAGCTCAGCTTCTTCATCCGCTGCAAGGACACTAGGTTGTACAGCATATCGACGCGATCGTCTTCGACCGCGTCGATCCTTTCTTTCATGTTGAAGCGGACTGGACCCGTAGCTTGGGGTCCTCCTACTTGAGTTGGCTCGATGCCGATGGCGGCGAGCCGTAGACAGTTCTCCAGAAACCGGTCGATAAAGCAGCCCTTAGAGCCAGAGATTGGGGCGAAGTCTAGGCTGGAGACGCGCAGACGGGAATGGACAGAATCGATCTTTACATCCAACGGTGACTGCTTCTTAATCGAGCTGCTCTGCTCATATAGCCGGTCGAACTTGAATCGGAGTTCGGGCGTTTCGCAGAGTACGCCGCGGAGCATCGCCGCACGGTCCGCGAGAAGTTTGCGAGGCTTCTTGCCCGACAAATGCTTTTGAAGAGTATCGGCGCTCAGATCGACGGATGCCGCTAATTGCGCCACCGACAGGTGAAGTTCATTGCGCCTGCTGTTTAAAAAATCGAGAAATTCGCTCAAAAAAACCCTCCGGCGGTCGAGCAGATGCCAGCTGACTCTTCCGACAATTCAATGGACAGATTTGACTTAACTTCCGCGAAAACAAGCCTTGTACACTTGCCCTCCGCCGGAGAGCAAGTGCGAGCCGGATGCAGAGGACTCTGCATCCGGCTGCTTTTCATCTGATAGCAGACTGTAATTATTGTTCTCCTAAGCGAACGTATACGTTCCCTTGATTCGGTGTCGCAGCCGCGACACTGTGACCTGAGTTGATCGTGCGGCTCTTTAGCGTCACCGATCCCGAGCGCACACCGCCGCTATTGGATGAAAGTTGTGCTGTTAAGTTCAACATCGCGCCGCCGTTCTTGAGGACTACTACCTTCAATGCCCCAGCGGGAACTGAGTCCACATTCCACTGTCTCCTTTCTCCGTTCGCTGTTTCCGTTTTTCCTGCCGCATGGCGCATGGTGGTTGGGCTGCTCGCGCAGAGAAACAACCAATCTTTTGTTGGTAGTAGCTCGTGCACGATATGGTCTCCAGCAGCAGGGCTGTCGATTACGCGTTCCGGGACATCAACTTGGGTCGCGACTTCGGACACACTTTGTTTCCGCTTGGGCGTAGCGGCACATACAGGCAGCGACTTCTTAGCGCTGCCCGTATTCCTTATAGCGCTGGCGCTTCCGTTCAAGCCAAGATCGGTCCTTTTGTCGATGGACGGCGTCGCACCGTTCTCGACCACCAGTTCGAAAGAATTGGACGGGATCGGTTCACTACCCTGCCCAGCCGATGCGTTGTTCACCGATGTGCTTCTGGCAAAATCATGCGCAGAGAAGCTGTCGCATATCGTAGACACATGCTCTCTGATAGCGGCCGACTGGCAACCTTTGACACCGAGCCTGTCGACCCAGGTTCGTGTGTTCCCAAACCGGCAGGAAACCATGAAAGGAACTCTTGGAATAACCCTACCCGTGTTGAGTATTTCCGCATTACGCATCAGGTTATTGCTTGCGCGTAGAACGATGAATGTGCTCATTTTCGTCTCCAATCCTATTTGTGGTTGATCCTCGTTCCCGGACGATCGGATCGATTCGATATCCGGGGGTAGATGCAAGAGTTCTTTGCCCCAGTTATTTAGGACTACAGCATCCCCGGCAGGATCGAAGACCGCGTCACGACCTTGTACGTGGGTTTTCTTGCCAGAACTTCCTTCGCCCTGGTCTTCGATCGCATATTGCTGCTGAAGCACCGAAAACCCTATGTGTGGCCAGATAAACTGTTTAGCAGCTGCAATCGAACTTTCGCGCGATTCTGCGATTCCCTCAAAATGCTGCGCTTGAATATCACCGTGTACACTACCCGGTGCTCCCGCACTATTCTTGGCAAGAAGGTCGGGCGGTTCCTCTCTCAGCCCACTCAATGCAGATATTTGGCGGGTGGACAGGATCCTGCAACCTGCTTCCGGGACACATATCATCGGATCGAGTATGTCGCTGCCGATGCAGGTAATGGAGTAATTGATCGAAATCCCTTCATTTCGGTTCAGCCGTTGGATGTTCCAAACCTCTTCATCGAACTGGTCGAGAGGAATTTTGGAATGGCTGATACCCATGAATGGCTCCATCCCCGAAGGCTGCGTTTGGACTGCCGGAGCACCCAGTAGACATCCCGCTGAAACCTGGATGACAAAACTCACACCGGTGGCGTTTCGGAATTGATCGATATCCTGCACCGTTAGGTGGTAGTCAAATTGAAAAACCCTTGCGTTCAGTCGGGAATCGATCACAGGACGCATTTGAGCCGCAAAAGTAGGGGTTGCATTTTTCCAATGCAGAAACCATCCGCCCAGGACGGCGGTCAGGGCGGTCACGGCGAGACCAGATATCACCTTCCAGATATTGTCGCCGAGGACGCTCACGAATTTGTGGAAATTGAAGCGTTCCGAATTCGCAGGTCTCGATGTGACGAGCTCCTGGTTCTTTAGGCCACGCCGTTTTCTGACTCTTGCAAACGAACCCGGTTTGCGCATTCTCAACCTCCGTCAGTGACGAAACAGTGAGTAGACACAACCCCAAGTAACTCCCTACCTTCAAGAAATGCGTCTCAATTCTGGCATTTCCGCCAAGAATGCCGCTTCAAAAAACGATAGCACAGCTCACGGACATTTATATAGACAAAAAATGTCATGGTCCATAAACTTCCGGCGCCATGTCCGATTACGGGCTTAAGCTATTGATTTGTTGAGTGGATTTGGATTCATCATGGATGTTTTTCCTGCGGGCCTCGCGGCACTGCATCTAGCTGTGCGAGCTCAGCTGATAAACAGACGTACCTGTTGGACAACGCTGTCCATACTGGGGACAATATCGACATGCATATACGAAAACGGGCGCACAATTCGCCACGCGCAGCCTTTTCCGTCTTAGCCGCCTGTTTTCTTATAGTTTCTGTGCGGGTAACCCAAGGTTACCGCACAGCTCCCAAACAGGTTCTTCACTACATTCGTTCTCGCGAACGGCACACGCCGAGAAGTACACTGGAGGCATCCGACGGAATTGCCCGGGTCAACGGAAAGGGTTTCAGATTAACTCGCAAGCGATTTCAAACCGGCAATGTCCGGCTACGTGAGGATCGCGCGATCCAGTTTGGTGGGAGGGCTTCTACCGCGAGGATGTCATCACGGGCATCAGGGTGATACGGAAATGAAGGTCCGTGGAGCTCGGTCTCCAGAAAGACATCTCCACGGAGTTACAGGCCAAACGCAAGCTGGCTCAGATTCTCGTAACCATCAACATCTAATGGCAAGCAAACCTGCTCCTTGCCTTCGGGATGCTTCTCACGCCACAAAACCAGTAGGAGCGGCGTCATTTCTCCCAATACTATCTGCGTTCGCTCCACAATTGCCCGATCCAGAACGGCTTCACGGAGGCCACCGTAATCTCTTCATCCTGCCGCTTCATTGAATAGCACGACGAACAGAGCCCGAGCGCGAGAATTTCCGAACGCCCGCACGGGCAGAACATTCCTCGCTGCTTTATCTGAGGATTGCGCTTCATAGCTGTTTCGTGCCGTGTCCGATGCCGCTGAGGTCTTGTCCGCTTAGACTCTGTGACCTTGACCATCGAATGTACGATAACACTGATTTCAACTCTAATAGGACGCATTCTCGATCCCCGTCGGACGGCCAATTGGGCTATACCTCAGAACGACAGTTCGAGGGTGTATCTGAGGAGAACAAAATGAGCCTCACAGCGCTGACTCAGATCCAGCGCGAAATGTAAGCGTCCGGTGAGTCCGTCTGGTTTGTTGAGTTGAGCTGCATCATGCTGAAGCGGTGGAACTGGACGCAAGGAGTACTCGCAGAGGCGGTCGGCGGCAGCGTTTCCCCGTGGAACAGAAGCGGCGGATCGTCGAGGCGACGCTGGCGCCGGGAGCTTCGGTGGCGCGGGTGGCACGCGAGTATGCGGTGAACGCGAACCAGGTGTTCGCCTGGCGCAGAGCCTACAAGGACGGTCTTCTGGAGGATCGCGGCAGCGGCGGCGTGAAGCTGTTGCCGGTGCAAATCGCGAGCGATGGTCACGAGGCGTGCCCTGAGGTTGAAGCGAGTCCGCTTCAAGGGTCGATTCACATGGAGTTTCCCGGCAAGGCATTGCTGACCGTGGAAGGTACTCCGGGGCCGGAGTCGCTTCGCATCATCCTGGAGCATCTTCTCCGGTGATTGAGCTTAGAACCGGGACGCGGGTGTGGATCTGGAGTGCCCGATCTTGTGTGTCCGTCGTTGCCTTGTCAGACATCGCGTCACACGACTCGTCCGGCACAACACTAGACATCCAGGGTTGTGAGTTTGCTTTGCTTCCTTGTGCGAAACTACTGAAGGACGCCAAATGGATTGTTGGCGAGTTACATTATGTTCGCCAGCAAATTCTCCATCGACTTGGGCAGGATCACCATTGGCGGCGAGAGTTGTCAAAACATATGATCCCAGGACGTTTGGCTATTAGATCTACTGCGGTGTAATTGTGATCTTCATCTGTTCCGGGCTCTGTTCGGACTATATGGTCAAGCTGTATCGTGACCCAAGAAGTCCTCGCATTGGCAAAGACGACCAACACACGCGCATTCGGAGTATTGAGTTGCCTGGAGATCACAGTCGACCTCCCTTAGCCGGATATGGTCTTCAGATAAGACTGGTACACCTTAGGCCCTCTGCGGCTGCACCTGAGGGTCTGACGTTATTTTCGTCCCGTTGTGACTCTAAAGGCAAAAGCGTATGACACACGCTGCAGGAGGTTTGACCTTTCGGCCTGCGTGGTTCGAGTCGTGCCAGGCTTACCGATAGATTTGCGGCTAGAGGAACCTACAGAGGCGAGAGTGCCTGTTGTACTGTAATGTTCTTTCCTGATTTCCGGACACGCACCAGCCGGCTCGAGAGCACCGAAGGGCGGTCTCTCCTAAATTGCAAAAGCACGGAAAGTATTCTAGCGTTGAGTTGGGGCCGAGTCATGAAACCTGTCTTACATAACTTCGAATGTGCCTACGTCGTAAATCTCGATCACGACACGGATAGAATGCGGAAAGTGTCGGATCGCTTGAAACGCCTGGGTATCACATTCGAAAGGGTTTCCGCATCAGAAACAGCACCGGACGTGCGTTTTGGAGGCAACCGTCTGAAGTCTCGCTTATACAGTTGCGCCATATCCCACGCAAGGGTGCTTCGATTAGTTTTAGAAAGAAAGTGCGAAACGGCCCTGATTCTTGAGGACGATGTTGTTTTCCGCGACGATACAAATGTCATCATGAAGGAAGTAGCTAGCCAGCTAGCGGGGCGCCACTGGGACATTCTTTTTCTTGGCCTCCATCTGATAAGCTCGAGGGGAAGAATTTCTAACAATCTTGGCACAGTCGGTAGAAGCTTTCATGCACATGCGTACGCCATTTCAAAAAGCGCCATACCGCGGATGCTGACATCAATAGAGCGCGTGTTGGAGAAGCCGGACAGGCCGTTCGAGTCTTTTGATTATGTCAACCTTGATAAGCTTCACGTCATTCCGATCTTAGCAGTACAAGAGCCGGACTTGAGCTACGCTTGCAGTCACCCCATAGATCGGCTTCCTCAGTATTTTGATTTATTCGACGGCAACGACTTCGAGCAGCATTGTGCAGAAATGAAATCTTGGGACAGCGACTGGCGATGCGTATTAGACTTCGGCGATGCTCTCAGACATGCTGATAAGCTCTTTGAAGCGGGTCCGCTAAAAGCTGCTGCTCAAGCGTATTCTGACCTTGTGAGCGCTTGGCCTCAATTCACCTCAGAGTTAAAGTTGCAGCCTGCGTTCGCCCGCACGCTTCAGATTGTGAGAGGTGATTTTAGGAGCGATTACCAACTCGCGGCTGCGTCTGCTTGGCTTGCTGCTGCTCTACGAAGATCTTTTACAAGACGGTTTTCTCCTCCCCTCGTCTTCTAGACGTTCCCGCAATGAGAGTGATTGATAATCGACCATCCTTGAACGAACCTCAAACGAAAAGATCGACAGGCATCTTGTCGCTGCTGCTTTGCCTCGCCGTCTTCGGTGCAAACGCCCAAGAAGCCGACAAAGGCCAGTCTACCCTGACGGTGCACTCGACCTTAGTAGAGGTACCCGCCCTCATCAAATTGAAGGACGGACAAATCGTCTTTCAGCTCACAGGTGAGGACTTCGTCCTGACCGATAACGGAATAGCGCAACATCTGACGCTAGATCAGGACACAGATTCGCAGCCGCTGGCGTTGGCCATTTGCGTTGAGACGGGCGGCGCCGGAGCACGTCACCTCACGGAATACGGACAATTGGACTCAATTTTCGACGCCCTTCTAGGCAACGCAGAGCACCGCGTCGCTGTCATTGGCTTCGACAGTACCCCGAAACTGCTTGTGCCTTTTACTTCGAACATAGCCGCCGCCTCGCAGCAACTGGCAAACCTGCATGAAGGCGACCATGGGGCAGCCATTTTGGATGCGGTGGCGTTCGCCGTCACACAGTTACAGATGCAGCCCGTACGATATCGCCGTGCGGTTCTCCTGATCAGCGAAACAATCGACGGAGGCAGCGAGACAAACTTGAAAGACGCCCTACGCCTGATCAGCGACACGAATACAGTCATGTACAGCTTTGGCTTTTCCAGCACACGTTCGGCAGTCCATCACGAGGCATCAAAATTCAACCGCCCCGACGAACCTGGTCCAGAGCATGGCTGCTTCAGCCGCGATGGAGCCGATGCCGGGTATGAGGGTCACTACAACAAACAAGTGCTCGACTGCCTCAGCGATCTGGCCCCCCCTATTCGTCTGGCCACCATGACATTTGTTACCGCACGCAACGCGCTTCGCACGAACACTGCTCAATCCGTTGCAGAGCTGACCGGAGGTGAGTTCTTTCACTTCCACAATGCTAAGGATTTGAGTGCGGGTATAATCGCACTCTCCAGCGATGTGCCGAACTACTATAGACTGAGTTTCCGGCCTACCGATCTCACTCCCGGCCTGCACTCGTTGCATCTGGAGGTCAGGAATCGTCCAAAGTTTGTGCTCAAGTCTCGGAGCGAATACTGGATCGAAACTGACGTCGTGCGGTCACACTGAGCGCCATAGATTCAGGACTCGGAACGTTTGCTTGTCAAACTGGCATTGTAGCGTCCGCACATAGTCACGGAAGATACCGGCGCTCCGGGAAGATTTCCGTTACGCCACGTCAGCCGTTCCAAACTTTCCGGACCTTCCGAAAGATCTGGGTGAACCTCCCGTGCGCCAGATCGATCAAGTCCTCAATTGCTGCAATCGTCGGCATGACCTGGCAGTGAACCTGCTTTTCCAGTGTCAGGCGAATTCCAATCATGGAGGCCCCGAAGTAGATCAAGCCGCGGTTTGGCCTGAGCATTCCCTCGTTCGGGTCATAGTGGAAGCTCACGACTGCCCTGCCCCCTTAGTCTAGTTTTGTTCGCTCTTGACGCGGCAGGTTGACCTGACCCCCTGAATCGGTCCATTTCGGAATACGATTTGGACGAAGGAAAGGGGAAGGGCGCTGTGCAAGAGCCGTCACACGGAGGCGCAAATCATGTCTGCGCTAAAGCAGGTCGAGGCGGGGCGCACGGTCGAGGATGTTGCGCGGGAACAGGGTGTGAGCAAGCACACGATCTAGCGCGTGTATCGCGAGCTGGGCCTGAGCGTGAAGCGCACCCGGCGCAAACATCTGCGGCGGACGCCTCAGCCGTGGCCGGTGTTGACGGCGCCCAACCAGGAGTGGGCTTTGGACTTTGCCAGCGACGTCACGGCCGCCGGTCAGCGCTTCCGCGTCCTGGGGGGATCGACAGTTCTCCACACAGTGCCTGGTGCTAGCAACCGGCTATCCCAGCCGGCGCGTCACGCGCATGCTGGAACGGGCCATAGCCGAGCATGGCAGGCCGCAGTCGATTCGCAGCGACAATGGACCCGAAACCTCTCGTCATTACCTGGCGTGAGCCATCGATTGGAAGATCGATCTGTTGCACATCCAGCCGGGCAAGCCGACACAGAACGGAGCCATGGAGAGCTTCAACGGAAAGCTGCGTGACGAATGCCTCAACACAAGCTGGTTCTGGAACCTGTTCGACGCCAGGAGCAAGATTTCGGCTTGGAAGGCGGAATATAACTCGCTCCGACCACACAGCTCGCTTGCCTACAGAACACCGGATGAGTTCGCGCGGCAGTGCCAAGCTGCTTCTCTTTCAGAAGCAAAGCGTGTGGCCGTGAACCAGCCCTGTCAAGGCGACCCTTGACGGGCTCCCCTTCGTTCCGGCGTTCACAGGGCTGCTCTCCGGCCAAGAGATCTCTACCTAAGAAAGAAAGCAGAAAAGGTGAGCTATGATTTTAATACACCAAACTCGGCGGAAAATGGGGTCAGGTCAAGGTATTGTCAAGGATCCGCGCACAACGGAAACCACACAGCAACCGCCGCGCCAGCTTCGTCTGAACAACCGCGCGATTGACTGCGATCTTGGTGGCCCAGGGCGCCAGAAACTTTGGCATTACGCCGGCGCTCTTAAAAAGATGACAGCGCCGTTCTTGGATTTGACTGGATTGCTGACAGCGTCCATGAGCAAACTCAGCAGCTCGGGCGGGCAATGGTAAAACCTGATCGATCTGGGCCTGCCGTGTCAGGAGCGAAGCAAAACTAGACTGAGGGGTAGGGCAAAAGGGAGCCCATAATAGGGGGCGGTTAATTTCGCGGGGAGAAGAGACCTGGAGCGTAGCGGAAGAGGCCCCTCTTATCTCACCCATTTCACGCCATTCAAAGGACGTTTTAATCGACCATAGGCACTCCGCGGTTCCATTTCCATGGCCCGATGCGTTTCGGCTTGCATGCACAGTATAATCAGCTTGCCAACTCGCCTCCGCACTAATTTGTGACGAGCACATTGATTAGAAGCCATAGCGACATGACCACAGAGCCCGAAAAAGACGGTCGAAAGAACGAACGAACTCTTCTAGCCGAACTACTCTCCACGGTCTCTAGCGATAGAAAATACTTCGTGCAGATAGGTCGCTCCCCGCGCACTCAGCTGATTCGCTCAGTACTCAGCACCTCGAAACATTGGACCGGCATGGTCGTTAACGAAAGGCAAGGGCCTTCTCCAAAGCCCGGATGGCGGGAGACCACAGCAGAAGAAGTCGTCGCGTTAATGCAACAAGGACAAGTTAGCAGCGAGCCAGATCTGCTCATCGTTGATGTAACTCCTAACTCGTTTCACATCCTCCTATCTGTCCTTCGTTTCTACTCTCCCCGAATCGTTGTCGCAAACTACGACGCTTCCTTGGGTGCCATATGGGACGAAGTCGTTCCGCACGACCCGTTTAAGAGTTGGGATAGATCCCTGCATCGCAGCACGTCCTTCTCCGCGTTTTCTCGACTAGCAGACGTTTATCGATACACTCCCTTACGGTGTTTTACAGATAAGATGATCCCCTTCGTTCGGAACGATATCAGTCGTGGACTGCCGCAAGAGACCAGTCACAGCAGTTATCAATACGCTCAAACACAGCGGCAGTCTGGACGATCTAAGGTTAGTGGCCTTAATTCATCTCACTATTTAGCTGAGGGTGTCGTGACTGTTAACACTCGATACGGGAGGATCTCTTATTTTTCAAACGACGAGTTTATTGGTCAGACTCTCGCGTCTGGTGGCTATTGGCAAGATTATCTATTAGCGCAGATCAAGACTCTTCCCTTGGAGACAGATGGTATTGCTCTCGATATAGGTGCGCACGTCGGAACGCATTCGATTGCAATGGCCAGGCTCTTTCCCGCCTTGACCATCTTGTCTTTCGAGCCGCAGCAACCACTCTTCAAGCTACTTCAGCGTAATATATGGGAGAACGATCTTGCCGACCGGGTCGTGCCTATCCATGCCGCCGTAGGGGCTATATCGGGGACGGCTCATATGTCCCGGTTGGCTAGCGACGGCATCTCCGCGGGACTCACTATTGAATACGGATCCAATACGCCCATGAATCTTGGCGGGATTCAACTAGATTTGATCGGAACAGCTTGCGAAATGCTCTCTATTGACAGCCTCAACTTAGAAAAGGTTGTTTACGCCAAGATCGATGTAGAGGGTGCAGAACCAATGGTGCTTGAGGGAATGAAACGAACCATTCAAGCTGATATGCCCGTAATAGTCTGTGAAAATAGGGCAGACCGAGCGCTTAGACTTGATCATGACGACATCAAAGATAGAGTCTATGGCGGAGGCTACTCCCCGCTTCAGATCCTTTCAAGGAGCGGCTACCGAATTGACATCCACGGCGATGACCTCATTGGAGTAAGGCTTCCATCACACTACATTGCAACCAACAAAGAGCCCCAAATTCCGCAGAGGATATTCCAAACGTGGAAGACGAAGACTTCTCTACCCGATAGGTTCGCGGCTTGGAGCGCGACCTTCATGGCTCTAAATCCGACCTTCGAATACGAGCTGTGGGATGACAGTGACAACCGTAACTTCATCGCGTCTGAGTTTCCATGGTTCCTGCAAATTTATGATGAATATCCATCGGAGATATTTAGAGTCGACGCAGTTCGCTATTTTTATCTTTATTCCTATGGCGGATTCTACATTGATCTCGACACGGAGTGTTTAAAACCTCTTGAAGGTTTACTGGAAGTGGGAGATGTAGTGCTAGGAAGAATGGGAACAAACCCAGATTTTAATCATTCTATTCCAAATGCAATAATGGCTTCACGTCCTAAACAAGAATTTTGGCTGTATGTTGTAGCACGGCTCATACAGGCCTCGCGTTATAACGATAGACCCGAAGTTGTTACAGGCCCGGTCTTGCTTAAAGATGCGGCTGATCTATATCTCGCGTCTGAATCTGTCTGGGGGGATTCAGATATGGCCGCCATAGCATCCAAACTCAGAAAGGATCAGCTGCCGAGTCTTAGGAAGTCATCAGTAACAATTTTGGAGAGCCGCGCTTTTTACCCATTGGACTGGTCACTTCCCTCACATCAAGCTTTGCGGTCTGCAATTCTCGCTGGGCAGGCGATCGACACTGCGGAAAAGGAGAGACTATGTTATGGGTCGTATACGGTTACTTATTGGACTCATACTTGGGAGTGATAGAAGCTTATCCATCGACGGTAAGGATCTTCAAAAGCAATGAAATCTTATTCACTTAAGGACTTGTAACGTACACTTTGTCGTTTGGATTTAAGGTTCTTGATTTTCCCCGTGTTGCCGCCAAAGGAGCAGTGAAGCCCGTAGCTGGCTTACCACGCAATTTGAGACATCCGTATTCATGATTACGTTTTCGGTGTTGGCGATATCCGTATAAATGCCGGGGACCCTCACAGCGTAGATGCCGCCAGGTTGGGTGATCCAATTGTAATCGATTTTAAGCATGACGACGGCTCTGCTCTACATGAATCGTGAATGATTTTGACCTGCCCCGTTTTTCTCAACCAGTCATAACTGGAGATTCTCGGTAATTGACCCGCCCCGGAAAACTGAGCCGCAGGAGGCTGGAAATTTCGGCCTGCGTGGTTCGATTCGTGCCGGATTTACCGGCAGATTTGCAGTTAATGTAACTCAACTTACAGTCTCCAGCAAGAGGCTTGAGGACGGAGTGCTTTTCGGAGAAAACCCAGCCGTAGCCGTGCGGAGGGAAAGTGGGAAACGCGCAGCGTTTTCCAAGGCGGTTTGATCGCCGTCTTTTCCTCCGCTCCACCGGACTGCGAACTCTACCGGCGTCCGATCGGCCAGTGCCGAATGTGGACGGTGGTGGTTGTAGTCATGCCTCCACAAGGCCAGCTTGCGACGAGCATCAGCCAGGGTGAAGAAGACTTCCACGTTCAGGCACTCATCGCGCAGCCTGCCGTTGAAGCTCTCGATATAGCCGTTTTCGACCGGCTTGCCCGGACGGATGAAGTCCAGGTGCACTCCGTTGTTATAGGCCCACAGATCCATCGCCTTACTTGCGAACTCGGTTCCGTTATCGACGGTGATCGATTGCGGCGCGCCTCGCAGAGCAACGACTGGGTCGAGCGCCGCAGCGACCTTCTCTCCACTCAACGCGGTATCGGCATGCAGGGTCAGGCACTCGCGGGTGAACTGATCGGCGACCGTAAGTATCCGGATCCAGCGGCCGCCGGGCAGCCGCTGAGCGACGAAATCCATGCTCCACTTGTGGTTGGGACGCACGGCCTGTCCAAGCGGCACACGCTGCCGCTGGGCCCGTTGCTTGCGCTTTTGAGTCCGTACGATCAGTCCCTCTTCGGTGTAGATCCGGTAGATACGCTTCGCATTTACTTCCCAGCCCTCGCGCTTAAGCAGCACCGTGAGCCGACGATAGCCATAACGCACGCGGCTGCCGGCCAGTTCGCGCAATCGAACCCGTAGCGCATCCTGGTGACCTGCCCCGTTTTTCTCAACCAGTGGTAACTGGAGATTCTCGGTTTAGTATTGGCTTTGGAAAGACTCCGTAGCCGCCGTCGTGGCTGTGTAAATGTGGGAGGCGTTTTGGGCCTTCCACATTTGCATAGCCCGCACTTTGCCGGAACTGCTCCGGCGTTTGATAGCCCAGCGAACTGTGTGGGCGTTCCCAGTTATACTCCTGCCGCCAACTCGCCAGGGTGCTGCGTACATCGTTCAGGGTCCGGAACCAGCTGGCGTTGAGGCACTCGTCGCGCAGCCGTCCGTGGAAGCTCTCAACGTGGCCGTTCTGCATTGGGCGTCCCGGCTGGATGTGCACCAGTCCGACCT
Source organism: uncultured Acidobacteriaceae bacterium (assembly GCA_963841345.1). GTDB lineage: Bacteria > Acidobacteriota > Terriglobia > Terriglobales > Acidobacteriaceae > Acidisarcina. Next base: position 288,732 of record CAWJCK010000002.1, on the reverse strand, counting down.
TCCAGTCCTCCGACCACGCCAGCATGCGACGCGAGGTGAACTCCGGCCCATAGCACCACACGAAGCACGAGGAAGGAAGAGGTTGAGGAAGGCAGGAAGTCAGGTCGAGGGAGCGTAGCGATCGAGATCGGACTTCCTGGGCCATGGCCGGCCGTAGGTCTCCTAAGCTGATCGTATGCCTACTTTCACTTGAGGAGAGAACCAGCCATGTCCCTAGTCCAGCCTACTCAACCGCCCGCCGTCCTGGTAGCCATCGATATCGCCAAGCTCCGTCACGACGTCCTGATCGAAGCGCCGGGATGGAAGAGCCGCAAGCGCCTGATCCTGCCCAACACCGCAGCCGAGTTCCGACTGTTTGCTGACTTTCTTCATGGCCTCAAGCACCCGGTGCGCGTCGTCTTCGAAGCCACCGGGAGCTACCACCGGCCACTGGCACATTTCCTGCTGGCTGAAGGTTTCCATCTGGAGTTGATCGCCTCGCTCGCCGTGGCGCGAACCCGCGAAGCCATGCATAACTCCTGGGACAAGAACGATCCGAAGGATGCCCAGGTCCTGCTCCATCTGCTCAAGACCGGCGTGACCCAGCACTACCATGATCCACTTGCGAATCAGATCCATGACTTTCAGGAGTTGTCGCTGACTTATGCGCAGATATCTCTGGAGAAGACACGCACCCAGCATCGGCTCTTGACTCACTACCTCCCGCTCTACTTTCCAGAGATCGAGCGGTACTATCATGCCTCGCGTTCTGAGTGGCTTCTTGCTTTCCTTCAGGTCTTCCCCACGCCTGCTCTGATTGCACGCCTCTCGATGGAAGACTTCGTCCAGCAGGCGTGGACGGTTATTGGACGCAAGGTTAGTAAACAGCGGCTGCTCGAAGACATCTATCGCACGGCTCAGTCCTCGATCGGCATCCCAGTGGAGGTGGACTCAGAAGCAGTCGCCATGTTCCGCGTTGTGCTCGGTGAGATGATCCGCCTTTGTCAGCTGCGCGATCAGTTGGAAGAACGAGCCGCGTGTCACCTCAAGGACAACGCCGACTTCAGGCGGCTTCAACAGATGCCAGGCATCGGTCCCATCCTTGCGCTCACGATCCTGGCCGAAGCCGGCGACCTGCGCCGCTTCAACCATCATCGCCAGTTCCTCAAGTTCTGTGGTCTCGATCTCTCGACCCAGCAGTCGGGACAGTTCCGGGGAACCACCAAGCTGTCGAAGTACGGAAACGCGCGTCTCCGTTGCGCCTTTTGGATGGCCGCCACCGTGGCTGTGAGGCTGCGTGAGAACAGTTTCCGAGACAAGTTCGAACGATATCTCCGGCGTGATCCCGCCAGCGCCGACCGCAAGCGCATGGCGTATATCGCCGTGGCTGCCAAAATGGCACGTGTGGCCCATGGGATCATCAAGACCGGTACCGACTTCCGCTGCTTCTATGAGGCAGCGGCACCAAGTGGAAGAGCCGCTTCACCTGGGCCGTCGAGGCCGTGAGGACCTCGTAGATAATGATCCGGCCTTCCACTTGGTTGAGATTTCATTTTGAGTACAGTGGAGACTGCGCACTCCGGCAGATCTCGTGTCGCTATGGTCGAACGCTCAGCCCTTGCTCGTGGAAGCCACTTGGAGGTAAAGTCGTCGTCAAGCACATCCCATGCGGGATGCTGAGGGACCTTCTCTTCTCTCCAGCTTTTCCTTCCTGTGTTAGTACGTTGTCCGAGCGCACGTTCTCCGGCCGGCCACGCTCTTCGATCAGCCGCTCCAGCACCCGCGTCACGCGCCCGGAGCCGAGACTGGTGTCGGCCTCCAGCGCCAGGCACTCGCGCGTGTACACGTCGACCACGCTCAGGATGCGCACCATCCGCCCCGTCGCCAGACCATCAACGATGAAGTCCATCGCCCACTCCTGGTTCGCTCCCGTCAGCCGCGGCTCGGCCGCGCGATCGCGCATCAGACGCTTGCGCTTCTTGCGCCGCACCATCAGCCGTTCTTCCACATACAGCCGGTAGATCCGCTTCACGTTCACCTCGTGGCCGCTACGGCTCAACACCGCGTGCAGTCGGCGATATCCGTAGCGGGGCTTCTGCCTGGCCAGCTTCAACATCGCCTCGCGCAGCTCCGCATTACGGTCCGGCCGAGGCTCGTATCGATAGCTCGACCGCTCCATGCCCAGCAGCTTGCAGGCCGTGCGTTCGCTCAAGCCATGCTCGGCCTGAGCGAACGCCACATCGCCTCTTAGACCGGCAAGCTCCAGCCGTTTTTTCGGATCACGCCCTTCAGCGCCTCACCGTGCAGGCTCAACTCCGCCACCAGCAGCTTCAGACGGCGGTTCTCGTCTTCCAGCGCCTTCAGCCGCTGCGCCTCGCTCACGTCCATCCCGCCGTACTTCGACTTCCAGCCATAGAACGTCGCCGCGCTAATCCCGTGCTCCCGGCATAGGTCCGCCGTCTTCACCCCTGCCTCATGCTGCTTCAAGATCCCGATGATCTGGTCTTCCGTGTACCGGCTCTTCTTCATACAAAATCCTCCCGTCTACATTACGAGAGAACTCCAGACTCCACTGGTTGAGTTTTTCGGGGGCAGGTCACTGGGGATCGCGATGATGCTCGTAACGCAGAGTCGCCCGATTCACCGGGATCAGCCCCGCCGCGCGGCGCTGGCTCAGTTGATGGGCGTCCTCTGCCCACTCCGCCAGTTCCCGCCGCAAACGAGGCCTTACAACTTTTTTGCGACGATCTCCTGCAGGATGTGCCGGTCCAGCGATAGGTCGGCCACCAGCCGCTTCAGCTTCCCGTTCTCCTCGCGCAACTGCCGAAGCTCGCGCAACTCGCTCAGACCGAGTCCTGAATACTTCTTCTTCCACAGATAAAAACTCTGCTGGCTGATGCCATGCTTGCGGCAGACCTCGACCACCGTGTCCCCTGACTCTACCTCCCGCAACACCCGCAGAATCTCTTCTTCGCTGTGTCCACGCTTCGCCATCTTCTTGGTTCTCCTCTCCGACTTCCAGAGAACCACGAAGGCTTCGATCTCTCAACTTCAGACCGGCTTAGTTTTTGGGTTTTGGGTCAATAACATGAAGATGGTAACCCTGGACAGGATTGATGGTCAGCCGCGCTTTCATCCGAAGATGCTGGACTTCGCCAGCTACTACGGTTTCCTACCGCGGCAGCGAACGGCGCAATGTCGCTTAACTGATCGTCCCAGAAGAGGGGACCATTCGATTCCTGGACTCCAGAGCTTTGTGTACCTCATCCCGCATTGTGGTTATCGAATGGTGGGCAAGCACCCAGTCATAGCCTGCCCAACCTAGCCGGGTGCGAAGGGGTCTGTCATTGGCGAGCCTGACACAGGAGTCCGCAAATTGAGTTGTGCTTTCGGCCAGCAACAACTCCTTTCCGTCGATAGCACTCAGACCTTCTGCTCCCAGACGCGTTGCCACGACTGGAATACCATAGCTGCAGGCCTCCAGAATCTTGACGCGTGTTCCGCCCCCCAGGCGCAAAGGCGCAACGGCGACATCCGCACTTTCATAATAGTCAAGCACGGATTTCACGTCCCCCACCACTTTTACTCCCGCATTGCCTGTTAGTTCTATGACCCTATCCGTCGGGGAAGCTCCGACTATCGTAAATGTGAAGTTCCCGTCTAGGCGAGCACGAATGATGGGTAGGATGTCGTTACAAAAATAAACAACAGCATCTTCATTAGGAAGATAATGCATGGTCCCAACAAACAGGAAAGCTGTGGTGTTGGACGCAGGGCGGCGTGAGAACCCGCGAGAAACAGGAATGTTTATCGCATTGGGGATGACAAACACATTGTCCCGCCCTGTGATTGAAGCCACGCCCTCGCGATCAAGAGGATTAGAAACATACACTTGATCAAAGTACGGGAGAAACTGCCTTTCTTTATCCTGAAAATCGATGGCTGCCCCCCGATACCACGCCGCCACCGTATATTCTTCCAATGCCACAAAGGAGGCGACGCGCATCGCGCTTTTCGACTCAAAGTCGTCTACATCAATAGTAAGCATCGGTCGGTGATCAAGCTTGCTTACAGCGTGTAGTGCGAGAGGGGCCATGCACAGTCTGAACAGGTGCACCACATCAACCCGGCAAGAAGCTGCCTTAGCTAACACACTCTGAATTTCGCCTTGAGCGGTCCCTGAAGGTAATATTGTGAGTGACGCACATCGGTCTCTAAGAACCTCAAGTGTGTCATGAAGACATTGCTTAGGGTACATATGAAACACAATCAAGTGTATGTCATACATCTCAGAAAAGATCTCGAGGAAGAAGTTTGCACGCATCGCACTCCCATGTCCATATGAGGCCGGAATGTACGGGGTCAAATACAGCATCTTCTGTCTCGCCTTAAAAGCGGAATGCGTCCCATAATCGGTATCGTTGGGGCAAACTTTCATGGGCGATAGTATACAACGGACGGGCCGAGTCGCGCCGGAACGGCTCAACCTTTGGCCACCGGAGGGCCACCCGGGATTTTCGCCGAGGCGGCCTGTCGGTCAACCGGAACGTCGTGCCTGGCTTATGCGGGCAGACAACCTGTTGTGTTTGCGAAAATCGTCCGTTCGTGGCGAACGCCGACTCCGCCACGAGGTGTGAGTGTATCAGCCTGGTTCCTGCCCTTCTTTTGCAGAAAATGCTGATCTGCTCAGTGGAGGGAAGTGTTGGTTTGTGGCCTAGTATAATCAGGATGCATTTGTACCCTCCGATTGATAGCTTCGGCAGGGTTGCGACTATGGTTCGGGGATATGGTACAGAACTTCCTAATCGTCTGAAGGCAGGGCAATTGTTTTTAGGCGAAGTGCGGCCCGACCCCTAGTGATCCTTCCTATTCTCCGAGAGGGAACCGTGCGCTCTCCTAAGGTGCTGTTTGCGATTCCTGTGTGTCACTCTTATGCATACTCACTGCCGGGCGAGTCATTGACGAAATCCAGCCGGGGCGACTCTCGAAAGAATGGTGTGGATTCTGCGAGGGTTCAAACAGTGAGGGAGACTTGGGTCCAAGATTTAGTTGTTCATGCTCCATACGTAACCTATCGGTTTTTTTATGGACAGGGAGCAGAGCGGCTACCTGAACCCGATGAAATATTCCTTAATACCGGTGATACTTATGCCGACTTGACCGCGAAGGTACACCGTATGATTCAGTGGGCTGTCGCGATGGGATTTGAATGGATGTACAAATGCGATGATGATACGTGGGCGTGGCCCGAGTGGATAATTCGGGATATCATGTCTACCGAGTGGCGAGATATACAATACTACGGTTTTCGCCATCGTCGTGGTTACATCGATGGCGGACCAGGTTACGTACTTGGTCGGCGAGCAATGGAAGTCATTGCCGCATCTCAGCCTATTGCATCCGCCTTCGAGGACACGATTATATGCGAATTGTTGCGTAACGCAGGAATTCATCCACGACATCATCCGGGCTACGCCGTCGCTCTTCATTCCCGATGGTTTCCAGTCGCGAGCATTCGTAAGTTGCACGGGTTGCGCGCGATCCATCCCGTTCGCCCAAAGGATATGCGGACGCTAAACAATCGCTTTCTTCGTGGCTGAACGGTAGGTAGTCAATAGGAGAGTAGGGGCCAGAAAGAGTAGTGCTTGCTGCCGGCGTGCTGCGAAAAGAGCTGAAGCCGGAATGTATCAAACGATAGCGTGTCAACACCTGTACGGTTGTTATGGAACAAGCTGAAGAATTAGGAAAGGTGTTCATGGTTGGTCTTAGCAAAGCTGGGAAGAGTGCACCTGAGGTACCAAGCGTGCCTACGTCAATCTTAATTCCCTGGTATAACCGAATGGAATTGGCGACTACGCTACGCAAAAACGCAGCGCACTACATAGCACATGCGTCAGAGGTTGTAGTGATCAATTGTGGCGGAGACGCCAGGGCGTTAAGAGAGATCATTGCAAGTGTAGGCGATCTGAGTATCGTTCAAATGGATATTCCATCCGATAAGTTCAACAAGTCCCTTGCGTTAAACCTTGGATTAGCGTTGGCGAACCAAAACATCATTCTAACTCTCGATTGCGATATATGTATAGGTCCGGAGCTTTTAGGCAAGGGAAGTCTTTGCACGCAAGAAAGATGCTTTTTGACTGTAGCGGGACTTTTGGAACCGAGACAAGTTCAGCTTCGCAGTCCGTTGCCTTGTCCAGCCTTTTTGAGAACCGTAGTGTCCGAGGGCTCCTCGGAGTTTGTGTGGGAAGATGGCACAAAAACTAAGGTTCTTATAGGCCGCGTCGACATATGCGACGGAAAGCGCCTCGGGCCCGGAATGACCATTGCCAAGCGCCAGGATCTGCTTGATATTGGTGGTTTGTGTTCTGAGTTCGATGGCTGGGGATGGGAGGATATTGATTTGCATATAAGGTTGCAGCGGTGTCTGGGTCTCCGTCCAGTCTATTTGAATGATACCGTTATTCATTTGACGCGAGACGAGACAAAGAAGACCGGCCGGAGCCGATTGGCAAGTCACGAGCAAAACTTCAATCTTGCGTGTGAAAGATATAATCGCGCCGACTTCGTTGGTACTCATGCTAGCGACGTTAAGAAGTGGTTAGATCGCTGCACAATCATCAGAGGTAGCGGTTAGCTGGAGGCCATTGCGCTCGGCTGGAGCAGTTGGCGCGTGGGCGCTCGACGCACGAGGGAGTCTAACATTGGTTGGAGAGCACAAGCGATTCCACGTTCGCTTTCCCCTCGGGCCTTAGAGCTTACAATGGTCGAACACTTCTCCCGTGACCTAACCCAGAACAGCACCCGGCACAGTGTCTTCCAGGACTGACCTGACCCCCTGAATTCGTCCAGTTCGGAATACGATTTGGACGAAGGAAAGGGGAAGGGCGATGAGCAAGAGTCGTCATACGGAGGCGCAGATCATCACTGCGCTGAAGCAGGTTGAGGCGGGGGGCAACTCCCTGGGCTCGTAGAACGAAGGGCAGAAGTGAGGCGCTTGCTGGCAGAGTTCAAGGCCAGCGAGCGCCAGGTCTGCGAGCTGATGGCGGTGCCGAGATCGAGTGGCCGCTATCGAAGCCGGAGAGATGACAGCCAGCTTCAGGAACGGCTGCGGGAACTGGCGCGGGAGCATCCGCGCTTTGGCTACCGGCGTCTGCATTTGTACTTGCATGAGGAGATGGGCGTGAACCACAAGAAGGTGCAGCGCGTGTATCGCGAGCTGGGTCTTACCGTGAAGCGGACAGGGGGCAAGCATCTGCGGCGGACGCTTCAGCCACGGCCCGTGCTAACGGCGCCCAACCAGGAGTGGGCTCTGGACTTTGCCAGCGACGTTACGGCGGCGGGCCAGCGCATCCGCGTCTTGGGCGTCCTCGACAGCTTCACCCGGCAGTGTCTGGCGTTGGAGGTCGCTACCAGCTTCCCCAGCCGGCGCGTCACCCGCGTGCTCGAACGGGCGATCGCGACATACGGAAAGCCGCAATCGATTCGCAGTGACAACGGGCCCGAACTAACCTCTCGCCACCACCTGGCGTGGGCCATCGAGTGGAAGATCGATCTGCTGCACATCCAGCCGGGCAAGCCGACGCAGAACGGAGCCATGGAGAGCTTCAACGGAAAGCTGCGCGACGAATGCCTCAACACAAGCTGGTTCTGGAACCTGTTCGATGCCAGGAGGAAGATCACGGCTTGGAGGACGGAATATAACTCGCGCCGCTCCCACAGCTCGCTTGGCTACAGAACGCCGGACGAGTTCGCGCGGCAGTGGCAGGCTGTTTCTCTTTCAGAAGCAAAGGGTATGGCTGTGGACCAGCCGTATCAAGGCGACCCTGACGGGCTCCGCTTCGCTCCGGCCCTGACACGGCTGCTCCACAGCCAAGAGATCTCTAGCTAAGAAAGAAAAGCAGAAAAATGTGAGTTATGATTTCGTACACCGAACTGGACGAAGAATGGGGTCAGGTCATATGGAACAGACTGTTGCATTGTCGACCGTAGTCACACTGCCGTTACTTAATGAGTTTCATATTCTGAAAGTGTCATTCGAGTTGTTTCACGGTTATGACTACGTATGGTACGTTCGTTGTGACCGTCCATCCGAGAGAATTCTTGCCTCCTATTACAACGTTGTGCCCACAGTATTTTCAGAATCCGTACCCGCCAGAGTGAGCCCCGGCGACCAGTCATTCAATCAGGTTGTTCAGCAGAAAATGCGTTCCATTAATGATGCATGGGGAGTGCACCCAGACGCTGTAGTCTTTCTTGACACAGATTTGGTAATTACTTCAGAGTTCTTACACCGGGTCGTGAATATGACCAAGGATCTCGCCCTTACGCCAAACCACCACTCGGAAAATATAATTCCGTTTGAGAGTTTTCATGGTCACTTTAATTCAGGTTTCTTACTAACGAAGAACAATCAATTTCACAAATTATGGCAGGAGGAGTTTGCGAGGTATGAATGGGAGCTATCAGATCAAGTATCTCTCAACCGTATTGCTTCGAGATTTGACGTCTTGATCTTGGATTCTTCGTTTAATGTCGGATTTTGGCGTTCTCCACGCTTTTGGTTTTTTGAATTCGTTGAGCTTCCGGCTGACTGCCAATTCTTTCACGTGCACCTTTATCAACACGTTGACCGGGGGCGGGGATGGCTCGAAAGGCTATTCGCGCTTCACTGTCTGCGATATCTGAAAGCATCTGATGACTCTCGCCATCAGACTGTCTTAGAGAGAATATTGGAATTGGATGAAATGGGGTGGTATCGTTCATCATTGGCGATCATGAACACATAAATTCACGGAGGCAGGCTGGGGTGGAGTGCCCGATCTTTTGTGCCGTTGGATGAGTTAGTGTAGCGCAGCTGTTTCTGATTTTGATCGGACCAGTTTTCTTGTACCAAGCCTAGCGTTAGTCTTCGGCTGGTTTAGGTTGTACTGAGTACGCGGCTAGCCGCGTACTCAGTGGCGAACTCGGTCGGCGTCCGGTCACTGAGAGATCGGTGAGGACGACTCTGATTGTATTCCTGACGCCAGGCCTCGATCAGCCTTTTTGCTTCGGCCAGTGTCCCGAACCAGTGGGCATTCAAGCACTCAGCGCGGAAGGTCCCATTGAACGATTCAACGAAGGCATTGTCGGTCGGCTTGCCAGGTCGCGAGAAGTCGATCTTCATTCCGTTCTGATAGGCCCATAGGTCCATCGCTTGGCTGGTGAACTCGCTTCCGTTGTCACAGAACAGCACCTTCGGCACTCCACGCTGTTGTTTCATTCGATTGAGCACTCGGACCACATCATCTCCTTTCAGGCGCTGGCCCACTTCGATAGCAACACTTTCTCGTGTGTAGACGTCCAGCATCGTCAACGCTCGGAAGCGGGTTCCATCCTGGAGCTGATCCGCAACGAAGTCGACGCTCCACGCTTGGTTCGGTGCGCTTGCGTGACCCAAAACCCAAAAACTAAGCCGCTTCGAAGTTGAGTGTTTTCGTCCGTGCGTGGTTCTCTGAAGTGAGAGAGGAGAACCAGGAAGATGGCGAAGCGTGGACATAGCGAAGAGGAGATCCTGCGGGTGCTGCGGGAGGCGGAGTCGGGGGACAGCAACGCCTTATTGCTCTCAGCATTAGGCTTGTTAACAAGTGGTCGATTCACCGCTATCCTTGCTACACTGCGCATTCAGACTGTCGGAGCAGCATTTAACCTTGCGGGCGTCGGTCGATGTTACTATCAGACCCGGAGCAGACAGGGCGTTCCCAAAGATGGAGGCCGTATCTGAGTGGGATAGGCAGGAGTGTATCGCTTTGAGTCATTCACTCGGAATCAGCACGCGTGTGCGACCGGCAGGGCGGGCAGACATTAGGGCTCTCCTTTCCTTTCTCGATTATGGTTTCAGGCATCCTTGGCCTCCGAATCGTTGGCAACGTTTATTCAACTATCCAGGTGTGGAGAGAGCGCCAAACCTTGGATTTGTTTTGGAGTCAGGACATCGGCTGGTGGGTTTTTTGGGTGCCATTTACCACGAGCGATTCATTGAAGGCCGGGTAGAGCGCTTCTGCAATCTCACATCTTGGTATGTCCATCCAGACTTTCGATCACATAGCCTTGCACTACTAACCGCATTGTTGAGGCAACAGAATTACACCTTTGTTAACTTCTCTCCCTCAGACCGAGTTCGTGCAGTTATGCCCGTATTTGGATTTCTTGTCCTAGACACCCATAAGTTACTCTTCACTCGTCCGTCTGATCGTAAGTCAATAGATAACGCGATACTGACGCCATCGAGTCTCGCGTCCTCTCTCGCAGCTCCACTATTGACATCTTTGGATGAGACTTTGATTTCACGAGTTCCCGAGTCAACGTGCTCCGGCTCATCCGTGCGTCACCACAGAAACGATGCGGCTTTTAGTTATCGACCAGAAGATATCCGCCCGTTACTTTCTCATATCGAACAGCAGTTGCTCGACGATCACCCTCATTGTGATCACTTCCTACTGCGGGCCAATGCGGATTACTTGTACATTATTACGACAACACGGCAGCTCATCCTGAAGAGCAGCCGTTATCAAATGCCGTCTGTTGCAGCTGAAGTTTTGTACTTGTCGTCCACGGACACGGCTCAAGCGCACTGGCCGCTGTTATGCGATCGCATCTTGCGGTATTCGGGTTCAAACGCTATCGCTATCGATGGACGTTGGCTTGCGCCTACTTCTGGTATAGGTTTACGCGTGCCATGCTACTCGTATTCTCGTCTACGTAGCGGGGTCACCGCGCTCTCCATTGATGGTCTTTACAGTGAGATTACTTGCCTAACTCTGCCGATATTTGCTTAGACCCTAATGACCACGGGCCATAGAGTCTGTAAGTACCTTCATTTGCCGAACCGATCCAAGAGTGAAGTCTCGGTCGGCGAGCGCCCCAGCCTCGACATGCTTTCAACGCGCCGATAATACCCGGTTCCGTCGGTCATGTCGAACAGCTGCGCTCGAGCCCCGTTCCGCCCCTCAATACCAAGTGGCATGACTCCACAAGCGTGCCAACATATATGATTCGGGAGCGCTCATAGTTCATAGGGCTTTCTGCACTTTACCTGAACAGTCTCTACCGCCACGATCACATGTGTTGAGCCAGTGACCTGACCCCCTGAATTCGTCCAGTTCGGAATACGATTTGGACGAAGGAAAGGGGAAGGGCGATGAGCAAGAGTCGTCATACGGAGGCGCAGATCATCACTGCGCTGAAGCAGGTTGAGGCGGGGCGCAACTCCCTGTGTCATCGTCAACTGAAAAATCCTCACTTTGCATCGCTTGACAAATCCCCAGTTTAGGCGGGTTAAGGTGATGCGGGAGGGTGCGGCGGAGTGCGAAGCCCGGAGCCGCATCCTCCCGCGCGTGTGGCGTGGGGACTTATGGCTGTGGACCAGCCGTATCAAGGCGACCCTGACGGGCTCCGCTTCGCTCCGGCCCTGACACGGTGTAAGCGTCCTCCGAGTCCCTCTTGACGCATACGGATATGCTGTGAGTTCCGGCACAGCTGCATAGCGGGATCAGCTGGTGGCGGTTTTGCCGCGGCGGCGTGCAGGTGAGAGGAGGCGATTGACCTTGTCGCTGGAAAATTCTTCTGGATTGAACTTCTCGCCAATCCAGTCGCCGACCTCTTCGTGGCGGGGATGGCTGGGATCGGCGAGGGCATCGAGCAGGTCGTAGTATCCGGGGATGCCGCCGCAGTCCTCAGGCGGGCAGGCGAGCCGGCCATCTATGCAAATGGGATAGATGGTGTTCGGCGCTGGGTCTTGCCGTTTCTCCAACAGAACGCTGTGCTCCCAGCTATCCCCGAGATCGTATGTGTAGATCATCTTGGCGCCGTCTTTCTGAAGCACGGCAGATAAAGGCACGGTACGCTCGCTTTCCACCCGTGAGTTCTTCATGAACGGGTCCGGGGGTTCCGGGCGGCCGAAGCGCCGCTGACCGGCCCGGAACTCATGCATGTGTTCATCGTCCCATCCCATCGAAATTTGCAGTACGCTGTGCAACTTCGCCAGGGTCAGAGCTGCGGGAACCAGTACGCGGCGCCAGATGGGGGGCTTGGTGCCAAGCAGAGTGACCTTGAGTTGATAGATATCCTGTGTGATCTTGTTGCTCCTGTTGCGATGGCGGTCCTGCTCCTCAACGAAGGACCGGTCCGTGGGGTCCCGGGCTTGGTTCGATGTTACGACACGGTGCTCTTCGGCGGTCGAGCGGTCATCTATGCGGCGAGATAGAGCGTGTCATCAGGTGTCCGCTTGTTTTTTTGGCGGACACCTGATGAGTGTGCCTTATGCAGCTTGGGAAGCGGGGATCTGGAGTGAGGGGGCCAGGTTCCAGGGCAGGAGATCCTGGATGCGGTTGACGGGATGATCGGCGATTCGTGCCAGCACGGTGCGGAGGTAGAGCTCCGGATCAAGGCCGTTGAGCTTGGCTGAGCCGATCAGCGAGTACATGGCGGCAGCACGTTCCCCGCCGCAGTCAGATCCCGCGAACAGAAAGTTCTTCCGTCCGAGAGCAACGGCGCGCAGCGCACGTTCGGCGGCGCTGTTGTCGATCTCGATCCGACCGTCGTCGGTGTAGCGGGTGAGTGCACGCCACCGTGAGAGAGCGTAGCGAATCGCACCTGCGGTCTCGCTCTTCGAGGAGAGACTGCGCTGTGTCTTCTCCATCCACGTTCGCAGTTCCTCAAGCAGCGGCTTTGCGCGAGTCTGCCGGATACTCAACCGAAGATCGGCTGGCTTGCCGCGTATCTCCTCCTCGATCGCATAGAGAGCTCCGATCCTGGCCAGCGCGCCTGTGGTGGTTGGAGATGCATGGACGACATGGATCTCGTGGAACTTGCGTCGCGCATGCGCCCAGCACGCCGCTTCGTAGATGCGTTCGCCATAAAGGTGATGAAAGCCGGCGTAGGCGTCTGCCTGCAGGGCACCCTCGAACGTCTTCAGATGCTGGCGCGGATGTTCGCCCTTGCGATCGGCCGAGTATGCGAACCAGACCGCGGGCGCTGTCTGCTCGCCGGCAGGCCTGTCATCGCGCACGTAAGTCCAGAGACGGCCAGTCTTGGTCTTGCCGTTGCCGGGAGCAAGAACGGGCATCGGCGTATCGTCGGCGTGCAGCTTGCGAGCGGCCAGGACATGTTTCTGAATCGAGTCCACCAGTGGACCAAGCAGATCGCTTGCGCCTCCCACCCAGCCCGCCAAAGTGGAGCGCGATATCTCAACTCCCTGGCGGGCGTAGATCTCCGACTGTCTGTACAACGGCAAATGATCGCTGAACTTCGAGACGACTACATGGGCAAGCAGGCCTGGGCCCGCAAGTCCGCGCTCGATCGGGCGAGACGGAGCTGGCGCCTCGACGACGCGATCGCAACCGGTGCAGGAGAACTTCGGCCGCACGTGGCGGATGACCTTGAAGCTGTCGGGAATGTACTCGAGCTGTTCAGAGATATCCTCTCCGAACTGGCGCAGATGGCCGCCGCAATCGGGACAACAATCACGGTCCGGAGCATGGGTGATCACTTCCCGCGAAAGGTGCTCGGGCAGCGGCTTGCGTTGCGGCCTCGGCTTCGGTTCCTGAGCAGAAGACAAGCGTTCGGCTGCGGCTTCGAGCTCGGCATAAGCGGTCTCTTCCTCTTCCAACTCAAGCTCCAGCTGTTCGAGCTTGACGACGATCTTCTCGCTCCTGGCGCCGAAGAGCACGTGCCGCAGCTTGTCGACCATCAGCTTCAAATGTTCGATCCGCTCGCTGCGCGAGCGCAACTCGTCCGCCTGTTCGGAGAGTGTCTGTCGATGGGCTTCGAGCTCGGCTTCCAGGCGGCGAAGCTCCTCATCGCGATCTGCAATGAGAGTCTCAAGCTTCTCCTGTTGCGCATGGAAGAGAGCCAACAATGCATCGCGATCCAGCAGGTTTAAATCAGGAAGAGGAGCGCGATCCATGGACGAAGTATGCCATCGATCGCATCGGAAATCATCCCCAAAACCCGCGTGAATACAGGGGAATCAACGTTGTCATCAGACTGCGACTTGCGGCTCCCACGTTCTCTCGACTCTCCGCCAGTCGATGCCTTCCAGCAGCATCGAAAGCTGCGCGCGACTCAGTTGCACGGTACCACTCTCGGCCTTCGGCCAGATGAAGCGGCCGCGTTCCAGCCGCTTGGCAAACAGGCACAGACCATCACCATCCCACCACAGGAGTTTTACGATATCGCCTCTGCGCCCGCGAAAGACAAACACGTGTCCGGAGAAGGGCTGTTGCTGCAATACAGTCTGCACCTGGCCACTGAGTCCATCGAAGCCGCGGCGCATGTCCGTCACGCCGGCCGCAATCCAGATCTTCGTTCCAGTAGAAAGTTGGATCACTGGCACAAACTCTCAAGCACGGCGCGGACCAGAGAACCATCCGCGCCACTCTCAACGCTGATCATCGCTCGTCCGGGGAGTTCGATATGGATCGCGCCTGCACTCGATCCCGCAGTCTCACCCCGTTGCTCTACGACTGCGCTCTCCGACTGGCTCGGAGTCGAAACCGTTACCGGCAGCAACGCAGAATAGGACTCGATCAGTTCGCCGCGTTCCAAGGCACGCCGCCACTTGAACACCTGGTTCGCGTTCACACCATGTACCCGAGCGATCTCGGCAACACTTGCACCTGGCTCCATCGTCAACTGCACGATCTGGCGCTTCTCCGCTACCGACCGCCACCTGCGTACCCGACGCCCTGAACCTGCATCTCCGGAAGGAACCATGAGGCGATCTTCACCCCAGACCTACTCCCCTCGCCATAGGGGATCTCTGGACGCTTACGACACGGCTGCTCCACAGCCAAGAGATCTCTACCTAAGAAAGAAAAGCAGAAAAATGTGAGTTATGATTTCGTACACCGAACTGGACGAAGAATGGGGTCAGGTCACACCGTCAAGGTGCGTTCACCGGACGCTTACCGCGAAATGTGAATTGTGGAATTAGAATCACGGACGCTCTGGTACACGTGTGATAACTGGTATCGGACTAGGGGACTAGAAGCCGATGAAACATCTTAGAAGCCGTGAGTTTAGACCTCACTCAAACCGATCGCGAGAGTAGGAGGGTTAACACCATCGCCCACGGCGCACGAAAGGAAAGGTGCCTCGACAAGCAATGCGTCTGACGTCTAGAAACGTACGACGGGTGACGTATGCCCTAATCTCACGCGTTAGAAGCTGTGACCTCGTCACCTCTGAACTCTCCGGCAGTGGCCGCCTGCGGCTTTTCCGCCCCGAAAGAATGGTCAAATGCATCACGATGCAGGAACTCAGCGTACGCCCTTACTAGAGCTGTGGAACGAGGCGCCAGCAATCTGCCAATCCTTTTCAGATTCAGTGTGAGGCTACGACTTTCTGGCGACAGATTACCGGCGAATACTCCGCCTCCGTCTGCTCTTGCGATCAATCTGCTGACATCGTCCTTCTGCCTTGGTTCTGGATTGATGCGGGCATAGAGTGCTAAAAGCTTTTCGAGTTCTTTCTTGGATAGAGCATGGCGTTTTTCCCATGCAGGAATTAACAAAGGCGACGGCTTGTCATCTAATGAAAACGTCGCTTCCCCAGCTTCGTTGTAGACACAAAGATCTAAGCAGCTCAATCTTGTCACAACCGTCTTCTTGAAATGAACATAGGTCACCTTATCCTGCAAGAAGAAGTCCATCTTCCAGCCAAGCCCAGGTGGGGGCTCTAGATCGGTCAGTTCCGCAAGCGTTACTTCTTTCACAGAGTCTGCATCTCTTCCTCTGAATCCTCTTTCAGTACGAACCATCAAGTCACACGGTGGCGCAATAAGGACATAGCATTTTCCATTGCTTTTTTCATAGACATCACCGAGATCAGTTGGTCTGTGAAGCTTGTTCAGCTGCGGACCCTCCTCATAGTTCTCTGACCGATTGAATTTCCAAACTGCGCCTTTCGCTTCGTCCAAGGCTGGCGTCGCAACTCCACTCACTGACCGAATGTATGCGGATGCCTCTCGTAACACCTGGCTCTCTAGCGCAGCTTCCTTGGTCGAGCTTCGCAGTACAATTCCGAAAATACGGATTAGAGTGTCGGGTTCCCAAACACCTTCTGAATCAGAAGCACGAAAGACCATCCTGTCGAGGTCAGCCAATCCGAGCTCACTCACTATATCGCGAGCATTTTCGACTCCTTGGAGCGTGATGCGGAGTACTTCTTCCCTCATTCTGTCGTAGTGGGGCGCAACTGCTGAGAGCTTTACAAGCGATGCAAATGCTTTCGGATTTGTAAGCACCAGCTCTTTTGGGATTATGATGACCTGACTTGGGTGAAAACCACTCTCCTTACATACTGCTTTCCACTCTTCTTGCAACCTTTCTTCGTGGAAATGGTGGCTTACTAGACAGCAAAGAATGTGAAATCCGTTCTGATGATTAATGGTCGTTCGGACAAGGTTAGTGCCCTCCGTAGAGGAGCCCCCATTCCCCTTGAAATCCTGGTCAAACAAAATCATAGTTCGCGTTGTGGCGCTCGATGAATAGACCTCGTCAGCTCTGCCGCGCCATTCGTGCAGATTGTACTTCTCTACAGGAAGAGAACCGAAAAGCATCGGTAAATGCTCGATGCTTGCGAGGTTCGTCTCTACCGCTTCTACGTCGCTGTCCGGCTTAAGCCTCTTGACATTCTCATGCAGCGCTGTCTTTTCCTCGTCTGATGCGACATCCCAGAAATCATGAAAGAGTGAGTTGAACACTCTTTCATCGGGAGAATAAATGTCTTCGTGGGGATGTAATAGAGCGCTTATCTGGGCGGGGGGTAGCGCAGCGATAACCGTATAAAGGGTTCCCGCGTCGATCTGCTGAAGACCACGGTTGTAATCGTCATCAACTGTGATCACCCTCTCGATGCCGACACGTTCCAAGACGGACTGGATCACCTCGGAAGGCGTCGCAGTGTTATCCAATGGTCACCCCCCGCAAATCAATCTCAAATTGCCACAGACGTTGGTAGTCATTCCTCTCGGGCAGCAGCCTGATGCTACAGTTCTCGGCAGCTAACAGTTGTTGGACGATAAAAAGACCCAAGCCACGGCCTTTCCCTCTTCCCTTCCCGCTAACGAACGGCTCGAAGAGTGACTGTTCTAGCTTAGGGTCGATGCCTCGCCCGTTATCGCTGACCACGACACGCGGTTTTTGCATTCGAACATTGATCGTCCCAAAGCTGATGCGATTCATGCGGATGTCCTCGCGGAGCCAATACTCCGCATTAAGAAACAGGTTTTCGAAAATTTGCAACAACTTCCCTCTGCTCATTCGCACGATGAAGGGGCCGGTGTCTGAAGTGGATGTCCTAAGAGAGATGCGGTTCGTTGAGAATCCCGCAACATGGTACTTAATTTGCTCGTTGAAAAAGTCTTTCAGAACAATGTCTTCGCGCTTCTCTCTCACATACTGTAGGGAAGGTGCGAGAAAGGAGAGTTCCTTACGAAGGCTGGTTGTAACGCTACGAATATGTTCCGCATACGCCAACACTCGCTGATCGCGGGGGCCAGACGATCTCAAGTATTTGATGATCTGGTCATTCTTTTGGGCCATATCCGACGTGATGGCGCTCAATTCATGAGACAAGGCCTCTGCAGTCAATCCCAGGGCAATGACATCATGCATTTGACGCATCTGGTCCCTAAGGGCTTCGACTTGGTCAGCCATCAGGCCAACCACTTTCTCCTTTTGCTCTAACTCTTTGAGGTATGCGTCGATCTCTGGAATTACGGCTCTTGCTTCCGAAATGGAAGCCGACAATCGTGCGGAGGTGCTAGCCAATACTCTGGGATCTGCCAGGCTTCCTGACGTCTTCTCTTGTAATAATGACGCGGAATCCGCAGAAACAGAGCTGAGGGCCTCGGAAATGGTAGTGAGTGCACGTCGATAGTTGGCAGCTTTATCCAGAGTTGATCTTACGGATGCACTCAAATCCTCGGGCTCACTCGTCGTTGCAATCTCGGCATCTTGGAATGCCTTGTAGCTCTTATAAGCGTTCCAACCGCGTCTTAGAAATTCTTGCGCGTTTCCAGCATACTCAACGAACTCCCGAAGCAGCCGGACAAAGTTTCGGTAGTTAGGATTATCAGAAAAGCCTTCGCGGTCAGTCTTCTCCTCTAGGCAGCTGTTCGAGAGAGCGGACAGTGCGATGTAGCCCAAAGTGTTTTGCGGCTTCAGAGTGTAGTAAGAACCCGCTGATGTCCACTGTTCACCTAGGCCCAGCCAATCGGGGCCGAGCCGGATGCCGAAGCCGTCTCGGTATACCCGAATTCCACCAAGAGCGTCAATTAATTCGCGATACTGCTTCCTATTAGGAAAGACTACCTTCGCTGCATCCGGTGCGAGGCTGAAATAGTCAAGTTCACCGTCAAAAGAGCCAGGATCAGCGACAATTCCAGAGGTTAGCTCTACACCGTCAATGTCCTCTAAAGGTTGTTTAAGCTGGTAATCTACCCACCATGAGTCGGAGGAACGTCGAAAGTCAAAACGAGATTCGCCTTTATCTGCCTTGAGAAACGCAAAAAAAGATTCGCCATTGTCACTTCGCACCAATGTCTCAAAGAGTGCACGGTCTTTTTTGGGTGGCTGAAAGTAGTCAAGACGAGCCCGTCCGTTTACAGTTAAGAGACCATCAAGATATTTGAAGCGATAGTTTGTCAATGCTGCAGTTCTTAACTTGTCCCCGAATTCCAGAAGATTTAGCCGGTCACCATTAAAAAAAGCGAAAACCTTAAACTTCTTGATGGGGATGTACGGAGACACGACCCTTGCTAGGTCCGTCACCAATTCTGTCCTTCCGTTATCAATCCATTTCTGAAGATCACGTAGTCCTGTGATCGTCAGTTTTGTGCCACGTTCCCCTTTAGACCGAATTGTCTCGTAATCAACAGGGACCTCTTCCAAAAGCGCCCCCTGGGCAAAAGAGTCCCAGTCTATTCGAAGGTTTACTTGCCTTCCGTTTCCCGTTCGCGTCTCGATCGCCAAGTGGTTCCCGAGACGCTGGGTTCCGAGACGGCCTAAGCCCTTGTCGCCTAAAGGTGTACGACCCTTAGAAGTTTTTCTACTTTCGCGCTTGAACTGCTTTTTGGGTGAATCGGAAATAGTGAGCCAGCCCCGTTCAATTGCTGATTCATCCATTCCTGTACCGTCATCCTCAACGGTTATCTGACCGTGACCTAGTTCACCCGAAAACGTTGTGTCGATATCGAGCTTGCAATAGCTCGCATCCGCATCATATGAATTTTTCACTAGCTCAAGAATTGCCTGGGTAGCATCGGTCACGAGATTTTCACCGAGCTGAAAAACAACAGAGGCGTGAATAGAAAAATGAGGAGTTGAGCGATCTATGCTGCACCCCCATTCCGAAACACCAGTATTTTCTCCCTATGCATTGTGTCCGACACTGAGTTTCTCGATGCCATCCGTTTACTGGGAATGATACGGTCGAGAGTCGTCACATGCACACTACCTTGGTTTTGTAAAAAGTCCGAAAGTATACCTGCGGTTGGAATTTCAAGGCCGCCGACTCTCCGGTTTCCAATTACCCAGACCATATAAGCATCCTGGCGCAACCTTGAAATGATGGGCCGAACCGATGCGTGGAGATCTCTACTGAACGTTGCTACCCGCACTGCTCGGTCCGAGGGCAACTCCCTAAGCTGCCAGAGGCATTCGTCCAGATGCGCCGATACGCTCCGAAGAGGCTGAACATCGCGCAATGCATTTTCCCTGTGACCACCTAAGCTCCTGCTATCTATAGCGCGGGTCGTGGCAAGGCACGCTGGGTCTGCTGCATCGTCTATATCCACGAGATCGATACACTGCAGTGGCAAGAATGAATGTTGGCCATAGGGCACAGTAGTAGTGTTGTCTCCGTACGGAGGTGACGTGATCAGCAGATCGCTCTTTAAGGCGTATGAGCAACTGCGGCAATCAGCCAGTTGCACATCCACTGTCCCGATGTATTTCCCCTTTCGTAGAAGACCCTTCGTTTTCAAGGCCTTCTCTAAACCCTCATAGCGAGCTAAATTGCGCGATAGGATCGCCCTAAATAAACTCAGCGGTGAAAGGCCTGCTCGTCCATCGAGGTCCTCCTTAGAACGAATGTGGAGCTTGAATGTTGATGTTCTCGAATTACTGCTCAGGCGAACAGTTTCAGCAAGACACACCCAAAAAAAACGGCGACACCATATGCGATCCTCAGAACGAATAGCTCTCCGGAGCGCGGTGATTTCTTTCAAGGCTTTTGACGTGAACCATTTGTACATGCCTGGAAAATCGATATCTATGCCTGAGCACCTGCGAAGTGCAACGTTTTGCTGAAGCACGTCCGACTGCCTACTCATGACACGCGGGAGAAGTGGACCTGATTTGACTTTCGCTATGAGAAGGGCGAGAGGATTAACGTCTGTTCCATGGAAATCTCGACCGTGTAGCATGGCCTCTGTTAACACAGAACCTGATCCTAAAAACGGATCGCAAACTGTCCTGACATCCGGATCTGAGGACGTGAGCGAGCCCAGCAAGTCCTCAAGCATTGCTGGGACCATCATGGCCGGATATTGAAAAAGCGTGTAGGCATTTGCGCTTCGGACGTTTGCCGCGTACGACCAGTATTCCGGACGCACTTTGGTGAGTCCACGGAGGGATTTCGCGACTTTTCGATCGGTCGTGTTCAAGCGTGTCATTCTAATACAGAGTACGCGTTTATAAGACTTTGCCGACCGTGATGACCCGTAAGTAGCTACATTGCAATCAACCCTCCATCTCCAAAGGCGGGCGTCCGAGAACGATCCGTCCCTTTCCTATGCATCTTGCCGTCACGTTCAAGACCTTTTCACTTCGCGACACATTGTTAACGTCTCACGTTGACGAGTCTGCTCCTAGTAAGAATCAAGAGGAATCGCCCCCAGGCATCACCGCCTCAACACTCGCCTCAATATCGCCTTTGCCAATGACACGCTATCCTAAACCACGGAAACGACCCGAGGGGATGTTGTCCCTATACGCTCATCTCGAGCTAGACGCACGGCCGCAATAATCGAAGCGCAGATCGCTATCGTCGATGCAAACCGATCCTGAGTCCTCTGTTCATTCTCCCTCGCGTTGGCACGCTTCATTTCTCCCATGAAGACCGCACCGGCTTTTTCATCATGAGGTGAGAGAGGCGGCCTGCAAAGATCTCTGACGGCAGATATTGCCGATGCTCACCACACAAAGGACATCGAGCGGCAACTGGCTGCGCAGGCACAGTTTCGCAGGGCGCAGGAATATTCTCACGGCAGCCCTTACAGCAGACCAGGAAGTCGCGACTGATCGCCGGCGAGTGAAACATGGTCAGATTATAGGCGCACAAAAGGCGAATACTTCCACAGCCTAGTTAGGGAGGGGTTTCCTCCCTGATTCCAGCCGGCGATGAGGCTGCCCTCTTCCATCACCCTCCGCTGCGGGCCGTTCGCGCCCGCAACGCCTGTACGCTTCTATCCGAGACTTTGCCGCGAGGCTCAGTCTTCACAGAGCTGGCCGTCAAGAGTGCCTCCGCAACGCAGTGAATCAATCACCAGGGTTGGGACCTGTGCCTTGACGGTTGAGCCGTGGTGCAAAAGTCCAGTGGGGAGTAGCACCGTCGCAGGATGGATGAGTGCCGGTACAGGGATGACAGGAGCATCGCGAAGCTAACCAAAGGAGAACGCATCTTGGATCATCAATTTCGTTACTTTGTAGGGATCGACTGGGCGACACAAACTCATCGTATTGCGTTGCTCGACAGCGAGGGACAGGCGGTCGAGCAATACAACGCGGCCCATAGTGGCGAGGGCCTCGCCGCTCTCGTCGAGAAACTTAAAAGGAGGACTGCCTGCGATCCGGCGGAAGTGGCCATCGCAATTGAAGTGGCCTGGGGCGCATTGGTCGAGACCCTTGTCGAGAATGGATTCAGTGTGTTCTCGATTAACCCGAAGCAGGTGGATCGCTTGAGAGACCGATTCACTGTGGCCGGCGCGAAGGATGACTCCCGCGATGCTTTGGTGCTTGCCAGTTCGCTTCGCACGGATCGAAAGAGCTATAAGCGCGTCGAGGTCGAATCTCCCGACATCCTCCGATTGAGGGAGCTCTCTCGATTCGAGGAAGAGTTGAAGTCAGAATTGCGACGGATGACAAATCGGTTGTGGCAGCAGCTCCATCGCTACTATCCACAGATGCTCAGCTTGAGTCCCGCTGCGGATGATCCTTTTGTATGGGATTTGCTGAGGACCGCTCCGACCCCGAGGGAAGGAGCCAAGATCCGTCGTGCCCGGGTAGAGCGAATTCTCGCTGACAATCGAATCAGGAGGCTCAGTGCGGACGAAGTGCTCTTGGCCTTGAAAGAGGCTCCACTTGTACTGGCCCCAGGGGCGGGCGAAGCAGCTTGTGAACATGTCCTGCTCTTGATTCCGCACATAAGTCTCCTCGATCGGCAACTTCGTGATGTCGGCCTCCGTATCAAACAACTTCTGGCACGGCTGACGGAGTCCGGCACCGAGCGAGGCGCCTTGCCGTGCGACGCGGCCCTCATGCTCTCTATTCCGGGGATCGGGCCAGCAATCGCTGCAGCTCTTCTAACAGAGGCCACGCGGCCCATCCGGGAGCGTGACTATCAAGCCTGCTGCTACGCCGGGACGGCACCGGTGACCAAACAAAGCGGAAAGAGGAAGACCGTTAACATGCGGTACGCTTGTAGCCCCAGGCTGCGCCAGGCCGTTTATCACTGGGCTTCGACCAGTATCAATTGCGACAAGAGAAGTCGACAGCAATATGACGACTTGCGAGCGTCCGGACATCATCACGCGCGGGCCTTGCGGGGCTTAGCCGACAGGTTGCTCCGAATCTTGATTTCAATGCTGACGCAGGGGGAAGAACTTTTGTCCGTTGCGACGCCAAGGCTCACTTCCACAGCGCCGTTCCCCAACCGCCGTCGCTGCTTTACAGCTTCAACCGGCAGTATGAAAATGAAACGGGTTGGTGAAGCGGAGGCGAGCAATGCTGGAGAGCAACCCGCCAAGGAATAGCCGACTGCAAACTCATCGAAACGATGGAAGAGGGGGCGCGGCCAAAAGGCTTCGCCCCCTCTTGCAGCATGAGGACATCGGATTGATAGATTTGCCCATGCCTCAAAAAACTCAAAGTAGGCATCGGGTGCTGCGGCTACTCGTGGCTCCAGATGATCCGTCTCTAAGCGGATGTTGACTTGGGGATAGAGTTTTTGTGTTCTGCAAGAACAATCCAGACAGCATCTATCGAACCCTGAATCCTAATTGGAAATCGCTTGCAAAAGCGTGGGGAGTCCCACCCTGAAAAGCCAGTGCAATAAGTCATGGCGCTGACGCGCCGTGCAAGGAAGACAAGCCCCCTGAGGGACTCCGTCCCTGGCGCGCGACAAGAGGTTTCCCCAGTCTTCCGCGCTTCACCACCCCAGCGGGAAAAGCACCCGCCGAGGCCCCGTTCGCTTGTGCAGACCGGCCTGCGGCCGCCCTTTCCGTTCCGCTTGCGCTCCTCTGCAAGGGTGGGAGATACCCCTCCTCTTGCACTTGCCGCCCCTGCTGGCGTGGGCCAGGGCCAAGGCGTGTTTGTGAGCAAACACAGCACAGCCATTCAAAAACGGAGAACCTCAATGAACAGCAATTCCGCTTCGAACGAAACCAGCAACGTCGCCACCCTTCCCTCTTCCCCCAAAGCCCAGACTGCCAAAGAGAGCATCGCCGCGAACGTGCAACTGCTCATCGAGCAGCTGGAGGCAGGACACTCGGAAGGTCTCACCGCTTACCTCACGGCCATGGGCCGCTTTCACAACTACAGCTTCGGAAATATTCTGGAGATCGCACGGCAGAAGCCAGACGCGACCCGCGTGGCTGGACTGTATGCGTGGAACCAGCTAGGCCGCAAAGTCTCGAAAGGTCAGAAAGGCATCCGCATTCTGGCCCCGATGATTGGCGTTCGCAAGAAGAAAGACTCAGAAGCCGAGAAAGACATCACTCGGCAGAACCAGCCCGTATTGGTTGGCTTTCGTGCAGCCTATGTATTCGATGTGAGCCAGACCGAAGGTGCACCGCTTCCCGATCTCTCCGAACGAGTCAAAGGCGAAGTTGGCGAGTACCGCGAACGGCTGATTCATTTTCTCGTTGCCCAGGGCATCGAGCTTGAATTCAAGGAATCGATTGCTCCCGCATTGGGCATGAGCTACGGAGGCCGGATCGCCATCCTTCCCGGACAGGCAGCAGCCGAAGAGTTCGCAACCCTAGTCCATGAACTCGCCCACGAAATTCTTCACAAGGCAGAGCGCAGGACGGCGACCACCAAGACCGTGCGCGAGACAGAAGCCGAGGCCATCGCCTTCGTCGTTTCTGCCACCATCGGCTTGGACGCGGGACATGCTTCTGCGGACTATATCCAGCTTTACCACGGCAACGCCGCGCTTCTGGCCGAGAGCTTGGAAGTGATTCAGCGCACCTCAGCTTTAATCCTTTCCGCCATTGAGACACCCGCAGCCGTGACGGAAGAGGCAGAAGCCGAACCCGCGCTGGCCGAGGCCAGCTATCTTTCCCGCGATCCGAGCCTTTCAACACGAACTGCCTACATTCGGAGAACCATGGCAAAGGCGAGAGACCGGGCCGTGCGGTAGAGCTTCAGTGCGGTCAATTCCCTTCTCGTTCTTCCCCTGGGTTCTTGAGGACAACCTCGTTGTTCGGATCGGCTTTCTACAATCTCGTGCCATGAGAGATCCATTGAATAGGTAGGCTCCCTTTCGGTTTGCCTTTCTGTCTGGCGTTCAGCGTGCCGCGCCAGGTGCAGCCCCGCCCTTCGGACGCACGCTCTCCTTCCCGGAATCCGCATACGCGCCTCTCACGAGGTGTAGACTCCTCCCCCAAAGCAAGTGTGGGGCGACGGGCCTCGTGGACCATTTTGCGAACCGCCGAAAGCCGGACGTTAATGGTCGAGGGGGAGAGGCTCTCCATCTTCGTCCGCCATTCGATAAGAAGCTCGCGGGAGAGAGGCTGGCTTTGAGCGAAGAGGAAGAGATCGTCGAGCGCCCGGGCGTAGTTCCGTCGGGAATGGGCCGAGGATACCGAGTCCAGGGTCATCCGGCGGAGCCTGAGCTGGGCCGGGGTAAGGCTGACAACTTCCGGATTCGCACCAGGAGGCGGTGGAACCGCCAAGATGAGCGCATCGGTCATGAATCTAGTTTACCCACGACAATTAACATAGTCTTTGGCAACTTTATTGAAACTAAAAGGCTTACATGTCTTATGGCGGTTGCAAGTGGGCCGCGAAATATTTCATAAATTGCTCGTCAGCCATATCGAGCAGGAGTACCGACGAAGCTTGCTTCTTAGAAAGAAAATCATCAAAGTTTTTATGAAGAGGAAGAGCAAAAGCGAGAGGTGCGCTGGCAACAGGTTTTCTTCTCCACAAAAGGGGGAGGGTCGGTGTCCTGGGGCAGCTCGTACCTCGACCAAATGCGCCGACAGATCGGCTCAGGCGGACATCCCCTCTGTTTCAGCTTTCGCCAATGGCATGACCGACGATCGGATTGAACGTGCCCTCGAAGACGACTACCTCTCCCGCGATCCAGTCCTTTAAACCAAGCTGCCCTTCCTGGAGGCTTATGGCAAGGCGAGGAATTTGGGCCGAGCGGTAGAGTTTGAGTGCGGTCAATTACCTCTCGTTCTTCCTTCTAGATTCTAAGGACGACACTGTTATTCGGATTGGTTCTCTGCAATTTCGTGCCATGAGAGATTTATCGAACAGGTAGGCTCCCTTCCGGTTTGCCTTTCTGTCTGGCGTTCAGGGTGCCGCGCCAAGTGCAGCCCCACCCTTCGGACGCTCTGACCGAGATCAAGCAAGCGGTGGCGGAACAATTCGAGCTGCCCTACCGCAACGACCGCATTCAGATTCCCGCCGCCGCATTGGATACGAACTCGATCAGGGTTCGCGTACCGGCCACGAGGACATCGAGGTCCTCACCGGCGCCTACCGCGCCGGCCACATCCGCGCCAAGGCCGGCTTCCGTGCCTACGCCTCGGCAGCGGATCGGTCGAGCATCAGCGGGCGCATCAAGGACGAGCACCAGATCATGCGCGACATTCTGGAGCTATGACATGGCACCCGACCCCATCCTCGCTCTCGAATCGCTCGGCTACACCGACCGGGAAACGGCCTTCGTTTATCTCGTCGCCGTGCACTCCGGCCACTTTCTTCGCAGGCAGTTCGACTACTTCATCGATCGGCAAAAGGGGGCCATCGCGCATAACTTTCTCGACAAGGCCCGTCGCCTTGGCCATGTTCGCGCGATCGACCTCCCGCAGGGCCGCAAGGTTTATCACCTCTTCGCGAAGCCGATCTATCGATTACTAGGTGACGCCGAGTCGCAAAACCGGCGCATCAAGTTCGACGCCTCGATCCGCATCCGTTTGATCGCGCTCGACTACATCCTCGAAAACTCCGGTGATCATTACCTCGAACTCTCTCCGGCTCGCCTCCAATACTTCGGCGAAGTGCGGCGGATTCCCCGTGAGTTTTTCACCAACACTCGCGGCAGCCTGATCGCCTTTCTCGATTCCTTCCCCATCTCGCTCGCCGACCGCGCCGCACCGCTCACCACACGAGTGCGCTTCCTCTTCATCGACGAAGGTCTGTTTACGACCACGCGCTTCGTGCGCTTTCTCACTCTATTGGAACCGCTGTTGCGTTCGGTGGGGAACTTCGAGCTCGTCTACGCTGCGAACTCCCGGCATAATTTCGACGCTGCACGGGATGCATTCGAACAGCGTTTCGCCGAGTCCATAGCCGCTCAGCCCGCTCTTTCGCAGGATTGGGTGAAGCCTTTCAATCACCGCCGGAACAAGGAGTTCCCGCCATTGCAAGCACACTTCACCACAGTCCTCTTCAGCCACCATTACCCAATGATCTGGCGTCATGAACGCCTGGGTTCTAGAGCGGGTTCGCCTCTCGGGGCCATGGAATTGGAGGCAAGTCATTGAAAGTCAACGTGCTTTTGAAAATGCAGGGCAGTAAGTGGGGAGAACAGAGGACGGGAACGACCCCACCCATGCGGGCTGCCGCGACGGCTGTCACCGCGCTCGGTCGTTCCCGTCCTCTGTTCTCCATCGGCCAACCGGCGCCGGTTGACGGACAAAACAATGAGAAACGCAGTACCACCCTCGTATTGAAGGAGTACCACTCATGAGCAAGCTGAAGATCGAGAAAGGTGCGAGTCGAGTACGGCGCGTGGCCTTGAAGACGACCATCGACGGTACAATTGCCGACGACGTGGAGTTGATGTGCGAGTGGTCGGAGAACGAGACCAGCTACGTCATCACCGAGCTTCTACGTTTCGCGCTCGCTCAAAGCGACGAGTTCCAGGCCTACAAGCAGTCGCGTGAGAGGCAACCCGAAGCGACGCTCAAGGCTGACGGAGCGGCGAAGCCGGAACGGCTGAGAGACCGCCAGTTGTCGGCAGCGAGTCTGAGTGCCACTTCGGAGGTGGCGAAGTGATCGGACTCCGGAGCACTTTGCAAGGTATCGTTGATGTCCTTGTTGCAAACCGGCTTGCGCTCTCGCTTGGGATCGCCGCGGCATCGAGCATCGTGCTTCATGACCTGCTACCTTGGCCGGACCACAATCCAATCCTGATCCTTGTGAGCGCCGAACAGCCAACCGTCTATGCCCTGGCGTTTCGCGGCTACGAACTCTTTCAGTTCTCGACACCGTTCATACTCTGCTCGATGGTCTTCTCTCTGCTGTACGTCCATATATATAGACAGAACACGGAGAGCACCGCTGGACTACTCCCCCCTTATCCAGAAGCGCGGCTGCGCCGCGAGCTGTCGCTTGTCCTGGGCGAGGTCCATCATGCGCTGAAACCGGAACCATCGGCGACGCCGAGATGGTTCACCGTTGCGCGGCCTCTACACCGGTATCGCCGTGGTCGGGGCCATCGGCTCGGGCAAAACCCAGGCCGTCATCCTCCCCGCTATGCGGCAGCTCTTCGCCTACCGAGCGAACGATATTGAGCGCAAATTATCGGGATTGGTGCTCGAAGTAAAAGGCGACCTCTGCCGGCAGCTCAAAGGCATTCTTGGCGCTTGCGGTCGCTCCCAGGACTATGTCGAGGTATCGCTTTCGGGCGACCTCCGTTACAACCCGCTGAATAACTCGCTCGATGCCTATGCGCAGGCCTTCAATATCGCCTCGATCATCACTGCCATCTGGGGCAAGGGCAAAGAGCCCTTCTGGCAGCAGTCCTACACCGACCTCGTTCGGTACGTCATCATCCTTCACCGCGTCCGCGACGGGTACGTCACCCTGGTCGATGTCTTTCGCACGCTCATCAGCGCCGGGCAACTCGAAGCGCTGCTGGTAGAAGTCGGCAGCCGGTTCAACACCGCCTCGTACATCGGAGTAGACAAGGACTCGTTCGATGAGCGTGCTGCGGCTCTAGCCTCCTTTAGCTTTACGCCCAGCAAGTCGGGCGACGAATACATAGCTCCGTGGAGCGACGCGTTGGAACGCTTGTTGTCCGAGGAGATGAAGATCGAAGCATCGGTCTACACCCGCAAGCCGTTCGACCCTGCGCAAGCAAGCCCAGTGGGAGAGCGTCTATTACTGGTACTGGGAACACTGGAAGTTCTTTCGCGCCGAAGTCAAAACCTCGATCGTCCAGGGCATCGCAGTCTTCCTCTCGTTGTTCGAGACCGACGCGCAGGTGCGCCGGGTATTCTGCCCTCCAAAGGAACTCTACGAGGGTAAGCCGCGTCCAAGTGACCCTACCGGGAAGGTCCTGCCGCCTTTCGAGCAACTCATCGAAGAGGGTTATGTCATCGGCCTCAACTTCCCGTGGCCTTGAACCCAGCGCTGGCCAAGACCATCGGCACCATGATGAAGATCGATTACCAGCGAGCTGTACAGCTGCGTATCCCGAAGATGGACTTGGCTCCGAACAAGCACTTCCGAGCGACGGTCTTTGTCTGCGACGAGTACCAGAACTTCGCAACTGTCGGCGGCGACAATCCAACGGGTGACGAACGTTTCTTGTCGATCTCGCGCCAACCGAAGTGCATTCCGATTGTCGCGACGCAAAGCCTCTCGTCGCTGAAAGACACCCTGCCCAACGAAGGCGTCAAGACACTCTTGCAAGCCTTTCGCACCAAGGTTTTCTTGACCACCTCCGATCCGGACACTGCCCGTTATGCGTCCGAAGTATGCGGCAAGGCTGATCGGACGAGGATCAGCTACACAGTATCGGAGTCGAGCTCTAACGCCAACGTCGGTTGGCTCAGCGGACGCACCTCGGCCAACAGAGGCTCGGTCTCCGCCTCGAAACAGTACCAAAAGCAGAAGGAGCCGCTCTTCGACGAGCGCGTCTTCTTTGAATTGAAGAACGCCCAATCTGTCGTCGTGGCCTTTGACGGCGCGACACCGTTGCCGGCCACCTATTGCTACCTGAAGCCAAACTTTCTGCCCGTCGGGATGACGTGGTTTGAACACGAGCGTATCGGCTTCAACCCCGGGGAGAGGCACGTACCTTGCTCGATGCGATGAACACCGGGCATCGCGGCACTCTCGCGACTATTCACGCAAGTGGGGTCGAAGAGGCCGTCCATCGGCTTGCCACCCTCGCGATGCGGTCGAGCGGCGGACTGGGGCTACCCGCGGTAATCAACGAAGTAGAGCGTTGCCTCGACCTCGTCGTGTACATTTCGCGGCGCGATGGCAAACGCTCGGCTCAGGAGCTGCTCGACGTGCGCCGCAAGGCGCAAGGTGATTGAAAGACGAGTCGACGGTAATGACTATGCGTTGGACGGGCGTTAGCAGTCCCCAGCAGGTTCTATCGGCTGGTATTCTTTCCCCTTGGATCAGCGAATCGCCGCCGCGACGAGATCGATAAGCGCCGGATGCCGGTTATCTTCCCGTACATAAATTCCGCTCTTGCGGTTCAATTTGCGAATCGACAGCTGCTTGCATACCACTGATTTCCCCTTGGCTGCCGACGCCTCGAGCAGACAGGCTCCCATGTTCTGCTCGACCATCCTGATCGCCTCCGGTGGCCCGAAGGCGTCGGCGACGACGGCCAACCGCACGCCGAATTGGTCAAAGTAGTCTTCGATCTCCTTATGCTGCGCGGGCGACGATTCGCGAGACACGGCAATCATCGGGACGTCTTCGAGATCCTGCGGACGTAGGAAAGGTTTCATGGCGAGAGAATGCGATTTTGTAATACAGACGACTATCTGCTCCTCCATGATCTGACGCCAGAGGAGCTCCGGGTGAGATGCGGAAAAGTCCGTGAAGGCCGCGTGCAGCGTCCCTTCGAAGACCCTTCTGATGAGCTGCGCGGTTACTCCTGGATAGTGTTCCACTCGCACCTTCTGCGGCTTTTCGAGTCGAAGCCCAAGCACAAATGCCAGGAGCTTGGGAGGTAGAAATGTGGAATGGCCGACCAAGAGGCTCCCGGAGTTCAAATCTATGCGGGCCTTAGTTTTCTCCTCCGTCAGCAGCGCCTGCTCCACGGTCCGGACCGCCTCGGGACAAAAGGTACGTCCTTCGTCGGTAAGTTCCATGCCCGTCTCGGTGCCGAGGAAGAGGCGATGCCCAAACATTTTCTCCGCCGTCCGGACGCGCTTATGGACGGCGGACGCACTCAAGGACAACTCCTCGCCCGCCGCGTCGAGGGTCTTTCGCTCCGACAGTGCGATCACAGCAAGCAAAACGTCAAGGGTCAAAGAAGGCATTCTCATGACGGACACTCGGGGAGTTGAAGTCGTCCGAAAACCATCGAGATTTGGGGAGTAAGCCTTATTACTTCCGTACGGTTTTCATTGAATGCGTATCTATCGCTCGGTTTGATCGTTTTGGTCCGAGGATCTTGGGAGGAGGGAGGTCAGAGATCTGGCCGGTTCACGGGAAGAAACCAGGCATCACCCTTTCCCCTCGCCTGTGGAGATTGTGCCATTCCGATTAGCGATAGCAACATGAAAGTTGATTTTTGGCCAAATTTACTTCGACTCTTATACCCTCCGGAATGCGAGTCCGAAAGGTCTCTCACACGGTCTTCCGCATATACCGCGGAGTCAAAGGACAGATGAGCGATCAGGGGTGATTCGGCTGGATTTGCAAATAAGCGCGCAGAAGGGGTTTCCCCGTTGGCCTGTTGCTACCGCCCGATGGCTCCGCCGTAACAAAGACCAGATCCAATCGAGCCAGCGTCTTGGCGTCGTTGCACCGCAATACCCATCGTTTGCGAGTATCGTCTTGATAAAACAAGCCGAGGCTTATCGGTGTGGCGCTTTCGCTGCCGCTTCCCCAGACCTGAAATGAGACGTCTTGCTTGTGGCCTGCTTGGCTGTCGAGATCGAAGCCATAGAACACGAGAGAACGATCTTTTGTATAAAAGATGCGACCAAACTGTTTTGCGGTTTTTCCGTTTTCTGTCGTGTCGGAAATATCAGCAATGTAGAGATTTCGAGCGCCTATCAAATCTCGGATATCTCGGTCATGGGCAAGGAAATCCTTGTCTAGGTCCAACATCCGGTCCTTTTCGCTGAGAGCGACATTTTTCTCATCGAGAGTAACGTTGAGTTCGCGGACTTCGTTCTCGAGCGTTGATATCCGTGTTGCCTGTTGGGTCGTGTCCGTGCTGGCTGACGACAACCGATTGCGTAGGAATTCAGCCTCTGCCTGTGCGCCAGCCAACTGCGCGCTCAGTGTCTCCCGTTCGTCGCTGACCTGCTTTCGTGCAGCTTGTTCGGCCTGCAGCTGTTTTTCGATACCTGTCACCGTTGAGCTTGATTGCTTGAATCGACCTTCGGAAGCGATCAGACGTTCTTGGAGGCTCTCAATTTTATCCTGGGCGTCTTTGAGGGCTTGTTGTTCCTCTGCTCCAGACGCAATCGGGGCTGGAGAACGCGCTCCCTCGTAGGTCACAACGGGCGGGACAGTTTGCACGGCGGACGGGCGATCGGTGCGAATGAAATGGACACCAACAAAGCACGCGGTTGCCACCAGGCAAGCGGCAATGAGCGCGCCGGGGATGCGCCAGGAGAATTTTCGATCTGAGGCTGGCTTTTGATTGGCCGGAATCGAATCCAACTCGCTCATCAGCCTTTGTTCAGCAGCGTCGATGGAACTGGCTGACTCTTCTTGTCCACTGTCGAGATCGGAAGCCGCAACAGCAGCCATCGCAGGAATCACGTGGGACGCGACCCGTTGATATTGGAGGAACTTCTCCTGGCACGAGTCGCAATAGGCCATGTGAATCTGCAGAAGGGCCCATTCTTCCTCCGAGAGTTCTCCAGAGTAGTAGAGTGCGCATAAGGGAACGAACTCCTCATGGAATTGAGGATTCAAAGGCTCAGCCGAGCTGCGGCTCTTTGTTACCAAATTCATAGTTCACTCGTTCTTTTGAGGAAAGACGCTGGCGCGAAGCCGCTCCAGACCTCGATAATAACGATTTCGGATACTTCCAAGCGTCTGGTTTGTCTTTTCCGCAATTTCTCGAAGACTGTACCCTTCAAAGAAATAGAGCTCCAGGGCTTGGCTCTGGTCCTCGGAGAGTTCTTCCCGAAGACGGTTTAGGAGCGCCCTAGCGTCAATCTCAGTGATGAATACTCTTTGCCGGTCGTCGGCGATCTGCTCCTTGTTGCATTCCTGAGGCTCATAATGCTGCCGGATTGAAAGATATCGCCTGCGATTAATTGCCCGGTGGTATGCGATTTGAATGATCCAGGAAGACGCTGTTCCTTTGCTTGCGTCAAAAAGCTTCGCTTTCTGAAAAAGATACAGGAAGACCTCCTGACAAAGGTCTTCAGCTTCTGAAGGATCCCTCAGAATTCGCAATGCGACATTGGATACTGCGCGCCGGTATCGGCGAAACAGGAACCCTAGAGCTTCCTTCGATCCGTTGGCTGCAGCGGCGAGCAAGAATTCGTCGCTGGTGTCATTTTGGAATACTAGTGAGACTGTGTGCCGATCAGTTTCTTTGTCTTCGAACTCTCTGAGCTTCGAGAGAGCATGATCCACACGACCCAGCGAGGGGAGTGCATCAGCTATACCATCAGACGTCATAGGCGAGACTCACTCTAGACAGCGATTCCTGGCGGATTTCGGAAAGGCGCGGTGTTAGGCGCGCCAGGCAGCCCACTTCCACAAGTTCCTTGCTCAACTCCAAAGGATGCCGAAAGAGCCAGTGGAGACGTGCCTGTTCGAATAGCTTAAGGGAGGTGATCCCTACTATAGTAGGGATCACTTCCCCAGATTAACCCCACTATAGCGGGGATGGCAAGAGATGTTTGCGTAGTCCTCGGAACACGACTTCGAGCCTTGCGAAAGGCTCGGGGGTGGCGCCAGATCGACTTGGCCGTTGAAGCGCAAATTAATGAAAATTACGTCTCGGACCTTGAATATGGACGTAAGGAAGTCTGCCTACGGACTTTGCAATCGCTAGCCCGCGCTTTTGGAATGACTACATCAGAGCTTCATAAAAATATCGATTGATTACGGCGTCGAAAGCTGTGATCGCCCATTGCCTTCGCGGAGGGGATGTGAAGGCGCCGCCTCGCACAAAGTCAGTCGGCACGAAGGTGAGCGAGGCGGAGTTCGCCTTGCCACAGAGCTTTCGACTTGTCTAGCGATAACAGCTGGCTGCCGTTTGGCTGCCAATAAGCGCTATTTCAAGGCAAATATTAGCGATTTTGAGGCACATCTTCCGACGGAAATGCCCATATTCGTCAACTAGTTAAATTGGACAGTCAAAACTGCAAAACTTTGATGGGCCGGTTCGATCACGGGCGGCACCTCCTAGTAAGCAATCCCTCGTAACGTTCTCTTTTTCGTTGCCGCGGCCAAGTGGCGATACCGGTTAGACTTCGTCAGGACCTAAGATTTCCTTCGGGCTACGCGCGATACAAATCACGCCTGCTCCACCATGTACACCTTCCCTCTTATGCGGTAGAACATCGCGACCCGATGCTTGATGCAATGAACGATAAACGCTCCGCAGTGATCGGCGCCAAAATTTTCTTGGGGCGGGAATTTTTTTCAACGAGCCACAGCCAGTCTACGGATACCTTCCTGGTATGAGAGCTAATCCCGTCCCCGAATCATTGCTAGGCGTGAAAATGTCAATGTCTTCCGAACCCGAGCCGCTTATCACGCCGGACGAGGCGGCTGCATTTCTGCGCTGTTCCTCAATCACCGTCAAGCGCCTGGCCCGGAAAGGGAAACTGCCAGCTCATTCGGTCACGAATGGTGTTCGCAAACGCTGGCGATTTCTCATTTCCGAACTAGCAACAGCGATGAAGAAAGAGGTATCTTCGGACAGATCATCTGCGCCGCTTTCTCACAGAAAGGAAGGGTGAAAGCGGTATGAACAAGCAACGACAAACCTATCAACAGGGCTGTATCCAGCGGAAGAA
This sequence comes from uncultured Acidobacteriaceae bacterium, assembly GCA_963841345.1. Classification (GTDB taxonomy): domain Bacteria; phylum Acidobacteriota; class Terriglobia; order Terriglobales; family Acidobacteriaceae; genus Acidisarcina. The sequence goes on along the minus strand of CAWJCK010000002.1, from coordinate 254,276 downwards.
GCGGGAGCGTGGCTCGGATGTATGGATTCTGCGGTATCGGGAAAACGGCATGTTGAAGTCCCTCACCATCGGCACGGTTCTTGAGTTCAGGACGAAGGCGGAAGCGCAGCGTTCGCTGGGCGCGGTGCGGGCTGACATCAACAACAATGTCGAGGTGGTCACGTTCGGCCAGTTGTGCGACCGTTACCTGAAGGAAGGCGTCCCCGAAAGGCACACAACGGCGTCGGCATTACGCTCGATGGTCAACTATCGGATCAGGCCATATTGGTATCAGGAGCGTGTCTCCGATATGGCGAAGAACCCGATGGCGGTCGAGCAGTGGATTAAGGGTCTGATGACGACCCCAAGGAAGAAAGGCGAGGAGCCCCGGCCTCTCGCTCCGAAATCCAAGGGGCACACCAAGGCTGTGTTCCATCGCCTGTTCGAGTGCGCGATGCGCTGGCGGTATCTGGAAGTCCAGCGCAATCCCATGTCCCTGATTGAGTTGCACGGATCGTCGAAGCGAACACGCAAGATCGTTTTCGTCACGACCGAGCAATACCAGGAACTCTTGCCTCTGCTCCCACAGCATTGCCGGGTCATGGTAACTCTGGCGATGTGCCTGGGACTACGCGTCAGCGAGATTCTGGGATTGCGCTGGGTGGATGTGGACCTGCAAGGGGCCACGCTTCAGGTGCGGCGTTCGGTGGTCAACGGTCATGTGGAAGATACGAAGACGCTCGCCAGCGAGGATGAACTACCGTTACATCCCGATCTGGTCAGCGTCCTTCGTCAGTGGCGAGAAGCTGAGAAGCCGGTCAATGGCTGGCTATTCGGCAACATCGACACCAACAAGCCGTATCACGCGGACACGATGCGGCAGCGTCATCTCAACAATGCGGCTGCGAAGGTCGGCCTGCCGAAGCTGGGCTGGCACGCCTTCCGACACACTTACCGGGCCAGACTATCGGAACTCGGCCTCCCCCTTGAAGTGCAGCAGAAGCTGATGCGCCACGCGTCCATCGATATGACCACCAAATATGGTCGTAACTCGATGCTCAAAGTCACTCGTCCGGCCAACGCTCAGATAGTGGAAATGGTGATGCAGAAAGGTACCGAAAAAAGCGAAAAGGGAGCAGCCACAGACGCCTGTTCCCTTAATGTTCCCTCGCCACTTTCGGCGGACCTCGTAAGTTGTTGATTCTTTGGTTGCGGGGGCTGGATTTGAACCAGCGACCTTTGGGTTATGAGCCCAACGAGCTACCGGGCTGCTCCACCCCGCACTCTTATATTAACAAGCGTTGAAGGGTGGGTCAAACCCGCAAACGGAGCGCTGTCGAGCGGAAAAAATCAGAGACTCTATCGGATCGAAGGCAGCGCATCGAGGACGCTGCGCGGCTCCGGGCGAACGCGAAAATCGGCCTGGGCCTCGGCGAAGAGAATCGTCCCGTCCTGAGCAATCACAAAGGTTCCGGCCAGCGGCAGCCGCCATGACTCGTCGCCATTCACAAAGGGAATATTCACCAGAATGCTGCGGTAGTACTTCTGCATATAAGCCGGCAAGACATAGGTCAAGCCGAAGCGGTCCGCAACCTCACAGCCGGGGTCGGAGAGCACCGGGAAGGTCAGCGAGTGCCGGTCGGCGGTGAAATCGTTGTGGCGCTGAGTCTGCGGAGAGATGGCCACAAACAACGCTCCCCGCTCGCGCACTTCGCCGAGCAGGTCTCGCCATGCCTCCAGCTCGGTCGCACAGTATGGACACCAGCGGCCACGGAAGAAGCTGAGAATCAGAGGGTCCGAGCGAGAGAAGATCCGCAGAACGGACACGTTTTCCCGTGAAGTCGAGTAGTTCAAACGATGGCGCCTTGTCGCCGACCCGCAACGCTCGCGACTCTGCGCCCGAGAGCATCAGCTCTTCGATCGCACGATCGCTGATCGCCAGCCGCTCCGGTTGCACCAGCTTGCGGGTGTTCGCGGTGATTTCGTCGAGCTGGTCCTGGAGGCGGCTGACAGCGAGGTCCATTGGTCGATTCTAGCCTTGGCGGAGGCCCGCGAAAAGCGGCGGGCTGGGTCCCGAAGAGGTGCGGCTCAATCTGGTTGCTCTGCTTAGTTCGTTGGAAAGTAGTCGCCAGCCTTGATCGCGAGAGATTTCTCAGCGGCACTGAGTTGGCCCTGGGGCCTTCCGCATGAAGCCGGCTAGCCCCCAACCCAAAATGGACAAGATCCGGCCTCGCGACGCGCCAGCAAAGATGAGGGTAGACCCGGGCGGCAAGTTGAAGTAACTTACCGGAAGACAACTCTCCCCGCGCCCATGGGGCGCGAAACAATTCAACTCATGCTCTACACCGCTCAAAGCACCATCATCGTCGTTCTCACGGTTGCGGCCTCACTGCTGTTCATGTGGGCGCTCAACCGCATCTGGCCCTGGGACAAGCGCCACGCCCACAACGATATGATCGGCTGGCAGCTCAGCATTCTGGGCACGACTTACGCCGTCATTCTCGGCTTCATGCTGTACACCGTCTGGACCGATTTCGGCGCCGCCGAACTCAATGCCGACAACGAGGCTAACTCGCTGGCCAACGTCTATCGCGTCGCCGCCGGCCTGCCTGAGAGCATTCGGGAGGCCAGATCCAAATGCTGGCCCGCTATTACGCCAACACGGTCATTGAGAAGGATTGGCCGGAGATGGCCGCCGATCTTCACGCCAGAGGCCACCGAAAAATCAACCAGGACATGTGGAAGACGCTGATGTCGGTCAAGACCGCGTCGCCCTCAGAACTGCTCGCAGAAGACCATTCGATCTCTGAACTGAGCAAGATGACCGAACATCGCCGCATCCGGTACTGCAGAGCGCCTTCCGGCTGCCTACTGTGCTCTGGTGCGTGCTGATCATCGGCGGGACGGTCACCATCGCCTCGGCCTCGATGTTCGGCTCGGCCAATACCTTTCTTCACGCACTGCAGGTATTCGCTTTTTCCCTACTGATCGCGCTCGTGCTGGTCGCGATCGCGGACATCGATCGGCCGTTTCAGGGCTCGGTTCATGTCAAAAATCTGGCTTTCCGCAGGGCACTCGAGAGCATGAAGACTAGCGCTCAGGGGTTCGAGGCCAGTTGCTTCTCCGAGTCCGCGATCGCTTTGCGAAAAGCTTCGACCGCGGGGACGGACGGCGACTCGAGAGCGTTCTTCGCGCATATAACGCCAGACCGCCGGCGCATCGAGCGGCGACCAGTTCGGATCGTCCTTGTTCCCGCCGCGATACACGACGAACATATCCTGCGTTGAACCGGCCTCGATCTGCGGTTGAGGCGTCGCCGGTTGGGTGCCGGCATTTGAGGGGTCGTTGGGAACTCCCGGGCTGCCCCAACGGCCGCCCGCGCGCGTCGTAGTTTCAGTCCGGGGTTGTGGTCGAGCCCACGTTCACAGGCGGAATTCCGTTCACAGACGTGCCGCCGATTGTGGGTTGGACGATCTTGCCGTTGCCTTTGCGGACCATGATGATGAGGTCGGCGGTAAATCCCTCTTGCACCGTAGTGAAGCGTCCCCATTTCATCAGGGCTTGTTCCACGTCGGTGCGGGCGAGGCGATTGGCGTTCGGATCCTGTGCATCAACTCCGGCGGAGGGATCGACGATTACCAGCACCGTGTGCGCCCTGAAGGATATCTTCCGGTAACGGGGCCTTCTTCTTGTCTTTCGCAAACGCGCAGATTGAAAGAACGACCAGGCCGAAAGCAGCAGCGTATTTCTGATACTTCATAAGGAGTTTTCCTCCCTGCCGCCCAGTTTACTCTTAGACACCGCCCGTCACTCAGTAGGCCTGCAGCTGCTGCAGCGGCAACCGCACCTGGAAGCAAGTGGCCCCTGGCGCTGATTGCAGCTGCACGAAGCCGCGGTGCTTCCTGACGATGCGCATGACCACATCCAGACCCAGTCCCAGTCCGCGCCCCGGCGGTTTGGTGGTAAAGAAAGGCTCGAAGATCCGGTCCTGTATCTCGGGTGGAATCCCCGGCCCATTATCCCAGACCTCAACCAGCAACAAATCGCCTGAGACCTTGGCCTTCAGCACGATCTGGCCCTGATCTTGAATGGCGTCCAGGGCATTCTCGATCAACGCCGTCCAGACCTGGTTCAACTCACTTGCGTAGGCGCTGATGCAGGGCAATCCGGGTTCGTATTCCCGTTTAACTTCTACCTCACTGAGTCGGGACTGAAGCATCGAGAGCGTGCTTTCCAGGCCCTTCGGTATATCGATCTCCTGGATCGGCGCCTGGTCCATGTAGGAGTAGTCTTTGATCGCCTTGATCAGATCGAAGATGCGAGCAGTCGAGTGAATCATCGCCTCAGTCATGCGCTCGGCGCGAAGCGAAGAAGCGAACTGAGACAGCACCACGGTGGTCGCAGAGGGCTCGAGGAGATTTGCGAGCGGTTCGAGGTAGTTGGCGCACAAGCCAGCCTCGGCCAACTCAGGCGCGATCTTCCATGCGTTCTCAATGCCATGGGCAGCAAGCCATGCAGAGATGCTGTCTTCTTCGCGCGCCACATCGATTGCGCCCTCGGCTTCGCGACGCCGCGCCACGTCACCCGCCGACTTCTGCCACTCCCAAATCTTCGACAGCTTCTCTGGCTCGATGCAGAGCGAACCCAGTTTGTATTTCTCATGGCCATAAACACGAAGCTCTTCAAGCAGACCGCCCGCAGCTCTCTGAGCCGCCGAGGCCGGATTATTGAGTTCATGGGCAAGGTTCGCCGCGAGCTTCCCCAGCGCCGTAAGCTTCTCGGTCTGCTGCTCTATGCGCGTGACTTCGCGAACGCGGTCCAGCAGGAGCCCCACGCAAATTTGCGCCATGCTGGGGATGGCCTCCAGCATTTCGGGAAAGAGGGACTTTTCATACTCGAGCACCCATGAGTCCGCTGTCGTGTAGCCCATCCCTCCAAAGGTCTTCATCCGCGAATACGGCAGCACGCCGGTGATCTGACCGGAACGGCCGATGAACAGCGCGTCGGCCGCACCCCGCTGCCGGCGCACATGGATTTCGCCCTTGAGCACAATGGTCATCCGGGTCGCGGGCTCACCGTCATGAAAAAGCACCGTCCCGGCGGCCTCAGAGCGCTGTCGGCCGTGGGTGGCCAACCATTCGTATTCCGTCTCCTTCAGTTCGCTGAGGTGAGCGACCTTCCTGAGCGCGCAAAGCACCTCTGGAATCGATGCGAAGGTCACTGCGGCGGGAGGCGGATCAGACAGGGCTGAGTTCGCAAGAACCTGGTTCATAGAAGCCTCGATCTCTCGATGTTACCGAAATGATACGTTTCCGGCGCGGCGGAAGTTGCGAATAGTTGATCTTCGCTTCGAACGGGAAGCTGAGCATCGAACAGGACTCTTCGGTCCACGCCAGGGGCTCTACCGGGAATTCGCGGACCGCATGGCTTTCTCATGGCTTCCCATCGGCATCGCATCCACGATTTCGTCAAGTTTTAGAACTGATATTGCTTTCTTCGTCCTGAATTTCTCGCCGCCATCCTTACCCACGAGTATCACAAGGAATTCAGACGGACCGACCTGAAAGCGGGCTCGAATGGCATTCATCTCCGATTGTCTCAGCACAATATAGGGTGCATCGAGCGGCGCCTCGAAGTGTCCACTCTGCACGAGCACCGGCACGTACAGTAGGTTGCGGTCCATCATCTCGTCGGCGTACTGATCGAGCATTGTCTGCTGCGCCACCAAAGAAGCGTCGCGGGCAGACGGCGCAAAGACCAGCAAAGGCCGGTAGCAGTCCCGCATCGCTTTGAACGTCGCGGGCTGCACCGGGCAGCCGGGATTGAGCTGGGAGTGAACTGGGCTCCCCAGCATGAGCGCCGCCAACGTTATGAGCCGGTAAGTCTTGCTCATTTATCAATAGATACCGCATTCGCGATTGCGGATGCACGCCATACGATTCTGCAATTCAGCGCGAAGCGGCCTAAATCACTTTGAGCGCGCGGCCGGCCCTTCCGGCTCAAACTGAAAGGGAGCGCCCCGCTCCGCGGCGAGCGAGCGAACGGCCTCAAGAAAACCCATCGCCGCATGCGAGAGGTTCGCATTCTTTGCGATGAACCAGCCGCAGCGTTCGCTCGATCTGCAGCTCTTTCACGGGGACTTTGACCAGCACACCGGACTCCAGCTCCGGCTGGACGGTGAGACCCGGAACCAGCGCGACGCCGTTTCCGCCGGCCACAAAACGCTTGATCGCCTCCAGGCTGGGCAGCTCCACATCCATATTGAGGGTGGTCTTGTGCTCGGCAAAGGCCTCGATGACCCTGCGGCGTAGCGGCGAGGGAACGTTATGGGCGACAAAGGTTTCTTCCCCAAGGTCGCGGATGGAAAGCACCCGCTTTCGCGCCAGACGGTGACCCGGGCTGACGACGAAGGCAAGCTCGTCGGTATAAACCCGAATGGAGCGAAAGTGCTCGTCCGGGCGATACGACATAATTCCGATCTCCACGTTGCGCTGCAGAAGTTCGTCAGGAATCTTCGTCGCCAGCGAGCGTTGCACCGTCACCCCGATATGCGGGCAGCGGCGCCGAAATTCGTCCAGTACCGGCAGAAGGTAGAGGCAAGTGTATTCGTTGGCAGTCAGCAGCAGTCGGCCGCGGTTGAGCGAACGCAGCTCATCGAGCGCATTGGTCGCCTCATGGCGAAGCGCCAGCAGCCTCTCCGCATAATCGCGAAGCAGCTCCCCCGCCTGAGTCAAGGTGCCATCCCGCGATGCGCGCTCAAAGAGCACTTCGCCAAGATCGCTCTCAAGCTTGCGGACGACCTGGCTCACCGCCGGTTGCGTCCGGTGCAGGCGCGCGGCAGCCCGTGAGAAGCTCCGCTCCTCGGCAACCGCCAGAAATGTCTCGAGCTGAAATAAATCCATACAATAGAAGGAGGATGCGGTCCGCGCCGCATCTTTGAAATCGGAACGCCGCTTGAAGCGCAGCGTACTTAAACAGCATAAGCTGCTGTTATGCTAAGTCAAAGAATTATAAACTTGAATTATAGTCTTTCGACTGCGAAACTCATGGAGTAAGTTCTTTGCTGGGTGTTGCGCTATGGACCATTTAGTTCCCGACCGCGATCGTCTCTACTTCTTCGACACCACCCTCCGTGACGGAGAGCAATCTCCGGGCTGCTCCATGACCCGGGATGAGAAGCTCACGCTCGCCCACGGCTTGGCAGACCTCGGCATCGACATTCTTGAAGCCGGATTCGCCGTCTCCTCTGAGGGCGACTTCAACTCCATCGCCGACATCGCTCGGGCAATTCGCGGTCCCCGGATCGCCTCCCTGGCCCGCGCCCGCAGGCAGGACATCGAACTCGCAGCCCGCTCCGTCGAGGCCGCCGAGAAATCTCGGATCCACGTCTTCCTGGCCTCATCTGACCTGCACCTGCAATACAAGCTCAAGATCAGCCGCGAAGGGGCACTCGCTCAGACCGGCGAGTCCGTCCGTCTCGCGCGCACGTACTGTCGACGATGTCGAGTTTTCTCCCGAAGACGCGACCCGCAGCGACCGTCAATTTCTCTGTCAGATGGTCACCGTCGCCGTCGAGGCCGGGGCCACCACCATCAACGTGCCCGACACCGTCGGGTACACCACGCCCGACGAGTACGGCAATCTCTTCCGCATGCTGCGCGAACGCGTGCCTGGCGCTGAGAATGTGATCTTCTCCTCACATTGTCACAACGATCTCGGCCTGGCCGTAGCGAACAGCCTCGCAGCAATCGAAGCCGGAGTTCGCCAGGTGGAATGCACCATCAATGGCATAGGCGAACGCGCCGGCAATGCGGCGCTCGAAGAGATCGCCGCCGTCCTCCACGTCCGCGCTGACCGGTACCCAGTCGAGAGCAACATTGTTCTCGACCGCCTCTATCCAGTGAGCCAGATGCTCGCCTCGGTGATCAGCTTCCGTCCCTCACCGAACAAGGCTGTAGTCGGCGACAATGCCTTCGCGCATGAAGCAGGCATTCATCAGCACGGTGTGCTCTCCAATCCACTGACCTACGAGATCATGACCCCGGCGTCAGTCGGCGTTCCTGGCAACCGCATGGTGCTCGGCAAGCATTCCGGGCGCCGCGCGATGGCCCATCGCCTCGCCGAGCTTGGCTTCGAACTCGCGCCAGCTGACCTCGATATCGCCTACGTTGCCTTCACCGAGCTCGCCGATCGCAAGAAGGCGGTCTACGATCAGGATCTCGATCAACCTCGTCTCGCACCATCGCCGTCACCACGATCTGGTGAGGGAGTTGGAGACCGAGCCCCTGGCGAAGACCTCATAGCGAACGGCGCGTAACACGATCCCCAATCTGACCTTGACGAACAAATGGAACTGACCAGATGAGTGCAAACAAGCAATTGAAGATATTGGTGCTGGCCGGCGACGGCATCGGCCCCGAAGTAACCCAGCAAGCCACTAACGTTCTGCGCTCGGTCGCCGAATTAGGGGGCTACGATTTTCAATTCAGCGAAGCGTTGATTGGCGGAGTCGCCATCAAACAACAAGGATCGCCGCTGCCCACGGCAACCCTCAACGCCGCACTCGAAAGCGATGCCGTGCTGCTCGGCGCAGTCGGCGGCAACGAATTTAACCATCTTCCTCCCGATCGCCGACCTGAAGCGGGTCTGCTCGGGCTTCGCCAGGCGCTCGGCGGTTTCGCCAACCTGCGGCCCTCCTTCGCATGGCCAGCGTTGGCGACGAATTCTCCGCTCAAGCCCGAGGTCGTTGAAGGTGCTGACATACTGTTCGTGCGCGAGCTTCTCGGTGGCCTCTACTTCGGCGAGCCACGCCAATGGGACCGCGAAAAGAACTCAGCCTGGAACACCCTGCGCTACACGCGAGACGAAGTAGTCCGCGTGGCGCGGGTCGCTTTTGAGCTGGCCGGCAAGAGGCGGAAGAAGGTCACCTCGGTCGACAAAGCAAACGTTCTCGAGGTCTCGCAGCTCTGGCGCGCCACCGTCACCGAGGTCGCTAAGGATTACCCCGAAATCGCGCTCGACCACCAGTACGTCGACGCCTGCGCAATGCACCTGATGAATACGCCACGAAACTTCGATGTGATCGTTACAGAGAATCTCTTTGGCGACATCCTCTCCGACGAAGCCGCAGTCATCACCGGATCGCTCGGCATGCTGCCATCGGGAACCATCGGCGGCGCTGTGAATTTGTATGAGCCGGTACACGGCTCCGCACCTGACATCGCCGGAAAGGGACTCGCCAACCCGCTCGGAGCCATCCTGACGGCAGCGATGCTGCTACGCCATTCAGGAAACCTCGAAGCCGACGCCGAAGCAATCGAGGCAGCGGTAAAGCACGTGCTCGAACAAGGCTATCGAACCGCGGACCTCGCTCGCGGCAATACTCCGGGAGTCCAGATGGTCTCCACGCAGGAGATGGGGGAGCAAGTCGACGAGGCGCTCAATCAAATCATCGACAGAAGCCAGGCACTACACGCCGTTTAAAAGACAGCTATTAGCCGTTAGCTCTTAGCTTCTAGCTGGGGCAAAGCGCTACAGCTAGGGGTTACAACCGACAGAGCTAGCAGCTAATAGCTAGGAGCTAAAAGCTAATATGTCCAAACCGAAAACACTCTTCGAAAAAGTATGGGACTCGCACGTTGTCGTTGCGCCGGAAGGCGAACCGACGATTCTGTACATCGATCTCCATCTGATCCACGAGGTCACGTCGCCGCAGGCCTTTGAGGGATTGCGAATCACTGGGCGCAGCGTCCGCCGGCCCGATCGCTGCGTAGCCACCGTCGATCACAATGTGCCGACGATCAAAGACCACCGACTGGTCATCACCGACCAGATCGCAGCCAAACAGATCCACACCCTGCGCGAAAACTGCAAACACTTTGGCATCGAGCTCTACGACGTTGATTCGAAGGACCAGGGAATCGTGCACGTGATCGGCCCCGAACTCGGCATCACCAAGCCCGGAATGACCATCGTCTGCGGCGACTCGCACACCTCGACTCACGGAGCCTTTGGCGCGCTGGCCTTCGGCATCGGCACCTCTGAGGTCGAACACGTCCTCGCCACGCAGACTCTGCCGCAATCGCGTCCCAAGACCTTCCGGATTAATGTCGATGGCGAACTCTCGGCTGCCGTCACCTCCAAAGACATCATCCTCGCCATCATCGGCCACATCGGCACCGATGGCGCGACCGGGTCCGTCATCGAATACGCTGGCTCCGCAATCCGCGCCCTGTCGATGGAAGGCCGCATGACCGTCTGCAACATGAGCATCGAGGCAGGCGCGCGCGCCGGCATGATCGCTCCCGACGAGACCACCTTCGCCTATCTGAAGGGACGCCGCTTCGCCCCCCGGGGCAAAGCATGGGACGAAGCCGTCACCCATTGGCGCAGCCTGGCCACCGACGAGGGCGCAACCTTCGATCGAGAGCTCGACATTCGCGCGGAAGACATCGCCCCGCAAGTGAGCTGGGGGACAAGTCCAGGCATGGTCGTGCCTGTAACCGGCACCGTTCCCGTCGCACCGCTAGATGATTCCGAAGCGGGCCGTCGCGGCTTCGAACGCGCTCTGAGCTACATGGCGCTGAAAGCTGGAGCGCCGATCCAGGAAATCGCTATCGATCGCGTCTTCATTGGCTCCTGCACAAATTCCCGCATTGAAGATCTGCGCGCGGCAGCCAAAATCGTCAATGGCCATCACGTTCACTCGCATGTCAGCGCAATGGTCGTGCCGGGTTCACAGGCAGTCAAAACTCAGGCCGAAAACGAAGGGCTCGACCGCATCTTCATCGAGGCTGGATTTGAGTGGCGCGAACCCGGTTGCTCCATGTGTCTGGGCATGAACCCCGACATTCTTCAGCCCGGCGAACGCTGCGCCTCCACCAGCAATCGCAACTTCGAAGGCCGTCAAGGCGCAGGCTCGCACACGCATCTCGTGAGCCCGCAGATGGCTGCCGCAGCCGCTGTAGCCGGACATTTCGTCGACGTGCGCGACTGGGAATACGCCAATGACGGAGCGACAGCTCAAGCCAAGGAGCCTGCCCATGCAGCCATTTCGTAAGCTCACCTCAACCGTGCAGCCGCTCGACCGCGCCAACGTCGATACCGACCAGATCATTCCGAAGCAGTTCCTGAAGCGGATCGAGCGCAGCGGGTACGAAGACTACCTCTTCTTCGACTGGAGAAAAGACCCCGACTTCGAGCTGAACCACCCGCGGCACAAGGGCGCACAGATTCTCGTCGCAGGCAAGAACTTCGGCTGCGGATCTTCCCGCGAGCACGCTGCCTGGGCGCTCCATAATTATGGCTTTCGCTGCGTGATCGCTCCCAGCTTTGCCGACATCTTCCATTCCAACGCGGGAAAGAACGGAATTCTGCTGATCACGTTGCCGGAAGAGCAGGTCAAACACCTTCTGCACAAGACAAAGCACAACGACGGTTACAAATTGGACGTCTCCCTGGAAGAAAACACGATCACAGACAGCGAAGGCTGGACAACTAACTTCACCATCGACCCATTTCGGCGCTATTGCCTGCTCGAAGGGCTCGATGACATCGGTCTCACTCTGCGCCACGCCAATCCTCTCGACGAATTTGAGCGCCGGCACGATCAGGCCTTCTGGCTCAAACCGCACTCAGAACACGCAACAGGTAGTTTGTAACCGCCGGAGATACAGATAGATCATGAGCAGTAACGGGACTAACGGAAAGCACAATCCCAAGCACAACAGCATCCCTCTAACCGAGGGCCCGAACCGCGCCGCAGCGCGCTCCTACCTGCGCGGCATTGGCTTCTCCAAAGAAGATCTGCACAAACCGATCATCGGCATTGCTAACACCTGGACCGAGATCGGCCCCTGCAACTTCCACCTCCGCGATGTTGCCGAAGCGGTGAAGGAAGGTATCCGCGCCGCAGGCGGCACGTCCGATGGAGTTCAACACCATCACCATCTCCGACGGCATCACCATGGGCACGCAGGGCATGAAGGCCTCGCTGATCAGCCGCGAGGTCATCGCTGACTCCGTTGAACTTGTCGCCCGCGGCAACCTCTTCGATGGCCTGGTCGCGATCGCGGGCTGCGATAAGAATCTGCCCGGAACAGTCATGGCGCTATGCCGTCTCGACATCCCGTCACTGATGCTCTACGGCGGCTCCATCGCCCCCGGCCATGTAACCAACGCCGAAGGCAAGCAGATCGACATCACCATCCAGAATGTCTTCGAGGGCATCGGCGCCCACGCGCGCGGCCAGATCGATGATGCTGCTCTAGAAGTCCTCGAAGCCGCAGCCTGCCCCGGCGCTGGCGCTTGCGGCGGCCAGTTCACCGCCAACACCATGGCGATGGCCTGCGAATTTCTGGGCATCTCACCGATCCATCTCTCCGGTGTCGCCGCGCTCTCCGCCGATAAGCATGCTGCCTCCCGCGCGGCGGGCGAACTCGTCATGGCCGCCGCGCGCAACGATCTTCGCCCCAGCAAGCTCATCACCCGCGCCGGCATCGAGAACGCGATTGCCAGCGTCGCAGCGTCCGGCGGGTCGACGAACGCTGTCCTGCACTTCCTCGCCATCGCCCACGAGATGGGCATCGAGCTGTCGATGGACGACTTCGACCGCATCAGCGAGCGCACTCCGCTGATCTGCGACCTCAAGCCCGGCGGCATTTACGTCGCGACCGACTATCAAAACGCGGGCGGCAGCCGACTGCTCGCTAGGCGCCTGATTGACGCCGGCCTGATCGACGGCACCGCGCCCAACATTACTGGACGCACCCTTGCGGAGGAAGCCGCGCTCGCCGTAGAAACTCCCGGCCAGGTGGTCATTCGGCCCATGAGCGACCCGATCAAGCCAACCGGCGGTCTAGTGATCCTCAAAGGCAATCTCGCGCCTGAAGGCGCCGTGGTCAAGGTCGCCGGGCATAAGCGCCTCGAGCATCGCGGCCCGGCGCGCGTCTTCGGCACCGAAGAGGACGCGATGGCCGCTGTCGAGTCCGGTCAGATCAAGCCGAATGACGTCGTCGTCATTCGCTACGAAGGCCCAAAAGGCGGTCCGGGCATGCGCGAGATGCTGCTCGTCACCGCGGCCATCGCGGGTATCGCCGAATTGTCTGAGACCGTCGCCCTAATCACCGATGGCCGCTTCTCCGGCGCGACGCGCGGCCTCATGGCTGGCCACGTCGCTCCAGAGGCCGCGGTCGGCGGCCCGATTGCTGCAGTTGAAGAGGGCGACACCGATTCACATCGATATCCCGAATCGCAAGCTCACTCTTGAAGTTTCGCAGGGCGAGATTGAATCGCGGCTCCGCTCGTGGACGGCTCCCGCCGCCGCGTTTTGCGCGCGGAGTCTTCCGGAAATATGCAGACAGTGTATCCTCCGCGGCACAAGGTGCGGTAACGAATTAAGCATTTGTAACAACGAAACGCACATAATGTTTTTGTGAGATTTGAGACTCTATATGAGTGAACCGACTTAAGAAGAGCAACCTGCAAATCCGACGCGTCTCACCGGCGCTGAGATCGTCTGGGCTACGCTGGAAGGGCGAAGGCGTCCGCGAAGTCTTCGGCTACCCTGGCGGCGCGATCCTGCCGATTTACGATGCGCTGCGCAAGTTTCCTATCCGCCACATCCTGGTGCGCCACGAGCAGGGCGGAACGCATATGGCCGATGGCTACGCCCGCGCCTCAGGAAAAGTCGGCGTGATGCTCGCGACCTCGGGCCCAGGGGCGACCAATCTTGTCACCGGCCTCGCAACCGCGATGCTGGACTCGATCCCGATCGTCTGTATCACCGGCCAGGTTTCGAGCAAGTTTCTAGGCACCGACGCCTTTCAAGAGGTGGACATCACCGGCATCACGCTGCCCATCACCAAGCACAACTATCTCGTCACGCGGGCCGAAGAGATCGCGCCAGCGATTGCGCGAAGCATTTCTGATCGCCCGCTCCGGTCGCCCCGGGCCAGTCTTGGTCGACATCACCAAAGACGCGCAGCAGGCGACCGCTGACTTCGATTTTGAGGCGGCGGTGCCGGAAGCACAACGCACTCACCCCATGCTGCGCGTCGAATCCGATGCCATCACCAATGCCGTCGATTTGATCCTGAATGCGAAACGGCCGATGATCTTCGCCGGCCACGGAGTACTGGAATCGCGCGCGACCGATCAGGTACGCACGCTGGCTGAGCGTCTACAGATTCCCGTCACGACCACGCTGCTCGGTCTCGGCGGCTTTCCCGCCTCGCACGAATTGAACCTCGGCATGATGGGCATGCACGGCGAGTCGTGGGTCAACGAATCCATCCAGCAGGCTGATCTGCTCATCGCCTGCGGCATGCGCTTCGACGACCGCGTCACCGGCTCGCTGGCGACCTATGCGCCCAAGGCGAAGAAGATCCACATCGAGATCGATCCTGCGGAGATCAACAAGAATGTGGCCGTCGACGTCGCGCTCATCGGCGACCTTCGCGAGGTGCTCGAGCAGATGCTTCCCCGCATCCCGCCACGGGAGCACAAGAAGGGCGGCTCAGAGTGGCTGCGGTCGATCCGCACGCTCAAGGGTGACGCCTCAGTACGCGATATTCAGAACCTGCCCGACAACGGCCACCTCTACGCAGCGCACGTCATCAACGACATCTGGCGAGCGACCGGCGGCAAAGCGGTCATCGTCACCGACGTCGGCCAGCACCAGATGTGGGAGGCGCAATATTACAAGCACGACGAGCCCCGCTCGCTCATCACCTCGGGCGGTCTTGGGACTATGGGTTTCGCGCTGCCGGCAGCGATCGGAGCCAAGGTCGCCTGCCCGGAGAAAGAGGTCTGGGTCATCGCAGGAGACGGCGGCTTCCAGATGACTTCACCGGAGCTGGCCACCATCGCGCAAGAGAAGCTCGCCATCAACATCGCTGTCATCAACAATGGCTATCTCGGCATGGTGCGCCAGTGGCAGGAGCTGATCTACGACAAAAACTACTCCTGCTCGCCAATCCTCAGCCCGGATTTCGTGAAGCTCGCCGATGCCTTCGGAATTGCAGGGGCGACGGTTACAAATAGGTCTCAAGTACTTGCCGACCGTTGACCGAGCGCGTAATTCCGGTGGCCCGTTCCTCATCGAGTTCCAAGTTGAGAAGGAAGATGGAGTCTACCCAATGATCGCTCCAGGAGCGGCGCTGCACGAGATGATCCGCAGGCCCGATCCGCTGGTCGAAACGGCGAGCGACTGATCGAAGCAACTGACCGAAAGGAAGAGATGCTCCACACATTCGTAGCCCTGGTCGAAGACAAGCCCGGCGTTCTCACCCGCGTCGCTTCCCTCTTTCGCCGATTGAACATCAACATCACCTCGCTCACCGTCGGCCACTCCGAGCGGCCCGAGGTCTCGCGCATGACCATCGTCGCCGATGCCCCCACCGGTGCGGCGCATCGCGTCCGCGCCAGCCTCTATAAGCTCGACAACGTGCTCGAGGTCGACGACGTCGGCCAGTTGTCCTGCGTGGTCCGCGAGCTTGCGCTGATTAAAGTCGCCGCAACCACCAAGACCCGTTCCACGATCTTCGAGCTGGCCGAGGTCTTTCGCGCCCGCATCGTCGATCTCGCGCCCGAGTCGCTGATGATCGAGATCACCGGAGTCTCCAGCAAGGTTGAGGGCCTGATTCAGGTCCTCAACGAAGGCGATAACAAAATCCTTGAAATCTCCCGCACCGGACGCATGGTCATGCGACGCGGCGAGCATACGAGCCGCGTGCTCGATGCCATGCGTATCGCCGAGCCGGAGAAAGATCCGGTCCTGCCGCTCACCGAAGAGACGCATGGCGAAGACTCCGGCGGCGACATTCGCCTTGACGTTGCCGACCGCCGATTTTGACTTTTTAGAAATTACTTTTGACGAGGAAAAAATGCCCAAGACGTATCACGATCACGAC
The DNA here is from genome assembly GCA_963841345.1 of uncultured Acidobacteriaceae bacterium. Lineage (GTDB taxonomy): Bacteria > Acidobacteriota > Terriglobia > Terriglobales > Acidobacteriaceae > Acidisarcina. The sequence continues at coordinate 238,386 of CAWJCK010000002.1, read as the reverse complement.
GCCGATCTATCTCTCATCCAGCAAAAGAAAGTAGCCATCATCGGCTACGGCTCGCAGGGCCACGCCCATGCGCTCAATCTCAAGGACTCGGGCGTCGATGTCCGAGTTGGCCTGCCCGCGCAGAGCAAGTCCGATCGACAAGGCGAAGAAGACCGGCCTCGAAGTCCTCACCGTCGCCGATGCGGCCAAGTGGGCCGACGTTATCATGATCCTCACGCCCGATCATTCCCAGGCAAAGACCTACAACCACGACATCAAGCAGCATCTCACCGCGGGCAAGACGCTGATGTTCGCCCACGGCTTCAACATTCGCTACGGCGCCATCGTTCCGCCTAAGGATGTCGATGTCTCGCTGGTCGCGCCCAAGGCCCCCGGCCATCGCGTACGCGAGGTCTTCACCGAGGGCGGCGGCACGCCCGGCCTGCTCGCTGTTCATCAGGATGCTTCCGGCCACGCCCATGCCCTCGGCCTCTCCTACGCCAAGGGAATCGGATGCACCCGCGCCGGCGTGATCGAGACCACCTTCACCGAAGAGACCGAGACCGACCTCTTCGGCGAACAGACCGTTCTCTGCGGCGGAACCTCGGCGCTAGTCAAGGCTGCTTTCCAGACCCTCGTCGATGCCGGATATCAGCCGGAGATCGCCTACTTCGAGTGCCTGCACGAGCTGAAGCTGATCGTCGATCTGATGTATCGCGGCGGACTCGCCTACATGCGCTACTCCATTTCCGACACAGCGGAGTGGGGCGACTACATCACCGGCCCGAAGATCGTCACCGACGAGACCCGCGCCACGATGAAGAAGATCCTCACCGACATTCAGGACGGGACCTTCGCCAAGCGCTGGATGCAGGAGAACGAGACCGAGGCGAACGGCGGCAATGGCCGTAAGGACATGGACGCCTACCGCAAGAACGAAGCGGGCCTGCAGCTCGAAGAGGTCGGTTCGGAGCTCCGTGCCGCCATGCCGTTCCTCGATCCGGTCACCGTCAAGGATGGTCACACGGTGAAGACCGCCGCACACAAGGAACCGGTAACTGCATAATTCGGACCGCCTGAAAACATCCAAAATGGCTGCCAGGCGGGGTGGCGACTACCCGCCATCCCGTCTGGCCTCAAGTCTTTTTTCGACTGTTGCGGTTGCGATATCCGACCGTTGCCGTCTAAAGAACATCCGGTGACAAAGACCATCGAAGCCTGTGACAGGTACAATTACGAAATGGGCCGAATCGGGTCTACAAAGCTTATGAATCGGCGAACGAAGAGGCAAGATCCGGCGTGTCGTTGAGCAGTCAGGGGTTTAGGAAAGAATGAAAAAGGCCGCACTGTTGTTTGTTCTGCTGCCATTGTTGGCAGTGGCAGGTTTTGCTCAGGAAAGTCGTCAGGATGTAAGTCTCGGCGTCACCGGTATTTTCCCTCCATACGTTTACGGCAATGCGGTTGAACAGCATCCACGCTACGGCATGGGTGGACTGGCCAGCTACCGCTATATGCTCACGCCGCGCAGCGCGGTTGAGGGCAACTACCAATACGGGCAAAACGCCTACAGCTACACGCTAAGCTTCCTTCCGAACGTGCGTGTCCATACCCGGATGCAGGAGGTTTCGGCCGCCTACGTCTTCAATTTCAGTTTCAAGAAGTTCAATCCGTTTCTCGAGGGCGGGGTAGGCGGTTATATTTTCGCGCCGATTCAATCGGGCACTACCATCCTTGACGCAAAGAGACAGACCAAGGTCGGCGCGTTGTATGGCGGCGGTATCGCTTACGAGATTAGCCCAAGCTTCGACATCCGCGCCGAGTATCGCGGGATCGTCGTCAAGGCGCCGAACTTCAATACTCACCGGCAACGTCCTTAACACCAATCGCTGGTTCCCCACTCTATCGAATCCGGTGATCGGCGTCGCGTATCACTTCTAGGCATAGCAGGCTGGCAGCAAAGAAAACGCCCCGAGGGAATCCGGGGCTTTTCTTTGCGAGCCGCAATGTCGGCGACTTCAGGCGTCCCTAAAAGATGCGGTAACCGGCGCCGAAGCTGAAGCCATGCGGTGTGAGGCCGTTGCTGGGCAGGCCACCACCCAACGCGGTAGGCCAAATCTGATACTCGTAGTCGATGAGCCGGATGGTGACCTTCCGGTTGAGCCGATAGTCCACACCACCACCGGGAGCCATGGCAAAATACCCCCCGTGCCCGTAATTGGAATTGAACTCAAGTTCACCCGCTCCCATGAGGAATTTCGCATAAGGAACAAAGTTCTTGAAGCGGCGTGAGTAGCGAGGTCCAACCAGATAGTTGTCTTCATAGCTGCCACCGAGTTGATTGAACCTTAGCCAGCGCGCCTCGCCTTCGACTCCAAGTCTTCCGAACAGGTTCCAGTCGACGTAAACTCCAGCTCCACCCAGGTGGACTGGATTGTAGTCGGAGTAAAAGTTGGAGTAATAGCCGCCCGCTGTGAGCGCGGGAAGTCCGCTACGAACAGCGGGAGCGGCCTGACCCAGCAATCCTGCCGGGAAAAATGCCAGGACCGCAGTCAACATCAGCCTTTTCATCGAGACATTCTCCTTGCTAAAGCTAGACCGTGGCTCCCGACCCATAAACCCAACCGGGACCTCATTGTGGACTTGGAGGCGGTTGCGTGCCGCCGGGGTTGGCCTGCCCAGTCGCTGGCGCAGGCGCTGTACCCGTGTCCGGGGTCGTTGCCGGAGGCTCCGGCTCGGCGTAACGGGCCAGACGGTAGTAGATCGGCGTCACCTCAAACGGCATCTTGTCCCGTGCATTGAGGAACGGCACCGATTTCACATTGAGCGGGAACACTTTGTCATCCCAGGGATTAATCTTGAGCCGGCTACCCAGTGGCAAGGCCGCGATCTGGCTCAGGTTATCCATATCGAGTTTGGGCGCATTCTTGGTGAGATCGACAAGCCACGGCGTGCCATCGGCGCGGAGCAACGAATCGCCGATCAGGGGGGTCATCAGCGCCTTCAAAGGCTTGGCTCGCGCCTGCAGCTGCAGGAAGAACAGCCCAGCCGTGGGAAGCTTGTCGTGGTAAATGGAGTTATTCAGAAACTCAACGGCCTTCTTCGCAGCCAGATCGTCGTCGCCGGGGCTGTGTCCCATGCTGATGTGCTGAAAGGTCGCCTCATCCGGAAAGAGGAGCCGGTCACTGAAGGCATACCGCGTATCGATGTGGTGGCCTAGGGTGATATGGGCCAGCTGGAACGCCAGGACCGCCGCCAGATTTTCTTCATAGGGCAGTACGTCGATCAGCCCCTTGCTCAGCAAAATGGTATTGCCGACGGCGAGCGATTCAAGAGGGGTCGTCAACAACACCCGGCAATGGATCGTGTCGGGCAGGTCGAGCTTATTGCCGATCACGATGTTGTTGGTGACTTGCTCCAGCACCTTGTCGAAGTCGCTGGGCGGCGCAAGAAGCCCCGCCTGCACGAGGCGGTCGAGAACGTTGTTTTCCGCCTGCGAGACCCAGGCGCGGCTGGCCTGGAGCGGGCTCACGTCCTGCGCCGCGTCGCTCTTGTCGGTCACATTGTCGATCTGGACGGTTGCGTTCTCCGATTGACGGGTCGGCAGCTTGAGCGAGTAACCCCAGAAGTAGGTCTGTGCGCGGACGCCGGTGTCTCCGTCCTCTTTCGTTCGGTGCGTCTCTTCCACGTAGATTGCCGCGGGCAACCAGAGGTTCTCCGGAGAATTGGCCCGCCAACTGTCAAAGTGAAGATACTGGTTGTGGTCGAGGTCGCGGTTTGGGTCCTCATCGAACGAGCCGTTGAAACGGACCACGGTGCCGTCCTGGTCTTCAACCCAGATCCGTCCGATAAACCTGCCGTTCAGCATTCCCTTTTGCTTTGTCTTGGGAAACACGTCGAACACCTGGGTGTGAATCGAACCCAGAAAATCTCTGCGCACAAACTGGAAATCGTAATGGTCACGGTCAAAACTCGTCGCATCGAGGAACATCATGTCCATGAAGCCGGTCGAGGAGTACTCCCCTTCATCCAGGTGCAGAGCTTTTCCGATATTCCCCAAAGCCCCGATGGAATCTTTGAAGAAGCCTTTCTTGACCGACTTCTCCTGGTATCCCTCGGCCTCAAAGGTCTTGCCAAAGTCCACGCGGCTCAGCAGATAGGTGTCCGAAGCCGGCACCGAGGCGAGCTTGGGGTCAGACTTTACGTTCTGGATGTAGCTCTGCACAATCGGGATCCGCTTCCGCAGCTCGGTGACCATCAGCCGCTCCCGCGCCGCGGCCTTGTCGATCAAGGCCGACTGTTCGGCGGTAAGCGGGGTAAGCGGGGTGGCGCGCAGCTTCTTCGCTTCGGCGCGAAAAGCTCCCGAACCCAGCACAACGATGCAGACCATCAGAGCGCAGAACCGCGGGGTTGCAACCCGCAAACTTGGAAGAATTATTTTCATTATTCGATCGAACCCGTCGGTTTCTGTAATGTCGCAGTGAAAGTCAACATCCACCTTAAGCCAGCTGAAAGAGAATGTGAATCATAGTGATGTGGTCGACGGGTTGGCCGTTCCTGGCCGCCGGCTTGAAACGAATCTGTTGGGCCACGCGCTCGGCCTGCTCGTCGAGGCCATGCCCGAGTGCGCTGACCACGCGAAGTACCTCCACTTTGCCGTCGGCGCCGAACTTCACCTGGAGCGTAACCTCTCCCTGGATTTTGAGCTGCCGCGCCTCGTCGGTGTACTGAGGCTTAGGCTCTGAGAGCACCTCGGGAGCGACGAAGTTGACGGTCTGCGCTTTCGGCGCGGGCGCCGCGCTGCCGCCCACCGGAGAACCGAAGCCGCCAGTCGCCACGCCCCGCGAGTTCGCGCTGCCGCCCGGTGTGCCGCCAACCACCCCATTGTTGAATCCGGCCGCCGCCACTGCGCCGTGACGGGTGCCTCCGGTGACCCCATTCGCGACGCCGGTGCTAAATCCGACCCCTTGGACGACTCCCGCTCGCGCCGCGCCCGCGCCTTGGTTCGCGCCCGGGGCGGCGTTGAAGCTGCCCATGACCGGTGTCGTCGAGGGATGCGATGCATTGGGATTCGCGGCTACCCCGGCGGGGTTGCCAAAGCCCCCGGCCTGCACCGTGGGCGCCGCCATATTGTTTGCCGCCGTCGTCGTTTTCGGACTGGCGAAGAGGCCAACCTTGGGTTGCGGCGGGGCCACCACCGCCTTCGGTGCGGCTGCGGGAAGCACCGGCATTGCCGGAGTATTCAAGTGGACAGTCTCTGGCTTCGGCGGTTCAGGCGTACGGTTTCGGCAGCTCGATCTTTCTGGGCGCCTCGACAAGTACAGGAGGAGGAGTCACCTTAATGTGAGGAACCGGGGGGAGCGGCTCCGGTGGTGGCGGAGGCGTCGCGAAGATCAACGCTGTGCTCTCGTATCGAGGTATGGGCGGCGCTTGATGCAACTGGGTGATCGCCGCCCAAATGAAGAGCGCGCCCAGCAACACGTTCAACGTAACGCTTACGGTGAAAGAACTTAGTCGCCCGCGCGGTTCGGGAAGAAGTCCGAAACTATCGCTGATTGCCGGACGAGACGGTTGCGTTTCCATGTTGCCTGAATTTCCTTCGATACCTACAACGGTAGTTCCTGACGCCCGCGCCATGCCGCACCCAGTATGCACTCTAGTCTACCCGGCCAGGCAGATAGTGTTCCTGGCGCGGGCAACAATTCTCATCACTTCTCCCGCTTTGGCACGAGCCGGGAAGCGCGCATAACCCATTGACGCCAACATCGCGCACTCCGCTCCACCGCATCAATGGCCTTGTGTGGTATGACGTCACTTTCCCGTTGTCCGCCGCAAGCAGTCGTGAGATTCGCGGCCAGATTCGCGGGGCCACATCGCCACCAGGTAGCCCCATGTACTCTTAAGTGTACGAAGAGTCGACACAAAAGCGCGCATGGGTATCGACGAAGGGGCCGGCCGTAGCGGCCCATGCATCAAAAATCTAAGACCACTGCTAAATTACCAAATTGGAAGGAGCGTCACTTGAGGGTTCTGGTCACCGGGGGTGCTGGTTATATTGGCGGAACGGTCGCAAATGCGCTGCTCAACGCTGGCCATGAGGTCGTCATTTACGACAATCTCTGCCACGCACGGCGCGATTTGATTCCACCCCGCGCCGAGTTTGTCGAGGGCGACATCGCCGACCGCGCGAAACTCGAACAAATCTTCGAAGCTAGGCATTTCGATGGCGTCATGCACTTCGCGGCACTGATCGAGGCCGGCGAAAGCATGAAGGTTCCGGAAGTCTACTTCCGCGCCAATACTGCCGCCACGCTCAGCCTGCTCGAAGCCATGATCGCGAAAAAGGTCGACCGCCTGGTCTTCTCCTCAACCGCCGCTCTCTATGGCAATCCGGAGAGTATTCCGATCCTTGAAGACGCGAAGCTCCAGCCAACCAATACCTATGGCGAATCCAAGCTGCTCGTTGAGCACATGCTGCACTGGATCAACCAAATTCACGGACTGCGATATGCCAGCCTGCGCTACTTCAACGTGGCCGGAGCGGTGGTCGACCCGAGCGGGTCGCGAGGCGAGGCCCACGAGCCTGAATCGCACCTGATTCCCCTCATCCTCGACGTCGCACTGGGCTTACGCAAAAGCATCAAGATCTTCGGCCAGGATTACCCCACCTCCGATGGCACCTGCGTGCGCGATTACATCCACGTCAGCGACCTCGCCAAAGCCCACCTGCTGGCCCTCGACGCGCTCGGCACGCACAACAAACTCATCTACAACCTGGGCAGCGGAAAGGGTTTCACCGTGCGCGAAGTCATAGACTCGGTCCGCCGGGTAACCGGGAAGCCGATCGCAGTCGAGGAACTTCCCCGCCGCGATGGCGACCCTGCCGTGCTGGTGGCAAGCTCGGAGAAGATAGCCGCTGAGCTAGGCTGGAAACCGGACTATCCGAACCTGGATGACATCATCGCGAGTGCCTGGGCCTGGCACCAGCAGCGGTTCGGAAAGTAGTCGGCCCACTCTTCCAGGAGACCTGCCGATGTACGACGATATGTTCCACCTGCCGATTCCGCTGCTGGAAAAAGTCCTGCGTCCGATCATCGTGTACCTGGCGCTGATCCTGCTATTACGCATCTTTGGCAAACGGGAACTCGCTCAGCTCAATCCGTTTGACCTGATCGTATTGCTCTCCCTCTCCAATACCGTGCAAAACGCTCTGATCGGAAATGACAACTCGGTCTCCGGCGGTATTATCGGCGCTCTGACACTGCTCGCCATCAATTGGCTGGTAGTGCGCCTTCTCTACAACTCGCCAAAGCTGGAACGCATTGTCGAAGGTACCGACGAGACGTTGGTCCTGGACGGGATCATCGATCACGCGGCACTGAAGCGGGAAATGCTCAGCCAGGACGAACTGCTCGCCGTCATACACCGCCAGGGCTACGACGATTTTGACGAGGTCGAGGAATGCACCATCGGCCCGAACGGCCAGTTCTACGTCCGTGGCAGGCATCCTTCACAGGACGATCAGCGCCACGGCATTCTGGTCGCACGGCTCGACGAGTTGATGCGTGAACTTGGCGAACTCAAAGCTCGGCTGCCTCCAACTCCCGGCCCGGCAACGTCCTCTAATCTGCACTAGGCTGTTTCCATCAACCGCGACGATGAATATTCATCGCCGACCGCATTTCGCTTGACGTGATTGCCCTCAATCGCGTGGCATGATGATCGGTATGCCCTTCGCCCGTCGTCTGCTCGCCTTTTTCGTCCTGGCCCTAGCCGTCGCCGCTCCGGCTCAAGAGCCCGATGCTCCGACCGTGCCCGTCAGCGAGAGTACCGCGAAGCTCATCGGGATCTTCCCCGAAGTGACCGAACTGCACAAGCTCTCCACCGCCAATCCTCCTGCCGATCGGTGGGAGATTCTCTGGCTGCACCAGCGCATCTACGAACAAGTCACGTCCCAGTCTCTTCAACTGGATGCCACCATCTCACGCATCGATAACGAGATTACCCACGCGAGCGAACTGCGTAGCTACCTCTCTGACCGCCGCGACGAGGCGGTCAACCGCGCAGATTTGCTCGGAATCATTGTTGGCGGTGGCGCTGGAGCTGCAGGCTCTTCCATGCAATTCTCTTCTGACCACATCGCAAAAATCGGCAATGCCCTCAGCCTCGGCGGCGGTGTTCTCACTGTAGGCTTAGGCCTTCTCGGGCTTCACGCTCAAAACGGGAAAAACATCCCCTTCGATTTCGATTCCAACATGCTCGCCGAGTTCTTCGACCGCCCCATGCAACCCGATAGCCATTACTCGGAAATCATCTGGACCTTTCTCAACCAGCCTTCGCTCAATGATCCCACCGGGCCTACTCGCAAACAGCAGTTGCTGCAAACCTGGGTCCGGGTTCGGCGAATCGAATCCCTCAACGATGCAGCCAAGATCGAACGGCTCACCAGCGAGCCCTCCGACCTCATCAAGCTTTCCATCGACGACCTCGAAGACCGCGTTGCTATGCTCGAGGACGTTCGCGCGCGCATTTCTATTCTGAAGCGTGATTTGGGCTATTTGCTCGGCTCGCTGCCCGACGCTCCGCAGCCTTCGTCGTCCGATCTCAAGCCCGGACGGTAGCCAGATATGCCCGCACTCCCGAGCAGATAATCTGAATTCCGATGCAAACCAGGATGAACGACGACAGTCGCATAAACACCTCGGTCCCGGTCGTCCCGAGAGCCTTCTCGGCGAGGCCCGCGTACCGATAGCAAATGTAAATGATGATGCAGATCAGAATTATCCCCACAAGGGCCGAAATCAATACCGACGGCGACAAGATCGAGTGCGCCCGAAGAGAAGCGGTCAGATGTGCACCCAGCGTAATTGCGACCGAGATCGATCCCGGCCCAACCGTGATCGGAAGTGTGTAGGGATAGAAGGCGTTGCCCAGCACATCGCGTGGGGCGACCTTGCGGGTCGGCGTCTGGTTGTCGCTTGGGCGATTCAAGAGGGTCCAGCCCGTTGCAGTTACGATCAGCCCTCCGCCGATCTGCACCGCATAAATTGAGATTCCAAAGAAGGACAATATCTCAGTGCCGCAGATCAGCGACACGACCAGGATGAAGAAGCTGTAGATGGCTATTTTCTGCGCCAGCACTCGATTGAGGACCGGGTCGAGAGTACCCACGAGATTGAGGAAGATCGCCGCGCTTCCCAGCGGATTAACAATTGGAAATAACGCCGCCACGACCAGAAAGGTGGCTTCAGCAATCGCCGGAATGTCTTTTAACAACATCGACTAGGACAGCCCCTCATAGCGTTTTGATATAGAACTACCGGAAAGCCGAAAGTCTAACATGAGGACCGAATGCAAACGTGACAGGATGAGCGTGCCGACGCGCCGCAGCTTAGAAATGACCCGTTAGAAATGCCAGTTCAGAAATGAAAGACCAGATCGCTGGCCGCGGTGAACTAACCGACGCCGGAGAACGGATTGCCGCACGCCAGGAGACAAAGAACAACCGGGATGCGGCGCGATCCGTTCTTTACGTTCATTAAAGGGTGAGAGATACAAGTGTACTCACCCTATCAGGTGTGGCTACCTTGCCATCCCATCCCCCACCCGTTACTGTTTTTCGAGAAGAGTAATTCGCGTGCGAAGAGGCCTTGACTCATTGCGCCGCAACGCAAATCGCTAGATTTAGAGGGAATGAAGAATACATGGCATCGACGACCACACCGCTGAACCCGAACCTCGAATCCATCCTCCGCGAAAACCGCGTTTTTTCCCCACCGCCGGAGTTCGCCGCAAAGGCCAGGGTCAAGACTCTCGAGGAATACGAGACGCTGTATCAGGCAGTCGGTCGAAGACCCCGAGAGTTTCTGGGGCGGCGTGGCTCAGGAACTGCACTGGTTCGCGCCCTGGACCAAGGTCCTCGACTGGGACCTCCCCTGGGCGAAGTGGTTTGTCGGCGGCAAGATCAATCTCTGCTACAACTGCGTCGATCGCCACGCTCTCGGAGACAAGGCAAGCAAAGTCGCAATTCTTTGGGAGGGCGAGCCCGGAGAAATCCGCAGGATCACCTTCGCGGAGCTGCTAGCCGAAGTGCAGAGGTTCGCCAATGTCCTGAAGGGACTCGGCGTGAAGAAGGGCGACCGCGTCGCCATCTACATGGGGATGACACCCGAACTGGCCATCGCATTGCTCGCCTGCGCGCGCATCGGAGCAGTGCATTCCGTGATCTTTGGTGGTTTCGCCGCGAACGCCCTCGTCGACCGTATCAACGACGCACAATGCATCGCCATCGTGACTCAAGATGGCTCCTATCGCCGCGGCGGCGAAGTCAAACTGAAGCCCATCGTCGATGAAGCACTGCCCAACTGCCCGTCGATCAAGAATGTCGTTGTCTATAAACGCACCGGCTCCTCCATAAACATGAAGGAAGGCCGCGACCAATGGTGGCACGAATTAATGGCAAAAGCGGCGCCTGAGTGTCCAGTCGAACAACTTGATTCCGAAGACCCGCTCTACATCCTCTACACCTCCGGCACCACCGGCAAACCGAAGGGTCTCGTTCACACCACCGGCGGTTATTCCGTGCAGACCTACCTCACCAGCAAAGTCATCTTCGATTTGCGCGACGACGACGTTTACTGGTGCACGGCCGACATCGGATGGGTCACCGGCCACTCCTACGTCGTCTACGGACCATTGCAAAATGGCGCGACGATCCTCATGTACGAAGGTGCGCCAAACCATCCCGAACCCGATCGCTTCTGGAAGATCATCGACGAGCACAAAGTCACGGTCTTCTACACGGCGCCCACCGCAATTCGCGCCTTCATCAAGTGGGGCGACCAACACGTCGAGAAACATTCGCTCGAATCCCTTCGCTTGCTAGGCACCGTCGGCGAACCCATCAATCCCGAGGCCTGGATCTGGTATCAGCAGATGATCGGCAAAGGCCGCTGCCCAATTGTCGACACCTGGTGGCAAACCGAGACCGGCGCCATCATGATTGCACCCGTTCCCGGAGCAGTCCCAACCAAGCCCGGCTCTGCGACCCGGCCGTTTTTCGGAATTGTGCCTGAAGTTGTTACAAAAGAGGGCGAGCCAGTCCCGGCCGGCAGCGGTGGCCTGCTCGTCATCCGCAAACCCTGGCCATCCATGGCCCGCAGCATTTACAACGATCCAGATCGCTACATGCAAGCCTACTGGTCCGACATCCCCGGCAGCTATTTCACCGGAGACGGCGCGCGCATGGACTCCGACGGATACTACTGGCTCATGGGCCGCGTCGACGACGTCATCAATGTAAGCGGACATCGCCTCGGCACGATGGAGATCGAGTCCGCACTCGTCGCGCATAAAAAGGTCGCGGAAGCTGCGGTCGTCGGCCGCCCCCACGATTTGAAGGGCCAGGCGATCTCTGCATTCGTCACACTCGAGGCCGGCCACGAGGCCTCACCCGAACTCAAAGAAGAGCTTCGCGCCTGGGTTGCCAAAGAAATCGGCTCCCTCGCCCGCCCAGACGATCTCCGCTTCACCGAACAGCTCCCCAAAACCCGCTCAGGAAAGATCATGCGCCGTCTGCTCCGTGAGCTTGCCACCCACGGACAGATCAAAGGCGACACCACCACGCTGGAAGACTTTAGCGTGATTGCAAAGCTTCGCGAGTCGGACGAGGTCTAATCGACAATTATTGACGCACCCGCGGATCGGCCTGGTATTTCGGCTGCTATCGTACCTATGGATGACACTTCGTCATCGAGTATTTCGCTAATAGCAATAGAGGGCTTGGTCGATGCCTGACGCTATCAAGATATTGATCGCCGACAGTCACCCACTCATCACAGTCGGAGTTCGCGATGTTTTGCAGACGAACGCGAAGATGCGGATAGTCGGCGAAGTGGAAGACGGCGATGAAACCATCACAGAGACCCTCGACCTTCTGCCCGATATCCTGCTGCTCGACCTTACGCTTCCTAGATTGCCAGGGCTGGAGGCGATGCGCGCCATTATGAGCGGCCAGCCGCAGATCAAAATCCTGTTGCTCAGCCGCCAGATACGCGCGCAGCACATCATTGAGGCATTGCAGATCGGAGCGCGCGGCATCGTGCTCCATGAACGGCTCACCAGCGACCTGCGGCCCGCAATCGCTTGTGTCTCAGCTGGCGGCTATTGGCTCGGCGAGCAACAAGTCGATGGCCTGGTGAACTCCCTTCACCAACTCGTGCGCGAGCAAGCCTCACCCGATCAGAAGAACTATGCTTTAACCCGCCGCGAAGTGGAAGTGCTTCGTTTGATCGTCGATGGTTGCAGCAATCGGGAAATCGCGACCAAATTCGGCCTGAGCGAAGAGACCGTGAAACGCCACCTTTCGAATATCTTCGACAAAGTCGGCGTCTCCACCCGCCTGGAACTGGCCCTCTTCGCGCTCGCCAATCATCTCGTCGCCCCGTAGCCTTGCTGGCTACCTCCGGCGAGTCGCCCGAACCCAATCGCCGAGCCACGATAAAATCACGAAATGCTGAAGCTAACCAACAAGACTATATTCATTACCGGGGCAAGCTCCGGAATCGGCGAGGCCACGGCGCGCGCCTTCGCCGCCGAGGGCGCACGACTCCTCCTCGCAGCCCGTCGCAAAGAGCGGCTCGATGCGCTCGAACCCGAGCTGTTGCATGCCGGAGCAGTCGAAGTACGTTCGATCCAGCTCGACGTGCGCAATCGTGAAAAGGTCCAGACCGCCATCGCCGAACTTCCGCCGGAGTGGCAGGCCATCGACATCCTGGTAAACAACGCCGGCCTAAGCCGCGGTCTCGACAAACTCCAGGATGGCGATCCCGAAGACTGGGACGAGATGATCGACACCAATGTGAAGGGTTTGCTCTACGTCACGCGAGCGGTCTTGACGGGAATGATTGCACGCGGTTCAGGACACGTCGTGAATCTCGGCTCAACTGCCGGCGAGATCACATATCCCAAGGGGGCCGTCTATTGCGCGTCTAAGGCCGCAGAACGCGCCATCAACGACGGCTTGCGGCAAGACGTGCTCGGCACGCCGGTTCGTGTGACCAGCGTCGATCCCGGAATGGTAGAGACCGCCTTCAGTGAAGTCCGCTTCCGCGGGGATGCCGCCAGGGCGGCCAAGGTGTATGAGGGAGTCACGCCGTTGACTCCGGCAGACGTCGCGGACTCGATCCTATGGGCAGTCACCCGGCCCGCGCACGTGAATATTGCACGCATCTCGCTCACGACGATCGATCAGGCCAATTCCCTGCTCTTCAACAGAAAGAGTTAGTTCCCCGCCCTCAGTTCGCCGGCTCTCAGTTCTTACTTGAGCACTGAAACTGAAGAGCGGCCGCTCTCTAATTGAACGACGTCAACTTCGCCTCGATATCGCTCAACGCCGCCTGGAGTGCCGCACGCCGGTGCGGACTCGACGTCCGCTCCGAGAGAATCCGCTCCCGCTGCAATTCCAATGCCTGTAGGTCGCGCTTCTTCGCCAATTCGCTCGACGCTTTGTTCTTCGCGCCCGGTGACGCCGGATGTTCCTCGTGAATTGACATCTGTTCCTCCACGGACTTGCTTTCCCAACCTCTGGCCATACCTCTATCGTACTGCGAAAACATTAACTTTCGCGAATCCTCCGCTCCGGCACTTGGACAGCCGGCGTCCGGCTAGGATATGCTGGCGAGTTTGCTTCGAGGCGGCAAAACAGGAGAAACAAAAATGAAGTGCTGGCGAATTTCATCCTTTGGCGTCGATAATCTCGAGTCCTTCGAAGCTCCCGTTCCTGTACCGGGCAACGGCCAGGTCGTCATCAAGGTCCACGCCGCATCGCTGAACTATCGCGACCTGATGATGGTGAAAGGCTTCTACAACCCGAAGATGGCGCTTCCCCGCATTCCCTGTTCCGACGGTGCTGGAGAGATCATCGAAGTCGGCGCGGAAGTCACCGGCTTCAAGCCCGGAGATCGCGTCGCCGGCATCTTCATGCAGCGCTGGCTCGATGGCCCCCCTACGGCTGCCAAGCAAAAGGCGGCCCTCGGCGGCGACGTCGACGGCATGCTCGCGGAATATGTCGTCCTCGACGCGACGGGCGTCGTCCACTTGCCCGACCATCTCTCCTACGAAGAGGGCGCCACCCTGCCGTGCGCCGGAGTTACGGCTTGGAACGCGGTCGTCACCGCGGCCCACACCAAGCCCGGCGACACCGTCGTGATTCAGGGCACGGGCGGCGTCTCGATCTTCGCCCTCCAGTTCGCCAAAATGCTCGGAGCGCGAGTGCTCGGCACCTCCGGAAGCGACGAAAAACTCGGTCGCGTGAAGAAGCTCGGCCTCGATGCCGGCATGAACTACAAGGAAGATCCAAACTGGGCCGACTGGGTGCTGGCGGAGACAGCTAACGAGGGCGCGGACTTGATCGTCGAAGTTGGTGGGGCGGGGACCTTTGCGCAATCGCTTAAAGCTGTCCGCGTCGGAGGCACGATCGCCCAGATTGGTGTGCTCTCGCAATCGACCGAGCCGCTGCAAATCGCTCCTGTGCTTCGGAAACAAGTGCGCATTCAAGGGATCTTCGTTGGCTCCCGCGCGGACTTCCTCGCCATGAACCGCGCCATCGCGCTAAACGGGCTAAAACCCATCATCGACTGCGTCTTTCCCTTCACCGAGTCCCGCGCAGCCTTTCAAAGGATGGAATCTGCCTCGCATTGCGGCAAGATTGTCATTCGGATGGCAGCGTAGCGCTTGCTATTGTGGAAGGCGATGTCCTCGCTCAAGCTTCTCTCGCGTCGTCTTGTCCTCGGCTTTGCGCTCACTGCTGGTCATTCCTCTATCGGTTTCGCAGCCTCCGCCCCAGTCTCCAGCTATCAAATCGTCGCCAGATATCCGCACTCGACCGAGAGTTACACCGAAGGATTCTTCTATCTCGACGGCGTCTTTTATGAAGGCACAGGCTTAGCAGGACACTCTGCCTTAATGGCCATCCAAACCGAAACCGGCAAAGTCCTCCAACGAGTCGACCTGCCCGAACAATATTTTGGCGAAGGCATCGTCGACTGGGGCCCCAATCTTTACGAATGGACATGGCAATCCCACATCTGCTTCGTCTACGACCGCTTCAGCCTGCGAGTCCTCAAGCAGTTCAGTTACACGGGCGAGGGCTGGGGAATGACTCGCACCGCGAAGGAGATCATCACCAGCGACGGCACCGCAACCCTCCGCTTTCGCGATCCCGCAACCTTCAAAGAAACCCATCACCTCGTCGTGAACGACGATGGCCGACCCATCAAGCAACTCAACGAACTCGAATACATCAAGGGCGAGATCTACTCGAATATCTGGCACTCCAACCGCATCGCGCGAATCTCTCCACGCGACGGACACGTGATCGCCTGGATCGACCTCACCGGTCTTCTCCCCGACAGTCAAAAGGTCAACGACGAATCGGTGCTCAACGGCATCGCCTACGACGCGAAGCAAGACCGGCTCTTCGTCACCGGAAAACAGTGGCCAACGGTCTTCGAGATCAAGATTGTCAGTGCGCCGCCAAAAGGCAGATAAGCCTACTACACTCGAAACGCCTGCCCGTACCTCGGCAACATCGTCATTCAGTTCTAAGCGCTTCCATCGGCTCCAATCCAGCAGCCCTTCGCGCTGGCAGCCATGCCGCAAGCGCGCCCACGCCGAGCAACAGCAATGGCGCAGCGATCAGCGTCAGCGGATCATACTGCGTTACACCGAAGAGGAAGCTGTGCAGCAGGCGGGCGGTGAGCAGGCTGATGCCGACGCCAATCACGATGCCCGTCAACAGCAGAAGACCCGCTCCGCGCAGCACGAGGGTGAGAATATCCTCTCGCTGCGCACCGAGCGCAAGGCGCAGGCCAAGCTCGCGCGTTCGCAGCGTAATCAGATAAGTGAGCAGGCTATAGAGGCCGGCCAGAGCAACCAGCAGCGCCAGCGCGCCGAGGGCTTCGAGCAGCCGGGCGGCGAGCAGTTGGCTGCCCATCGCGTCGTCCACGATCTGGTCCATGGTGCGGATGTTGCTTCCGACCAGGTCGGGGTTTAACTCGCGCATCGCCCGATTCAGGTCGGGGATGAGGCTGCGCGCATCGCGGCTCGATCGCAGAGCAATCTCCACATGAGCCTGCAGGGTCGGCTGGTAAAAGCCGTCGGTCGGCCGCATCTGCGCGGCGTTGAGGTCGATCTCCGGCATGGAGTCCTCGGCGATCCCCATTTGGTGCAAGTCATCAACCACACCGATGACCTTGAGCTGGCGCGGCGTCTCCCCTTCTTTCGCCGCCATGCCGATGGTGAATTTGCTCACGTCCCCATTGGCCGGCTCGTAGACCTTGGCGAAGGCCTTATTCACCACCGCGACCAGCTGCGAGTCGGGAGTGTCCTGCGCATTGAAATAGCGGCCGCGCACCATGTTGAAGCCAAGCACTTGTTGCAATTCGGGCCCCGCGGCGCGCATCGTCGCGGTGATCATGCTCGGACCGGCCTGCTTCCCCTTCCCGTCACCCATCGCCATCTGCAACCGCATTTCAAAGCCCTTGCCCAGGGGAACGATGGTGGTGATCGCCGCCGACTGCACTCCGGGAAGACTCTTGAGCCGGTCGAGCAGAGGTTTGTATATTTCTGTATTCGCATCGACATTTTGATACTTATAGTGCGGCAAGTCCGGATCGATCACGAAGACGTGGTCAGTGCGGAAGCCCAGCGGCACATGGCGAAGCGCAAAGACCGTCCGCAGAAGAAGACCGCAGGAAACCAGCATGGTAAGCGTGAGTGAAAGCTCCGCGACCACCAGAATGCGTTGCAGGCGATGTTGATTGCGTCCGGTGCCCGCCTGCGCACCATCCTGGCGTAGCGCCTGCTCAACGCTGACGCTCGAACCCAGCAAAGAGGGCACGACTCCGAAGAGCACCGCGCTCAACACACTCAACACGAGTAACGCCGCGAGCACACGACTGTCTGCATGCAGCGAGAGATCCGGACTGAATTGCATGGTCAGGCTATGTCGAAAGAGTCGCAGAGTCCCTTGCGACAGGACCAGTCCAAGCACTGCTCCAGCCAGGCTAAGCACCAGGCTCTCGGCCAGCGCTTGCCGAACCAGCCGCCAGCGGCTCGCGCCGAGCGCCGAACGCACCGCCATCTCCCGCCGCCGTGCCGCGGTACGGGCCAGCATCAGGCAGGCGACGTTGGCACAGGCGATCAGCCACAAGACACCCACCGCGCCAAATAGAGCGAGCAGGGCCGTCCGCTGATCCTGGGCATTCAAACTACGGCGATAGTCGACCGGCACAACTCGGACCGGCGCCATGAGCTTCTCGAAGGGGTCGCTGGACACGGGGGCAAGGTCTTTCTGGATCGCGTCCATTTCTCCGCCGACGGCGGTTATCGAGTTCCCTGGGATGCGGCGTGCGATCACGCTGAAGGATGCTCCCTCGCTGGACCGGCGAATGTCCTTGGCGGCCACCGCGGCCGGCACCCAGACCTGCGCCGCGGACTCATTTGCGGGGAAGATGAAGTTTCGCGGCATGACGCCCACGATGGTCCTCAGCTTGTCATCGACGCGGACCGTCTGCCCAAGAATCTTTGGATCGGCGCCGAACTGGGTCCGCCACACAGCGTCACTCAGCACCGCGACGCTGGAGTTGCCCGGCTGCTGCTCCTCCTCGGTGAAGGAGCGCCCCAGCGCCGGCGCAACGCCGACCGTGGCAAAGAGGTTCGAGCTTACCTCGATCGAAGTGACTTTCTGCTCCGCGTTCCGCGTCTGCAGATACGCCTCCGCCGCTTCATAATAGGCAATCTGGCTCAGAGTGTGAGCGCGCTGCCGCCAGACCAGAATGTCGGCGAGGAAAGCCCAGGAAGGTTCGCCCTTCGCGTTGACTGTGTTGAGACTCACTAAGTCGCCCGGTTTGCTGTAAGCCAGCGGACGAAAGAGCGTACCTTCGAGCACCGTAAACATCGCAGCGTTGGCGCCGATGCCCAGTGCAAGCACGATGACCACACTGATCGCAAAGCCAGGCGCGTGGCGCATCTGACGCAGAGCGTAACGGATGTCCTGGGAAAACGAGCGCATAGGTACCCCCCTCCACTAGTTTTGCACCTCTTCGGCCACTCTTCCTGGCCTGCAAGTAGTTGATCTAGTTGAACGGCTCGTAGGGACAGGGTCGATTGATGCCCGGATGCGGCAAAGCATTGTCCGGAAATGGACGGCGTACACTTACTTTCGGGCTATAGCATGACCCAGAAATGCCCCCGTCCACTCGCTGGGCCTGAAAGGATCTCTACGCAGAGTCATCTCCTAAGGCTTTCATTACGTTCCCTTCCATGGAGCCAATGCGGGAATCACGTCTGCGGCAGCGGTCTTATTTAACCGTTGAGGGTTGCGAGCCTGAGCCTCGACCGCCTAGGTTAGTCCAAGGGAAAGATGACTCCCGAACTGTTCTAATAGGTATTGGAAGCGCGAACGTCCTCAATGCCTCCTTCGAGAAACCAACTCGTGCTGCATCGCGCTGCCGCCCTGACCGCTCCGTTGTTGCTGGTCATCGCCGGTTGCGGCGGTGTTGCCTCCAAACACCTGCCAAGCCCGGTCAACGCAATTTTCTCGGTCACCCCATCGGCACGGACAATCAATACCAACGGCCAGCTCCAGATGAAAGCGGTCACCCCGGCTGGTGCGCCGGCGGCGGTGAAGTGGAGCGTTATTGGCGGCGACAACGATCCGGCCCTCGGCGAGGGTGCGATCGACGACAACGGAAATTACACACCGCCTCCGGCCCTCACCCACGACTCGATTCAGGTTGAACTTCAGGCCCGCCTGCGCAACGACCCTACAAGGACGGCGACCGAGGTCATCGAAGTCACGCCGAGCTTCCTGCAGCCGCTGACGCCGGAAAACTCAACCCTTGCCGCGGGCGGCAGCGTAGAAGTAACGGCTCAACTGGCCGAGGTCGGCGGTGGCACGGTGAATTGGCAGTTGGCTGCCGCTCCGACCCGGGGAAGGCGGTTGAGCAGCGCCTATGGGACCTTCAGCCAGGAAAGCTGCCAGCATGACCGGCGAGACTATACCGTCTGCAGCGCTGTGTACACGGCGCCGATCGCGCTCCCCGCGTTCAGCAAAGAGGTCTATGTCATCGCGACGGCGGGTGACGCCGACGGAACGGCCGCAGCGGCAGGCAGCCGGCTGCCGTTGCATATTTTGTTCAGCGCTTCGGGCACATCGAGCACCCCGCTGACCAATCAATCCGTACAGACTTCGCTGGTACAGCTGGGCTCGTCGGGCGGAAACAATAATGATGCAGACACCTCGGATAACTCCGCGGGTGGATTCATCAACGACTGTTGTGGCGGGACGCTCGGCGCGTTGCTGCGCGACGAAAGTGGCGGCCAATACATCCTCAGCAACAACCACGTGCTCGCCGAGTCGGACCAGGCAAAGGTCGGCGACACAATTGTGCAACCGTCGCTGATCGACCGCAATTGCGATCAGAACGCCGGACGGCCGGTGGCTTCGCTCCGGTATGTCGTCCCCCTCGCGACCATTGAGACTAACGTCGATGCAGCCCTGGCCGAGGTGAGCGCCGGAACAGTGGACCCGACCGGCGCCATCTTGCAGTTTGGATTGCCGGGAAATGGCGCGAACGGCGCCATTGGCGCGGCCTCTCCGGCAGCAGGCTTGGGCGAGACCTTGACGCCAGAGTTGTTCGCCCCCGGCTCCTCGCCATTACTGGTGGCCAAGAGTGGCCGCACGACCGGCCTGACCTGCTCCACCATCGACGCCATCGACCTTAGCGTCGAGGTCGACTACTACAAAGACTGCGCTGAAACCCAACCCTACTATCGCAAGACCTTTTCCGGTCAGCTCGGCATCTCCGGGGATGGATTCTCCGATAGCGGCGATTCGGGAGCGTTGGTCGTCGATGCCGCCAACGCGGAACCTCTGGGTCTGTACTTTGCCGGCGGCACCGATGGTCACGGAGGTGGACTCAGCGTCGCGGCCCCTATTCAGGACGTGCTCGGCGCACTCGACACCGAGGCTGGCCACCAGTTCAGCTTCGTCGGCGGAGAAGAGCATCCTGTCTCCTGCCTCAACTATGGCGGCAAGACGGCGAGCGCTCCGTCAGTGCCCGACGCATTCAGAAGGAAGACCGAGGCGACTATCCGGAAGAATGCCGCGACCATCGTCAACCCCGTGCTTGGCATCCTCGAAGTCGCTGCAGGCGCCAGCAGCGACTCACCTGGCGATCCGGCGATCCTCGTCTACGTGGATAGAGCGAAGGAAAGCGTGGGCGCGCCGCAAACTATCGCGGGAATTCGTACGCTCGTAGTGCCCACCGATCAGCTCAGCCTCAATGCAGGCGTCGCACCAAAGTCAAATGACCTTGCGGATGGCATTCATTTAGTTGCGGACGTCCTCGAGTCGGCCCAGCTGATCCAGCATCGTTATGCCGCGCAACTCATGAGCGACCCAGCAATCTTTGGTGTCGGCGTCACCCAGAGCCGCGATAATCCCCGAGAGGCCGCATTGCTGGTCTTGGTGGATTCTTCCCGCGCGCCGCGTTCGATGCCTGCGGTGATCGGCGGACTTCGCACCCGCTATGTGTCCATGCACCGCTTTCACGTCACCAAGTCGAGGTACGCCGGGGCGCCGCACCCTTCCAGCTGTGGGCTCCGCTCGCTGACCACGGAAACGGCGCCTCAAGCCTTCGATCTGCAAAAACCCGCCCCCCTTCCGCTGCCCTGATATCCCGGCGGCACAAGGCTCGAAGTCTCGAGGACGACTGCTCCCACGCGAAGAGTAGGAATTTACCCTGGAGCAAAAGTACACTTAGCCTGCTGTGAGGTGCACCCCACAGCAGGCGTTTCTCCCCAGAAAAACGCCTACTGAGACAATCTCCGCACATTACACCAAGTGTACTTTTGCTCTAGACAAGGTTGGTGGCTGCGGCTTCTTTCTCTCTCCCGTTCCCAGAGAGCGCGTGCAGGCTGGGCAGGAACACCATGAAGACGGTCCCCGATTTCTCGTGGTTCAGGGCGCTCCGGCTCCGCACGCGAACGATTCCGTGATGTTTCACGATGATCTCGACGCTCACCCAGAGGCCGAGGCCGGTACCCGTCGCCTCCTTGGTCGTGAAGAATGGTTCGAATATCCGGCGGCGCGTAGATTCGCTCATGCCGCAGCCGGTGTCCGCCACGACCACTCGAATGCCGTCGATCGAAGTGTCCTCCCAGGATCGCGAATGGCGGACTCCGACGATCAGGCGTCCGCCATGGCTCGGCATGGCGTCGAGTGCGTTGCCGATCAGGTTGGCGAAGAGCTGGCGCATTTCGCCCGAAAAGCAGAATAGATCGACGTCGCCACGGTAGCGTCGTTCAATTTCCACCTGTAGGCCGCGCACCTTGCCGCGATGGAGCGAGAGTACCGTATCGAGGATCTCGTTGATGTTCGTGACCGTCGGCCGGGTCGACTGGCGGTGAAAGCGCAAGGTCTGCTGAACGATCTCCGACATGCGCGCGACTTCATGGCTGGCGAGTTCGACATAGGCCGTCGCCTGTTCGTCCAGACCATCCATTTGCCTGAGCAGGTACAGAAGATTGGTAATCGCTTCCAGCGGGTTGTTGATCTCATGCGCGATCGAGGAAGAGAGTCGGCCCACCGCGGCGAGCTTCTCGGTGCGGCGCAATGCATCCTCAGAGCGCTTGATTCCCGTTGTATCGACAATGACCGCCCCCACCCACCGCACGCCGTGCGTCGCGCTGCGTACCGGGTAGATATTCACCAGCCAGGTCGATACCCGCCCATCCTCTTCGGGTTCGCCGAGGTTGACTTCCAGGTCTCGGACCGGCTCCGAGGTCGCGAAGACACTCTGGATGCCCTCTTGGATGAGCCTTCCCGTCGGGCCCGGAAATATTTCCACGACCCCACGCCCGATATGGTTGCCAATCGAGACCCCGTTCATCGCGGCCAGAAATTCGTTCATACGAATAAAACGGGCGTGTGTATCGAAAAAAGCGATGCCGATGGGAGCGTGGGCCAGCATCGAGTCGAGCAGCCCGAGCGTATCGTTCAATCCGGAGCGCTGCTCCTCGATCGAGGCGACCATCAGGTTGAAGGCTAGGGTCAGATCGGCGACCTCAGCTGACGCGGCCGCATCCACCTCCACTGTCGAGGTGTCGGTTGGATCGCGAATGATTTTGCGCGTAGCCTGAAGCAGCCCCGATAACGGCCTGGTCGTAGACCTGGCCAGATACTCAGCCAGCAGAACGCAACAAACCGCACCAATCACCGCAAAGACCAGGGTAAGCCGCACCTGCGCGTCCATCTCCTCCTTCTGAGACTGATCGCTGGGGTAGATCCAGACCAGGGCTTTCGGACTTCCGTCAACGATCACTGGCGAGACCACCTCGGGCTGGCCGTTGCCGTCCTGAAATACAGTGACACCCTTTGCTACCGTCAAATAGGGTCGCTCAGCCGCTGTAAGCCGGTCGATGCCATTCCGACCCGGTTTGGACTCGAGAATGGTGCGTCCCTGCATGTCGGTGACGTGGACGGCCTTAATGCTGGGCGCTTTCATCATCTGCTCAATGCCGCGCTGCATGACGTATGGACGCTCGTCGGAGATCGCCAGCTGCGCCAGCAGCGTGACCATGTTCGCCTGGTAGTCGAACCGGCGGCTCTCCCGGGCCTTGATCTCCCCGGCATGTTCCTGGATCACGAAGAACGCGAAGAACGAAACCAAAAGGATCTCAAAGATGATGAGACCGGCAATCCATTGCCCGCGAATTGTGCGTGGTTTCAACACCGCATGCTGAGGAGGAGCAGATTCAAGATCGTTAGATCATTAGGATGCCGCAAACCCGCAACCCGAGACTTCCCACAGTCTAAACCCGCGCAAATCGGCCTTGGCGGGCCTTTAGGTCTTCTGCGATCTGGTGACCGTGGAACCGTCCGTTCTCGATAAAAATCTCGTGCGTTCGATCACCGGCAACGATCACCCCGGCCAGATAAATTCCGGGAACATTACTTTCCAGACTCTGCGAGTCGAACACCGGCTTGCGGTCGCGGCCTTCGATGCGCACTCCGAGCGAGGCCAGAAAGTCAAAGTCCGGATGGTACCCGGTCATCGCAAAGACAAAATCATTGGGAATGGCGATCTCTCCTCCGGGCGTCGCAAGAGTAACGGTGTCCAGATCGATCCGGACCACCCTGGAATCAAAATAAGCCGTCACTTCGCCGTTCTTGATTCGGTTCTCGATATCGGGCAGAATCCAGTACTTCACATGGCGATGCATCGCGGGGCCGCGATGCACCAGCGTGACCCGGGCGCCATGACGCCACAAATCCAGGGCGGCAATTGCCGAGGAATTTTTCCCTCCAATGACCAGCACGTCGAGATCAAAATAGGGGTGCGGATCGGTGTAGTAGTGGTTGACCTTGGGCAGACCTTCGCCAGGCGCATTCAGAGGATTGGCAAGATCGTAGTATCCGGTCGAGACGATCAGCTTCCTGGCGCGAAGCGAACTGTCCCGTTCGAACTGATCTTTCAAGGCGACGCGAAAATCCCCGTCTTCCCCACTTACGCCCTCCACCCGCTGATACTGCCGAATATCCAACTCATAGTGCTCGGCAACCTTGCGGTAATACTCGAGGGCTTCATTCCGGTTCGGTTTTGGGTTTGTCGTTGAAAACGGAATGTCGCCAATCTCGAGCAACTCCGGAGTGGTGAAGAATGTCATGTTCGACGGATAGTGAAACAGCGAGTTGCAGAGACAACCTTTGTCGACTGAAACGGTACGGAAACCAGCACGCTTCGCCTCGATCGCGCAGGCCAGTCCAGTCGGCCCCGCTCCGATCACTAGGACGTCGAAGATCGTTGACTCAGCGCGGATCGACTCTTCCAGATCACTCATGTCCTAAGGATAGATGAATGTCGATGAATGAAGTCGTCGATATCTTGAAGGGGCGGCATCATTCATTGAACAAGACGCAGACTCTGGGCGTATCGAGTGGCCGACTCCTCAAAACCTTCGAGTTCAAGATCGGCAAGGGCCCATGCTTGCTTGTTAAGAGCGTCGAAGGAGAGAGGCTTTGCGGCTTCCTCAAAAGCGAGATAGAAATTCGAATTTCCCTCAAATATTCTCTTTAGATCATCTTCGTCCCGCCCGGAAGCGGCGAGCATTGCATCCCATCTCCCGTCTCTGTCGCGAGGAAAAGGAAGCCCAAGAGGAGCCGCAGCCGTCTCCACGACAGACGCGAGCTTCGTCATTCCGATCGCATGAAAACCCTCCACCGCTTCGGGAGCGATCAAGCCCGTCGAGTTCCAGAAGAACTGAAAGAAGCCTCCATTCCGAACTTCGGAGAGGCAAAAATGAGCTGCATAGAGAAGCAGTATCGGACGCGGTATAAGGCGGATCGATGCGCGAAACTTGTCGGATCCATCCAGATCGACCGTCGAAAAGATCGGTTCAACCAAGTCCCAATAAGACTCTATCGATTCAGCCATGCCGCCCTCCCGACCAGCCTATAGGACTCCTATTGGACCAGGAACGACAAAAGTGAAAAACAATCCCAGAAATCGTTCAGGAGAAGCCAGCCGACAAGCCGATCGCAGCCGCGAGCAAAGTTCGTTCGCCTATCTCGATATACTGTTAGTCAGTCATGACCGTGATCCGACAGGAAGACTTTATCCAGAGTGTGGCCGATGCGCTGCAATATATCTCCTACTATCACCCGGTCGACTACATCACCAATCTGGCCAAGGCCTACGAGCGCGAACAATCCCACGCTGCCAAAGACGCGATCGCGCAAATCCTGATCAATTCGCGCATGTGCGCCGAGGGCCACCGCCCCATCTGCCAGGACACCGGCATCGTCAACGTCTTCCTCAAAATCGGCATGGACGTTCGCTGGGAAGACGCCACCATGACCGTCGAAGACATGGCCAACGCCGGAGTCCGCCGCGCCTATCTCGATCCCGACAACAAGCTCCGCGCCTCGATCCTCGCCGACCCCGCCGGCAAGCGGAAGAACACCGGCGATAACACTCCGGCCGTGGTCTCGATTTCGCTCGTTCAAGGCGGAGAAGTCTCCGTAGACGTCGCGGCCAAAGGCGGAGGATCTGAGGCCAAATCGAAATTCGTCATGCTGAACCCGTCGGATTCAGTCGTCGACTGGGTGCTCAAGACTGTGCCGACCATGGGCGCTGGATGGTGTCCGCCCGGCATGCTCGGTATCGGCATCGGCGGCACTTCGGAGAAGGCCATGCTCATGGCCAAAGAAGTCCTGATGGATCCCGATCGACATGACTGACCTGATCGCGCGCGGCCCCTCAGACTTCTACGAAGAGATGCGCATTGAGCTCTTTCACAAGGTCAACGCGCTCGGCATCGGCGCGCAGGGCTTGGGCGGACTGACAACCGTGCTCGATGTGAAGATCCGCCAATTCCCCACCCACGCCGCCAATCTGCCGGTAGCCATGATTCCCAACTGCGCCGCAACCCGCCATGCCCACTTCGTCCTCGATGGATCGGGCCCAGTGGCGCTCGATCCGCCTTCGCTCACCGACTGGCCGAAGCTGGTCTATGACGTCTCAAAGGCCCGCCGCGTCAACCTCGACACCGTCACCCGCGAGGAGGTAGGCACGTGGAAGCCCGGCGAAGTCCTCCTGCTCAACGGCAAGCTGCTCACCGGACGCGACGCCGCACACAAGCGCATGACCGACATGCTCAAGCGCGGAGAAAAGCTTCCCGTCGACTTCACCAACCGCTTCATCTATTACGTCGGCCCGGTCGACCCGGTGCGCGAAGAAGTCGTCGGCCCGGCCGGCCCCACCACCGCGACGCGCATGGATAAGCTTCACCCGCCAGATGCTCGAGGAAACCGGCCTGCTCGGCATGATCGGCAAAGCCGAACGCGGCCCCACCGCTATCGAAGCCATCCGCGACCACCACGCCGTCTATCTCATGGCCGTCGGCGGCGCAGCCTACCTCGTCTCCAAGGCCATCAAAAGCTCGCGCCTGATCGCCTTTGAAGACCTGGGGATGGAAGCGATCTACGAGTTCGAGGTCAAGGACATGCCCGTCACGGTCGGCGTCGACTCCAAAGGAACCTCCGTCCACATCACCGGCCCCAAAGAGTGGCAATCCCGAATCGCCGGAATCCCGATCCTGACCTAAGCCAGCCCAGAACCTGGTCAACACCGCCCGCCGTCGGCCCGATCCGGTATTTACCGATCTCACAACGGTCAAAACGGTTGTTTATCGGGACGACATACCCTGATTTTTAAGGCTTAATCCGCCCAAAATGCGGTAAACTCATCGGCGTCGGCATGCACGCTGCCCACTTGTCCCCAGAAACAAATCACGGCATTTCTGATTGAGGACCACCTCAATGGGCTTAGAGATCGGTCAACGCATAGGCGAATACGAGGTTCTCGCGCTGCTTGGCGCGGGCGGAATGGGCCAGGTCTATAGCGCCCGCAACGTCATCTCCGGCCGCGTTGAAGCGATGAAGGTTTTGCTCCCGGATATCAACGCCGAAGCCGAGGTCGCGACCCGCTTCACCGTCGAGATTCGCACCTTGGCCGCACTCGACCATCCCAACATCGCGCAGCTCCGCACCGCCTTCGAATACGAGAAACAGCTCGTCATGGTCATGGAGTTCGTCGAGGGCACGACCCTGGAGAAGCTTCCCGGCGCGCGCCCCATGCTGGTCACCGACGCGATCAATTACTCGACCCAGGTGCTGGCCGCGCTGACCTACGCGCATAGCAAAGGCGTCACCCACCGCGACATCAAGCCGGCCAACATCATGATCACCTCGCATGGGCTGGTCAAGCTGATGGATTTTGGCATCGCCAAGTCCAATACCGATCATCAGCTCACGCGTCCCGGCACCACCGTGGGCTCCCTGTACTACATGTCGCCGGAGCAGGTGCGCGGCGACACAGTCGATGGGCGTTCCGACGTTTACTCCTTCGGCGTGACGCTCTACCAGATGCTCACTGGCCGCCGGCCTTTTCAAGGGGAAAGCGCCTATAGCGTGCTCACCGCACAGCTGAACGAATCCCCGGTGCCGCCGGTGCAGCTGAACCCCACTCTTCCCGCAGCGCTCAATGAAGTCGTTTTGCGCGCCATGTCCAAAGCCCCGGAAGCGCGATTCCAGTCGGCGGAAGAGTTCCGCCAGGCCCTCGTCAAAGCGCAGCAGGGAATGAATTCCACTGCATCGATGTCGATTCCAGTCTTAGCTGCTGTACCCCCGCCCGTGCAGCAGCCTCTGCCCGTGCCCCCAATGCCTCCTCCACTCCCGGCTTACGTACCAGAAAAGAGTCGCCGCGGTCTTTGGCTAGGGCTTGGAGCGGCAGCCGCGATCATTGCGATAATCGCCGCCGCGACACTGCTGCCCCACTTCTTCGCGGCACAGGCTGGACAAAAATCCGCCGCATCTGCAACGGAAGCGCCGGTACCAACACCATCTCCAGGAGGCAGAACGGCAGGCGCACCCTCAAGCCCCCCGGTCGAGAGCCCTGCCCCTCCTCCAACTGAGTCACCCGTCGCTAAAATGGAGCCAGCACCGAGCCACCAGAATCAATCGCCACCACCGGCGGCCCCTCGACCGGCATATACGCCGGATGCTGGTAAGCCCGCTCCGGTGGTGCCCGATGCCCCACCCCGTGGCCCGACGAAGCAGGAGATCGCCCAGGCCCGCGAGCGCATGATCCAACTCGACTCGAAGGCCGAAGCCGCAAGATCGAGCATTGAGCAGTTGCGCAGCCAGCAGCAGGCACAGGGACTCGGCCTGAGGGGCGATATAGCGAGCTCTTTGAACCGGATGAATGCCTACATCAATGAGGCGAACCGCTCCCTGAACGAGGGCGACATTGAAACTGCGAACACCGACATGGATCGCGCGGAAAAAGAATTGTCCACACTTGAAAAATTTCTAGGTCGATAGGAGAAATTCTGCAATGCGCAAACTTGGCTTCACTGTTCTTTCCCTTGCCCTCATGGTCTCGACGCTGGAAGCACAATCGCCCACGCCCCAAAAGCGCAAAGTCGCCGTAATGGATTTCGGCTATGCAACCGTGAAGACCCAGGTCGCGGCCATCTTCGGCACCGACCAGGATATCGGCAAGGGCATCGCCGACGTCCTGGTGATGCAATTGGTCAACGGCGGAGATTACCGGGTGATCGAGCGTAGCCAACTGGACAAGATCATGGCGGAACAGAATCTCTCCAATAGCGACCGCGCCGACCCGGCGACTGCGGCTAAGATTGGCGGCGTGCTTGGGGTCGACGCCATCATCATCGGCGACATCACGACCTTCGGCAACGATGACAAACACGTCGGCGCCGGCGGTGGTGGCGGCACGTGG
Organism: uncultured Acidobacteriaceae bacterium; assembly: GCA_963841345.1. Classification (GTDB taxonomy): domain Bacteria; phylum Acidobacteriota; class Terriglobia; order Terriglobales; family Acidobacteriaceae; genus Acidisarcina. The sequence continues at coordinate 210,040 of CAWJCK010000002.1, read as the reverse complement.
TGGGGCAAAGGTGGATTCGGCGGTTTGGGCATGGACACCCACAAGGCAGTCGTTGAGATCACCGCCCGCGTTGTTGACGTAAATACGGCGGAGATTCTCGCTTCGACAAGCGGCCACGGCGAGGCACAAAGGAAAGGCGCTACCATGGCCGGCGGCGGATCCTCCGGCTGGTGGAACGGCGGCGGCGGCAAAGTTGACTTCGGCAGCTCCAACTTCCAGCAGACGATTATTGGGCAGGCTTCAAAGAGTGCGGTCACCGAACTTGCGACCAATCTCGATGACAAGGCAGCGAGCCTGCCGCCCCCAACCTTAAAAGCCGCCCCCGCAGCCGCGCCGATCTCGGGTCTCGTAGCCGACGCCTCGACGAAGGACGTCATCATCAATGTCGGCAGTCAGGCGGGAGTCAAAGTGGGCGACAAGTTGGCGGTTGCGCGCGTTGTGCGGGTCGTCAAGGACCCCACCACCGGCAAGCCGCTGCGTTCGATCGAAGATCCAGTAGGACAACTGACGATCACCAGCGTGGACGCGAGCTCAGCTGTAGGCACCTTTAGCGGCTCCGGCACTCCAAAAGTCGGAGACAGCGTCAAGAACCCCTGACGCATTTCTCCACTGGGTTCCCGACGAAGAGACGATCGCAGCGTGGCCTTTCCGTGAAGAAAAGCCACGCATCGCATCTTTGGAAACGTGCATATAAAGTGAAGAGGCGCTACCGCTTACCCCACCGATAAACCACCCCAGCATTAAAGCCCAGATTGTTCTGCGCGTCTCCGCCATACGTGGTCAACATATAGAGCGGAGTGACCCGAATCGCAAGCCCGGACTCAGGTTGTAATCGAGCGGCGCTCCCAGGCTCAGGTTGAAAACGGTTGAATTGGGATACAGGCCGAGGTAGCTCGCCGGCAGCCCGCCCGTCCCCGTATCGAAGTTGCCGTGGCCGAAGCCCGCCAGAGCCTGGACGCTAACGGCCCACTTCGGTTTCAGATAGACGCGGTATTGCGGACCAAACAGGAACGAGTACTGGCTTATGGCTGGCAGGAAGATGCCGTAAGGGTTATTGCCAATGTAGGCCGTCCCATAATAGCCGCGGACATCCGCCGTAATGCCAAGCTTCGGTTTGATGTAGTCGGTAAAGCCAATGTTCCAATCGGCCTCGTTGATCTTCTGCTTCATCTCGCCGGGTTTGAAGCGCAGATAGCCCCCGCCGAAGTAGGCCTCATATTTATGGCCGTAAGTCTCGCGAATGATCTGCTGGATCTTCGCCTGGCGGCGGGCATTGATCCGGTCCTGCGCCTCGCGGAGAATGCGAGCGCGCTCCTCGGGCGTCTGCACCGGCGGCGGAGGGGCCGACTGCGGCGCTGCGGCTGACGGCGCCTGGGCAGGTGCTGCCTGCGCTATGGCCAACGGAGAGATCGAAAGGCACTGGAGAATCAGGAAAAGGGAGAAAAACAGGACACTTGCCGGCCGGCTTCACGCAGCCCATCAACTTGAAAGCTTCCACTACTCGATTACCTCGCACACCTATGAAAGAACGACATCCCGGATTATTCGGGAACCAACTAGTATTAAATCATCTGAACCGCTGCAAAGTCCGATCCTGAGGCGATTTCGCCGCAAGAGCAGTGAGACCACGGACGTCAAATCCCCGTCTATGTCAAGGATGAAACTTCGAGCGTGCCTATGGCGCGTCAAGGGTGTAGACGGATTCAGGAAGGCAAGGAGAGCGGGGAATGAAGGGTTTCGTTCTGGGACTGATGGTTGGGGTGTTGCTCGTGCCCGTAGCCATCTTGCTGTACTTTCATCTCGGCCATCCTCCAGTGGCAGTCGCGGATCCCGCCTTCCCCATGGAAGAGCAGATAGTGCACGTCCCGCTGCACACCCGAATCGATAAAGAGGCTCCGAAGAGCGCACCGATCGAGCCTAGCGCAGTCAACCTCCAGGCGGGCGCCCTGATCTATCGCGAACAATGCGCAGCCTGTCACGGGATGTATCCAACACCTTCTTCCTTTGCTGGAAGCATGTATCCCGAGGCGCCGCAATTGTGGAAGCCGGAAGGGCACGGCGTCGTCGGCGTGAGCGACGACCCTCCGGGTGAGACCTTTTGGAAAATAGACAACGGTATCCGGCTATCCGGAATGCCTTCCTACCACAAGGTGCTCAATCCCACCCAGGAATGGCAAGTGGCCCTGTTGCTGGCGAACGCAGACAAGCCGCTTCCGCCCGGCGTGATCTCATTACTCCAGCAACCGCTCTACGCCGAGCCCGCAGCGACCATCAGCGCGCCAGTGGCGGCTCCAGTACCAACCCCGGCTGGAGCGGGCGACGCCACGAAGTAGATCATCTCAATATTTGAGCAGCCTTTTTGCGCAGTGGCTAAGGCTTCTGACCGTTAGACCGTAGCTGAAGCAAATGGGGCGCAACATAACGTTGCGCCCCGCGTGATCCCTTAATTCTTGGTTGCCTGCTCTTACTTGAACGCGTAAGTAACACCCGCAGTGAACTGGAACGAATTCCGCTTCACTGGCGGCAATGCCGTCGCCGGATTGTTCAGGTAAGAATCCAGAGTGCCAAGCGTCAGGCTGAGGCGCTTGTACGCCGGGATCGAAAAGGTATTGAGTTCATTGATCGAATACGCATGCAGGTTGTTCCATGCCGGGATGTAAGCGACTTGCTGGTCGAACAACATGCCCTTGGGCAGATGGCGGAGATAGTTCGCTGAGAACGTCGAACCAATCAGGTTCTGATTCTCGCCCGGCAACGGGTCGATGAAATTCTGGCGCTCATATTGAATCAATGCCTTCAGATCCAGAGTCTGCTTAGGGTCCTTGATGATCGTGTAACCAACGCCACCGCCGTAGATTTGCTGAAATTGCAGGCTCTGCGAAAAATTGTGATCGTAGGCCAGGGCTCCGAGATAGTAGAAACGATTGGTCACGTATTCATCGCGTTCAAAGTCGTAGTGGTAGATCGACGTCTTTACCGTGGTCTCGGCGATCTGCATCGCTGGGGTCGGTGGCGGTCCGGGCGACGCTGGCTGCAGATATCCCGGATCAGTGATCTTTCCATAGGAGGCGCTGAAATCCGTCGTCGTCCGGTTGCGCGGTTGAAGCCAGGTCACGTCCGGAATCACCCTGGCCAGCGTGATAGCGGCGTTAAAGGTGTAGGTATCTTGAGTCGCCTGCACAATGCTCGCTCCGCCAGTGGCGGCTCCGTGCCACCCATGGAAGAAGCCGGGATCATGATCCACTTTGCTGTGGTAGGTTCCATCTTCAACCAGAAAATCGACGTTCCCAACCGGGATCGGAGTAGGAGCCGCGCCCGAATCCGGATGTACCTCCACCTTCTGATCGGCGATGGTCACCGCGCCCTGCGGCACCAGCGAGTCTGGGCTCTTCCGGCTCGGCTGGACGCCCTTTTCGAGCACTGCGAACTTCTGCGAGGTGCGGATCTCTTTGATCTTGGCCCAAGGAACGGTGATGTCCCCTGCCATATCGCTATGGAAGGTGACATTGGCGCCAGCCGAACTCACCAGCTTGCCGGTCAATTGGTCCCCGTTGGTGAAAATCAGAACGTCCGGATTCGCGGGCGCATCGGCGGCAAATCCGCGGGTGACAACCACAGAAAGCATCAGAAATAGCACTGTGAGCGGCGTCATGCGTCGACGGACCGGGCACGAGCGGAGAATGGATAAAGTCATCGGACTGGCGTCACTCCTCAGAAATGTCGTGAAAGCTCATGATACAAAATGAGTTGTGCTGATAGGCGGGATATTCCTCTTACGATCATAGCGCGAACATCCTCTTCCCTTACATTGTCATTTTCGTACAATCTGCGCTCTTCAGGTTGCTCAACAAGAATCTAACCTCGGCGCATTTCGTGTGGCGAACCGGCTCGCGACGGTCAAAGGCGGAGCAGAGGCGGCGGGATTTACAATTCTCTGTAGCGTGAACGAACGATTTTGCGCTTCCGGCGGTCAGCCAGAGGCTCACCGCCTTATTGATCGCGGCCTGCTGGTAGCTAAGCACCGGGTTCTACAACTCAGACGACAAAGGCTCAGGGATGTCCATGAAAATGCAGATTGATGCCGCCAGTCCGGCGGATTTGACCGCCGAAATCGCAGAGTGGCTTGAGGCATTTGACGAAGTCATCGTCGCCGAGGGACCCGAGCAGGGCGCCGAACTCCTGGCCGCATTGCGCCACCGCGCCCGCAGCGCCGGCATTTCGACTCGCGGCGAGCTGACCACACCCTATATCAACAGCATCCCTAAGCACGAGGAACTTCCCTACCCCGGCGACCTCGATCTCGAGCGGCGCATCAAGAGCCTGATCCGCTGGAACGCCATGGCAATGGTGCATAGCCAGAACAAGCACGATGCCGGCATCGGCGGCCACATCTCGACCTACTCCTCTTTGGCGACTCTGCTTGAGGTCGGCTTCAATCACTTCTTCCACGCCACACACGGCGATCAGCCCGGAGACTTCGTCTATTTCCAGGGCCATTCTTCGCCCGGCGTCTACGCCCGCTCGTTTCTGGAGGGACGCTTCGACGAGTCCCGCCTGGAGCACTTCCGCCATGAGCTCCGCGATGAGCCCGGACTGTCGTCTTACCCTCATCCTTGGTTGATGCCGGACTATTGGCGTTTCCCGACCGTCTCGATGGGCATCGGCCCCCTCAATGCCATCTACCAGGCGCGCTTCATGCGTTATCTCGAAAATCGGAGCCTTATCCAGAAGACCCCGCGCAAGATCTGGGCCTTCGTCGGCGATGGCGAAACCGACGAAGTCGATACCCTCGGCGCACTCGGCGTCGCCTCCCGCGAGAAGCTCGACAACTTGATCTTCGTCGTCAACTGCAACCTGCAGCGCCTCGACGGCCCGGTCCGCGGCAACAAGCGCATCATCGACGAACTCGAGGAGGTCTTCCTCGGCTTCGGATGGAACGTCATCAAGGTCATCTGGGGCGGCGGATGGGACAAGCTCTTCGAGCGCGATCACAAGGGCCTCCTGCTCAAGCGCATGGAAGAGTGCGTCGATGGCGACTACCAGGCCTTCAAGGCCAAGGGCGGCGCTTACATTCGCAGCGAGTTCTTCGGCAAGTATCCCGAACTGCTCGACATGGTCAGCGACATGTCCGACGACGAGATCTTCCACATGATGCGCGGCGGCCACGACCCGGTAAAGGTCTACAACGCCTACAAGCAGGCAGTCGAACACACTGGTCGTCCGACCGTAATCCTCGCCAAGACGGTCAAAGGCTACGGCCTCGCCAGCACCCAGGCCCGCAACGCCTCTCACCAGGAAAAGAAACTCACCGACGACGCCCTCGAGGCCTTCGTCAACCGCTTCGAGATTCCCATCCCATTCGAAGACGCAAAAAAAGGCAAGTTCTATCGGCCCGCGCCCGACAGCCCCGAGATGGTCTACCTTCAGGAACGCCGCAAGGAACTCGGCGGGTACATGCCGGTCCGAGATGCCAAGCCGCAGCACAGCTTCAAGGCGCCCGATCTCGACTTCTTCGCCGAATGGACCGCCGGCTCAAAAGGCCGCGCCGTCTCGACCACCATGGGGTTTGTCAGCATGCTGCGCCACCTCATGAAAGACAATGAGATCGGCAAGCTGATCGTCCCCATCGTTCCCGACGAAGGCCGCACTTTCGGTCTTGAGTCGGCAATTCGCCAGGTCGGCATTTACGCGCCCGAGGGACAGAAATACAAGCCGCACGACGTCGACATGCTGCTCTTCTACCGCGAAGAGAAAGACGGCCAGATCCTTGAAGAGGGCATCACCGAAGCTGGCTCCATGGCTTCCTTCACCGCCGCCGGCACAGCGTATTCCAACTACCGCGTGCCCATGATTCCCTTCTACATGTACTACTCGATGTTCGGCTTTCAGCGCATCGGCGACATGGTATGGGCTTTCGCCGACTCGCGCGGTCGCGGCTTCCTCATGGGCGGCACCGCCGGACGAACCACCATGCTCGGCGAGGGGCTCCAGCATCAGGACGGTCACAGCCACGTGCTCTCAAGCACCGTGCCAAACTGCCTCAGCTACGATCCGGCATACGTCTACGAGCTCGCCGTCATCCTGCAGGACGGCATCCGCCGCATGTATCAGGAAGGCGAGAGTGTCTTTTACTACATCACCATGTACAACGAAGACTACGCGATGCCGGAAATGCTCGAAGGCAGCCGCGAAGGCATTCTTCGCGGTATCTACAAGTTCAAAGCTGCGAAAAAAGGCAAAGCCGTTGCACAGCTCTTCGGCAGCGGCCCGATCCTGAATGAAACCCTCCGCGCCCAGGAGATTCTTGCCGAGAAGTTCGGCGTTCAGGCCGACGTCTGGAGCGTGACCAGCTACAACGAGCTCCGCCGCGACGCGCTGGGCGTCGAACGCTGGAACCGCCTTCATCCAGCCGAAGCCGAGAAGACCCCATATATCATCACCGCTCTGCAAGGCAGCAAAGGCCCCATCGTCGCCGCGAGCGATTACATGAAAAACCTCCCCGACCAGCTCGCACCCTGGCTTTCAGGCCGGTTGGTGACTCTCGGAACTGACGGCTTCGGCCGCAGCGACAATCGCGAGCATCTGCGTCGCCACTTCGAGGTAAACGCCGAATCGATCGTCGTCGCAACGCTCTCGAAGCTCGCGCGCGACGGCAAGTTCGACGCCGCCAAGGCCCAACAGGCCTTTGCCGACCTGGGCGTCGACACCGAGAAACGCGACCCTGCTACTGCGTAGTCGTTTCAAAAGGCACGGCTGGTTGCCGTGCCGAACTTGTCTTGCCGATCACGTCTGGACGCTGGAATAGATCGTCGGAATGGTAGCATGGCGCCCATGTCAAAGAAAATCGTAGGCGGCTTTGCCATAGCTGGGTTCGTTTTGCCGTTCCTGTTCTTGGCTTACTATCACTTCTCTGGTACCGCCGCGGGAGAAGGGTTTGTACGTGTCTGCCCCCTTGCATCATGTCAATGGCCTTAGATAATGCCTCCACACCTACCGCAGTAATCGTGTGGCTAGTGATCTGCGCAGCAAATGCCCTTCTCTACGCTCTACCTGGAGCAGGGATCGCCTTTCTTGTAAATCTGAAAAAAACAAACTGAGACGCTGCCCTTTATCGCCACGGCTTCACAGCCTGCGAAGAGAGTCTTTATATTGGAGGGGCACGACTTCAGTCGTGCCATAAGCGCAATGGAATCGATGCGGCTTCAGCCGCTGAGGGACCATCACTCCGCGCGGCGGCGAGCAAGGGATGACTTCGAAGCGACCGGCGATATTTCTGATCTTCGCGGTCGCGCTCGCGGCCAGTTGCTTGGGGCTGCCGCAAGCGAACGAGAAGTCGAAGGATGCAACGGCTGCACCAAGCGCCGGGCGCCCCGGATACGCGGGAGACGCCGCCTGCGCAAAGTGTCACCGCGAAGAAAGTCTTTCCTTCGAACACACCGCGCATCATCTAACATCGCAGCCCGCAAATACGCAGACGGTGCTCGGCAATCTCCATTCACCGGGGAATGTGCTAACCGTCTCTGATCCGAAGAAGAACCCTTCGCAGCCGGCCCTCTTCTTCAAGACTGAGATAAAGGGCGACAAGATCACGCAAAGCGCCGTGACCGGTTGGGACGACCAACTCCTCACGCGCAGGGAGCAGCTGGATGTCGTGACTGGCTCCGGAGTGCGCGGGCAAACGTATCTCTACTGGCAAGGCGACCGACTCTTTGAGCTCCCGGTGAGCTATTGGACCGACGGCCACCGCTGGGTAAATAGTCCCGGCTACATCGATGGAACCGCAGACTTCTCGCGCCCGATCAATCCAGGCTGTCTTGAATGCCACGCCAGCTACATCCGTCCGCTCTCCACAGACACGCTCACCAATAGTTACGACAAACAAACGCTGGTAACGGGAATCTCCTGCGAGACCTGCCACGGCCCCGGCGCCGAACACGTGGCCCGATACTCCAATGACGCGACGAAGCCTACCGAGAGCGCCATCCTCAACCCCGCGAAGTTCTCCCGCGATCGCCAGGTAGACGCCTGCGCTTATTGTCATAATGGAATCCAGCGCCAGGCGCTCGCGCCCGCGTTCTCATTTGTGCCGGGGAAGCCACTGACCGACTTCTTCAAACCATTGCCGACTGAGGCTGCGGCACATCCTGACGTCCACGGAAACCAGGTAGGCCTCTTAGAGCGAAGCCGCTGCTATGAGTCCTCGCCGGAGATGTCCTGTTCCACCTGCCACAATACCCACGCTCCTGAGAAGACGGCTGCCTCATACTCGACAGCCTGCCTCAAGTGCCATCAATGGACGACTTGCGGTGAGTCCAAACGGCTTGGCCCTTCGATCGCTAAAAACTGCATCGACTGCCACATGCCGGTTGAGCCGACGAATGTGATTGTCTCCGAGACAGCTGGCGAGGTAGTCCGTGCGAGAATGCGAAATCACTGGATCAAAGTCTATTCGCGAACTCAAACCGTCCACACACAAACGCCCTGACCGGGGAGTATATTTTCTAGGTAAGTTCATCCAGGTGCCGCCGGCTGCATTTCTTGATCATCTGGACCATTCGATAAGACTCACCGGGAAAAACGAGGTGTGTATGCGAAGGGAAAATGGCTCTCTTTCCAGGTTCCTTTGGTTTAGCTTGGCGTCAGTCGCGTCGGTCATGATTTGCACCGTAGCCGCGCATGCTCAACAAGGCCCCACCGTCCGATCGCAGGTGATCTATCTTCCCGATCCGACTCCTCGTACACCCGATCTGAGTTTGAAGTACGGAGATAACTCCCAGGCCGGAACCAGCACTCAGGAAGCCGTGGAACACCGCAACCAGAAACGCCGCGAATTGACGGTATGGGCAGCCGATCAATTGGTCGCGCTCTCGATGCACTTGCAGGCCGACGTCACCCAGCCGAAGACCAGCCCCAACACGGCTGACGCCGCCGCCAACGCCCAAAAAATTGAGCAACTGGCCAAAAACCTGGCCACCGCCCTCAAAGCGCAGTAACCGCGCAGGACCCGAGCCGCGTCATGACTGACCTGCCCAGCCAATCGCCGCAAGTCAACCCCTGCCGCGCTATTCGGCGTCTCTGTATGGGAGCCTGTCTGCTCGCATCTATCGCAGGAGGGTCTGTTCTAGCCCAGCAAAGCTCGGATGGTGGAACCGCCGTGAAGTCGGCGGGATCGGCCGCCCCCTCCGCTCAGGCCGACGCAAAGAAGGCCCCCGATACCGCCGCTTCCCCGGCACCGCCTGCCATCACCGATCCCCGCCAGGCGCAGATTATCGCCGACACCCAAAAGCTGGTGAAGTTAAGCCAGGAGCTCAAAGCAGAGGTAGCCAAGAGTAACAAAGACACACTCTCGCTGACGGTGATCAAGAAGGCAGAAGAGGTCGAGAAACTCGCCAAGATCCTGAAAGACGAGCTGAATAAGACTCACTAACGCGCCCTCAGGGCTGCGTCTTGGGTTGCCCCCCACCAATCTCCTGAGTGAGCGGCCGGCTGTTTTCCTTATTCATGGCGCTCGCGATCGCGAACTCTGCCTTGGCCTCGTCCTTCTTACCCATCGCCTGATACAACTTGCCCAGCCGCCAGTGCGGCGACACATCCTTGGGATCGAGCGCGACGGCCTTGAGCAGTTCGTTCGCGGCCTCCTCTTTACGCCCTGCCTCGGCGTAGACGATCCCTAGATCGCGATGAACCATCGCCATTGTAGCGACGGACGAATCCGTCGCCGCCGTCTCCAGCTCCGGCTGGGCCTGCTCATACTGGTTCAGTTCGACCAGCGAGTCCCCCAGGTAGGCGCGCGACCGCTGATCGGAGGAATCGTTGGCAAGCTCGGCTTGAAATTCCCTTGCGGCTTCATCGAAATGCTGTTCCTTCCAAAGCAGGTAGCCCAGGCCGAAGTGAACATTCGCCTCCTTCGGATCAGCCTTTGCCGCATTACGAAACTGCTCGATCGCTCCAGCGTCATCGCCTTTTTCATCGAGCGCTTCGCCGACCAGCATGTCCGCCTCGGCCGAGTCCGCATTCAGCGCCAGAATCTCCTTATCGACTTCCATCACGCAATCGTATTGCTTGCTCCAGAGGCAACTATGCGCGAGCGTCAGGCGCAAGGGCAGACTCTGAGGATCGTCCTTTGCAGCGCGCTGGAGGTAGGGGATGGCTACAAAATAATCTCCCATCGCGTAATGTGCCATACCCAGCAAAATGACGAGCCGCTGCGCTGCGGGACTTTCAGAACTCTCTTCCTTGAGCGCTGCCGAGAAAGCCTTGATCGCGTCGGGAAACTGGTTGGCTTTGAAATAAGCCAGACCAAGGTTCATCTCCAGCCCTGGCATGGACGGCGCAAGCTTGAGCGCCTGGTGGTAATTCTCAATCGCGGCAGCGTAGTTCTCCTGCCGCGCCTCCAGCAAGCCCATATGGGCGAATGGCTCCGGATCCCCGGGGTTCGCGTCGGCGATCGCCTTCCAAGCTTGTTCAGCCTGGGCATTCTGGCTCTGCTGTTCCAACGTGAGGGCCGTCGCTCGCGAATTATCTTGTGCGAAGGCAAAGGCACTTCCGAGCGAGAAAGAAAGAAGCAGGAAGATGCAACGCCAAGGCCCGGAAAACACCTGTTCTTTTCCTTTCGAGTTTCTTGCCTTTAGGCTATGCGCCCGAAGAGCCACTGGCAACAATTCCATCGCCAAAATACAAAGGCGCGGCGGAGTAGCTCCGCCGCGCTCTCGGTACTGCGAGGACACCTAGAAGGTCAGTTGTCCTCCAAGTTGGAGCACACGCGGATCCCATGTGCTGGTGATCTGCCCGAAGTTGCCCTGGATCGCTCCGTTCTTCACGTTGTAGCTGTTGCCCACGTTCTGGAATTCCGTATGGTTCCAGGTGTTGAAGGTTTCAAAGCGGAACTTGAAGCTGACGTTTTCGTGGATTGGAAAGTTCTTAAAGAATGAGGTGGTGAAGTTCGTCTGACCGGGGCCGAGTACTGAATCCTTGCGGGCATCCCCGAATCCCTGGTTCAGGCCGCCGGCCCAGGCCGGGGTTGGCGCAGAGAAAGCGTTCGGGTTAAACCACTCTGTTTGTTTCTTCGGATAGCTCCTCGCGGCCCAATTGATATTCGGGCGGTTGGTATAGCCCCCATCCAACCCGATTGGATCGTAGTTAAGGCCAAGCCCAGGTCCCTGGTTGGCGATGATATAGCCGGACTCGAAGATCGCTGTCCCTGAAATCTGCCATCCGTTCAGCGCTACCTTCGCGAACGCGTTGTCGCCACGGTAATTCGGGAAGTTGTATATGTAGTTGAGGTTGAGGATATTGCGCCGGTCGAGCGCCCCAGAGCCCTTGTCGTATTTCAGATTGAATGGGTTGCTGACCGTGCCAAGGTCGTAGGTTGTGATGTCGATCTCATGCGACCAGGTGTAGTCGACCTCACCGCTCAGGCCATGCCAGTTTTGTCCGCGCAGCCCGGTCTGGAAACCGTTGTAGGTGCCGTTGGTGGTGTTTTCTTCCTGAAGGATGCCGGCGAAACCTGGGTAGTTGCGGAGTTGGTTTGGCGCGGTCAGCGACTGGCCTGCAGGGTTGGTGCCGGAGTTGTTGCCCGGGTCGCCTAAGTTTGCGCGAGTATAGACAGCATTGCCGTTGCCCGCGTCGCCGATCAACGGCGTATTAAGCGAGGCAGTATTAATGTTGCGGTCGATGTTTTGGTGCCAGGCAATGTTTCCGACGTACTGGACCACCCAGATCACCGAGGGCTTTACTTCGCGCTGTACACCCAGGCTGAATTGCGTTACACCAGGCGCCGGATAGTAGGGGTTAAGATTGGTGAGTCCCTGGGCGCCTATTGGACTTGTCGCTGTTGCACCTGAGGTAAAGCTCTGGTGCGGGTTGGAGAAATACACGCTGGAAGCAGTCGGATCGTTGTAGAAAGGCTCGTTGGTAGCGGCATTGTAGATATCGTTGCCCTGCAACCTCTCGTAGAACCAGCCGATGCCGCCGCGCACGACGGTCTTCCCATCTCCGAAGAGATCGTCGGAGAACCCGAGCCGCGGCTGAAGGGTGTTGTAGTAGTTGGTGACCAGTCCTCTGGGATACCCATTCTGTCCCGCTTGGTAGATGCCATTCAGGTAGAATGGCGTGCCGCCGAGCGTAACTAACCCCGGGCTCAGTGGGTCAATTGCTCCGGTCGCCGGGTCAAAGGTCGCTGCCTGACTCGGCACGTAGAGGGCAGGATTGAAGTTGGAGACCTGGTTGTTTCGCTCCCAGGCGTGCGGCAGGGCGTCGTAACGAAGACCTAACTGAAGGCTGAGTCTCGGCGTGACCTTCCAGTTGTCCATGGCGTAGGCCGACGTCGTCTGGTTGACGTAATGCCGAACTGGCAGCGCCTGCGTCTGGTCATAGGCCTGGTTCAGGCCGAGAACCATGTCCATGAACGAGTCTCCTGTCAGCGCGCCAAAGGTGACGTTGCTGCCTGGCTCGCCAAACAGTTGCTGGTTCTTGGTGTACCGGTTATAGCTGAAGCCAAATTTCATCTGGTGCTTGCCCGTCGTGTAGGAGACGCTGAAGAGGGGCGAGTAGTCTTGGGCGGCATTCTTCCACGGCGCCGAGCCAGGGGATATATGAGTCCCATATGGCGCGCCCCACGTGATGCCCGGCAGGTTCTTGGAACCGTTTTGGAAGAAGTTGTTGACGCTCCAGCCGGCAGGAACCAGCGAGTTGGGGCTGTTGGTGATGTCGATGATATTGCCGTCGTAGTTAAAAGTCGCCTCGGCGAGCAGGTTGGGCTGGAGGGTGGCGGTCAGCTTAACCACCGCGCCATAGGACGGATTGTTGAGCACGCTCGAAATCGTCGGATAGCTCGATCCAGACCACCCCAGCATGGGCTGCGCGTAAGACTGGTTGACGGCATCGTGCAGAAAGTGGCCGAGCAACTGATACTTGTCCGTGATCTTGTGGTCGATACGAACGACCCAATCGGTCACATAGATGGGCTGGTTCGCCGAGGAGATGTTATTGCCATTCGCCAAATTCGGCTTCGGAACCACTCCGGTATTCAGGTAGGCAATCGCATTGGGATCGAACAGCGCCGATGGGATCACGTCGCCCGGGAACGATCCGCCCGGCGTAAGACCGAGGGCCGTCAGCCTGCAGTACAAGGCGCCAGGGTTGGCTCCGCAACCGGCGTCTGGCACTGTAGCCGTCGGCACCTTGAGAGTCGTACTGGGAGCAAATGCGGGTGCGACGTAGTGCAGGTCCGTGCCGGCGACAGGATAATCGGCCGCCGCCAACGTCTGCTGAGACGACGGCGCGCTGCCCTGAATCAGACGGCGCTCTTCCAGATTGAAGAAGAAGAAGGTCCGCTGCTTGTCGACGTTGTAGTGACCAGGGATGAAGATGGGGCCGCCAATATTGCCGCCGAAGATGTTGTAATTCAGCTTGGTACGCGGCTGGACCGGGTTCGCCTGCTTGTTGAAGTAGGAGTTGGCATTGTACGCGGTGTTGCGGTTGAACTCCCACAGCCCGCCATGGAAGTTTTGCGTCCCGCTCTTAATACCCACAGTGATCGTCGCGCCGGAGGAGATACCGTAGTCCGGCGGATAGTTGCTCGACAGCGTCTCGAACTGGGCGATGGCGTCCATCGAGGGCATGATGCTCGAGCCGCCAGCACCACCGCGGTCATCAGCCTCGCCACCGTCGATCAGCCAGATGTTGTGGCTCTGGCGAAGGCCGTTCACGCTGATCGTGAAGCTCGATGCGACGGATGTCGGCGTGTTGTTTGAGGGGAGCGCCGAACTGACGCCCAGGCCAAGCGCAGCCAGAGCGGCAAAGTTGCGATTCTCGGTGGCCAGATTGGTGATCTGGTCGGCACTGATCAGAGAACTGACCACATTCGAGTCGGCCTGCACCTGGATCGCATTGGCCGCTACGGTGACCGTTTCGCTCACCGCACCCACGGTCAACTGCGCGTCCGCACTCAGCGTCTGTGAAACGTTCAGCTGAAGCCCCTGGGAAACATACGTCTGAAACCCTGTGGCTACAATTTTGATATCGTAGATTCCTACGTTCAAACCCGGGAAGGTAAACAGGCCGGATTCGTTGCTGGTCGATTCCTTCACCAAGCCGGTGCTTGGCTGAGTCAGCGTAATTTTCGCGCCCGAAACGACGGCGCCCTGTTTGTCGGTCACGGTTCCGACGATTTCCGAGTTCTGTTGTGCGTGGGCGGCGACAGTCATTATTGCCAGCAATAGCGGCAACAATAACCACGTGGGATTGAGACGATTTCTCGATATCATTGCGTTTCTTACCTCCCTGGAGTGTTGCAACGGCACAACTATTTTCGAGTCTTTTGGTACAGCACTTCCTGATTAAACACACGCACTTACTCTTCATCGCCGCGCAGGTGAAAGAAATGAAAACACCCGTTCCAGCGGCATTCAGCCGGTAGTAAAACAGTTTACTGGCTACGGAGAGGAATCCTAACCAGATGCTCTAGCGCGTGTCAATGCAATTTTTAAGGGTGGTGTTACTTATGTGGAACGCAGTTTCGAAATGGGGCGGGAGTAAACGATAAAGGCTGTATGTTTCGACGAATTACACTCTCCTTGAGGAGAGCCCAAAATAGCTGTTGCACGACGAGTCACCGGCTAATTCACGAGCCATTAATGGGTAGATGCCCGGTGGCGACGCCAGAGTCCCTGCGCAGATCCAGGCATTATTGGCTACTCTAGCTGCATGGATGTCGACCACTCCTCGAGCTCGATCGGCCAGCATTTTGGACGAGATGCCTGACCGGATGCCCGAACGAACGAATGACCTGATGAGTGGCCGGCGCCGCGGCATCCTCTTAGCAACGCTTGCAATTGGCCTGACCGCCCTCGCCCCGGTGGCTGCGGGACAGGCCGCACCATCAGTCGCGGAAGTCCCGGCCCAGCAGATGCCGTCTTTGCAGCCCTTCCTGGAGTTTCGGAACGCCGACATCAAGTTCAACCTGCAAAGCCTGATGTATGTTCTTCGCGACCGGAACCACGAGGACTGGGTGCTAGCCGCTTATCCCGATCCGAATACCGAACTCCCGCTCATCGGGGCCGGCTTCAGTCTCAACGTCGCCGCAACCGAACATCTGCAGTGGGATCCGCTCAACCCCAATCAATTCCTCGAGCCATCGTCGGCGCAGTTGTGGCAGGCGGCGGGTCTCGATCCGGAACAGTTGCGTCAAATTCTCGAAGATTTCAACCGCAATATGGATACGTGGGGAACGAAAGGCTATCGCCGCAGAATCCGCTCTCACACTTTGCGGCCCCAACTGACCGAGGAGGAGGCGACTCAGCTGCTCCGAATCTCGGCAATCCAGGCGGTCGTCAACGCCAGGGCTTATTGCCGGAACTTCGACCAGCTCAGCGGACCCGCGCAGATGGCGCTCAGCGAGCTGGTCTTTCAGATGGGGATTAATCTAGAGGAGTTCGTCGAGTTCCTGAGCGAACTGAACGGGGATACCAGCCACTCCGACCTCTCACAACCGGACGGCGGCAGCATCACCGACGCCGAGCACTGGAAGAACGTACAGGATGCGCTGATCGACAGCCAATGGGCGAGGCGCTACACCCTCCGCGCGATTACCGTGATCGCGATGTTCGATCCGAACTATGCGAGCAGCCCGCGCGCCGCCGAAGCTAGGGTAACGGCCATCCTCCCGCCCCCGGTGCAACATAAGCATGGGCACGCAGCGGCGCGCCGTTCACAGCCGGCCAAGTCTCATGCCAATGCCCGTCCCCATGCTAATATCCATGCTAATAAATGACCGGCTGCATCGAGCAGCTAGCGGGCTTTCGCCGCCTCGGCCTCCAGCGCACCCCAATCCTGATCGCTGAGATGAACTGAAGCCGCGGCAGTATTCTCTTCCAAATGCTTCACCGACGAGGTGCCCGGAATCGGCAGCATCACCGGCGAATGATGGAGCAGCCAGGCCAGCGCCAGTTGCGAAACGGTCGCCCCGTGCTGCGATGCCGCTCTATCGAGTGGGCCGCCAGGATTGGCCAGCTTGCCAGCCGCCACCGGGAACCAGGGAATGAAGCCCAGCTTGTGCTTCGTGCAGTAGTCGACCGTGTCGTCATGCTTGCGGTCACCAATATTGAACTGATTCTGCACGCTGACGATCTCGATTGTCTTGCGCGCCCGTACAATCTCGGCCGGTTTCACCTCCGACAGCCCGACGTGGCGAATCTTCCCCTGCTTCTGAAGCTCCTTAATGGCTCCCAGGGACTCCTCAAGCGGCACCTTGGAGTCAATGCGGTGAAGTTGCCACAGGTCGATCCGTTCCACCTTGAGGCGTCGCAGAGACATCTCGACGCACTGGATCAGATATTCCGGACGCCCCACCGGCAGCCACTTGTTCGGTCCCTGCCGGGTGAGACCGCCCTTGGTGGCGATCACCAGGTCTTTGGGATAGGGGTGCAGCGCCTCCGCGATCAGCCGTTCGCTGACCTCGGGGCCGTAGGCATCGGCGGTATCGATAAGATTGACCCCGAGATCGATAGCGCGGCGCAGAACGCGGACTGCCTCATCATGGTCCTTCGGTTCGCCCCAGATTCCCACGCCGGTGATGCGCATTGCGCCGAATCCCAGGCGATTGACGGTGAGGTCGCCGCCGAGCGTAAAGGTTCCGCCCTGCGCAGCAATATTTTCAAGATTGATTGTCGTTTGGGGAGCCATGTCTTTTTCGATGCGAAAGAAGGCCCGGCAGTTACGTTATTTCAGTCCACGAAACGTCGACTCTTCATTTTTAGGCGATTGGCCTAAGCGCGATCCGCCACTTCCGCGCAAACGAAGCCGAAGCCTGCCGCGAGAGGTAGAAATGCCATGTACCATCCGCCTGCCGCGTGGGATTGAAATTGGGTCCAAACGATGCCGACAGCGGCGACGAGGGAAAGAAAAATGACTGCTAGTCTGATCCTGCTCTTGCCTTTCATAAGGCCTTCCATTCCTCTCCCCTAATTTTCTCGCAGCTCGCCCATGTCGCGCCGTTCTTAGGCGCGAACCGAGACGCCGGTGAAGGACAACACCGCAAGTCCACGCACCGGCTGGCCAAAGACCCGTGCCGGCTCAAAAACGCTAAAGAGCAACAGGTTCTCAAGCGTAGAACGCGTACCGGCATCGTTGGGTCCGGACACGATGTGGTAATCGTAAACTCGTCCCCCGCCGTTGATATAGGCCTCAACGATTACGGGATTGTCGCGTCCACCGATCGGAACTGCCTCGGGTTCGACCGAATTGTATAGAAAGTGAGGATTCGAAGCCATCCCCAGCGGAACATCCCGGGCCGCCAGCGGCTCCGGCTGGGCGAACATGCCGATGAGCAGCGCCACCGTGCCCATCAGCAACACCGTGCTGGCAAAACCCGCAGAGGCCTGCAGCAGTAACGGAGCGAAGGTATTCTGCCAGCGCACCTTTAGCGCAGGCAAAAGATTCCGAGGTGTGCGGGCGCGCTCCTTTGAAATCGCAACACGGAGCCGCAAGGCGAGATCGTCAGGCGCCTTCAGCGGGGCCAGAGACGCGAGAGCAACCTGGGTCGAACGCAGACTCTCAAACTCCGCCGCGCACGCCGCGCAATCGCGCAAATGCGAGGCGATTCCCTGCATGGCCACACCCGTCACCGCGCCATCGAGATAACCGGAGAACTGCGCCTGGATTCTCGTGCAGACAACCTCGCCGCCGCTCATCGTGCCTCCTCAACCGCAAGACCGTCGAAACCGTGCAGCCCGCTCTCGGTCCGGGACGCGACCCGCGCCGGGGGCTTCGATGCCGCCTCTGCAAAGGGCGTCAGCAACGTCTTCAACTGGACCCGGCCACGCATCAGCCTGGATTTGATGGTCCCGAGATTGACGTTCAGGATCTCGGCAATCTCCTCGTAGGTGAATCCTTCGATGTCTCGCAGAACCACGACGGTGCGGAATGGCTCCGAAACCAGCCGCAGCTGCCCCTCAACATGCTGGCGAATCTGTTGTTGAGCAGCAAAATCGAAGGGAGAAAGCTGGCGGTCAACCAGCGTCTCTTTGTAGCTCAGTGGCTGGCCCTCGTCGAACTCTTCCGACTCCGCCTCGATCGTGACCTCGCGGCGTTTGTGGCGGCTCCACCACCGGCGGCCATTCAACGCCTCATGCAGCGCGATCCGGTAGATCCAGGTGCGCAGGCTGGCGTCGCCATGAAATCCGCCAATGCCGCGGAATATCTTGATGAAGATCTCTTGCGTAAGGTCGGCGGCGTCTGCGGGATCGGGGATGGTGCGGGCGACCAGGCTATAGAGCGGCTGGTGATAGGTGGCGATGAGCCACGCGAAGGCATCTTCGGAGCCGGCCTTCAGCTCCGCGACAATGGCGGCTTCTTCCGGTCTGACGACCGCAATCCCTGCTAGGTTTCCCAACGCGATTCCCGCTTGCATGAAGAAACTCTCCTTACACTAACAGGACACTGAGGCGCCTGTCGCCGGCGCTCCTCAACGATGGATTCCAACACGCGAAAACTGCGCCGCCGGCGGCCGAGTGTCTCGCTCACTCTATTTCCTTAGACACCGGCAACAACCGATTTAGTTCCCCAAAAAAATGAACTCCACCCACGCTGCGGCAACCAGGCTACAAATCCCACTGGCCGGCAACGCTATCGGCGCCCAGCTCGCCGCTGAAGAGGATCGAGCGCCGCTCCGGAGGTTTGACGAACCGCGCCGACTCAACGAAAATAGAAAGGTTGGTCATTGTGGGCCTGTGGCGCAGCTGGGAGCGCGCTTCCATGGCATGGAAGAGGTCATCGGTTCGATCCCGATCAGGTCCACCAATCAACTCCCGCATCATCCCTGTCTCAACAGCTCATTTCAAGAACCCAATACGAACGCCGGTCGTGCTGTCACTGTGCCGGTTGTAATTCCGCCGACCTTAGGGCAATGCCTCTAAAATGAAATGCGTATCATTCAAAGGGAATAGCCTGGGCGAATCTTATGGCCGTGTGGCGTCGCAAAGTGGAATTGCCCAACTGGGGCATACCCGTTTCATATGCTGTCATTGCGGTCTTCACGGCATTCGCTCTGCCGAGGTTTGAAGACCGCTGGCTGCCCAGGATTGACTCTGGAATGAGCCCGGTGGCAGCCGTCGTGATGTACTCTTCGATCGCGTCCGGCATGATGGCGCTGACGGGCGTCGTCTTTTCGCTGGCATTCGTGATGGTCCAGTTCAGTGCCATCGCTTACTCTCCGCGGCTGGTTCATTGGATCGTCCGGGATCGCGTGCTGTGGCATTCCCTGGGTGTTTTCACTGCCACCTTCCTCTATGCCCTGGGCGCGATCGCCTGGCTGGATCGCAACCACTCCGGTAACACTCCGTTTTTTAGCGGATGGCTGGTCGTCATTCTCATGTTGGCAAGCGTGGGGATGTTGGTCGCGCTCGTCGACAGAATATCCATGTTCCAAGTCCGCCGGATGCTTAGTCTCACCGGGGACCATGGGAGGCTCGTGATCGAGAGCATGTATTCCTCGCTGGAGGCCCCGATCGCTATTCCGAGTAAGGAAGAACTCGAACCATACCCTGAGACCCAAACTGTGTTTCACATTGGACGGCCTCGTGCGATCCAGCGATTAGATGAGAAAACTCTCCTCGCCCTGTCCTCGGCAGCCGGGGGAATCGTGGAGGTCGCCTCACCAGCCGGAGACTTCGTTGTGGGGGGGACCGTTCTGTTGCGCGTTTACGGAGGAACTCAACATATTGATGAGAAAGCATTGAGACAAACATTCGGGATGGGAGGGGACAGGACGTTTGAACAGGACCCGAAGTACGCCCTTCGTTTGTTGGTCGATATTGCGATCAGGGCGCTCTCCCCGGCCGTAAACGATCCAACGACAGCTGTCCAGGCGCTCGATCAGATCGAAGATTTGCTCCGGCGCCTGGGTTCACGCCGGCTGGAGATTGACGCTACCCGCGATGCCAATGGCAGGCTCCGATTGGTGATTCCGCGTCCAAGATGGGAGGATTTCCTGGATCTGTCACTCGAGGAGATTCGCTTTTATGGCGGGAATAGCGTGCAGGTCATGCGCCGGATGAAGGCTTTGATCAGCGACCTGATTCTAGCTTTGCCCCAGGAGCGCCACAGGCCTCTTCAACTCTATCAACAGAGGTTAGACGCCGCGATCGGCAAAGCCTTCGTGGACATAGAAGACAGACAGCAGGCTCTCATCGAAGACCGGCAGGGGTTGGGTCATCCGCGGAGACACGCTTAGCCTACGAGCGGTTTTTCGCCGGAGTGAGCCCAGAGAACAACAACTGATCGAGGCCCTGCCTTATATGTCGGCTCGGCGACGAAGGGGGATTCTTGCCAAGGTGCGATGTCCTGCGGTGTAGGTAAGGAAGTGTCGATCCACCGTTGCCAGGAATTCCCGTTTTGCGGGCTAGGCAGTTCGAATACCAGCGGCTCCCAATAGGCATTGAAGATGAAATAGAAAAGCATCTTCTCGTTGATCAACTCACCGTACACTGCAACGCTGCGCAAATGGTCGCTCCAGTCAGGCTGATCCAGCTTGATCCCATGCCAGCCTTTCGCGCTGTTGGCAAGCAGCTCATTCAGTGTCATGCGCTGACGCTCTGGGCCTTCATCACGCAGCAACCGCCGCGCAATGAGCAACTTGACGAATCGATGGATGTCGGCATGTTTCTCGAGCAAAGACCAATCGAACCAGTTCAGTTCAGCGTCCTGACAATATGCATTGTTGTTGCCGAGCTGAGTTCGACGGACTTCATCGCCCATCACGAACATTGGAATTCCGAGCGACAGCATTGTCACGGTCAGGAAATTCTTCACCTGCCGGTTCCGCAGTTGCTCAATCGCCGGGTCGTCTGTCGGGCCCTCCACCCCGCAGTTCCAGCTCTGGTTGTCGTTTCCGCCGTCTCTGTTGTTCTCGCCGTTAGCCTCGTTGTGTTTCTCGTTATAAGAAACCAGGTCATTGAGTGTGAATCCATCGTGGCAGGTCACGAAGTTTACGCTCTGTTCCGCTTCGCGCTCTTTGTGGCTGTAGATCTCGTGGCTGCCAAGCACTCGGTCGGCAAAGCGCCGCAACGAGCCTTCCTCGCCGCGGAAGAAGCCGCGCACGTCATCACGGAATCGCCCATTCCACTCCCGCCAGCTATCTCCGACGAAACTGCCCACTTGATAGAGCCCAGCAGCATCCCAGGCTTCGGCAATCATTTTCGTTCCCGCGAGCGCTGGATCGGACTCAATATCCCAAAGCACCGGCGGATTCGCCAGGACGTGGCCGCGCGAATCGCGCGCGAGAATTGACGCAAGATCGAAGCGGAAACCATCGACGTGCATCTCTTCTACCCAATAGCGGATGCTGTCGACGATCAGCCGCCGTACGATCGGATGATTGGCGTTGAGCGTGTTTCCAGTTCCGCTATAGTTTGCGTAGCGTGAGCGGTCCTGCTCGAGAACGTAATAAGCGTTGTTATCGAACCCTCGAAAGCAGAGGGTGGGGCCGTTTTGATCGCCTTCTGCGGTGTGATTGAAGACAACATCCAGGATCACTTCAATCCCCGCGCGGTGCAGCGCCTTGACCATATCGCGAAACTCGTTCGCCGGGCCGAGGGGATCTCGGCGCGAACTATATGCCTGATGCGGCGCAAAGAAAGAGATCGGCGCATAGCCCCAATAGTTGACACGCCCCGGAGGACAGTCCTGAACATCGAAGTGAAATACTGGAAGCAGTTCAACCGCGGTGATGCCGAGGTCTTGAAGATATGGAATCTTTTCGATGAGCCCGCGATACGTGCCTCGCGTCTCGTCGTCGACGCCTGAGTTGGGATGCCGGGTGAAGCCTTTCACGTGCATCTCGTAGATGATCGTTCGCGAAGTAGGACGAGCCAGCGGCGCGTCGCCCTCCCAGTCATACAGACTTGAGTCCACCACCACGCTCTTCATCGCAGTCGCGGCGTTGTCGCCGGTCTTGTGCGCTTCCTCACGGGAGAAGGTTTTTGGAACAACAACTCCCCGACCGTATGGGTCGAGGATGACCTTGGAACCATCAAAACGCATCCCTCCCGCTGGATCGAATGGCCCATGAACTCGATACCCGTAGATCTGCCCCGACTGCACTCCAGGAACAAAAACGTGCCAGTAGTGATAGGTACGGTTGAGAAACGGATCGAGACAGATCACTCGTGCAGGCTGAGCGTCGTCTTCTCTGTCGAAAAGGAGCAGCTCAACGGAGGACGCGTCGCGCGAATAGACGCTGAAGTTCACGCCGGTTCCCACCGGAGTCGCACCCAACGGAGCGCTTTGACCACCACTGATCTCGATGGCAGGGCTTGGATCGATGATTGGGGATGTCGCTCTCAATTGCATTGCTCCCTCCTCGGGATTCTATGTTCATTTTTACGCATACGGGTGAATCGAGACTGCGGCAGACACCTATTGTCCGCCAGTGACCCCCAAATCCTAAGGAGATATCACACGAGTGTCGACTCTCAGGACGTACGGTTTTCATCCAGTCCAACAGAGTGCCCACCGCGCATCCGTGACTTATTGTTAAGATTCGACCATGACTTGCCGGGCACCCGTCGATTTCGACCTATGCGCGAAGAGTACGGGTGATCTAGAATTGCCGATGCAATGGTGGAATCCATAAGGGTTCTGACAGCACGCGGAGGGAAGCAACGCATGAGCCCCAGAACAAAAATGCTGACTTTAGGATTGCGACGTGCGGTGGGGCTTATCTGTGCAATTGCCCTCGTACCAGGAGATTCCCTGGTAGCTATGCAGTCCCCGCCGCAGACCCAGGCATCCGCGCCACAGGACCAGGCGGCAACGATTCCTGCAGATCAGCTCGATTCCCTGGTAGCGCCCATCGCCCTTTTTCCTGACCCGATGCTCGCTCAGGTGCTGGCTGCGTCCACCTATCCGCTTGAGATCATTCAGCTCCAGCAGTGGCTGGCCAAGAATCCCAAGTTAAAGGACAAGGCTCTCGCCGACGCTGTGGCTAAGCAAGATTGGGATCCGAGTGTTCAGCAACTCGCCGGGTTACCTGACCTGGTCAAGCGGCTGGCAGACGATATCCAGTGGACTACCGACCTCGGCAATGCGTTTCTGGCACAGCAAAATGACGTTATGGAAGCTGTGCAGCGCATGCGCAAGAAGGCCCAGGAGACCGGAAATCTGAAGTCCAACGAACAACAGAAGGTGGAAACCAAGACGGTTGAGAGCAAGACCGTCATTGTCGTCGAACAAGCCAATCCACAAGTTGTGTATGTGCCCTCCTACAATCCCACGGTGGTTTACGGAGCACCGATATACCCCTATCCGCCGATCTACTACCCGCCACCGGGATACTACGCGGCCGGCATGGCAATATCTTTCGGCATCGGAGTCGCCATGGGCGCGTTCTGGGGTGGCGGCGGTTGGGGATATGGCTGCGGCTGGGGTGGCCACAACGACATCACCATTAACAATAACTTCAACCGCAACACAAACATTAACGGCGGAAACCGGGTCAACGGCGGCGGTAATCGCCCGTCGCAACAACCCTCCCGCGGAGGCGTCGGCGGTGCTGGGGGCGTCGGCGGCGCCGGAGGTGTAGGTGGTGTAGGCGGTGCGGGAGGGGTTGGCGGTGCTGGGGGCGTTGGTGGAGCTGGCGGTGTGGGCGGAGTTGGTGGCGCTGGCGGAAACCGGCCGACGCAATGGCAGCACAACCCACAACATCGCGGCGGCGCTCCGTATGGAAACCGGGCTACGGCAGACCGGTTTGGTGGCTCGGCTCGTGGGGACTCGCTGGCCAATCGTCAGGCCGGTGCGAAGAACCAGATCGGGCGCCAAGGCGGTAATGTCGGCTCCAACCGTGGCGGTGCAGGCGGGGTTGGTGGAGCTGGAGGTGCCGGCGGTCGAGGAGGTGTCGGCGGAGCCGGAGGGGTTGGCGGAGCCGGCAATCGCGGCAGAGCGGGCGGAGCGAATAGTATCGGCGGCCGTAATCTCTCGAACAGTAATGCCGGAAACCGCGGCGGCTTCGGAGGTGGCGGTGGCGGCAGCTTCAATGGATCCAGCGCCCGGGCGAGCAGCAGCCGCGGCGCTTCGAGCATGGGATCGCGCGGAGGCGGTGGCTCGCGTGGTGGCGGCGGACGGCGCAGGTGACGCGATGAGGGACGACTACAGGAGCACGAAGATGATGCCAACAGCTCATAAGAAAGTTCTCACTGGATTGGCCCTGCTTGCCGGAGTTGTCGCATGGACGTCTATGTCTATGCCGGTCGTTCTCGCGCAGCAGGCTCCCGCACAGCAGGCGGCGACTACAACGGAGAAGACAGCGTCAACTGAGGTCGTATCGCCGTCTGATGGAGCGGAGTTGTTCGACAGCCCGCAAGCGGCGGTGGATGCAGTTCTGAAGGCGGCCGGCGACTTCGATACGACTGAACTAGCCAAGATATTTGGGCATCACGGCAGAGAGATTTACTCTACTGACGATGCTGTGCAGGACAAGAACCGGGCAGAGTCTTTTGTCGCAGAGGCGAAGGAAAAGATGGAGATTTCCGTTGATCCGAAGACCGGACGCCGCGCAGTTCTCCTTGTGGGCAACGAAAATTGGCCGATGCCGGTGCCCCTGGCCAAGACAGGAAGCAAGTGGTACTTCGACACAAGAGCAGGTAAGCGGGAGTTGCTGTACCGGCGCATAGGCTCAAACGAGCTAGACGCGATTCAAATCTGCGGCGGCTATGTCGAGGCTCAAGAGGAGTATTCGATGAAGCCGCGCCAAGGCTATTCCGTGAGCCAATACGCGCAGCGGATTATCAGCACTCCAGGGACCCAGGATGGTCTGGCGTGGCAAAACGCGGACGGGACGTGGGGCGGTCCCATCGGCGAGGACATTGCGAAGGCGATCGTTGAGGGCTATTCGAGCAAGGAAGAGCCGTATCACGGCTACTATTTCAAGGTTCTCAAGGGGCAGGGTCCTGATGCGCCGCTGGGCAAGCTCGACTATGTAATTAAGGGCGTGATGATCGGGGGTTTTGCCCTGGTGGCAGCACCGGCCGAATACCGTGTCACCGGAGTAAAGACCTTCATCGTCAGCAACGATGGCGTTGTCTATCAGAAGGATTTCGGGACCGGGACGCTCGACGAATTCCAAAAGATGGAACTCTTTAATCCCGACAAATCCTGGACTCCTGTCGAGGACCAATGAGGAAGTCCGGCTGAAGTTGGATTTGGGTCTCATCCGCATTTCCCAGGAGGACTCTCGCATGACAACGGAACAGTCGACGCAACATAAAGAACACATCCGTCGCGCCCTCGAGGTCACCATCCACGTTGGCCTGGTTTTGTTGCTTACCGCCGCGTGCCTCATGATCCTCCTCCCCTTCCTCCCCCTGGTTGCCTGGGGCATCATTATTGCGATTGCCGTGTTCCCTGCGTACCGATGGTTGCGGAGCAAGGTGGGAGGGCGTGGAAAGCTGGCCGCTGTTCTTTTCGCCTTGCTTTTTCTGGCGATACTGATTGTGCCGATTGCGATGCTGGCGGACACGATGGTTGGAGGTTTTCAAACACTGACTGTCCACATCAAGGACGGAACCTTTGCTATCCCACCTCCGCCTGACAATGTCGGAACTTGGCCCATAATCGGCGCACCTGTACAGAAGCTGTGGAATAAGGCTTCTACAGATTTGACCGGCCTGTTGCAAAGTCTGGCTCCAAAAATCGCGACCCTTCTCCCCGGGGTTCTCGCCGCGTCCGCCGGATTTGCCTTCACCGTGCTGCAATTCGTGCTCTCCATTCTGGTAACAGCAGTTCTGCTTGCAAATGCCTCAGGTTGCGCGACCGCTACTCGTTCGCTGTCCAATCGCCTGTTGGGTGACCGCGGTCCGGAGTTCGAGGAGCTCGCCGGATCCACGATACGGAGTGTAACCAACGGAATTCTCGGTGTGGCTGTCATTCAGACGGTTCTCGCCAGTCTCGGCTTCCTGATAGGCGGACTGCCCGGCGCCGGATTGTGGACGTTGATCTTCCTCTTCGCCGCCGTGCTTCAGGCAGGAGCCCTCGTCCTGGTTCCCGCCGTTATCTATATGTTTGCGATCGCCGGCACAACGAAGGCAGTCCTGTTTCTGGTCTGGTGCATCTTTGTCGCGCTCATCGACAACGTGTTGAAGCCTTTGTTGCTGGGGCGGGGCGCGGCCGTTCCGATAGCAGTCGTCTTTCTGGGAGCGATCGGCGGATTCATCGCGATGGGCATCATCGGCCTTTTCGTCGGCGCCATCGTTCTATCGGTCGGCTATAAACTCTTCCTTGCGTGGCTGGAAAGTCCGGAAGCGTTAGAGCAAGGCATTTGATGTATGCATTCGAGCGCCCCTGCCGAGGGTGGCGGACGCAGCCAACAGGGAAGCAGGGTCGCCCTTCGGGACAGCCCCACCGAGATCGGCAGCCGCCAATATCGCGAGCGTGGTGGTCGTGCTTACGCTGAGGACCCGTGAGGTGCCCAGCACGGCGTAGATGACCATGGGTAGAAAAGCGGCATAGGGCTCCACCTGTACCGGCAGGCCGGCGATCGTTGCATAGGCCATGGCTTTGGGTTTGACCACCGCAGCGGTGGTCAAACCGGCAATCACATCAGGCCGCAGCCATTCTTTCTGGTAGGAGGGTGCCCAATTTGGCATCGGCGCATCGCCTTCCTGATTCCGCGGTGAGACCATTCGTCAAAGAGATCGTTCATCAACAGCGGCCTTAGAGCGGTAGTGAACCGCCCATAAAATTCCGGCCCTTAGCTATTCACTCCTCTGCCCCGCAACTTGATCTCGAGTCAGCTCCGCCATCACACCTTTGCTAGCCCGCAACACGTCTTCCGGCTTCAGGCGCGCGAACAAATCAAGAGTCCGGGCGACCAACCCTGTCCACCCCGTCTGATGGCTGGCGCCCAACCCGGCGCCGTTGTCGCCATGGAAGTACTCGTAGAACAGGATGTACTCCCGCCAGTGAGGATCGTCCTGAAATTTCTTCGTGCCTCCATAGACCGGGCGTTGACCGTTGCCGTCACGGAGAAAGATGCTCGCGTTTCGGCGGCCGATCTCTTTCGCCACGTCATACAGCGTCATGTAATTTCCCGAACCGGTCGGGCATTCAACCTTGAAATCATCTCCATAGAACGGATACATCGACATCAAGCCGCGTATGATCAGCCCATTTACCGGCATCCATATCGGCCCGCGCCAGTTGGAGTTGCCGCCAAACATCCCGGTATTCGATTCAGCGGGAAGGTACTGCACCTTATGCTCTTGTCCACCGACGTTAAGTACGAACGGGTGCTCGAGATGATACTTCGACAGAGAGCGAATGCCATAGGAGCTGAGGAATTCGTTTTCATCGAGCATATAGCCGAGAATGCGCTGTAGCTTTTCCTTATTGCAGACTGAGACCATCCTTCGTTCGCCATACCCGAGGAAACTGTTATCTGCTATCGAGATCTTTTCCAGAACTTCGGGGTGGCGCTTGCGGAATAATTCGACCAATTCAATGATGCGCGGATGATGCTTAAACGTGCCAGGCTCGAAGACGGCGGCGGCGGCGAGCGGCAGCAGTCCAACCATGGAGCGGATCTTCATACGTACGGCATCGCCATTTGGGAGATGAAGCAGATCGTAGAAGAACCCGTCCGCGGTGTCCCACATCTCGTCATGGTTCTCGCCGATACGATCCATGGCATAAGTGATCCAGACGAAATGCTCAAGGAACCGGTAGGCGATCTCTTCATACATCTGGTCATACTCGGTCAGGATGATCGCAATCTCCAGCATGCACAGGCAATAGAACGCCATCCAGGCGGTGCCGTCGGCCTGGTCCAGATACCCGCCCGTCGGTAGAGGAGCGCTCCGGTCGAAGATGCCGATGTTGTCGAGCCCGAGGAATCCGCCCGCAAACACGTTGCGTCCTTCTGGATCCTTGCGGTTAACCCACCAGTTGAAATTCAGCATCAGTCCCTGGAAGGAGCGCTCGAGGAAGCGAAGGTCGGCCCGTCCGAGCTCTGATTCAATTCTGTAAAGAAAGATCGTCGCCCAGGCGTGTACGGGAGGGTTTACATCGCCGAAGTTCCATTCATAAGCCGGGATCTGCCCATTGGGATGGGCATACAGGTTCCTCAACATCAGCAGGAGCTGTTCCTTGGCGAAGTCGAAGTCCACCAGCGATAGCGCGAGCGTATGAAAAGCCAGGTCCCACGCCGCGTACCAGGGATATTCCCACTTGTCGGGCATGGAGATGATGTCGCTATTCAGCATGTGGAACCAGTCGGAGTTGCGGGCGACTCCCTGGCCGGATCCCACCATGGGGTGAGCGTTATGCTCCGTCAGCCATCTGTCGAGATCGAAATAGTAATACTGCTTGGTCCACAGCATTCCGGCGAGCGCCTGACGATGGACGCGACGTTCGTCCTCGCTCAGTTGCCGCGGAGTAATCCGTTCATAAAACTCGTTTGCATCGGCGAGGCGGCTTTCGAAGATCTGATCAAAGGTATCGAATGCGTCGCTCCCGGGCTTGGCGCTCAGCCGCAAACGCACCACCTTGCTTCCGCCCGCTGGAACTTCAAGCAGATAGTGAGCTGCAGCCTTGGTTCCTGTCTTCGCCGGGTTGACTGCATCGCTTTCGCCAGCGATGACGTATCGATGAAAGGCGTCTTTGACGTATGGCGAAGGATTGGGCTGTCCCCAGAGGCGCTCCGCATTCGATTCGTTCTCGGTGAAGAGCAGTTCCGGCGCGCTTTCGCACTGCAAGATGTAGTCGCCGAGCGAAGGATGGGACGCTTGGATCCCTCCCCCATCAACCTGGCTCATCGCGGGCTTCTGCTCGTCTTCTTCCCATGTCCAGGTATTCCGAAACCACAACGTGGGAAGGACGTGGATCTGGGCCGTCTCCGGACCCCGATTGTGGACAGAGATCCGAACGAGGGTGTCTTCCGGGTAAGCCTTGGCATACTCGACAAAGACGTCGAAATATCGGTCCTCGTCGAAGATGCCCGTGTCGAGAAGCTCGTACTCCAACTCTTCGCGGGAGCGGCGCCGGTTGGTTTCTATCAGATCGCGATAGGGGTACTCCCCTTGCGGGTACTTGTACAAATACTTCATGTACGAGTGTGTCGGCGTGCTGTCGAGATAAAAGTAGTACTCTTTGACGTCTTCGCCGTGGTTGGCCTCGCTGTTCGTCAGACCGAACATGCGTTCCTTCAGAATCGGGTCGCGGCCGTTCCACAGCGCCAGCGCCAAGCAAAGCTGCTGTTTGTCGTCAGAGATGCCGGCCATTCCATCCTCACCCCAGCGATAGGCGCGGGATCGAGACTGGTCGTGAGTGAAATAATCCCAGGCGTTGCCATCGGCGCTGTAGTCTTCACGTACTGTGCCCCATTGGCGCTCGCTGAGGTACGGCCCCCACTTCTTCCAGGGAATGCCTTTCTCACGGGCCTCGTTCAGACGTTTCTGTTCGGTCACTTCAACGTACGAGAAGGGGGGGAGTTTCTCTTCCTTAGACGGCGACATAGCTTTCTCGCTTCCTTCACCCGCCGGCCGTTGGGAGCCAACCGCTCGCCGGACGCTTACTCAAGAATCGATTACCAGCTCCCGGCGTAACAGGGCAATCCGGCATCAATTACTGACAAAACTAACAGTGACTGACCCATTGGGAGCCGCAGGACGTTGAACCCATCCTGAATGCTGTGCCTGAAGGTGTGAACATCAGGCTACTTGGCCCCGCCTCTCCGATGATCGACCGACCGGCGGCGATCCCGATTATACGCAAGTTAAAGTGGGTCATTGTCTTCTCCTTCTTAGCGTGATTTTCAAATTCCGTTTAATGCCTTTTTAATCGCCACTAATAGGATGAGGATGTCGGCTAGTGGAAACTCAAAACACAACCTTGATGACGCGCATTATCAGCTCCTCTGGCGAGAAAATCGTGAGCAGAAGAGGCTAGAGCGGAGCATACCGCTGCCTAATTGCGCGCTCTCTGCGATCTCAAATAGCTTCACAGGGTCTTTCGATTGACACCTGGCCTGATCGGCCGTGACCGGAGTCAAGGTAAACTTTCACTACAGGCAGCATGTTGGTGAGAAGGAGGATTGATGGATTCCATAGCGCAGGGCAGTCTGTCCAACGCGCGGGGCCATCTGCCCGGATCGCAAACTCCCGATCTTTTTGTCTTGCTGATCCGCGAGTGCCAGAAGCGCGAGCCGATCCCGGTCGCGGTTTGCTGGCCGTGCAGCGAAGTATCTCTCGCCGGCGCGATCGAGGCCGCCGAGGCCGGCCTGATCAAGCCGAAACTGGTTGGCCCGGAACGCGAGATTCTCGCCATCGCCGCCGGACTTGGTCTTAACCTTGCTCCCTATGACATCGAAGATGTCTCTTCGGAGCAGGAGGCTGCGATCCGATGCACGGAACTCTGCCGCTCGGGTGCCGCGCTGGCACTGATGAAGGGCAGTCTGCATACCGACCTGCTGATGAAGTACGTCCTGCAGAGAGAGGGCGGCCTGAGGACCGCTCGCCGAATCAGCCATGTGTTTATCCTGGAAGCTCCGCTTTACGACCGTGCCCTCTTGATCACCGATGCCGCGATCAATATCTATCCCAATCTGGAGGACAAGATCGATATCGTGCAAAATGCGATCGATCTCGCCCATGTGCTTGGCGTGCCTGAACCCAAAGTCGCGATTATGTCGGCCATTGAGACCGTGAATCCAAAGATCATTTCTACCCTCGACGCAGCCGCGCTGTGCAAGATGTCTGACCGGGGCCAGATAACGGGCGCGATTCTTGACGGGCCCCTGGCCTTCGATACTGCGGTGAGCAAAGATGCCGCCATCGTGAAAAAGCTAAAGTCGCCGGTCGCCGGTGAAGCCGACATCCTGCTCGTGCCTGATCTCGAGTCCGGCAACATGCTCGCCAAACAGTTGGAATACCTGGGTGGCGCGCGCCTGGCGGGAATTGTCGTCGGCGCGAAAGTACCAATCATCCTGACCAGTCGAGCCGATTTGCCGGAGTCGCGGGTGGCCTCGTGCGCCGTTGCCTGCATGGTCGTTCATGCCAGCCTGAAGACATAGTCACAATCGGAAATGCTGCTTTGCAACACAGAGTATGTCGTCAGGGCGACAGACCCTTTAGTCCTTTGTGACGAGCATCACAGCCGATTTGCCTGGCATGGTACTATGTTCCCGTATGTGACCTCCCCGGAATAGTAAGTTGGGACGTAAAGGCAGCATTAGTCATGCTATTCGCGACCACCACCTGAGGCCATGTAAGCATGCGGCGTTATCTCGGTATCGTAGCCATACTTGCACTGCTCAGCGCAGGCAGTTCCTTTGCCCGGGCACAGGCGGGTGGTGAAGTCCACGCACAGACCGCGCTGCCATCCTCGAAAACGGCAGCGAATCCTGCGGATTTCGTCGGAGCAGAGACATGCGCCGCCTGCCACGAAGACGTCGCCAAGAAATTCAGCTCAAACCCCCACTGGAAACTTGCCCTCACCCACGGGGGAAGTGGAGTGACGTGCGAAGCATGCCATGGTCCCGGCAAGGAGCACGTCGATGGCGGCGGCGACGTAACAAAGATCCTTCAGTTCTCAAAGCTCTCCGCCAAGCAGATAGACACTACCTGTCTCGGCTGCCACGCCGCGGCCCACCCCAACTTTGAGCGTACCGCCCATGGTGAGGCCAAGGTCAGTTGCACCGGCTGCCACAGCGTGCACAATTCCGTGGCCGAAACGGAACTGCTTAAGGTTGCCCAGCCGAAGCTCTGCTACGGCTGCCACACCGACGTCAAAGGTGCCTTCGAAGAGCCGTTCCATCACAAGGTGAACGAAGGACTTATGCAGTGCACGGATTGTCACAATCCGCACGGTACCTTTAAGACCAATCTACTGAAGAGCAGTGCCGACCAGAACGCAGTCTGCGTGAAATGCCATGCCGAGACCGCGGGGCCCTTTGTCTATGAGCATCCGCCCGTGAAGATCGATGGCTGCGTCTCCTGCCATACCCCACACGGATCGATCAACGCGCGTTTACTAACCCGTAACAATGTCAACTCGCTGTGCATGCAGTGCCATACCGCGTCGATGAACTTCAATGCGCCGGGCACACCCTCGTTCCATAACCAGGCCAATCAATACCAGGCCTGCACGGTTTGCCATGTTCAGATACATGGCTCCAATGCGGACAGCAGTTACTTCAAGTAGAGGGGGACAAGAATGATCAGCGCGTTCACTTTACCGCCGCTCCTGCTCAGACTGTCCCGTTTTGCCTCTGGAATGGCCATTGCGTTGGGGTTAGGCGCCGCTACGCTCGCTGTCGCACAGGCAACCACGCCGCCACCCACAACCACGCCGTCTGCCCCGACACCCAACGATACTCCGCCCACCCCCGGCGACAATGTTCGATACGGATACACCATCCACCAGTCGATCGATTTCGGTGGCCGCATTGTGGAGCAATACGGGAACGAATCGGTCTACGACTCGATGGTCAACCTTCAGTCCGGGCCGCGCATACTGGACCAGTCTCTGGATATGCGGGCGGTCGATCCCTCCAAAGCGCTGCTGTTCGACCACCTGTTCACGAGCAGCTTCGGTTACGGCGGCGATCCGATCGACGTCACCATCTTGAATTTCTCCAAAGGGAAGATCTATGACTTTCGGGGGAATTTTCGCCGCTACAGGCAGTACTTCGATTACGAGCTCCTGGCCAACCCTCTGATACCTCCGGAGGCGAACCCGTTCGTACCAAGCTTGCAGTCGCCCCACCTCTACAACACGGTGCGGCGAATGACTGACCTCGCGCTGACCATTGCTCCGCTATCGCCGATCAGCGTCCGCTTTTCCTACTACCGCAACATCAATGAAGGCCCCACTTTCAGCACGATTCACGTAGGCACGGATGCGTTGCTCACCCAGGATTGGCAAAACCTTACGAATAATTATGACGCTGGCGTCGACTGGAAGCTGAACCCGAAGACGGTTCTCAGCTACGACCAATTCGTGACCCAATACAAGGGCGATACCAGTTGGCAGCTCACCGGCTTGAACTATCAACTCGCCAACGGCACGCCCGTGAGCCTGGGTGTGGAGCTTTCTTCGGTATGGAAGACGCCCTGCGCCGCCCCTTTTCTAGCCGACGGAACGGTAGATCCGACCTGCAACTCCTTCCTTTCCTATGATCGGTACGCACCCACGCGGTCGATCTTCCCTACCGAGCGACTGCTCTTCCAGAGCGCCTCTCTGCCCCACTTCACCATGAACGGAAGATTGCTCTATACGGGAGCCAACAGCACGGTCAACAATTATTACGAGCTGTTTAATGGCCTGGTGTCTAAATCGGGGGTCCGTCAGACGCTGATCACGGGTTCATCCAAGGCCCAGCGCATCAATGTGAATGGCGACTTCGCTGTTACCTGGCAGATCACCCCAAAGATCTCGGCTACGAATCTCTTCAGTTATTGGGACTTCACGACGCCGGGGCACAACACTTATACCGAGACCGATTACGCTGGAACAACTCTACTTGCTCCTCCGGGTGCGACCACCACAACCACAACAACCGATTCCCAGTTCCTCAATCAGAAGACCAAAGCCAACACCTTCGTGGTCGCCTGGGATGCAACTGCCCGCGCCAGCATGTCCGTCGGTTTCCGCTATCGCTCCCGCCTGATCGGCCAAACGGATAGCGACATCATTCCGATTCATGAGGATTGGGGACTCTTCGGGGCCGCGCTTCGTCCCACGCCGGAGTGGCGGGTCAACCTGAATGTCGAAGCCATGTACGCTGACAGATCGTACACCCGCATCAGCCCGCGCCAGCTTCAGCATTACGTCGTCCGGTCGACCTATAAACCGCGCAACTGGCTTACCTTCTCGGGCGCTGTCAATATTCTGGAACAGCGCGACAATGTCGAAACAGTCAATTACCTGGCCCACAATCGAAATTACTCGTTTGGGAGCGTCATCGCTCCGGGCGAACGATGGTCGCTCGACCTGAACTACGGCTATGACGACGCCTATTCGAGCGTAATTGAGTGCTATGCCGCAACCCCGGCTCTGCCCACGGCGGGCGTGGCGCCACCCGTTTGTGTGGACGCCGGTACGCCCTACCTGAGCACCGGCTACTACAACGCCCCCGTCCAGTATGGCTCGGTCGGCTTTATGTTTACGCCGGTCAAACGAGTGCATCTGAATGGCGGCTATCGCACGACCACTGTGAACGGGAGTACCCAGGTGATCAACGCTCGCCAGGTGCCGGGGTCGCTCCAATCCTGGTACCAGTCGCCTTATGCGAAAGTGGTTGTCGATATTGCGCCAAACTGGCAGTGGCGGGGGGAGTACAACTACTACGGCTATGGTGAGGGAACGCCCGTTGGGCCGACCCTCCCGCGAAACTTCAACAGCAACATATGGACGCTTGCAGTCAACTACCAGTTTTAGGGGTAGAGTTATCTGGCAGTTCCAAATCGTAATGAAGGAGATTGAACCGTGAGGCATTTAATCGGAGTTGCACTCGTCGGCGCCATTGCAGTATCGGGAGCCGCCGTCAGTCACGCACAAGACGCTGGAGCCGCCACCTACAAGGCCAAATGCGCCTCCTGCCACGGAGCGGACGGCTCGGGTAATACGCCGGCCGGAAAATCCATGAAAGCCCTGCCCTTCAAATCGCCGGATATCGTCAGCGCGTCCGACGACGATCTGATCGCGGACACCAAGAAGGGCAAAGGCAAGATGCCGGCTTACGCCGGCAAGCTGACTGACGCGCAGATTAAAGACGTCGTCGCTTACATTCGTACATTGCAGAAATAACAGGGGCGCGGATGGCGGAACCGGGGCAACAAAGCCAGGGCCGGCTAAGGCCGCTCCTCTTTTACGGCAATAATCCCGTCAGCTTGATTGGCGGAGCGCTCACCAGCGCCTCCGCCTTCACTCTGCTTGGCTTTTGGGTCGTTGAGTTCTTCGGCCACGGCGGTTCCGCGAATCCCTATCTCGGCATTCTTTTCGATCTGATTCTTCCCGGCCTGTTCATTCTGGGCCTGATTCTGATTCCGATTGGGATATTCTTCCGGAAGCGTTCGCTCGCTGCCGCCGGTAAGATTCCTGCGAACTTTCCCGAGATCAACCTGCGCGATCCGGTATTTCGGCGCGGCGTCGTTTTTGTGGTGGTCGCAACCTTCATCAACTTCGTTATCGTCGGGACGTCCAGCTATCGCGGCGTCGCTTATATGGACACTCCCTCTTTCTGCGGTACCTCGTGCCACGTGATGGAACCGGAGTGGAAGGCATATCACGTCTCCTCGCACGGCGGCGTAGCCTGCACTGAGTGCCACATCACCCCTGGCGTGCAGGGGTTTGTGAATGCCAAGGCTAACGGCACCAAGCAGCTCCTGGCGGTTCTGACGAATAGTTATCCAAAGCCGATACTGCAGGAGGACAGGATTCCCGAAGCCAGGGACACCTGTCTCCATTGCCATAATCCGAGCCGATATATCGGTGACAAGTTAGTGGTGTCGGCGGCGTACGGTGATGACGAAAAGAATGCCGTCACCCACTCGCTGACCTTAGTTCACGTTGGCGGCCGCGATTCCTTTTCTCACCTGAGCGGCATCCACGGCGCTCACATGGCCCACATGGAGTACATCGCCACCGACTCGACCCACCAGACGATTCCCTGGGTGAGCAAGACCAATGACGATGGCTCGACGACGGAGTTTCTCTCTACAGACCAGAAGGGGCCGGTGACCGGGCAGAAGCGCACCATGGACTGCATCGATTGCCACAACCGCGCCGCTCACTCCTTCACCACACCCGAAGAGGCGCTCAATCGCCACATGGCGCAAGGCAGCCCAAATGCGTCACTGCCGTTTGTTCATAAAGAAGGGCTGACGCTACTGAAGGCGACCTACGCTTCGCAGGAGGAAGCGCGAGAGAAGATCACTACCGGGCTCGAAAACTATTATCAGTCGCAATATCCAGCCGTGTGGAGCGGCCAGCGTGCGCAGATCGACCAGGCAGCCAAGACTCTAGCGACCATCTACGACAACAACGTATTCCCGTTCATGAATGTGAAGTGGGGCACTCACCCGAACAACCTCGGCCACAACGACTACCCGGGCTGCTTCCGCTGCCACGACGGAAGTCATAACACCAAGGCCGGAGCAAGTATCAGCAACGACTGCTCACTCTGCCATAATCTGCTGATCAGCGGCGAGGCCAATCCCAAGCTGCTGGCCGATCTGGGTATGCAGCAATAGTCATATTCGTAAGAGCCGGCGAGCGCAGACAGTATCGCAGTCTAATCGATACTCGGGGTTTACTTGTCCTTAGTCACACACTAGTCCAAAGCCCCCTTTGACGCGATCCAGAGTGATACAGTCTACGGACAGTGAGGGACCATGCCCGAAAACGAAAAATACGACGCCCATCAAAAAGCGCTAACCCTTAATCTTGACGAGACGATCTTTGGATCGTTTGCCGAAATCGGCGCGGGACAGGAGGTGGCACGCTGGTTTCTGCGTGTGGGCGGCGCCTCCGGCACGGTTGCGAAGACGATCTCTGCTTATGACAAGGAGGTAAGCGACCAGATCTACGGGGCCGGAACTCGCTATGTTTCCAAGCCGCGCCTGCAAGCGATGCTGGAGAGTGAGTGGAAGCAGCTGCTGGCGCAGCTACAGTCCACCCGTGGAGCCGATACCAGATTTTTCGCGTTTGTAGACACGATCTCTGCGCGGAACTATGCAGGAACCAATGACTGTCACGGGTGGGTGGGATTGCGCTTTCTTCGGCAGCCCGGCGACGCGCCAAGCGACATTGTCCTGCACATAAACCTGATGGATCCCAGCAACGTGCAGCAGCAGGAAGCGGTGGGCATTCTTGGTGTGAACCTGATCTATGCGGCGTACCATGCACCTGCCTCAGCCGAGGCGGTTCTCGCGAGTCTCTTCGAGGAACTTGGACTAGAGCGAGTGGAGATCGATTGTCTGGAATGGAGTGGCCCGGCCTTCGCTCATTGGAACCGGGATGAAGTTCACGCCTTCCTTGTCGTCGGCGGATACGCCGAGGCGGTGGTCTTTCAGGCAGACAACCAGCTGGCGCCCGCGAATGAACTCCTCTACAAGCGAGCTCTGGTGCTGGCGCCGGGGAGGTTCGACAACGTGACTGGCCTTCATGCCGATCTGATCCACGATACGCTCGCGGAGTTACCCGGCGAGGAGTTGCAAGAGAGCAAAGGTGGACTCGGGCTGTTCTGTCTCTCGGTCGCGGACACCAGCGCCCCGGGGGGCCAGGTGTCCGCTGACGAGATCGTGCAGCGCGTAGTGATGCTTCAACAACTCGGCTACGGAGTGATGCTGTTCAGCGCACCGGAACTCTATAAGATGAGCGCCTTCGCGAATCGCTATACGAAATCACGGATTCATTTCGCGATTGGTTTGTCGGTGCTCTTGCGTATCCTCAAGGACAGGTACAACGAGCTGTCGGGGGCGTTGCTGGAAGGCATTGCGCTGCTCTTTAAGCAGAATGTCCGGCTTATCGTGTACCCGATGACCACGGAGGAACTGCGCGGACGGGTAACGGCGGATCAGCTTACTGGATGGAGATGGAAGGAGACCGATGGAATGGTGAGCGCCGACAACGTGCATCCCGCCGGACCGGTAGATTCGCTGTATCAATATCTGCTTGAGAGCAAACTTGTTCTCGCGGCTAGAGCAAAAGTACAGCTAGCGTAGTGTGAGGTGCACCGCCCGGCAGGCGTTTTTCCCCAGAAAAACGCCTGCTGAGACAAAACTCAGCACATTACACCAACTGTACCTTTGCTCTAAGCCCACGCAACCATGAACTCGGAATAGCTCGCATCGTGGTTCCGGGACTGCCCTGCCATGTCACGCAGCGTGGCAATCGGCGCCAGGCGATCTTCGTCCGCATTTGGACGCGACTCCTCAAGAATGAACATCCCGTCACGGTATATCAATCACGTGTGCGAATGAATGCGGCCACTTAGCCCTTGTTTCTCTATGGCGAGCTGAGTGCTCTTAGGCTGGGTGGCAGCCCGGCTTGGTCTTTTTAGGTTTCCGGCAATTTGTCTCCCGCCCTGATGCCCGATTGCCGGGCTGCCTCTTCGCACGGTTACCCGCTTCGGGATCACCACCTTACGAAGCGCTCGACTATAATTCGATCGAATCGGCGAAGCGCGCGAGAACTGCGGCGCGCATTTTCCCAGGCCGATGATCGGAGCTCTTCGTGACTTTTCGCGCCATCCGCTTCCAGACTCAAAAACTCACTTCCAGACTTGCCTGTGTCGCCCTTCTTGCAACGGCCGCCCTTTCTCTGCAACCCGGCCACGCGCAGATCCCATCGGATGCCGCCGAACTAACCAAGGCATTGCCGCCCGCTTCCAGAACCACCATCGATCGTCTGAACGAGCTCAACACCCTCCCGGTTGATGGCTGGCGCTTCCACGCCGGCGATATCGCTCACGGGGAGTCCACAAGCCTCGATGACAGCAGTTGGCCAATCCTGCCCGAAAAAGGGAACGCCACCAAGGACGCGGTCTGGTTTCGCCGCACAATCGAAGTCCCCAAAGCCCTCCACGGATACGACCTCACCGGCACGCGCATATGGTTCCAGTTCCACGCCAACGCCAACGGCCCGATGCCGGAAATTATCTATTTCAACGGCCGCCGCGTCGCGCTGGGCGACGATCTCGAGCCCATCGTGCTCTTCGACGACGCCAAGCCCGGCGACAAGATCCTCGTGGCCGTCAAGATTCTCCAGACGGTCGACGACAAGCGCTTCAACGGAGTAACCACGAAGATCGATTTTGCAGAAAACCGTCCCAGCCCCGATGATCTCCGCAAGGAGTTCCTCTCCGCCGCGGTGCTCGTGCCCTCGCTCGCGCCGGGGTCGTCTTCCGACATCGATACCCTCACCAAAGCGATCGCCGCCGTCGACCTCACCGCGCTCACCAATGGCGACCAGGCCGCCTTCGATGCCTCGCTCAAGTCCTCGCAGTCTCAACTCGAAGCCCTCAAGCCGCTGCTCCAACAGGCGACCATTCATCTCACCGGCAACTCCCACATCGACGCCGCCTGGCTCTGGCCTTGGACCGAAACCGTCGACGTCGTCAAGCGCACCTTCGGCACCGCTGCGCAGTTAATGTACGAATACCCGAACTACACCTATACCCAATCCGCCGCGCAATACAACCAGTGGATTGCCGACAAGTATCCCGCGATCAACAACCAGATCAAGCAGCGCATCGGGGAAGGCCGTTGGGAAATCGTCGGAGGAATGTGGGTCGAGCCCGATCTCAACATGCCCGACGGCGAATCCCTCGTCCGTCAGTTGCTCGTCGGCCAGGCCACTTTCAAGAACCTCTACGGAGTCACCACCCGCATCGGCTGGAACCCCGACTCCTTCGGCTACAACTGGCAGCTCCCCCAGATCTACAAGCGCTCCGGGGTCGACTACTTCGTCACCCAGAAGATGACCTGGAACGACACCAATCGGCTGCCCTTCAAACTCTTCTGGTGGGAATCGCCCGACGGCAGCAAGGTTCTCGCCTACTTCCCTCACGACTACGCCAACAACGACCTCAACCCCGTCCGTCTCTCCGGCGACCTCGCCACCGCCCGCGAACGCTCCCCCGGCATGACCGAGATGATGGACCTCTACGGCATCGGCGACCACGGCGGCGGCCCCACCCGCTCCGTCCTCGACGAGGGCGATCACTGGAGCGAGCCCAACAAGGTCGTGCCCAAATTCCAGTTCGGCATCGCGCAGCAATTCTTCACCAGCGTCGAAAAGCAGATCAATCCCGACTCGCCCACCTGGAACTACGTCGTCATGGCCAAGGGCGACAACAAGCTGCCCGCCCCGCCCGCCGGGCAAATGACCATCCCCACCTGGAAAGACGAGCTCTATTTCGAATACCACCGCGGCGTCATGACCACCCAGGCCGACCACAAGCGCAACATGCGCGAGAGCGAAGAGTGGCTGCTCAATACTGAGAAATATTCGTCGCTCGCGTGGTTACAAGGCCTCGACTATCCCGCAGCCAAACTTACTGACGCCTGGAAGCAGGTGCTCTTCAACCAGTTCCACGACCTCGCCGCCGGCTCCGGCATCGGCATCATCTATAAGGAAGCGCAGCGCGACTACGACCGAGTCCGCTGGACCAGCAACGAAGCCTCGCACAACGCGCTCGAAACCATCCAATCCAGAATCGACACCCGCACGAAAGACGGAGTTCCCGTCCTCGTCTTCAACCCGCTCGCCTGGCAACGCTCCGGCAATGTAATGGTGACCGCCGAGCTTCCACAAAGCACCGAATCCGTCTCCGTCCTCGACGCCAAGGGCAATGTGCTGCCCTCAAAGCTCCTCTCTCGCGAACCCCACTCCAACGTCTACCACCTGCTCGTCAACGCCGGCCCCGTACCATCGATGGGCTATAAGCTCGTTCACGTCGTTCCCGGCAACAAGACCTTCACCAGCGATCTCAAGGTCAGCGGAACGACGATAGAGAACGCCAACCTCCGCGTGACCGTCGATCCCGCCACCGGATGCATCACTTCCCTCTTCAACAAGAAAGCCAACTTCGAAACCCTCGCCCCCAACTCCTGCGGCAACGAACTCCAGGCCTTCAAAGACACGCCCAGAGAATACGACGCCTGGAACATCGATCCCGGCACCCTCGACCAGCCGCCAACCCTGATCCATCAGGTTGACTCGGTCAAGGTCGTCGAAAGCGGCCCCATGCGCGCCGGCATTCAAGTCGCCCGCACCTGGCAAAACTCCAAATTCGTCCAGGAAATCTCCCTCGACGCCAATGCCGATCAGGTCCTCGTCACCAACGACATCGATTGGCACGAAACCCACGTCCTCCTCAAGGCCGCATTCCCGCTCGCCGCAACCAGCGACAACGCAACCTACGAAATCCCCTACGGCACCATCAGCCGCCCAACCACCCGCAACAACAGCTGGGAGAAGGCCAAGTTCGAAGTCCCCGCCATGCGCTGGGCCGATCTCGGCGATGCCAAGCAAGGCTTCACACTCATCAACGAATCGAAGTACGGCTACGACGCAGCCGGCAACGTCCTCCGCCTCTCGCTACTCCGCTCGCCCACCTGGCCCGACGCCGAAGCCGATCGCGAACACCACCACTTCGTCTTCGCCCTCTACCCCCACGCTGGAGACTGGAAGCAGGCACTCAGCGAACGCCACGGCTATGAGCTCAACTACCAGCTAACCGCAATGCAGGTCGACCAGCACACCGGAGACTGGCCGTCGGAACACTCCTTCGTCGGCATCGACGGCGACAACGTCGTGCTCACCGCAATCAAGAAAGCCGAAAACGCAGACGGCCTGCTCTTCCGCTTCTTCGAGTGGCAAGGCAACGCAGGCAACGTAACCCTCCACGTCCCCGAAGGAGCAACCTCAGCGACAGTGACGAACTTGATGGAAACCCCAGAAGGCTCGCCACTCCCAGTCACCGGCAATCAAGTCACCGTGCCGGTTACGCCGTACCAGATTCAAACGGTGAGGATCGACTATCCATCAACCGTTCGATGAGGAGAATGAATCGACGAGACTATGGTCACCTTTA
The DNA here is from genome assembly GCA_963841345.1 of uncultured Acidobacteriaceae bacterium. Classification (GTDB taxonomy): domain Bacteria; phylum Acidobacteriota; class Terriglobia; order Terriglobales; family Acidobacteriaceae; genus Acidisarcina. The sequence goes on along the minus strand of CAWJCK010000002.1, from coordinate 168,453 downwards.
AGGCTCTTGTCTATTGCTCAACAATTGCAGCGATGTTCTTTTTCGCGTTCTGGGAACAGAGGCTAAAGCGCCAGCTAACCGACGGTGCTCCTAAGGCTCACCAGAATGTGAGCGATTTCGGAGTGTTAGGTGCTATGTCAGAAAGGATGGAGCGCGAACGCTTTCTAAGAAGCTTGCCTCCAAAGAGGCTTTTCAACTTGAGACTGGCGATGGGACTGAAAGTCCTATTCTTCGTCCTACTAGCCATCGAAGTGATTTTTCTTCAAAGGTCACAGTAGGCAATTACTCAGAAACAGACAGTATGCGCTTTGCGCCAGACACTCAATCGATCCATCGAACAAGGAACAACAAGTAGTTTGGAGAAGGATCTTCGAGTAGCGACTGGGGGACGTAGGGATCACTGAATTCCCATTCCTTGGGCCCACCGTCGTATCGCATCGTTCTGGTATGGACGTGTCCCTTGTCTGGCTTGAACGCGGCACCAAAGACTGCTTCTTTTCCGGCAACTTGAAGTCGATTTTCATCCAGACCAATCGCGTGTAGCTCAGCTTTGTCTTCGCTGGTTAGTTGCCCCACGGATTTTCTTCCAAGATTCCACAACGTGCGGTGATAAAGCTTCTTGTCAGAAAAGATCGAGACTTCAATCACTGTCGGCGGTGTTACGCGTGGGATTCGGCCTCGGAATATATAGAGCTCGAACGGCACCCCGTCAACGTCTTTGACCCACCTGACGCTTTCATCTGTCTCTTTATCTATTCTCAGTCTGTCATGAAATATTCGCATCGCGATGTTTGTTCCTGTCAGACGGCCTCCCGGCGGCTTTCTTTTAAGGCGACTAATTGACCCCAAAGCGGAGAATCATAGGCTCCATTTCCCTTGCATAAAATACAGCGCTTCCCGTAAAGAAACCCTACTCCGAATCCTGAACACACCGAAACCAACCCGACCCGACCTGCCATAACTCGGAGCCATCAGCAGCAGCTTCCCATGCTGATCATTCCGGTAAGCCTGCAGAAAATACCAAATCGATCCCTGCGGCCTTCCAGCTATCTCGTCTCTTGAATTGAACGCCCATTCGTCGGCTGAATCGGCCGCGCATTAAGCGGATACAGCTTCTCGAACACCTCAAGCTGCTCCTTCGAAATCGTCGCATGGGCCTTCAACACATACCATGTGACTCCCTCCGTGCACGGAGGCGTGGTCAGCGAGCCCATGTAGGTGAAGTAACCGCGCTTGGCAGACAACAAGTCTCCGATATTGACCGAGACCGAAGGAACATCCGCCTCTTTTTCTTTCTCGGAAGGAACGTACTTCCACAGCTCATCGAGCAGCGGATTGGCAGCGCCAAGATCGAAAAGAACGGCGAGAACAGCTATATGCCCATCGGCATCGGAGTGCACCAGATGCGCCTCCAGCGGATAAACCTTGCCATCGACGTGCTCCTCACTCGGATGATGAAAGTGGAACTGCTTCAACACGTACGTATGGCCGCCAACCGTTAACGTGCTGCCGCCGGGATACATCACCTCAACCGTGTGGCCGTTATCGACAATGGCCAACGAGACAGCTTTGTAGTCCAGAGCAAGCGTGGGCAACTGCGCCGGAGTCGCGTGTTCAATATCGATCGGCGACTCGGTTTTCCCGTCGGCGCACTCGGCGTAGGCAGGGCCCAGCTTGGCCCATTCCTTCGGCCCTTCCTTCCCGGAATACGACCACTCCGGCATCTTAGTTTCCTGGCCCCGGCTGAGAACAGGTGAGCAAAACAGCACAAGAGACGACGCAATAAAAATGGTTTTGAAGAAAATTCTTCCTCGCATGGGCTTCCTCCAGCCTTCCCGCCCTGCATCGAAAAACTGGCCAGCGCGCAGCGCTGCAGATTGTTATACTCCGGCCCGTGAAAGGTAGCTATCCGCGATTACTCCGCATCCTTAACGCACCGAAAACCAACCCCGCCCGACCTGTCATAACTCGGAGCCATCAACAGCAGTTTTCCATGCTGATCGTTCCGGTAAGCCTGCGGAAAATACCAGATCGACCCCTGCGGCCGGTAATACTCACCTCCCCGCAGAATCGCCGCCCGGGTGTGCTCGTCGCGGTACTCATCCGTCCACTGCCAGACATTCCCCACCATATCCATCACACCAAACGGGCTCGCCCCGCCAGGATGCGAATCCACATCATCCGGCCCACGCATCTTCCGGCCTGCTGTGCTTCCTTTGTCCGGAACAGGCACCGCGTCATCCTTCCAAGAATCACCCCAGGGATATTTCCGTAGCTCAGAACCCTGCGCCGCATACTGCCACTCCCACTCCCGTGGCAACCGCTTCCCCGCCCAAGCCGCATACGCCCGCGCATCCTCAAGCGAAACCCACGTCACCGGCTTCTTCCCCCATCCCGCCGGATAAGCACCACCACTCCAGTCCTTCAGAAAATTCAACGCATCTTTCGGCTGATAGTGAGTCGCATCCAGGAATGCTTTGAACTCCTCATTCGTCACCGGATACTTATCGATGAAAAAGCTCGTCAACTGCACCATATGCTCGTGATACCGGCGCGGAGTGTCTTCCCACGGATACTGCACATCCACACCCGGATCATTCGACCCCTCAATCTCAATCCCTTCCACCTTGAAGAGAAAAGACCCACCCGGGATCCGCACCATCCCCTCCGGAGCAGCGTTCGCCGCAGCAGTTGCCTTTACCTCCACCAGCGTCTGCAGCAACGGCTTCCATTCATGCGAATAACTCGATAGCGGAGCCGCCGTAAGCCCCTTCATCTTCGCCATCAACTGCTCGATCTGTGCGCTCGGCTCTCCGCCCGTCGCCAACACCGCTCCATAGCCATGCGCCTCAAACGCAAAGCTCAGCACTGATTGATCACCCTCACGGACCGGATGCAACTCCACCCCGTGATAAAGATCGAAATACCGCATCCCCGCCTGAAAAGGCACGCTCATCTGCCGCCCATCCAGGTCATAGTCATTGCGGTTCAAGATCGTCCAAACCGTCTGCAACCCAAGCGGCCACCGGCTCGCAAAGACCCCATACCGTAGCGTCGGAGAAAACGGCTCCCACTCCTGACTCACCAGGAAAGGCGCAACCGCCCGCTCGATCGCGGCAACCCGCCGCGTCGCCTCGGCGTCCCTCGGAGTAATCCCATTCCAGATCCCCCAGACATTCTCCCAACTCTCCCAGCCCTCGCCATTAAAAAAGGCGAACTGCAAATCGTCAGTCTTGTCATGGTTCCATCGGTCCGAAATGTTGACCTCATGTCGCGGCTCAAGCCAGCGATACCGATCGACCGTCGGCACAAACTGGAACTGATACTGCCCCCACGTCAACACATTCCAAGCCAGCGCCTCGTCGTGCGGCCCACCCTCCGGCTCAAAGGCCAGCGGATGCCCGATCTTATCCGCCGCCAACGAAAACGCCAGCGGAACCCCATCCTGCGTATCGCCATTGATGCCGTCCGCATCGATCTCCTTCATCAACTCCGCAATCGCATCCGGCCAAGGCTTCTCCGGTTCCCGAGTACCCTGATCCCACATCATCATCGGAAACAGCACCCTTACCCCGCGCCGATGAAAGTCCGCCACCATCTGCCTCACGCCCGCCACGCCACCCGGCGTCGAGCGCACCATATCCAACTGGTTTCTATCGTCGATACCCATGTTGGGATAAGTCGCCCACACCAGCACCGCATCAATCCCGCCGTACCGCTTATCCACATCGTCCAGATAGCGGTCAACCGTATACTTCCCCGCCACCGGATCATAAAAATACCGGTCCTGCACCATCATCTGCGGCTGAAAGAAACTCGACTGCGTCCACTTCAGCGCCGGCATCTCATACCGCGCCGGATCGTACCCAACCCGAATCCGCCGCTCCATCCGCCAATGCGTAACATCCGCCAGCCAATCCTTATGAGCGCTGTCAGCGCACGGCACCGACCCGCCCTCCCACGGCGGATGCGCCACCAAACACACCGGCCCAGGAATCTGCTGCCCTCGCGGCGCGTACTGCGTATCCTGCGCGCCAGCTAGCGGCAATAGGGCTCCCAGCATTAGGAAGCAGCCCGCATAGGCACAGCCTCTGGTGAACCTCACGGTCACAGCTCGCGTCCTCATTCGGAGACTAACGTCCGCACACACATCGCGCACAAGCCCAGCGTTACGACGACAAAGATCAACGGTCGAAAATCGAACACATTCCCGATAAGAATGCCGAATCGGATCGACGAAGCAATATGGCAAACGCCGCCCACTAAGCAAAGCCACGTGATTGGAATGTCCTTATGACGGCCAGCGCGGACGAGGTTCAGAGCGCCCAGCAAAAAGATAAACAGGCTCGCGGACAACGACCAAAGCAACATCATCTGATTGTTCTTGTAGCCCAGAAAAGACCCAAACGTATGACCAACACCGCCCAGGATCAATAGACAACTCAAGATTCGATCCAGCACTTTCAAGCCCACCTCCAAGGTCAGTAATGAAGTGCAGTCTTTGTATCACGGCAGCAGAAGGAACTCAGCCGAATCAGAGTAAACTCTGAGAAGCGTGACCACGCAGCCCCAGCCCGGAACCTCCGAAGCACCACCCCAGCTGCACCCGGTTCGCCCCCTCTCGCTCGCCACTTCCCAGGGCGGAGGAGGCGCCAGCCCGGTACTCAGAATCCTCGCCGCCGCGGTAATCGTGCTCCTGGTCATCGGTGCGTATGTCTACTTCAACGAGAAACCCCCGGTAGTCGCGGGCGAGATCCTGCACCTCTCCGCCTATCCGATCCATAGCGAGTCGAAAAAGAATCAGTTCGCCACCGCGTCGATCGCCCCAGTGGAAACTACGTTCGACGAGATCATCATCGTCGCCGACGTTCGCCTGCACAACCAGAGTGAGGGCCCCGTTTTTCTGGCTGACATGGCGGCAATGCTGAAACTGCCTACCGAAGAAGACCGCAGCCTCGCCGCCAGCGCCTCCGACTTCAACCGCGTCTTCGTCGCTTATCCCGCGCTCGCCCCAATGAAGCAACCGCCGCTGCTTCGCGACATCACCATCCCCGCCGGCGCCACCGCAGAGGGACAGCTTGTCTTCAACTATCCCATCGCCAAAGCGCAGTGGGACCAGCGCCAGTCGCTCAGCCTGGTCCTATCTTTCACCCACCAGAAAGACCTGGTCCTGCTCGCGCCGCAGTAGGTCGGGCGCATCCCGGCAAAGTACCGCCGCTATAACGTCACCAGCCTGAAGGGCAGAAAGCACTGGCCAGCTATGCACGAGGAGTCCGGGCGATGTTGAATCAGTCGCTAACGGCCCGGCAAGGGAGCGGCGCCTTGATCTCCCAACTCGTTGGAAGGCACCGACGCGAGGGGTAGAGACAACAGAGTTTGTACAATGCCAGACAGACGCCGAATATCGTTCGACAGGTCCCTCCCCAGCGCCTTCCGGTCGAGCTCCGCGCCGCCTTCAGCCACCAGGTACGCCGCATTTGTCATGCTCTGCAACGGATTGTTGATCTCATGCGCAAGTTCGTTCGCCATCTTGGCCGCGGTCGCGGCGCGCGCCTGTTCGATCAGCCGCGCTTGCTGCTTCTGTTGTTTGAAGCCCATCGCCGCGAAGTCGGCCAGCATAGTCATCAGCCGCGCGTCATTTTCGTCAAAGGCCTCAGTTCGGCCGTGGGCCATGACAAAAATCGTACCCCGTGTGTCTTCAGTTTTCCACGGCAGCAGGATGCCATCCGTCACCAGCGGCGCTTCGACGCCAAGAATATCGAAAAATCTCTTGGAAACAGTAAAGTGCTGCGCATGTCCACGCTCTAAACAGACCCCGCAAGCGCTGGGATACCGCGGCAGGATCGCGTTCAGAAAGCCTGAATATTCCCCGGCGGTCGCGATCCAGTGGTAAAACTCCTGGTCGTTTCCGTCTTCTTTCTCAATGCTGATTCCTGCGCTGTCGGCGTCACAGAGATCTACGGCAGCATCAACTAACTCCTGCAGGATGGTATCCGGTTGTTCCAGCAATGCTCGGGATAGCCGCTGAAGTCCAGCCATCTGCATCCCGATGTCGCGCACATGCAGACTCCGTGTTTCAAACGCGGCATCGCACCTCAGGTCGTGGACCTCCAACCCGGTTTGTTCGACCGTCATTTCCATGGAACTTTCATTATGGACGCGGCTAAAAGCCGCGTCCATAACTGATAAAGGATTTTCCTGCGCTGCTTCGGTTAGCCCCGGGTTGGGACACTACGCCCGGAGCAAAAAGAGGCTCTGTCAAAACCGACATATGCCTACGGCGTCACCGGAGCAGGTGCGTTCTTCGGAGTCGAAATATATCCGATCACCTGGTTCTTGTTCACCTGGTTGACGACGAGCTCGAACAGCATGTTGTCCTTGCCGGTATAGAACTGCACCGGCTCGTTCAAACCCTTGTTCTTTTTCTCGATCTGCTTGTCGTCGGAAACCACCACCAGTGTGTACTGGCTCTTTTTCGGATTTGAATTCTTCAGAACTAAACTCACCGTCGAAACCGGCTGCGGGTTCTTCTGCTTGTTCAGCGTGAACTCGTAGTAGTTCCGATCGCCCTTATGCTTGAGGATTTCCAGCTCATTATGGTTGGTCGCGATCAGCCCGCTCTGCATGCCAAGGTCGCCCTTCATGCTCTGCATCTGCGCTTCGGCGGTCTTCAACTCGGTCTTTGTCGCCGCAACATCGGTCTTCACGCCGCCAACGTCGGTCTGCACGCTCGACACCTGGCTCGAAACCGCGCCGATCTGCTGAGTCGCCGCCTCGCTTGCGGCCTTCTGTTCGCTCTCCAGCTTCCTCGCTGATGCCTGTTGCTGGCGAACGCAGATCGGCTGCGCGGGTCTCCAGCTGCTTCTGCGTCATCCCCAGCGACTTGCCCAGCTCCTGCGTCTCCACCTTCAACTCGGCGTTGGTCTGGTCGAGCGCGGCGCTCAGCCTTTCGTTCTGCGCCTGCGCGGCAGGTCAGCGCAGCCTCCGACTTTCGTCAGCCGCGTCGAAAGCGTATAGCTCCAGATCAGCCCACCGATCGACGCCAGCAGCGCGACCCCGACCATCGCCAGAAAGGCACCAGAATAACTGCGCTCTACTACCGGTTCGTCCGACCGAATCACTCATCGACGTTGTTTCCCTTCCTCACTCATTAAATCAAATTCACGAGAACTAACTCTATTCGTCATAGACGCCAACCGCCGCCGCGAAAGTCCCGCCTCGCCCGTCATCCGACTCGCACAACATAAAATAGACGAGTGGAAACAGCCGATGTTGTCATCGCCGGCGCAGGAATCATCGGACTCTCGCTCGCCCTCGATCTCGCCTCCCACGGACTCAGTGTCACCGTCCTCGAGCGCGGCCGCGCCATGGCCGAGTCCTCCTGGGCCGCCGCCGGCATGCTCGCCGCCAATGATCCTGAGAACCCGCCCCCGCTCGCCGCACTCGCCCACCTCAGCCTCGCGCTCTATCCAGACTATCTCGCCCTGATAGAAGAGCTCTCCGGCAGAAATGTTCCACTCCGCACCAAAGCCGCGATTCAGGCACCAACAACGATCACGCCCCCAGACATGGCGACGCCCTCAGCAACCACCGCAAACTCACTCGCTCTGAACTGCAAACCATCGCACCTGGTCTTGCGCTTCAATACCAGCACTTCCTGCTCATCGAAGAATCCAGCCTTGACCCCAGAGACCTCTGCGCCGCGCTTCCCGCTGCCGCCATTGCCGCTGGAGTTAAGCTTGTCGAAGACTCGCCCGTCATCTCCATAGATGCCGAATCTATCCGACATCGTCGTCCAAACCGCGAACTCCGCGATCGCCGCCACCCACTTCGTCAACTGCGCTGGAGCGTGGGCCGAGTCTCCCGCCCTCGGCCGTCGTCCCCCGGCCATCTCCGCATCGTGCCTGCAAAAGGCCAGATGACCGCCGTCCGTCCTGCGCGGCAACGCAACCCTCACCCACGTCCTCCGCACGCCCGAAATCTACCTCGTACCCCGAGGCGACGGCCGCATCGCCATCGGCGCGACCGTCGAGCACGCCGGATTCGACAAAACCGTCGAACCCCACGCCATCGCTAACCTCCTCAAAGCCGCCGCCGAACTCTGGCCACCCATCGCCGACGCCGAGATCCTCGAAAGCTGGGCCGGCCTTCGCCCCGGCTCGTCCGACGAACTCCCCCTCATCGGCCCCACCACCCCAGTCAATACCCCACTTAATACTTGGATCGCCACCGGCCACTTCCGCAACGGAATCCTCCTCGCCCCAGGAACCGCCCACGCCCTCTCGCAGCTCATCCGCGGCGAATCCCCCGGCATCGATCTCGCCCCCTATCGCGCCTAATCGCGTACAGCCTGCAATTGACCGTCCACTCGACCGTCTCGTCCCAGCCGCAAGTGACAATCGCTCAACCGCTGCGCTATAAATCAAACATTGGCCTGGAGCATTTTTCGCAAGGGTGTGGACCGAAGAAATCAGCTCGACTGGCCTTTTCCTTAAGAAAAGGCCAACATAGCGATTGTTAAAGGGTCAAAGTAATTGCGAAATACTCTATTGTTCGCTACAGTACGCCCACACGCGAGACTTTCGCGGCACAATTCAAGTCTTTCCATACGGTTGTCGACTCTGGAACAGACAGCCGCCAGCCTCGACGGCAATATTTACACCATTAAGGGAGAAACGAAGCATGGCAACGGCGGCGCCAGTCAAGGGACTCGAAGGAATTGTCGCGGCAAACTCCGGCATCTGCTGGATCGACGGCGAAGCCGGCGTGCTCGCCTACCGCGGCATCGACATCCACGAGCTCGCTCCCAACTCCACCTTCGAGGAGACCGCCTACCTGCTCTGGTTCGGCGCCCTGCCCACCAAAGCCGAACTCGCCGACTTCACCAAAAAGCTAGCCGAAGCCCGCACCCTCCACCCCGACATCATCGCCCTCATGCGCAACGCCCCCAAATCGGCCACGCCGATGGAGGTCCTCCGCACCGCCGTCTCCGCGCTCAGCTTCTACGATCCCGACGAAAAGGCCGTCGACCGCGAATCCAACATCCGCAAGTCCTTCGCGCTCACCGCCCAGATCGCCATGATCGTCGCCTACTACGACCGCATCCGCAAAGGCCTCGACCTCCCCAAGCCCGACCCATCGCTCTCCCACGCCGGCAACTTCGTCTGGATGCTCACCGGCGAGAAACCCTCCGAGACCGCGACCCGCACCCTCGACGTCGCCCTCATCCTCCACGCCGACCACGAACTCAACGCCTCCACCTTCGCCGCCCGCGTCATTGCCGCGACTCTCTCCGACGTCCACTCCGCCATCACCGGAGCCATCGGCGCCCTCAAAGGCCCCCTCCATGGCGGAGCCAACGAGAACGTCATGCGCCTCCTCTTCGCCGCCGACAAAGAAGCCGCCGCCAAGGGCAAAGACCCCGTCGAATACGCCCTCGAATACGTCGCCTCCATGCTCGCCCGCAAAGAGAAGGTGCCCGGCTGCGGCCACCGCGTCTACAAGACCGAAGACCCCCGCGCCACCCACCTCCGCAAGATGTCCGAAGACCTCGGCAACTCCAAGGGCGACGCCAAGTGGTACAACATGTCCCGCGCCATTGAGCTCTACGTAAAGAAGGAAAAGAAGCTCAACGCCAACGTCGACTTCTACTCCGCATCGACCTACACAACGTTGGGAATCGACATCGACCTCTTCACCCCAATCTTCGCCGTAAGCCGAATCGCCGGATGGGCCGCCCACGTCATCGAACAACTCGACGACAACCGCCTGATTAGACCCCGAGCCGAATACATCGGCCCAGAATACCCAGCCCCCTATATCCCGCTGAGCGCGCGCTAGCTCCGCGCGTGCTCAGACCTGTAGGCGCGCGGGGTGAATCGCGCGTATTTCGGAGTAGCGCAGAAAATCCGGCTCATTCAACGTAAGGATGTGGTCGACCCCATAGGCCAGCATCAGCGCAGCCAGCCGCGCATCGTGTACCTGAACGCCACGCACATGATTGACAGCCACCAGCTCCCGCCAGAGCCGGTACACATGTTCATTGTCGGGAAGCAACGTCATCGTCCGTTCGATGGCTTCGACCCGCTGATTGGTGTCGTGAACCGATAGGCCATAGCCGTTCTGATCCACCGGCCGGGTACAGACATTCCAGAACTCGGCGATATTTTGCAGCGAGAAATACAGCTCAGCGTTTTGTTGGTTCAATTCCTCGAGCGCGGCCTTATCGTATGGTGCTGAGGATCGCTTTGTCGCGAGAGTCGCAGCAGAATATTCGTGTCTATCAGATACTCCAATACCACTCCCCAGACCATTCCTTAGCGAAGCTGTCAATCGTGGTTCTGATAGAAACTCGCGCGCGTGAAGGCTTCCTCTGGCAGTTGGGGAAGTTTTTCCGAGTCCGCGGACATCGCCCTGAAAAAGGCATCCATGTCCCTCGCCGGGCCGTTCCGCCGCGGCGCAACTGGCGTGGACAGCACCGCCTCCTCGATCAGGCTCTGAGCGTAGCGCTCTGCTTCAACCCCCTGGGCGCGCGCCTGGGCCTGCAAACGGGCTTCAACTTCGGGACTGAGTTGTACCTGAATCATCACAATACCCTTGAGGTAAGGCTAGCACGCAGCAGGACCCACTTACCCGCGGGCTGCCATCGGCAACGACAATCACGCCTGGAGGTCAGCCATCCTTAGCGACAAGCACGCGGTCCAGAGTCGCTAAGTCCTTATCCAGATCAAAGCCTAGCACGGGGACCAAGCGCACTGTAGTTCGGATACGCTTTGCTTGAGGGACAAGATGCTCCCAGCCCGATTCGACGATATAGGCAACCCCGATGTCCTGCAACTGGTTCAGGACAAGATATCCGAGCACAAGACGCTTGAGTAGAAAGAGGGGCTCTCGATTGGAACTCAGGAGGAAAAGGCGGAATTCCTAAGTGACGTTTCGACATTCGCCAATGCCTCCGGGGGAGACATAATCTTCGGGATTTCCGACGAACGAGATGCGCACGGGAAGGCAACAGGCGTTCCATTGGAAACGGTGGCTCTCGGGGTAGAAAGCCCGACTTCCGAGTGCGCGCGTATTGAGCAGCTCATCGAAAGCGGCATACAACCGCGCATTCCAGTTGTACAAGTGAAAACGCTGAACATTGCCGAGGTAGGACCAGTAATCGTTGTCAGGGTGGGCAAGAGCTGGACCGCCCCTCACACCATTGATCGAGACTTGATACTTTCACCAGATGTTCTGGCTCAGAATCTCTCGGAGGGAAGCCCCTTCCCGACTACACTGCTCCCAATCGTTAACTCCATCTGGGAAGCTGCTGGTATCCCACAATCGCCACTTCTGCGCGGAGATGGTACTTGGATCTCCAGATAATAAGGGCGCTCCGCACCCCCCAGCGCTATCATTCCCCCCATGCTCAACCTCCTAACATCCCTAACCCACCACCAAGCCTGGGCCGACGCCACTCTCCTCACCGCCGTCCAGGCCCACCCGGACTCCCTCCACAACGAACAAATGCTCAAGACCCTCCACCACATCGTCGTGGTGCAGCGCCTCTACCCCGCCCGCTTCCTCGGCCGGCCATTCGACAAGGAAAAGGAATCCCAGCAACGCGAAACCTTCGACCAGCTAGTCCAGCTCTACCGCGCCACCCACGAAGAGCTGCTGGCCTTCGTCACCAACCTGACCGAAGCCGACCTCGAACGAAGATTCGAGCTGCCCGTCCTGAACTTCCACCCCACCCTCGCCGAGGGACTCACCCAGGTCTTCATGCACAGCCAGAACCATCGCGGACAGTGCCTCACCCGCCTCCGCGAAAACGGAGCCAAGCCGCCCACCCTCGACTACATCCTCTGGGCCAAAGACCGTCCCGCGCCTGTCTGGCCGCCACCGGCGGTTCCAGTCCTTGGCCTCTAGTCCCTGGTCTCTAGTCCCTGGCCGTCAAACGGCCTTCCCATCAGCCACTTCGGGCTCTTCAAGTTGCCAGTCGGCACAGACGCCTTTGACAGGCCAGTGACCCTCTCCCCGGACAGCTATCGAATCATGGGCCTCGCGTCTCGCAGGTTTGCCAAAGACGGCTCGTATCGCGTCAGAGAGTCTCATCTTGCGTCTCACCCGAACTGATTCCTCAGTCGTCGTCGCCGACAAAGAGACATTACGTGCAAACATACCAACCTCCTTAGGTTGTCATTCGCTAAGGGGTGGAGAACTTCAGATGGGCTGACTTAGTTCAGGGAACCTGAAAGAGGAGAGGTATCGTCACTCGATTTTATTAGTGCACCTGGATGGCCTTCTCCATCAACACGCAATCCGTTGGTTCGATACAAAACATAGCGTCCTGGCACGGCGAAATCCGAGTTCCGTCGTGTACTTTTGTCGGAAAGCGAGCACAAATGGACCACCTGCCCCCAAATCCCGACCCACATCGCCAAGGGACTCACGCAAGCCACCATGCCCAGCCAGAACCATCACGGACACTGCCTCACCAGCCTCCGCGAAAACGGAGCCAAGCCGCTCACCCAAACTCGATTTTCGCCTACATCTTCCGCGCTAAAGATCGCCCAGCACCCGCCTGGCCGCAACAATCAGCCCCAACCCATATCTAGTGCCCGTTTTTGCCGTCAGAAAAAAATGTCAAGAGGCATCGCCAAAAATACTTTGCAAGCTGCTCATTCCATTAGAAGAAAAGGTTGGCAAACTTGGCATGGTGAAAGGGTCTGATTTGGTATTCTAGGAATAGAGGAGTAAGAAATAGGGCGGTCCGCTGGCCGCCCTATTTCACTTGCCCGAATCGCCACGAAGGGGCATTCATGGTCCACACATTGAAAACAAATAACTTAGCTCCGAAGACCGCCCCAAGTAATTGAAACCAAAGAACTAAGCCAAAAAAAGGGGGGAGGGGGGGTGCGCCCCCAAAAAACAGGAAGGTCGCTCAGGGAACCTAAGCGGCCGCGCGCAAAGGCACGAACCGCGCCTTCCTGAGCAGCACTGCTCCAGCGGCAAACATGGCGATTGCCAGCAGGCATAGACCGATTGGGTTTCGGAATAAAGCGAGCCACGAAAGGGCCAGATGGAGAGCCAGGAGCAGAACCCAAGCCGTCGGCGCCAGCGCCCTTTCCTCCCGATCGACAAGCATTAGAGGCAGAGCGACCAGGAAGAGTGGCCACCCATAGGCGACCAGCCGTGCGAAGGCTTCCCCCAGAATTCCGGCTAGCAGGTAGGAGAAGAGTCCATAGCAGAAACAGAAACGAAAGAGGAAGTTCGTCGAGAGCAGGCTGCGAAGGCAGGATGGCGTTCTCCCAAGCTTCCAAACCAGGATCGGCAGCAGACCAAATGTAGTCAAGGAGTAGAAGACCAAAGCGATGGGCCTGTCCCAGTTGAACCCGCAAACTCCGATCGCTTGCAGAGGACCGAGGTGAAGCGTCTGCATCCAACGGGGGAATTCACAAGATTCGTAGACATTGGCCCAGGGTTCGATGCCGAGGATGTTCTTGACGAAGTTCCACGGCATCTTCGCAAACACGTAGATGACCGGAGAAATATGCTCCTTGTTCGGCAGCGAATTCTGGGTCAGCTGGCGGACCACCAGAATGCCGGCCAATGTGCTGACTCCTGAACCCAGGAGAATCCTCCAGGGCAACATGCGCCATCCCGTTATCAGGAAGCACAACAGCACAAGAAGAGTGGATTCACGGGAGATCTCCATCGGAAACAGCATGATGACCGCCGCCAGGTAGTGTTCTCTCTGCAACAGAAAAAGGAAGATTGCAAAGAGTGCGGCGAAGACTAGATCGGGAGTGATCAACGAGTTGAATTGCTGTCCCCAAAACATCAGCCCGCATATGGACAAAACAATCCACATCGGTGCATGAGCGCGACGCAGAATGATTAGGATAAGGCCAAGAAATACGGCCAACGCCAGCAGGCTTTCGATCCAGAAAGCTGCCTCGGTTGACACAGGAAAAATGTGCCTGATTCCCCGAACGGCGGCTGGCGCAAGTTGGCGCGACGCAAAGGGCATCATCGCCGGTCTTCCCGCTGCGAGGTTTAGGTAGTGTTCACCGTCTGACTGGGTAAAGAAGTGGCCCAATCGCAGGGCCGCCAGGATTGCAATCGCGAAGGTCAGAACGAAGCAGGCAACCCAATAAGCTCGGCGAGCCATGGGGACCCTGAGGCGATCGGCAAAACCCGTCACCCTCACGGGTATCGTCCTTTTACCGGACGAAGCTTTCCGAAGCCCACGCGGGGGCTTATCGCGCAAGCCACGATGAAGTCATCCCTGCGGACAACCAGGGTACCCATAATCCCTCCAGGCGAACACGTCTAACTCTACAGCCGGAGGTCCGGGGCCTCAAATGTGCATTCGCTATCCAAACAAAAGGCCCGCTCCGAAGAGCAGGCCTTTTCGATTCTTGCCGACTTTCAATTACCGGTGACCACCGCCACCGCCGTGGAATCCACCGCCACCACCGCCATGGAATCCGCCACCGCCGAAGCCACCACCATGGAAGCCTCCGCCACCGGAAGGCGCATGAAAGCCACCACCAGAAGGAGCATGATAACCGCCACCATAGCTACCGCCCGAGGGAGCGCGGTATCCACTACCACCCGCGTAGGTGTTCCCGTGATATGCACCACCGTTATACCCGCCGCGGTATCCACTATTACCGGCATAAGCCGTGTGACCGCCGTTGTAGCCGTTATACCCGCCACGGTAAGGAGTCGCGATCGGGTGATCGCCCGCGCCGTAGCCAGGGTGACCATACCATCCGCCGTGGCCATAGCCATACCAGGGGCCGTGTCCGTACCAGCCGCCGTGATACCAGGGCCCGGCGCCAATGAAGACGCCGCCTACAAACCAGCTCGAACCATAGTAGCCATAAGGCGAGCAGGCATACGGGTAATAGGGATAATAGCCGTAGTCGCAGACCGGCGCGCCATAGCCATAGCCGTAATAGCCGACCGGAGCGACCACCGGGCCGATCCCAATGCCGACCGCCACTTGCGCATTTGCATGCGTAAAAGCCGCCGGGATGAGAGCCAGTAGACTGAGCAGTAAGAGAGACCTAAGAATACGCATTGGA
Organism: uncultured Acidobacteriaceae bacterium; assembly: GCA_963841345.1. Lineage (GTDB taxonomy): Bacteria > Acidobacteriota > Terriglobia > Terriglobales > Acidobacteriaceae > Acidisarcina. The sequence continues at coordinate 153,376 of CAWJCK010000002.1, read as the reverse complement.
TTTGACCTCCTCGCCACTTCCTCAGTTGCCGGTTTCTGGCAATGCTTCCGAGAGCGACGCGACTCCGGAGTGGTTCAGCACTCACACGAAGTCTAACTTTATAAACATCAGATGCGCCAGAAAGTTGCGCGCCGCAATACCACCTTCAGGCCACAACAGCCATCCCGGCCGCACAACTCGCCCGCATTTCCGTGAATCCTGCTGCTAAAGTAGCTGAAGCAGATCGGCAGCCATGTTCGTAAAGTCGCAACGAGTTCATTTTATAGGAATTGGCGGCATCGGCATGAGCGGAATCGCCGAGATCCTGCTCAATCTCGGCTACGCCGTCTCCGGCTCCGACCTCCGTCGGAGCGCCACCACAGATCGCCTCTGCAGCCTCGGGGCAACCGTCTTCGAGGGCCACGCGGCGGGAAATGTGGTCGGTTCAGGCGTCGTGGTAGCCAGTTCCGCCGTCAACGAGCGGAATCCTGAGATCGTCGAGGCGCGCATGCGGAAGATCCCCGTCATCCAACGCGCCGAGATGCTCGCCGAGCTGATGCGCCTCAAATACGGCATCGCCGTCGCCGGTATGCACGGAAAAACCACCACAACCTCAATGATTGCAACCGTTCTCGCCGCCGGCGGCCTCGACCCAACAGTCGTCGTCGGTGGCCGCGTCGACGCTCTCGGCTCCAACGCGCGCCTCGGAAAGTCGCAATATCTGGTCGCCGAAGCCGACGAAAGTGACCGCTCCTTCCTCAAGCTGTCCCCAATCCTCGCCGTAGTCACCAACCTTGATCGCGAACACATGGACTGCTATCGTGACATGGCTGACGTCGAGCAAGCCTTCGTCGAGTTCATGGACAAGGTCCCGTTCTACGGTGCAACGACCGCTTGCCTGGACAACCCGCTCCTTGCAGCGGTGTTGCCGCGAGTTCGCCGCCGTGTTCTCACCTATGGAACTGACTCACAGGCGGATTTCGTCCTGCGGGCGCTCCCCGCTTCGGTCGCCAAGAGCGATGACGCTGGCGCGCCGGTGCGCTCGCGCTTTGAGGTGGCCTTCGGCTCCGAAGTTCTTGGCCCTTTCGAGTTGCTGGTCCCTGGACGGCACAATGTGCTCAACGCCACTGCCGCCGTCGCGATTGCAACTCAGCTGGAAATCGCTCCAGGACAGATTGCGCAAGGATTACGGGATTTCCGCGGGGTCGACCGCCGCTTTCAGCTCAAAGGTTGCGTCCGCGGAATTGCAGTGATCGACGACTACGGCCACCATCCAACGGAGATTGTCGCCACGCTCAAGGCTGCGCGAGATTGCGGCTACGCCAAGCTGCATGTCATCTTTCAGCCCCATCGTTACACCCGCACGCGCGACCTGCTGGATGAGTTCGCAAGGGCCTTCGATGAGGCGGACTCGGTGCAGGTGCTGGATATCTACGCCGCCAGCGAGGAGCCGATCGAGGGCGTGAGCGCAGAGGCGTTGGTGATCGCGGTCGGTCGCGAGGGCGTGACCTACGCGGCGTCTTTTGAGCAAGCGGCGACGCGCGCTGTGGGCCTCTCACGAGAGCGCGACGCCATCCTCACTCTTGGAGCCGGCAACGTTTCTCAGATCGCAGGGATGGTCCTGGATCGATTGAGCGATCGATTGAGTTGATTGGCAGCGTGAGCGGCTTGAAAAGCCGCCGTTTGCAATGGACGAACACCCGATCTAAGGGCCGGTGCGGCTCCTCGTCGACGAAGCTGCGAGTGCTTCCGCACCGCTGCCGTCCGTCTCGTCATACGACTTCTGGTCCCGCCCTGGCTTCAGGTAGTTGATACATACCAGGAGTAGCGAGACTCCGAGGCCAAGCATCCCGAGCTGCACTAGATTCTCTATAAGTGCGTACATAAATCAGACCGCTTCCCGTGACTCTGGATCACGAATGATTTGGCTTTCATAGCGATAGTGAGCGCGCCATCGGGTTCGTTACACAAGAATGTCTCGCTGCCTTCCAAACCTGTTGAAAATCAACGATGGACAACTCGCAAAGGCTTTCGGTGTTACTACGACCGACACGCTATGCAACTGCACGGGACATCCACCCGACTCGATCGAGCATCCCTCTCAAGGCGCTCAGAATATGAAATTGCTGCCTTCATCACCTGAAGTGGCAAATGAAAGTCCGGAGTCGATCAGTAACTTGTTGGGCAACCCTGAACGAAACAGAACGGGAAGAGCAAATATGAAATCGATACATCGAAATGCGGTCGTGCGGGTCTTCGCGCTCGCTCTCACATTAGTCATCGCTGGCTGCAACAAGACACCTGATCAAAACACGACACAAGACGAAACCGGCCAGGACCAGGGCGATCCTGCGAACGCGAACCTCGCTCCAGTCACCGACGCAAACGCCGCCACAGAAGCAGCCCCGCAACCGAGTTCCGCGAGCGCACGGGCCCCGCAGCAACAAGCAGCGGCTCCGGCGGCAACTCCCCCTCCGGCACAAACCCAGGCCTCCTACTCGCAGCCGGCCAGCAGCAATGATCAAACCAGCGATGACTACAGCGAGGCTTCCTACGACCCTCAACCGGAGCAGTATGCTCAAGATCCGCCGCCACCGCTGCCCGAATACGATCAGCCCGCCATTCCCGGGCCGGGTTACGTGTGGACCCCTGGATATTGGGGCTGGGCGAGCGCTGGCTACTACTGGGTCCCGGGAGTATGGACCGCGCCGCCTTATTACGGCGCATTATGGACCCCTCCGTATTGGGGATTCTTTGGCGGCAGGTATGGCTTCGTCCATGGCTATTGGGGCCGCTACGTCGGCTTCTATGGCGGCGTGAATTATGGCTATGGCTACACCGGCCGCGGCTACCAGGGTGGCTATTGGCACGGCAATGATTTTTACTACAACCGCACTGTGAACAACATCAGCAACGTTCACATCACCAACGTCTACAACCGGACGATCGTCAACAACATCACCGTCAACAACTACAACCGCGCGAGTTATAACGGCGGTCCACACGGAGTTCAGCTTCGCCCGATTCCCGCAGAGGTTGCCGCGTATCGCGCGCCCCATGCACCACCAATGAGCGGACAACTTCAGCTGCAACGCGAAGCGGCGGCGAACCGCGCGCAGTTCGCTGCAGTGAATCACGGCAAGCCCCAGATGTTCGTAGCTCCCAAGGCCGTCGCTGCAGACCACGGAATCGCTCCTGCCCCTGTCATGCGTCCGGCGGTATACAACCGCCCGCGCCCGGCAAATACGATGGAGACGAAACCGGGTGGTACTATGGCGCCGCGGCCTGCCAATACGATGGAGTCAAAGCCTGAGCAGAGGCCCGAGCAAAGGCCGGAGAACGCCGTCCAGCCGCGCCCTGAAACCAGACCGGCACCGGCGCATCCCGAGAACCAACCGCATCCGGAACAAGCCCGTCCGCAGACCCATCCCGCACCGGAGCCACGCCCTGCTCCCGAACCCAGGCCGGAAAACCGACCTACACCTGAGACGCGTCCAGCACAGGAGCCCCGACCGGAAACGCGACCTGCGCCAGAGCCTCGTCCAGCACAGGAGCCGCATCCTGCTCCTCACCCGCAGGAACATCCGGAACCCCACCAACGCTAGTCAGACATTGCTCTGCTTATTAAGGCGCGGCCACAACGCCGCGCCTTTTCTATTGTCCGAATGGACTCTCATGAGACGATCAGGACTTCAAGAAAACGGGGCCCGTGCACGCCCTTGATGCGGGTCATCTCAATATCGGCCGTAGCCGAAGGGCCGGAGATGAATGTCGTCGGCAAAGTCGCGGTCGCCGCGAGCCGATCGAATGCCTCCGGCACGGTCTCGACGATTTGTTCGGCGACGACAACGCAGAGATGATAGTCGGGAATCAGAGAAAGCCGTCGCGGGCCCTGCATCAGAGCATTTTGCAGAACGATGGTTCCGGTGCGCGCAATGGCTACCGTGCAACCCGAGATCAATCCGTCGAACTGGTCGAGTTCGACATTGGAAAGCAAGTTAGCCTCGATCGCCGGAACGGCGGAAGCAATCCAACTCGCGGGAATACCGGCGGGAACGGCGATGCGCTTCGCATTGCGGCGTGCGAGTGCAGCCGCGATTTCCTCGGTCAGAGTTGACTGCGTCACGCGATGCACGTGGGCGTCATACTCGACCAGCCGCTCTTCAAACATATCGAGCCGCTCTGCGGCGTTGAGGGAACCCGTGCGGACGTATGCCCGGGTTATCAATGCATACTCCTCAGCAGCCAGTTCTGGATTGCTTTGTGCGTGAAGGCCGCGAATCCGCGACAAGATCGCTTGACGTGAGGCGGAGGTGCCGATCATGCGGCGCCACCATCTTTGCCGTGCTTAGACTTTTCCCGCTCGCTCCACCATTCGCGAAACGACTTCTTTGGCAAGGGCGCGAGATCGCGGCTCTGCGTCCACCCACTCAACATCAGCGGCAGATGCTCGATGAAGCCGCTCTGAGCCACAAACGGAAGCTGGCCAAGCCGGCCTAGACGTTGCGCCAGCTCCAATCGATCGCCGCTGACAAACGCGGCAGCGGCGGCCTGCATTCCGATGTTCCAGGCACCAAATTTTCCGGCGAGTGTCTCCTGGTCACGCTCTACCACTCTGCTACGTAGATGGATTAGTACCTCCGGAATATTGATCTTGACCGGGCAGACCTCATAACAAGCGCCGCATAACGATGATGCATAGGGCAGCGAATCCCCGTCGTCGAGTTTGCCATCCTTCGATTGATGCAGCTGCGGTGTCAGTATTGCTCCAATCGGGCCGGAATAGACAGAAGCATAAGCGTGACCGCCGGTCTGCCGATAAACCGGGCACGTATTGAGACACGCCGCGCAACGAATGCACTTGAGCGTCTGCTTCGCTTCGGCATCTTGCAGGATGGCGCTGCGGCCGTTGTCGAGCAGGATGACGTGAAACTCCTGCGGGCCATCGCCCGGATGAATGCCGGTCCAGATCGAGTTATACGGGTTCATCCGCTCAGCGGTCGCCGACCGAGGCAACGTCTGAAGGAACACCTCGAGGTCCTGAAAGCGCGGGATGACCTTCTCGATCCCCGCGAAAGCAATCAGCACATCCGGCAATGTGAGGCACATGCGTCCATTGCCCTCCGACTCGACAATGCAGACACTTCCAGTGTCGGCGACGAGAAAGTTGGCGCCGCTCACGCCGATTTTGACCCGAAGAAATCTCTCGCGCAGAAAGCGGCGCGCCGCTGCGGTGAGGTCTTCGGGCGTATCACCAAGCTCGGTCAACTTCATCTCGCGAATGAAGATTTCGCGCACTTCGTGGCGATTCTTGTGGAGCGCAGGCGCAATGATATGCGAAGGTTTGTCGTTGCCAAGCTGAATGATGAGCTCAGCGAGATCGGTCTCGACAGGGCGGATGCCCGCCGCCTCCAAAGCTTCGTTGAGACGGATCTCTTCGGTAGTCATCGACTTGATCTTGATGACTTCGTTTGCCCCGTGCCGCTTCACGATCTCGACGGCGATGCGGTTGGCATCATCTCCATCGACCGCCCAGTGAACGTGACCTCCAGCCCCAGTGCAGGCGGCCTCGAACTGAAGCAGATATTCATCGAGATTGTCGAGAGCGTGCTGGCGGATTGCGCCTCCCGCGTCGCGAAGCTGCTGCCAATCTGGCATTTCCGCGACGACCTTGGCGCGCTTTGCGCTCACTACGCCAGTTGCATGGCGTACATTCTTGCGGGTCTGCGCGTTCTGCATGGACTCGCGAGCCGCAGCCGGAAAATCTCCCTGCGGCCACTCGACGGGAACGCTTCCGATTGCGACTAGAGCTTCTGAAGCCGGCGTCATAACGAAACTCCGTCGCCGGCCGATTCACCGGCAAGTATCTCCGCCAGATGGGCTGTCTTCACATTAATGCGCTGCCGATGCAACCCACCATAAATGTGCATGAGGCAGGAATTATCAACGGCGGTACAAATCTCAGCGCTGGTGTTCAGCACCTGTCGCGTCTTGTCGGTCAGCATCGCCGAGGAGACATCCGCATTCTTGATGGCGAAGGTGCCTCCAAAGCCGCAACATTGCTCAATCTCGGGTAGGTCTACGAGTTGAAGGCCGCGAATCTCGCGCAACAATCGAAAAGGAATGTCGCCAAGATGGAGACTCCGCAAGGAGTGACAACTAGCGTGATAGGTAACGCGGTGGGGATACGACGCTCCAACATCGGTTACGCCGAGTCCGTTGACCAGAAACTCAGAGAATTCGTAGACCCTGGGTAGCAACGCTTCGACATCCGCGATAAATGCCTGATCTCCCGAAGCCAACGCCGCCTTATGATAATGGTCGCGAATCATCGCGACGCAAGAAGATGACGGAATGCAAACCGCCTCAGCATCCCGAAAAACCTCGACGAAGTGGCGAATGATGGGAACAGCCTCGCGATGGTAGCCGGTGTTCCAGTGCATCTGCCCGCAGCAGGTTTGGTCGGGCGGGAAGTCGATCGTGTGGCCGAGGCGCTCGAGAACGCGGACAACGGCCTTGCCAGTCTCCGGAAAGAGGGTGTCGTTGTAGCAGGTGATGAACAGCGACACGCGCACAGCGGAACCCTCCGGGAATTCCTTGAGTTTATCTGGAGGCTGGGTGACGTTCAATCGCCAAATGAGAACCTGTTTCTCGATAGAAATGCAGCTGGAAAGACTGATTGCCGGCCCATGACCCGTGGCAGACCAGGCTAATTTTTCGTTTGCTATATGGTTGACAACTCTCTGGTAAATGGATTTACTTGGAGCGATGGAGGCATTTCCGCCCATTGACTCTTCGGCTCTAAACCTTGGCCTACCTCTCGCTTCCCCGGCGCCGCACCGCCCGAGATGTAGACTCTCCTTATCTTGGATAACGTTTACCCGACTTGGATTTAAGGGAGTTTATGCAGCTGCGTGAACTAAGAGAGCAGGTTCTTGACGCGAATCTGGAACTCGTCCGCAAAGGCTTGGTCCTTTACACTTTTGGCAACGCCAGTGGCATCGACCGTGAGCGCGGTCTCGTGGCGATCAAACCCAGCGGGGTCGACTATGAGCGCCTCACACCAGAAGATCTGGTGATCGTCGACCTAAATGGCGGGATCGTCGAAGGCTCTCTCAATCCCTCCTCAGACCTCAAGACACACCTGCTGCTGTATCGTGAATTTACTACCATCGGCGGCGTCGTGCATACGCATTCTGAGTTCGCGACGAGTTGGGCACAGGCAGGAAGAGCAATTCCCTGCTATGGCACAACCCACGCGGACTATTTTCACGGCGAGGTTCCGGTCACCCGCCCGCTGACCGACGAAGAGATTGAGGCGGATTACGAATTCAACACCGGCGTCGTCATCGCGGCGCGGTTCAAGCACCTCGATCCACTTGCCGTGCCGGGAGTTCTGGTCGCCCATCACGCTCCATTCACTTGGGGAAAGACGGCCTCGGCGGCGGCCTATAACGCGGTGGTTCTGGAATATGTGGCGAAGCTCGCGTTTAGGACTGTCCTGATCAAAGGCGAAGCTGCTACAGTTTCGACCAGACTGCTGCGCAAACATTACGAACGCAAACACGGCCCGAAAGCGACCTATGGCCAAAAGCAAGATGAATAACCTCGCGGCAAGCACTTGGGTCGGAGAAATGGCGTAACGCAAGGAGTAGAGACAATGAAGAAGGCCTCTGGCGTGAACGGGTGGTGTAGCGAATGAGCCTCGCGGTGTTCGGACCATCAACCGGGAGAGCCTTGACATCATCGCTCGCGTTCTTCCTCCGGGGCCAGCATCAGCTGGCCAAATTGTCGGTTCTCGATGTCATCGTCATTGCGATCTACTTCGCGATGGTCATCTGGATTGGCTTCTACCTGAAGCAAAAAGCCAACACTAGCGAAGAGTTCTTCATGGCCGGACGCGAGATGACGGCCTGGATCGCGGGCCTGAGCTTCGTCTCTGCCAACCTCGGATCGCTGGAGCTGATGGGCTGGGCGGGCTCGGCCTATCAATACGGAATTCTCGCGGCGCATTGGTATTGGATCGGCGCGATTCCAGCCATGCTCTTTCTCGGCCTGGTGATGATGCCGTTCTACTATGTCTCGAAGACGCACTCGGTCCCTGGCTATCTGAAGCTGAGATTCGGCGAGTCGAGCCGGATCCTGGCGGCCGTTTCGTTCGGCTTTATGACCATCCTCATGAGCGGCGTAAATATGTTCGCCATGGCGGTGGTGATGAAGGTCGTGCTCGGCTGGGACATCACCTTCAGCATTCTGATGTCGTCTCTGGCTGTTGCGGTGTATGTCACGCTCGGCGGCTTGCGCTCGGCCATATTCAACGAGGTCTTGCAGTTCGTGCTCATCTGGGGCGGCGCACTGCTCGTGCCGATTCTCGGCTTGATCGAAGCCGGCGGCTGGTCCAAGCTGCAAGCCAACATCCTCGCCAACTACCACGGCCTCGATTACACCCACATGTGGCGCGGCCTGGCGCACTTTTCAGGCAACCCCATGGGCGTACATTGGACAGGCATCGTCTTCGGACTTGGCTTCGTCATCTCCTTCGGTTACTGGACAACGGACTTTCTTGTAGTCCAGCGAGTGCTCGCCGCCGACAGCCTGCGCTCTGCGCAGATGGCGCCGATCATCGCTGCCGCCTTTAAGATGGCGGTCCCCTTCATCGTCATCCTGCCAGGATTACTCGGGCTCGTCATTCTCCATAATCCTGACGGCACGCTGATGCACCTGGTCGGCGAGAATGCCGTTAATGCCACCAATCCTCACAGCTACAACGAAGTGCTGCCCCTCATGCTGGTTCGTTACTGTGGTCCCGGACTATTGGGCCTCGGCATCACCGCATTGATCGCCGGATTCATGTCAGGCATGGCAGGCAATGTCAGCGCCTTCTCCGCCGTCTGGACTTACGACATCTATCAGCCGCTCATCAACAAGAAGGCGACTGACAAGCACTACGTCGCGGTAGGCCGTTGGGCAACGATTCTCGGGGTCGTCGTCAGCATCGGCACCGCATATCTGGTCATGCACGCGCAAGGCATCATGGACTACGTACAAGCCTTGTTCAGCTTCTTTATTGCACCGCTGCTGGGAACCATCCTGCTGGGCATGTTCTGGAAGCGCGCCACAAGCGCGGGTGGTTTTTGGGGACTGCTTGCCGGAACGGCGACCTCGATCTCGCTCTATATCTGGGTAAAGCTCGACCACGCTGCACTCTCGGTCGTCGCGTTTTCTCCGGATGCGAAAGACATGGCCGAGAACCTTTATCGCGCCCTATGGTCCTGGGTCGTGTGCGTCCTGGTGACGATTATTGTCAGCTATCTGGGCAACGCGCGGCCGGTCGAGGAGCTCAATGGACTGGTCTATGGAGCAACGGTCATTCCTAACGAGGGACCAGTCCCGTTGTACAAGAACCATTGGTTCTGGGCCGCGATCGTTATCATCGTCTTCTTCGTTCTTAACTTGATTTTCTTCTAGCAGTGCGACCTTTAGAGGTGCTCTATGCATGGTTCCGGAATTTCGATCTGGTTTTTCATCGGGGTGCTGTTGGCGATCTACGGCTTCCTGATCTGCGGTTACGGCATTTACGAGGTGGCCACCGGCACCCACGCCAACGTCGAGCTTTGGCAACTGCACGCGCCCGTATGGTGGGGCGCGGTGATGCTGGTGCTTGGCACGTTTTACTGTGTGCGGTTCAAGCCCAGCAGAGGATAGCTGGCACAATTTAGAGGAGACAGAATGGCAGCCCCGAAATCAGTGACCTTTGGAGTGATCGTCGGCAATCGCGGTTTCTTCCCCTCTCACCTGGCCAAGACGGGGCGGGAAGAGATGATCGCAGCAATCGAGAAAGCCGGCCATAAAGCGATCGTGCTCGGCGCGGAAGAGAGCACGCACGGCGCGGTTGAGACCTATGACGAGGCGATGCACTGTGCAGCGCTTTTCAAGCGCCATCGCGAAGAGATCGACGCCATCATCGTGACCCTGCCGAACTTCGGCGAGGAGCGCGGGATCGTCGACGCCATCCGCCTTGCGGGCCTAAATGTTCCCGTATTGGTGCAGGCGACGCCCGACCGCACGGCCAATATGACGATTGCCTTCCGCCGCGACAGCTTCTGCGGCAAAATGTCGCTCTCGAACAACCTGATGCAGTATAAGATTCCGTATTCGCTGACGACCCTCCATACCGTCGATCCGGCGTCCGAGAAATTTCAGGTCGATCTCGCCTGGTTCGCTGCCGTGGCACGCATCGTGAAGGGACTGAAGAACCTGCGCATCGGCGCAATCGGCGCCCGCCCAGCGGCCTTCAACACCGTCCGTTATAGCGAACGCATCTACGAGTCCCACGGGATCACCGTCGACCCGATCGACCTCTCCGAGATTCTCGGCCGTATCAACCGCATGGGCGACAACGACGATGCCGCACAAGCAAAGCTCGCGGCGATCAAGAAATATGTCTCCACCAACAGCGTTCCCGATGCGGCACTCCTCAAGATGGCCAAGCTAGGCGCGGTCATCGATATCTGGATGAAGCAAAACCACATCACCATCAGCGCCATCCAGTGCTGGACCTCGCTCGAAGAATACTTCGGTGTCGTGCCTTGCACCATCATGAGCATGATGAGCGAAGACCTCATTCCAAGCGCCTGCGAGGTCGACGTCCCCGGCACGCTGAGCATGCACATGCTGGCACTTGCTTCGGGCACGCCGAGCGCGCTGCTCGACTGGAACAACAACTACGGCGACGACCCTGACAAAGCCGTCTGCTTCCACTGCAGCAACCTGCCGAAGCACTTCTTCAAAGAAGTCACGATGGATTATCAGGCGATCATCGCGGGCACCGTTGGCATCGAAAACACCTTCGGCACCTGCGTCGGACGGGTCAAGTCCGGCGCGATGACCTATGCCCGCTATTCGACCGACGATCGCCGTGGCGTAGTCCGCGGATATACCGGCGAGGGCCATTTCACCGACGATCCGCTCGAGACCTTTGGCGGCGCCGGCGTGGTCGATATTCCCAAGCTGCAGTCTCTGCTGAAGTACATCTGCCGCGAAGCCTTTGAACACCATGTTGCCGCGAACTTCTCCCACGTCGGTCCCGCAATTCAAGAGGCCGCCGTGCGCTATCTCGGCTTCGAAAGCCACTACCATCCGAAGTTAGAGGACTGATCGCATGTCGAAAATGGTGGAGCAAGGCATCGTCTCGGCCGAGGCACTTCGCGCCGAAGCCGAGGAGAAGCAGACTCGTCTCGATCGGCTCTTTGACGAGAACGATATCTCCGCAGTCCTGCTTCGCCGCAGCGAAAACATCGCCTGGGCGACATGCGGCCAGGTCGAAGCTCGGGTTCTCATCCCGGCAGAGACCTGGGTCACGTCCGTGCTCCACACTCGCGATGGACGCAAGTACTATTTCGCTCCAAAGAACGAAGCTCCACGGCTGGCCGCGGAAGAGTTTGACGGGCTCGGCTATGAGCCGGTGCTTTATCCCTGGTACGAGAACGACTGCGTGAGCGCGGCGCAGAAGATCGTCGGCGGAGTCGAGATCGGCTCCGACATTCCCGAGCCTGGCTTTGTCACGGTGCATCTCGGCGCGATTGCGCGCCAGCCTTACGTCAGCGGAGATCGACCGCTATCGCTGGTTGGGACAAAAAGACCGCCGTCGATTACGTCAGACGTCTTGCAAGAGCTTGAGCCGGGAGTCACCGAGTACGAGATGGAAGCGCTCGTCGCCGACGGCCTGCTCTGCGAAGGAATTATGCCCTCGGTTCTGCTGATGGCTGTAGACGACCGCATCATGACTTACAAGCACGCGGTCGCGCGCGGACAGGCGCTGAAGCGCTACGGAATGCTGAACCTCTGCTCGCGTAAGTGGGGTCTGGCGATTTCGATCACTCGCTTCGTTCACTTCGGCGAGCTGCCTGCAGAACTGTCGGCCCGCTTCGCCTCTTCGGCCCGAGTCAATGCTGCATTGCTGGACTCATCGCGCGCCGGCAAGACTTCGGCGGAATTATTCAAGGTCGCACAAGACGCCTACGCCGCAGAGGGCTTCCCAGGCGAGGAAGAGTTTCACCATCAGGGCGGCCCAACCGGCTACGGAGAGCGCGAATGGCTCGCAACGCCCACCGGCAAAGAGGTCATCGTCAATAATCAGGCCTTCGCCTGGAACCCAAGCATTCGCGGCGGCAAGGTCGAAGACACAGTCGTCTTGCACGACGGCAAGATCGAGTCGCTGACAGAGACGCCTGACCTTCCCCTGGTCGAAACCGAAGTGGGCGGGACAATCTACCGTTCAGCCGGAGTCCTGATACGGAATTAGTTTCTCGTCGCTTGGTGCCTCCCTCTGCAAATTTTTCGTCCGGGACCGAGGCTCTGAAATAATAGAGTCGATGGAGTTCATCGATCTAAAGTCCCAGTATCAAGGGCATCAAATCATCGGTCGATCGCCGCATCCAGGCGGTCCTGGACCACGGGCAATACATCATGGGCCCGGAGATCGCTCTGCTTGAAGAAGCCCTCGCGGCACGTACCGGCGCGAAGCATTGCATTGCCTGTTCCAGCGGGACTGATGCGCTTTTGCTCGCGATGATGGCGCTTGGCATCGGGTCGGGCGACGAGGTCGTCACGACACCCTTCAGCTTCTTCGCCACGGCAGAGATTATCGCCCTGCTTGGAGCAAAACCCGTCTTCGTCGACATCGACCCGATCACCTACAACCTTGACCCTTCGCTTCTGCGAGCTGCGATCACTTCGCGGACCAAGGCGATCCTGCCGGTTGCGCTGTATGGCCAGTGCGCAGATATGGACGCCATCGGCGATATTGCCGGCGACATTCCAGTCATCGAAGATGCGGCGCAAAGTTTCGGCGCGACTTACAAGGGTCGCCAATCATGCAACCTCTCCGCGATCGGGTGCACCAGCTTCTTTCCATCCAAGCCGCTCGGCTGTTACGGTGACGGCGGCGCCGTCTTCACCAGCGACGACGAGCTTGCGGCCAAATTGCGGATGCTACGCAATCACGGCCAGGACCGGCGCTACCATCATCCAGTTGATCGGCGTGAACGCGCGCATGGCGACGATCCAGGCGGCAGTTTTGCTGGCCAAGCTGGAAGTCTTTGACGAAGAAGTACGCCGCCGCGACGAAGTAGGAACGCGATACACTGAGCTATTGCAAGGGGTGGTCAAGACTCCGCAAATCCATCAGGGAAATACCAGCGTCTACGCGCAGTACACCATCGAGGTGGATGCCCGCGACGAATTCCAGGAACAAATGAAACGGCTCGGCATTCCTACTGCGGTGCATTATCCACAGGCGCTTCATCTGCAGCCGGCCTTCACCCATCTCGGTCACCGCGAGGGGGATTTTCCAGTCGCGGAGGCCGCGGCGAGGCGCGTCGTCAGCCTGCCAATGCACCCCTATCTCACCGAAGAAGATCTGGTGGAAATCGCCGCGGCCGTCACAGAATGCGCTGAGAAGACCAGGGGAAATATGAGTCTTCGCGGTGCGGCGCTTGTCTAGCTGACAATTTCTCGTCGACGCGATTTATAGTCCCAATATGCAGCCTGTCTACAAGCGAGCGAGCGTCCTCGTCGGCTTTCTGATTTTGATTCTCGTTTTGGTCATCAATTTCTGGTACATCAAACGCCAGCTTGATTCCCAGGTCGTCGACCACGAGTTGCTGTCTCGCACAGAACAGGTCATCCTTGAGCTGACCGAGACCGAGTTGCTGATCGATGACGCCGAAACCGGCCAGCGGGGATTTCTCTACACCCGCAAGCCCGCCTACCTTGAGCCCTATAGGCTCGCGACAATGCAGATTGATCGGCATCTGCAAACGCTAGCTCAATTGACCGCCGGCAATCCCGAGCAACAAAAGCGTCTGGCCCAGCTTGGCCAGTTGGCGCATGCAAAATTGGACGAGCTTCACGAAACGATTTCGCTCTACAACTACGGTAAGACCCAAGAATCCCAGGACCTGGTTTTGTCAGGCCAGGGCAAGATCACAATGGACCATATCCGCGACGTGATTACGGCTATGGAACTGGAGGAGAACGCCCTGGAAACTCAACGGGCGTCGGCGTACTCCAGGCGGGTTCTGTGGACCAGGATGAGCATTTTCCTGGCTATAGCTCTCGGCGTGCTGGGCTCAGTTTTACTCGCATACTACATCTTGCGCGAAATGGACCTGCGCGAGCGCCACACAGCCCAGATGCGGGCCGGCGAAGAACTGTACAGGGTTACGCTGACCAGCATCGGCGACGCGGTCATTGCGACCGATCCGCGAGGAGTCGTGACCTTTCTCAACCCAGTGGCAGAGCAGCTGACCGGCCGCCACGCATCTGCGGCCAAAGGAAAGCCGATCACTGACGTCTTCCCTATCTTTAACGAACACACTCTCGATGCGGTTGAAAACCCCGTCGAAAAAGTCATGGCGGTGGGTAAGGTGGTCGGGCTGGCCAATCACACCGTATTGAAACATCAGGATGGCACGTTCACTCCGATCGAAGACAGCGCAGCGCCCATTCGCGATGACCGAGGAATACTGGTGGGGGTCGTCTTGGTTTTCCGGGATGCCAGGTCGGAGCGAGAGGCCCAGGAACTCGTTCGGAAAGCCGAAAAGCTGGCAGCGGCCTCACGGTTGGCCGCTACTGTCGCCCACGAGATCAACAACCCTCTTGAGGCAGTCGGTAATCTCGTCTACCTCGCGAAATTGGCGCCCGGCACGCCGATCGCGGCGGTCGAATATCTGACCTTCGCCGAAGAACAACTCGAACGGGTTTCGCATATCGCCAAGCAGACGCTCGCCTTTTACCGCGAATCGAAAAAATGGGAGCCGGTTGAAATGGTTCAACTGGTTGATTCCGCGTTGAAGCTCTACTCCAACAAATTCGAGACCAAGCAGATCACGGTCGAAAGGAACTACGCTGAGTGTCCCATGTTTCTCGGATCGCCTGGCGAGTTGAAACAGGTGGTCGCCAATCTGATTTCTAACGCTGCTGATGCCGTTGGCGCTCACGGAAGAGTAAGGCTCAGCGTGTCGTCTGGTTCGTTTTCGGGCATAGAAGCAGCCGTCTTCCAGATAGAAGATGACGGACCGGGAATCACGCCCGAAAATCTCTCGAGGATTTTCGAGCCTTTTTTCACCACGAAAGAAGACGTTGGAACGGGACTTGGTTTGTGGGTGGCAAAGGAGATCGTCGAACGCCACGGCGGCACGATCGACGCAAACTCAGGAACGTCGGCTCATTTGCCGGGCGCGATCTTCTCCGTGACGCTTCCAACCGCGAGAGGCGAGAGTCTCGTCGCTTGATTGAGACAGACGGCTGTCTCTAGAGTCAGCACCGAACGATGTGGTCCGCCACGATGCCCTTCGTGGCGTTGCGGGTATCGATGACCAAGTGAGATTCGCGGACGATCCCAGGATAGTCATAGGAGCTGTGGTCGGTAACTACCATCACGGCATCGTATTGTCCCAGATCGGCCAGGCTGGCGCACTCCATGTTCAAGTCGTAATGACGGCCGCGGCCCACCTTGGGAAAGAACGGGTCATGGTAAGCAACAATCGCGCCACGTTCACGTAGCAACTCGATGATAGTTAGCGAAGGCGACTCGCGAAGGTCGTCGATGTCGCGCTTGTAGGCAAGTCCAAGTACCAGGATCTTCGAACCATTGAGTGGCTTGCGCCGATCATTGAGTGCCGCGATCGTCTGATCGATCACGTAGTAAGGCATAGCGATATTGACTTCGCCGGCCAGTTCAATGAAGCGAGTACGGAAATCAAACTGCTTTGCTTTCCAAGACAGGTAAAAGGGATCGATCGGAATGCAGTGACCGCCAAGCCCAGGGCCGGGATAAAAGGCCTGAAAGCCGAAGGGCTTCGTCTTGGCGGCATCGATCACTTCGAAAAGGTCGATGTTCATTCGCTGGCATAGTTGTTTCAGCTCGTTTACCAACGCTATGTTCACACAGCGATAGATATTTTCCAGCAGCTTGGTCATCTCCGCAGCCGCCGGCGACGACACCGAGATCGTGCGTCGGAAAATAGACCCATACACGGCGCAGGCAAGATCGAGCGCCACAGGGCCAACGCCGCCGATTACTTTGGGGATGTCGCGACGCGCGACAGTATCGTTGCCGGGGTCCTCTCGCTCAGGAGAAAACGCAACATAAAAGCCGCGATCTCGCGGAGTCCGCGCGACGCGAAGTGCATTCGCATGGCCAGACTCAAGCAGCGGTACCAGAACTTCTTCTGTGGTCCCGGGATAGGTCGTGCTCTCGAGAACGATCAGCTGGCCCTCGCGCAGATATGGGGCGATCGACTTCGCGGTCTGCGTCACGTAGCTCAGATCTGGCTCATGGTAGTCATTGAGCGGAGTCGGCACGCAAATCAGCACCGCATCCATCGATGCGATCTGAGAATAGTCGGAAGTGGCGCGAAAACCCGACTTACGGGCGAGCTCGATCTCATCCGGAGTAATGCGCACGATGTACGATCCACCACCATTGAGGGTCTCAACTTTTGAGGAATCGATATCGAAACCGGTGACCGGAAAGCGCTCCTCGCTGAAGAGCAGGGCCAGGGGCAGACCCACATAGCCGAGACCGATGATGCCAATGCGTGCTGTGCGGCCTTCCAGCTTCTGTTTGATTTCCGCGATAGGGCTTGGAGCATCGACAAGAGCAGACATAGTTATCTATTCAGTTTACGCCGACCTCGCTCACCCGAACTCAATCACCCCTGCTGCTCCGGCAAGCCTGCGGAGCCACCCGGACGACCTGCTGTTGTCCGCACCTTACACCTGGCATCGGATTTCGGCGGTGTAGCGACTGTGCGATACTGATAGTGCTTTGAGCGCCGGTGCTACCAATTCCACCGGGACCTTTTAAAGCCGCTGCAGCGATAGAGCAGCAGGACGTAAGTAGCTTAATTAATTGCACTTGTCGTGTGCAGAGCCGGGATGGCGGAACTGGCAGACGCAGCGGACTCAAAATCCGCCGGGCTTCGGCCCGTGGGGGTTCGACCCCCCCTCCCGGCACCAATAAAATCAATAATTTAAATGCATAGTTTGTAACCGGTTCGGTGGCTTGTCTTTGAGTGGTGGCTGTTCTGGTGGCTGTTGCTTTTTGAAGCTTTACCAAGTGGCTGTTTCGAATCATGATTGGTATTCGGTAATCGAGACAGACATTCCCCGGATACCAGAGCGTAGCCGAGGCCGGGCCGGAGTCAAGGCCGCGCATGCGCGCGCCGCTTCGCGGTCGCAGAGCCTTGACACCGGCCTATGTACCTCGGCTCTCAATGCCTAATATCCGGGGAATGTCCCACTCAAGAGACGATCATTTGGAAGCGGAAGCTATCCGCTCCACCACCGATAGCTTGTGTTCTGGGGACAGATGGCTGTACCGTGCAGACATCGTGATCGTTTTGTGGCCCGCTGCCTCTTGGATTTCCTTGATGCTCGCCCCAAGCCATCGCCAGCCATGAGCAGAACGTATGACGGTTACAGTGCCAAACGTATTCGCTGATACCCGCTTCGCCGAGGCATGGCTGAAACCACGATCTTGTATCGAATCTGCCTTGGCTCCCCTCACGAGGAAAGACCGGATCGGATGGGTGTTGTCTAAGGCGTCGAAGTGATTCGATGGCGGCTATCGCGTCAGAGTTGAGATGAACTGCCCGCGCCGAACCGTTCTTGGTCTTCGTGAGCTCAATCGTTCGCCGGTCAAGATGTACTTGAGACCAAGTGCAAGAGTACTGCTCACTGAGACGCATGCCAGTATGAATGCTCACAACAAACTCAGCCCAGTGCTCGGGGAAGCGCTCAGAGATAACCCTATGCAACGCGTCAAACTCCTCACGGCTGAGGAAGCGCAGGCGGCCCGTACCCTCTTTCCGCTGGCGTACCAGGCGGGCCGGATTGACGGCCACTTTGCTGTTCCGAACGCCCTCGCGATAGCAAAGAGAGACGAACGCTTTATTGCGGTTGGCAGTCGCAGCCGTTTTGCAGTGCTCACGAAGCCAGCGCTCTAATTCCTGGGGCGTCAGCTCCGCAGCGCGGCGAGAGCCCAGGGCCTCGCGGACGATTGCTGCTTTGCTTTTGTAATTCCGATTGTCCTTGGGGTGTGCTACGAATTCCAGGGCATCGTCGATCAGGTCGCCAACCGTCACTACTTTGGAGTTGCGCAGTTCAGGCAGCTTGCGGCCTGCCACGGCATCTGCCTTGCGCGACTGGTAGAGCTTGATTGCGTCCGACTTCCGCCCTACCTTTTCACGATGACGCTTGCCTGCAGCATAGTAGTGAATCCACCAGATACCGCTGTCGATTGGGTTCTCGTATACCCCTCGCATCAGGCCCCCTTAATGGCTGTTTTATCGGACTCAGAATATCATCGAATCCGATAGAGAAGCCTGTGGGCAATGCTGACTAGCTCTGCTGTGGGTGTGAGGATGACGAGTTTGAAATGAATCGCTAGACTTCCCTTTCTAGTCATCTGACCGTTAAATCGGGCTTATTGGCTAATCGGATCCTCCGTTGTAGGACCGAGGGGTGCCGGGCCAATTGCCTTGTCGTATTGGGGTATACCGGTATTTAGCCGTTGCACACCAAGGGTCAAAGCGAAGTAGAGTTCGACGCGGCGGTAATCCGTTATGAGACGTATCACCCCTGTAAAACAGCGGGGAATGTTCTGCCCTTGCGGCCGTCCAGAAATTCTTGCCCTCGGATTATGCTCATCGTGTTATTCGATGAAGCGGCAGGACGAAGAGAATTACGGTGGTCTACGTGAAGTAGTCCTGGATCGGGATCAACGGCGTTGCCGAGCCTGCCCAAATATCGAGAGACGGAAATTGTGCGTTCATCATCGCGTGCCGGGCTTTTCCAGACTCGATTTGATGATTACGCTCTGCACTGCCTGTCACGCAATTGTCGAGCGAACGCAGATAGTATTGGGTGAGATGACACCGCTGCTACTCGTTTTGTGGCGTGAAAAACATCCCGAAGGCAAGGAGCAGCTTTACTTGCCTTTGGATTCGGAATTGCCCGACTTGAATGGCTATGGCTGATGAGCTCCTTGTAAAATACTCGCTTCTAGGACGCAGAAGAGTTCATCTTCATCGACCATAATCGAAAGCAGCGGAGGCAACTTGAGCCTGGTAAAAGACCTGCAATTCTCGTTGCGTCAGTTGCGCAAAGCCAAGGTGTTCGCCGTGGTCGCGGTGGTAACCCTCGCGCTGGGCATCGGATGCAACACGGCAATCTTCAGCGTGTTTTATAGCGTGTTGCTGCGTCCACTTCCGTTCTCAGACCCGAGTCGCCTGGTGATCGTCTCGGAGCGGGCAACGAACTTTCCCATGCTCAGCGCCTTGTGGCTGAACTATAGGGACTGGAAGGCGCAGAGCAAGTCGTTCGAAGTGTGTGGAGCCACTCGCGTGGTGACGATGGCGCTGACGGGAAGCGGGCAGCCAGAGCAGATTCCTGGGCAGATGATCAGCGGAAACCTGCTGCACCTGCTCGGAGTCAACATCGTCGCCGGCAGGCCGATCAGTGTCGCGGATGACCAGCCCGCATCTGCGGCCGTTGCACTGCTGGGTTACGGACTGTGGCAGCGTAGGTTTGGCAGCGCGGAGGGTGTCATCGGGCAGACCATCACCCTTGATCGCCAGACCTACACCGTAGTCGGGGTGCTTCCGCAGGGCTTCGAATTGCTGCAACAGGCGCCCGATTTCGTCGTTGCCATGGGTCCGTGGGCGAGCAAACTGCCGGAGGACCGCTCCTGGCACCCCGGTATTAACGCGATCGCCCGGCTGAAGCCCGGGGTCTCGTTGAGCCAGGCGCGTGCGGAAATGAGCACGATCGCAAAGCGGATATACACGAAAGATTCGGTCGACAATATTGCGATCGATGCCGTGGTGAATCCGATGCAGGCGCAGTTGGTGGGCGAAATAAAGCCGGCGCTGACGATGCTGATGGGTGCGGTGATCTTTGTAGCGATTGGCAATATCGCTAACCTGATGCTGACGCGCGCCACCGCGCGGCAGCGGGAGATCGCCATCCGGGTGTCCTTGGGTGCTTCCGACTGGACGATCGTCAAGCAGTTGATCGTGGAAGGGCTCATGCTTTCGCTAACAGGCGCGGTGGTTGGAGTTGCGCTTGCCTATCTCTTGACGCCGTCGCTGCTCCATGCCGCCGGGGGTGTGCTTCCGGCGGGGGCGGATGTCCGAATCGATGCCCGGGTTCTGCTCTTCACCGTCATCCTGTCGATTTGCGCCGGCGTATGCTTCGGTATCGCCCCGGCAGGTCACATCCGCATGAGGGACTTGCGCGCAGTACTGAACGAGACGGAGCGGGCCGGCCGCGCCAAACGCACCAAACTGCTCCGCGATGGGCTGGTGGTCTCGGAGATTTCCCTAGCGCTGCTGCTGATGATGGGAGCGGGGCTTTTTGTACGGAGTCTGAATCGGACTGGCGAGGCTGCTAGGCCCGGCGGATGTCACGCAAACAGCTCTGGAGACAAGCGGAGTGATGCGGGTCACCGCCACGAGGCCACCCTTGGTGATCATTGACGAAAGAACTCGTAGCTGGCTTGACTGGCAGCATTATCGTCCGCATAGCCTAATTTACCGGCACTAGTGACGTCAGGCGCGGGCTGCCACTTCTAGTTCGACGAGTTAGCACCTGCGCTCGACTGCGATTGGCGCCGTATGTCGGCGGGATCGGTTTTAAATCTCAGTTGGTCTGCTTTCTCGAATTCGCGAGAAGCTTCTTGAGCGCGTCCGGTCGCGTGGTATGCCTGCCCGAGCAAATAGTGAGCAATATAGTTTCCCGGATCCATCCTCAGTGCTCGCTGAAGATATCCGGTGGCTGCTACCGGGTTATGTTGCCTCATAAGCACTTTCCCAAGCAAGATGTATGGTCCGGTTGAATTCGGGTCGAGAAGCAGGGAGCGATTGAGGGACTCCCTCGCCTGCTCAACGTCACCATCGCGGAGATAGGAGTTGCCCAACCATTCGTAGACTGCCGCACGAAGTGGATCGAGAGCTCGCTCGCTTTGAAATTCCTTAATCGCCTGGGCGATATCGCTTCGCGCAATCGCGATCTCGCCCAACAGCTCGTGTGCGAGCGGCACGCGAGGGTTGAGTTCAAGCGCCTTTCGGGTCGATGCCTCAGCCGGGACCATAGATCCACGGCGCACAAGAATCCGGGATATCAGCAGATACGCAGCTGGCGAGTTTGGCGGAAAGCCGTATCCTGCGGCGATCGCGCGGCGCGCATCGTCGTAGCGCTCGACGTCGATGTAGCACAGGCTGAGTAGATAGCTGGGATCTTCATTTGTTACTCTTCGGGACGTATGTTCTGTCTCCAAGACAGGGATCGCATCGGCCGGCCGGCCCTCACGGTACAGCGTGATCCCCAGCAGCTGCCTCGACCCGCGATCATGGGGATCCTGGGAGAGTGCCTTTCTGAAGGCGGTTTCCGCGTTGCTCAGCTCCGACTCCTGGTAATATGCAAACCCTCTCAGATACTCGAGACCGGGGAGCGTTGGATCTTTAATGGCCAGCGCGTCCAACTCTGCCAGGGCCCCTTTGATATCTCCGGCATTGATCAGTTGCTCGGCATGCCCGGTGATCTTTGTGCTTTGTGGTGACCCGGCGGCGCCGGCCGCGGGGGCGCCGGATACAGACTGCGTTTGACTTGACATCTGCGGCACAGCACCGGCGAGGATACATAAAGCGCAAATGTGCAGCAGACTCATGCGTGTAGGGAAGTTTGTCGCAAATTCAGGTCGCACGATCCTGTCCACTTCGCTTTCTCTTTTCGTTCTGTCTAGAAATCCCACCAAGTCTAATGAAGTGCCCCTGCGACGTCCTCATAGAAACAGACGACAAATACGTCAATCTTTTGATTGAGTTCATGCCCGGCATCGTGTGGTATACGTGCTTGCAGTTGAAAGGCAAACTAGAAACCCCGGATAGGTGGTCATCCCCTCTCACGGTGAGGTCGCCTGGTGATAGATTCGCGGACGTATTCAGCACTTAGGCGCCGGCCGCTCGCATTTGCCTTTGCCCTACTTGTTTTACTTCGCCAGGCGGCGTATGCGCAGGCACAGCCTCCTCCTCAAACGCGGCCCGATGGCGGCATCTCAAGCTCGCAGAGTCAGGGCGGTGCGGCAACTCTGGGTGAGTTTGCGCCGGTTCTCGACTCGGAGAAGCGCCCGATCACAGCGGGTGGATTTGTCAAAGAGGGTCCGATTGTCTTTAAGGATGTCTCGAAAGAAGCGGGACTGACAAGTTGGCATCATGTCATGGGCACGCTCGAAAAGAAGTACATCATTGAAGTCAATGGGTCTGGAGTAGCCTTGCTCGACTACGACAATGACGGCTGGCTCGACATCTACCTTGTCAACGGCTCAACCTATTACGCCATGGACGGAAAGGCCGAGCCTCCTCATGCCGCTCTTTTTCACAACAATCACGATGGAACATTTACCAACGTGGCGGAACAGGCAGGTGTCACGAACGGTCGCTGGGGAACCGGAGTCGCGGTCGGCGACTACGACAACGACGGCTGGCCTGACATCTTTGTATCGAACTTCGGCAAGAATCGCCTGTACCACAACAATCATGACGGCACCTTCACCGATGTGGCGGAAAAAGCGGGCGTCACCCTCGGCAATTGGTCGAATGGGGCGACCTTCGGCGATTACGACGGCGATGGGCGACTAGATCTCTTTGTTCCCGGATATGTTCACTACGACCTCAGTCACCAGCCCATGCCGGGCACCGATGGCCTGAGCCCCTCGTTTTGCCGGTATCGCGGAGCCCGAGCCGTGTGCGGTCCGCGCGGCCTCCCCGGCGAGTCCGATCATCTCTTCCATAACAACGGCGACGGAACCTTTACCGATGTCAGTGAGAAAGCCGGGGTCAGCGACAAGAGCCATTACTACGGTTTTTCTTCCACCTTTGTCGATGTCGATAACGACGGCAAGTTGGATCTGCTGGTTACTGACGACTCCTCTCCCAACTATCTGTACATCAACAAGGGTGATGGTACCTTCGACAATGCCAGCTTCTATTCGGGCTTTGCGCTGACTCAAGACGCTCGCGAGTCGGCCAATATGGGCCTGGCCGTGGGCGATTACCGCAACAACGGACTGGTCGATATTTACACGACTTCTTTTTCCGACGACTACAAGCCGCTATTCGAGAACGAGGGCGAGGGAAACTTTTCGGAGATCGCCCCCAAGATGGGCATGGCGGAGATCACCTACCCCTTTCTGGGCTGGGCAACTGAGTTCATCGACTACGACAACGACGGCTGGAAGGACATCATGACCCTGAACGGCCATTTGTTGACGGAGGTTGACCACCATAACTGGGGCACCTCTTACAATGAACGTCCGCTGCTCTTTCACAATTTGAATCATGGGACAAAGTTCGCGGTTGTGCCGGCGGTGCAAGGCACTGGTCTCGCCGACGTTATTCCTGCCCGAGGCGCGGCTTTTGGAGACGTATTCAACGATGGCAAGATCGATGTCATCGTCAACTGCATGGACCATACGCCCGTCCTGCTGCGAAACGTAAATGCCGACATGCACCATTGGCTTGGGCTACTGCTGATTGGTGGAGCGAACAGCCCACGAGACGCAATCGGAGCAACGGTCTATCTCACGTCCGGGGGAATGCGCCAGCGCGGCGATGTGATGAGCGGCGGAAGTTATATGTCGTCGAACGACCAGCGTCTTCATTTCGGGCTGGGGCAGGCAACTAGGGTAGACAGGTTGGATATTCACTGGCCGGACGGGCAGCAGGAAACTATCGCCTTGCCCAGTGTGGATCGCTATTTCGCCATTGAAGAAGGCAAGGGGTTGGTGGCTAGCGTTTATGACGCCATCACCGTGCAGGGGAATGAGGTCAAAGCAGCCCGTAAGCACACGGGGAAATGAGCGTAGAAGAGTGGAATCAGTTAGGCGGTTATCGCGTCAGGACAGAAAGGTCATACCAGCGCTGCCAAAGACTTTGTGGTCTGAAATTCATCCCTTTGGTCGATCACTCATCCGAACCAAACCGCTACACTCCGTTTACTACCCAGTGAGGTAAATCGACACCAGCCCTCACGCCTCGATGATGATGGACCCCGTACCCTCAGTCCAGACCACATTTTGCATTTACCTGATTGCGATCTCCGGTTCTCAACGCAGGCCGAAAGTGCGCATGTTGTTTGTGGCGACCGCAGCCGATGCCGTGTACGAAGCTCAAGGGAGTTGGTCTCAATGTACTCGCTGGATAGTACAGCTCTCCCTGATCAACATCACTAAACAGGACCTCGCCGCCGCGCGAAAAGAGTTTGGCCGGGACCAGTATGCGACCCTTCCGTTAGTGAAGACGTCGTTTCTCGACCTCGAAGCCCTGGGATTGCAGCGAGTGGACAAATAGTTTTCTCAGAGCCGTGCGCTGACCGGTACGAGAGTGGCGTTTTTGTCAATCCTTGGGTTGAAGACAACAAGTACACGTGTCCGCATAATTTGCCCCGTGGCCAATTTTTTCCTTGCAAGTTGTGCGTTTATGCCTTCGCGTCTATTGCGGGCCTTCCGGTCGAACCGTTCCGTCACCTACCCACTCGCGACACTCTTCCTCGCTGCTATTTCCGCGGCGAGCGCGCAGCAACCGTCATCCACTCCCCCAATCTACGGCGGCAATGCGACCACGGCGACGCCGCAGCAGGGGGGCTCAGCAACCGCAGGCACTTTCGCTCCAGTTCTTGATGCGGAGAAGCGCCCCATTACGGCAGGCGGCTTCGTCAAAGAGGGACCGATCGTTTTTCAGGACATATCCGAGAAGGCTGGGATCAACGCCTGGCACCACAAGATGGGAACGCCGAAGAAGACGTTCATCCTCGAAACAATCGGTTCCGGCGTCGCCCTCCTGGATTACGACAATGACGGGTGGCTCGATATCTATCTGGTGAACGGATCGACCTACGAAGCGTTGGACGGCAAGGCCGATCCGCCGCATGCTGCGCTCTTTCACAACAACCACGATGGCACTTTCACCGATGTGGCAACTCAGGCGGGCGTGACGAACGAGCGATGGGGTTTCGGAGTCGCGGTGGGCGACTACGACAATGACGGCTGGCCCGACCTTTACGTCTCGAACTTCGGAAGGAACCGCCTCTACCATAACAACCACGACGGCACGTTTACCGACGTTGGCGAACAGGCCGGAATTACGCTGGGCAACTGGTCGACAGGGGCCACCTTCGGCGATTATGACGGCGATGGCAAGCTCGACATTTTCGTTCCGGGTTATATCCACTACGACGTTAAGAATCCCCCCGTGCCAGGCTCGGCTGCGGTTGGATTTGCGTTTTGCCAGTACCGCGGCGCACGCGTTATGTGCGGTCCGCGCGGGCTCCAGGGCGAACCAGATCATCTCTTTCACAATAACGGTGACGGAACCTTTACCGACGTCAGCGAAAAAGCCGGTGTGAGCGATAAGCACCACTACTACGGCTTCTCTTCCACCTTCGTCGACGTGAACAACGACGGCAAGGTCGATTTGATCGTCGCCGACGATTCGACACCGAACTACCTTTACATGAATAAGGGTGACGGCACCTTTGACGATGCAAGTTTCTATTCCGGCTTCGCGCTCAATCAGGCGGCCCGAGAGACAGCATCGATGGGGTTGGCGGTCGGGGATTACCTCAACAACGGGAATGTCGACCTCTACACAACAACCTTTTCTGACGACTATAAGACCCTCTTCCGCAACGAAGGCGACGGCAATTTCTCTGAGATCACTCCGCAGATGGGAATTGCCGAAGTCACTTATCCCTTCCTCAGCTGGGGAACGGAGTTCATCGATTACGACAACGATGGATGGAAGGACATCATGTCGGTCAGCGGGCATGTCTATCCGGAGGTGGACAAATACGACTGGGGCACAACCTTCGCGGAACGGCCGCAGCTGTTCCACAACATGAAGAAAGGGACCGCTTTCCAGGTTATTCCCGCAGTCGAAGGGACAGGGTTAGCGGACGTCATTCCAGGTCGTGGAGCGGCGTTTGGAGATATCTTTAACGACGGCAAAATAGACGTCATCATCAACTGCATCGATCACACTCCTGTGCTGCTACGCAATGTCAATGCAGACACGAACCACTGGGTGGGTATCAAGCTCGTTGGCGGTGCGAAGGGCCCTCGCGACGCGATAGGGACGACGGTTTATCTATCGGCTGGTGGCATACGGCAACGAGGAGACGTGATGAGCGGCGGCAGCTTCGAGTCGTCCAATGACCAGCGTATTCATTTCGGTCTGGGGCAAGCGAGTTCCGTGGAGGGTGTCGACGTCCACTGGAGCAGCGGCTTGGTGGAACATGTGAACCTTCCGACCGTGGACCGCTACTTTGTGATTGAAGAGGGCAAAGGTCTTGTGCCGAGTGTCTATGACGCCATCGCGAAGAGTCCTTCTTCGGCGGCCAAGCCGCACTCGGCTGGAAATTAGGATTCGGCGCCAATAGAAGCAGTGAAACAGCATCGAGATATGAGTTGAGGCAGCACTGTAAAACTGTGGATGGCCTATGAAATACGCGAGAAAGCACTGGATACTGGCTGCGGCCACGGCTGGAATCGGCCGGTAGTTTGCTTGCTACTGCGATCTTCGCCGGATCTGCATTCGGCCAGGATCAAGCGAAAGGTCAAGCCGCTGACTATCACGCTGCCCAGGATCAGGCGAAAGATCAAGCTCCTGATTATCAAGCCGCCAAAGACAAGTCTAATCAAGATCGCAAGCAGTATGCCGACAAGGTCCGCGAGAGCTACAACTTTCGCTTCGGCAAGGACAATCTCTTCATACCCGGAACTATGAAGGTGGAGGGCGACGACTTTGTCCAGCCCGGCGCATTTCCAAATGCCGCTTACTGCGCTCATTGCCACCAGGAGGCATATAGCCAATGGCGACAGGCGCTTCATTCCAATGCATTCCGCACACCCTTTTACCGGTCGAGCGTCAACATCCTGATCAATACGAAGGGCATTGAGTTTGCGAGACACTGCGACAGTTGCCATAATCCCATCGCTGTGATGGCAGGCGGCCTGACCGAAGACTCCAAAGTAGATCGGAAGATGGACCAGGACGGCCTCACTTGCGCCACCTGCCATTCCATTCAGAAACTGCAATCGATCAAGGGAAACGGCGGTTTCGTCATGGGTATTCCGTCGGTGATGGTGGATGAAAAAGGGAATCGGATACCCGGCGAAGTTCCTTATGACGAAATCATGATGCATCCCGAACGCCACTCTCAGGCGGTGATGCAGAGCTTCTATCGGACGCCGGAGTTCTGCGGCGCCTGCCACAAAGCGAACCTGCCTAACCCTTTGAATGACTACAAGTTCATCCGCGCCTTCACGGCCTATGACGAGTGGCAGAACTCGAAGTTCTCCAAGCGGAACCCGCTGACGTTCTATTCCGGCGATTTCACCACCTGCCAGAGCTGCCATATGAAGCGTGCGGCCGCTACCCTCCTCGGACTATGGAACCAAGGACGGCACTTTCGCTTCACATCGCTGGCTCGCAGGCAATACCGCTGTGCCGTTCTACTACGGCTTTGACGAGCAACTGGAGAAGACCATTGCGTTTCTACGAGCTGGGAACTTCTTGAATGTCGACATCGTTGGATTGAAAAAGATGGGCGATGACAAGCTTATTGCGCCGCTCGGGTCGCTGCCCTTCACCCTGGAGCCTAACAACGTCATCGAAGCTTTCGTAGTCGTCCAAAACAAGAACATCGGTCACTCGTTGATTCCCGAGGTGAGAGATCTCTATGAAGCCTGGATGGAGTTCACCGTCCAGGACAGTTCGGGCAAGGAAATCTATCACAGCGGCTTTTTGAAGCCGGACGGCTCCTTGGATGAGCGCGCGCACAGTTTCACCAATCGCCCGGTGAATCTACAAGGCGAATTCGTTGACAACCATAAAGTGTGGACTATCCACTCGGTCGCCTATGACAACTCCGTCCAGGCAGGACGATCGGTCTTGGTGCGCTACCAGTTCCGCATTCCAGCCGACATCAAAGGGGCTGTCAGGATTACAGCCCGAGTGAACTATCGCCACTTCCGGCAGAGTTACTTGAATAATGTCTTCGGTCCCGACCATCCGGCATATCCCGTGATAGAGATTGCCTCCCGAACGCGAACTCTGAGCATCGGAAAAAATGAGCCTGTAGCGGCGGACCCAGGAGACAACGCTGATTGGATGCGTTGGAATAACCTCGGCATCGGCTACCTCGATCAACTGCAATACGCTGACGCCATCAATGCGTTCAACGAGGTCGTGAAGCTGCGGCCGGATTACGCCGACGGCTATACAAACATCGCGCTCACCGAGATCGAATGGGAAAAGTATGGATCGGCGCGGGCGGGCATCGACAAGGCCCTGGCGCTGAGCCCTAAGAATGCGCGAGCACTCTATTACGACGCGCTCCTGGAGAGAAGGGCCGGACATTCCGACGCCGAGATCGCCGACTTGCTTGAGGTCGTCCGGCAATACCCCGACTCGCGAGATGCGCGCCGTGAGCTGGGTATTTCTTACTACCAACAACATAAGAACGAAGAAGCAATGGAACAATTTATTCAACTACAGAGAATCGACCCCGACGATCTCGCCGCGCACTACAACCTGTCGATCCTCTATCGTCGGGCCGGAATGAAAGACATGGCCGCCGAGCAGCAAGCCCTATTCGTGACCAAGAAGTTCGATCCAGGGGCGCCCACTTATTCCCTCGACTTTCTGCGCAAGCACCCGGAGATCTCAACCGAGAGCGTTCCCTGGCATATGCATACCGACGAAGTCCATGACATGAGCGACGCGGTCCCGGGGGGAGCACAATGATGCGAGAGCTATTCGGACCGAAGAAAACATGGCTGAAGTGGACGATGCTGGCCGGCCTCATAATTACCTCCGCAGCATGTAGTGCCCAAGAGGGCCACTGCGCATGGTTGAACGACGCTACCGCCTCCGGCGTCTTGAATGGGCCGGTCTCGCTCGATCTCGAGACCGCTCCTGACGATCAGACCATCTGCGTCTTCACCAACCTCAGAACGGCGAAAGACTATTCCACTCTCCGGCTCATGGTGCAGCCGCTGAAAGATATAACGAATGCGGTGGCGCCGCATGAGTCCCAATGCACATCACCCCCGGTGGCGATGAAAGCCATCGGCAACGAAGCAATCTCCTGCTCCGCCGATGTCGGCTACTCGCGCGGAGAGCAGGTGATAGGGCGAGTCCGCGACCGGCTCTTTATCGTGACGGTAAGCTCCACGATGGCCCAGGATCCTTTGATGACGCGACCCTTGCTCAAAGAGAAGGCCAGGATGATTGCCGAGCAACTGGCTGGAGCTTTGTTCTAGAAAAGTGCCCCCGCGGTCCTCTCGCAGCGGGTACACAATTGGGACCACTCTTGTGGAGGAGTAACACGTGTTTTGCCGTTCACCTAAGTCCGTCGGGCAAAGGTTGCTCCTCGCGTTGCCGGCCGCCGCCTGCCTGCTAACTGTTTGCACCGGCAGTCGGGCGCACGGGCAATCGCATTGCACCGGCGCGGAGTCGCTGGCTGCGGACGCACATGCCCACCCCAGCGCCGCCAGCTATACCGACCTCGGAAGATGGTATGCCGGTCACCACGAATCGGGGTGCGCGGTGCAGGCATTTCGGGCAGCGCTCAAGCTAGATCCCGAATCGCCGTCCGCGCTCGATGGCTTGAGCCGAGCGCTGATGGCAAGTGGCGACTACGCAGCGGTCGTTACGCTTTTGTCGAAGGTCCGCCTGGATGAAGCGCTTGTCCTCGATCTGGGCATCACTTTGATGAAGCAAGGCCGGTACGGCGAAGCCGGCAAGCTGCTCACCCGGGGCTTACAGGAATTTCCCGCGTCGCAAGCGTTGACCAATGCGCTGGGCGATCTCTACATCCTCGAAGGCGCCTTCGATCAAGCCCTCGATGTAGCAGAGAATGAGGTGCAGGCCCGTCCGCTGGACATCCATGCCGAGCGATTCTATTTGCGCATGCTGGTGGCCAATGACAACCATGACAAAGCCATCCCGCTGTCTCACAAGTTGCTCGCGACTGCGCCCAATGACGCTGACCTGCTTTGTTTGGCCGGCACCATCGAGCGGTCTGCCGGGGATTATTCCACCGCGCGGAACCACCTCGAGAAGTCAGTCTCCATCGACCCCGGCAGGCCAGAGTGTCACTATCACTTGGGAATGGTGTTCATCAATCTGGGCGAATATGCGCGCAGCAAAGAAGAGTTGGAAAAGGCCATGGCACTCGGTGAAACGGACCCCGACATCCATTTCCAGATGGCAATGACCCTCCGTCATTTAGGAGAGGCGGAGCAGGCAAAGGCGCAGCTTAAGATCTACGAGGAAGGTCGCCAGTCCAAGGACAACCACAAGCTGGCAGAGACAAAGTCCCTCGAAGCCAGCCAGGCGCTTGCCGCGGGCGACGCTAACAAGGCGGCCGCCCTTTACCAGGAGGCCTCTGACGCTCAACCTCAGGATGCCAGACTGGCATACAGACTCGCCATCACCTTGGATCGGACCGGAGACTTGCAAGCGGAGCAAACGGCCCTGGATCGCGCCGTGAGCGCAGATCCCCGCTTCGTCCTTGCACTCGCGCAGCTTGGCTACGTTGAAGCTCAATTAGACAATCCCTTAGCCGCAGAGGAGCACTTTCGCCAGGCGCTCCGCGTGGCCCCTGATTATGCGCAGGGCTGGGTAAGCCTCGCCACTACGCTGGCGATGGAGTCGCGCATCCCCGAGGCGCGGCAGGCAGTCGCCACGGCACTCAAACTGGAGCCGAAGAACGCGCATGCAATCGAGCTGAGCAGGAACCTCGCGGCCTCTGCGAGCCAACCGCAACCATGAAAATGCCGCGCATCGATATGGGAAAAGGCTACTCAATTTTGCTTCTGTTAGGAGCGATTGCCCTGGCGGCATCCGATATCTCCTGTCTCACTGTCTTCGCTCGAGCACAGACAATTCAAAACAAATCATCTCTCGACGAGTCGATGCACCGGCACTACGACACCGCCTTTCGCCTTCAGGCAGCGGGACACATGGCGGAAGCCGATGCGGAACACAAGCTCTTTCTCGCAGAAGCCCTTCGCCACATTGCCAATGGTCGGGCCAACATCGGCGAGTACGCCCTCTCCGTCCCCGTCTATGAACAAGCAATTCAATTCGCCCCGAAAGATTTCACCCTGCACCTGGAGTACGCTGAGGCGGCCTTGGACGCCGACGATCCGGCGAAGGCAAAGACGTTGGCACGAGAGGCGCTGGCGCTGTTGCCGGAGTCCGCTGACCAGAAGCGGGCGAAGACGATGCACGTGCTCGCGCAGGCGCTCTGGGGAACGGGCGATCGCAAAGAGTCGATCGCCGACTACAAGGCTGCGGCGGCACTGGATTCGACTTTCACGAATGTCTATGCGGTCGCAACAACCGATCTCACCCTCGGAGACAAAATCACCGCGACCAGGATCTTCACCGAGTTGGTAGCGAAGTTCGGCGACACAGCGACAGTTCACATGCAGCTGGGGCGCGCCTATGCACTAGCGCGTGACTATCCCGAAGCGATCCAGGAGTTCAGGAAAGCCCTGGCAAAAGATAATAGAATGCCCGGCCTGCATTACTCTCTTGGGGCGGCGATGACGGAGGCATCGGGAGAAGCAGCCTATCCTGAGGCGGAGGTGGAGTATCGCAAGGAGCTGGCGATTCAGCCCAACGACCGGCTCACCTATCCGCAGCTCGGGCGCATCGCGCTGGCGCGTCATGACTACAAGGATGCCGAATTCGATCTGACCAGGGCCAACGAGCTGGATTCCGGCAATCCCGACAATTTTCGGCTCTTGGCCCAGTTTTACACGGAGACGGGCAACATTCCCGAAGCCGAGGCAGCCTATCGAAAAGCTATCGCCACCACTCCCGATCCATCGCTCCATCACTACGAGGTCGCCGGCGTCCATTATCAGCTTGGACGACTGTTGTTGCAGACCGGTGACAAGGATGAAGCGAAAAAGGAGATGCAGATCTCGCAGGACCTAACCGCGGAGAGCAGGGCTGAGGACGAGTCCACTCTCACCGGAAAGCCGATCGTCCAGGCCCCATTGCAGACGACGCACGAACCGAAGCCTGAGGAGGTGGCGGAAGAGAAGCGATTCGAAACTCAAATTGGTCCGGCGATTGCGAGCAGCTACGACAATCTCGGCGTCCATGCGGCCATCGGTAAGAACTTTGTCACGGCGGCAGCCTGCTTTGCACGCACCTCGGAGTGGAACCCTGCACTCCCTGGCATCGATAACAACTGGGGTCAAGCCGCCTTTGAAGCAAAGCAATTTGCCGACGCCGTCGGTCCGCTCAACCGCTCGCTGCAGGCGCATCCGGAAGATGGCGCTACTCGTGCAATGCTGGGCATCAGCCAATATGAATTGCACGATTATGCAAACGCGCTCGAGAGCCTGCAACCGTTCGAGCGGCATCTCGATATGTTTCCCGCTATGGCACTGCCCTACGCGGATTCGATGATGAGAGCAGGTGATTTTCGTCAAGGAACGCAGCGGTTAGAAACGATCGTCAGCCGCGACCCGGAGAATGCCGCCGCCCACCGGGCTCTGGCAGAGGCATATCGCAGAGACGGTCAGCCGCTAAAGCAAGAACGAGAAATCCGGCTTGCCGATAGCCTTCAGATTCAACCTCCGACTGAAAGCAGCAATCCGGCTGTCGGAGAAAGATCGATATTGGGAAACCAAGGCGGTCCCAAACCGTAATTGCTCTTCGCGTAAGGCAGGAGATGAGTCTTTCCGCGGGAGCTCATGGATGCTTCTTAGCACGATTCCCGTCCATCTCTTCGGCGAGCGGTTTATCGGCGTTCTTGACCATGGCGCTGGCGATCGCGAACTCTGCCTCTGCTTCCTCTTTCCTACCCATTGACCGGTACAACCTCCCCAGCCTCCAGTGTGGCGATACCTTCTTTGGATCGAGCGCAATTGCTTGCAGCAACTCGTTGGCGGCCATGTCGTTGCGCCCTGCTTCGGTGTATACGACACCCAGATCACTGTGGATCATGGCCATTGTTGCGACTGACGAATCCCTGACCGCCATTTCCAACTCCGGTTGGGCAGTCTGGTATTGGTTTAGCTCAACCAACGAGTCGCCCAGGTAGGCCCTGGCTCGCTGGTCACCAGGATCATTCTTGAGTGCGGCTTGAAACTCTTTGACGGCTTCTTCGAAGTTGTGCTGCTTCCAGAGCAGATATCCCAGACCGAAGTGAACTCTTGGTTGTTCGGGATCAGCCTCCACGGCATTACGAAACTGCTCGATCGCACCGGCGTCGTCGCCTTTTTCATCAAGCGCTTCGCCGGCCAGAATATCGGCTTCAGCCGAGTCTGCATCGAGCGCCAATATCTCCTTATCGACTTTCATTACGCAGTCGTACTGCTTGCTCCACATGCAGCTATGCGCAAGCGCGAGGCGTAGCGGCAGGCTTTGAGAATCGTCCTTTGCCGCCTTTTGTAGATAGGGGATAGCCAGGAGATAGTCTCCCTTGGCATAATGCGCCATACCGAGCAGAATGACGAGGCGCGAAGCCGCCGGACTACCAGGACGCTCCTGCTTAAGCGCGATAGAGAAGGCTTTGATCGCATCGGCAAACTGGTTGGTTTTGAAATAGGCCAAACCAAGATTCATCTGTAGGCCTTGCATGGACGGCGCCTGTTCGATCGCCTTTCGGTAATCCTCAATGGCGACGGAGTAAGAACCCCGTCGCGCTTCGAGTAGACCTACATGGGCAAAGGGCTCTGCAGTTTTGGGATTCGTCTTGGCGATCGTTTTCCAGATTTGCTCCGCCCGGTCATTTTGGCCCTGTTGCTCAAGCGCGAGCGCATTCGCGCGCAAATCAACTTGAGCGAAGACGAAAGCGCTTTCGAGCGAGACAAGCAGGAGCAGGAAGACGCCATGCCAAACCCCAAACATATTAGTCTGTTCCTTCCGTATCTCTTGGCAGATATGACCGTTGACATTCCGGCAGCTGAAACCGAATCTTCGTTTGCAAGAACTCTCGCCCATTCGTAATCGCTCGAAAATCGCCAATATCGATAACTGGTTGAGGGACCAGATGCACTTTCAGGTAACAGACAACGTCGATGCAAAGAAAGCCGGCACTCACACCGTCACTGCGGTTTCAACGAAAATAATAGCCGTCTGTTTGTTGCGTTTACGTCCACCTGATGGATGAATCTGAGGCACACCGAGCGGTGGAGACCCGTGCATCTAGCGGTCTTCACAAATGCCTGTCACAATCTCCTGACTCTGATGGAGTGTTCGACTGCTGCGATTGTTTGGAGGGTGCTCTTATTGGGGTCCTAAATCCGGACGATGCAAGGTGATTCATTTCGCTGCGCAGATCAAGATTCCCGTATAGCGCCCCGCTTCGCTCTGATGCGGGCCCTTTTATTTCTGGAACTACCCACTTCAATCCGATTGGAGGTATTGAAGCCGTCCACATCCCCAATAACCCACCCCGGCTAGACCGAATGATCGATGCCAAAGCAACTGCCCATTTTCTAAACTACAAAGCGAATTGGGTTTTGTTCGGCGAGAACGCGAAATGCGGAGACCGTTCCCAAAATCTAGATTCGCGGATCGTCCAACTGGATAATCGGAACGCTCTCTATGCGCTTGGTTGGCTTAAGAGTTCTCATCGTCGCCTCGGTTCCGTTCATCGCTCTTTCGATGGTTCGTTCTGTCACGGCCCATCAGAACAATTTCGCATCAAGCTCAGGGAAAAAGGGGATAACGAATTCCAGCGTCGGGGGTGGAGCGAAAAACCAGGTGCAGATGTCGTCTGATCGAAGCGCGGGTCTCGCCATGCCGCCCGGAGGGACCGCGGAAATGGTCGCATTGGGCTTTCAACTTTTTCACGGTGAATCCGGCGGGGTGACTTGTTACACCTGTCACGGAGTAGACGCAAAGGGCACTGTTCTGGCCCCAGACCTGACCGCGAACAAGTGGCTCTGGAGCGATGGTAGTTGAGCCGGCATCACGAAGACGATTACGGAAGGCGTACCCAAGCCTAAAGAGCATCATCGCCCGATGCGTCCAATGGGGGGCGCACAGCTCACGCCAGAGCAAGTATCAGCAATCGGCGCCTATGTATGGGCATTAAGTCACCGTTAAATGAGCCACGGAGACTCCCGGTTCGAACCCATCGCGATGCCGTTGAGGAAAACTCATCAGATGATCGCGTTAATACGCCCTTGTGCGTTTCCATCTTGCTGCACTTGCCAGCTCAGCATCGTGCTCACGCCTCCCTACTCAAAGTTCGCTTGCCGGAGAAGCGCCTGAGGGCGATAAGAGTGCGTCCAGTTCGACCAGTGATCAAAATTGCGCGCTCCAAAGCCGCTGCTGCGCGATTGCTTAGTTCCGTCCAATCAGAGTTGGAGCAGTTTCTCATTTCGCAGGCAGCCCTCAGGCAGCGTATCTCGGAGGCCAGCGTTCTGGACCTTACCGCCTGGCGATTTGCATCTCCTGTTGCCGGCTACTTCCGGGTGAACCTGCTCGAGTTCTTCTCTGTATGCAACGCTCATTCTCGGCGACACATCTGCCAGGCTCACAACGTCCGAAGGGCACTGTTCACCGGGACTCAATGCTCTCACGCCTAAGCTTCTTTGTAGAATGAAAAGAAGTACATCTCTGCAACGAAGTCCCTTTTGCAGTAGGGTTCAATTCAACCAGGCTGGTCGGTAAGCCCGTGCAAGGCAATGAAGGCAATTTCGACGTAACCGTAATCGGTGGCGGCCTCGCTGGCATGTCGACCTCAATCCATCTCGCCAATGCCGCCCTGAAGGTCCTGTGCATTGAGGCCGATCCCCTGGACAAAGAACCGGTAGGCGAGTCGCTGGACTGGTCGGCCCCCGACCTGCTCAAAGCGTTAGGACTGCCCATGGAGCATCTACTCGACCAAGGCATCGCCACTTACAAGCGCCACGTCATTCTGAAGCTCAGAGACGGCTCTGAGCAGCACTATGTTCCCGGCGAGTGGCTGGGGAAACCTCCCTACAATGTGAATCTCCGCACACTGCACGTCGACCGCAGCCAGCTAAACCAGGCTCTTCGAGAGATCTTCATTGGCAAGGGGATTACGCTGATCAACGACAGGGTAGCCCACGTCGAGACTGCTGGCAGAGTGGTCAAAGCAGTCGTCACCGCTCAAGGCGAACGCATCGTCTCAAAATGGTTTATCGACGCTTCTGGCTCCAGCGCCGGTTTATTCCCCCGAACGTTTAACTTGCCAGTCTATGAGTATGGTCCGCACAAAGTGGCGATGTGGGACTATTTCACCGTCCCCGAGTCCATTGAGGGCACTACCCTTCATGCCGATGGTGCGGGACCGCCATATATGGAGTGGGTCTGGCAGATACCAATACATCGCAACACCATCAGCGTGGGCTATGTCACGACAGGGCAGACGGTCAAAGAGAAGCGACAACAGGGCCTCAGCGTAAGAGAAATCTTTGCGGCGCAACTGCAACGATTCCCCGATTTGCAAAGTTTGTTGCACGAGCCGGGGGAGAGCAGCCTCGAACGACATCCTTTCGCTGCCGTGTCTTCGCCAATGTAGCCGGCCCCAACTGGCTGGTGGCTGGCGAGGCTGCTGCCATGGTCGATCCGATGACTTCCAATGGTGTAACAGCTGCATTGAGGCAAGGTGCCGAGGCATCCAGCCTGATCATCCGGTATCGTAACCGGGAAAGACTTCCGCGCCTGAGTGCGGCCATGTACAGTCAGCGGGTCTTGAGCCTCGCCAGATTCTTCAATAGCGGGATTGAGAACGTGCTATACGACTGGCCCATCCGAAATCGTATTGGTCCATTCAACGCCGGTGACTTGTATACCATTCCTGCGTGGAGC
Organism: uncultured Acidobacteriaceae bacterium; assembly: GCA_963841345.1. Taxonomy (GTDB): domain Bacteria; phylum Acidobacteriota; class Terriglobia; order Terriglobales; family Acidobacteriaceae; genus Acidisarcina. The sequence goes on along the minus strand of CAWJCK010000002.1, from coordinate 116,456 downwards.
ATGAATGTCGTCTACTCGCGGCTACGCCCGAACGGATTCATCAAGACGACCCTGTTACGTATGCTATTGGCGTCGCTGAGATATTCCCTCAGTGCCTTTCATTGGTTCTGCGCCAGGACAGGATCTTCCTCGCCGACCCCCGTCGAATCGTAGAAAGCATCGACTACTCACTTCGGTTGGTTATACTCGCCAAGCCAGGATACCCCTGTTTATCAACGAGCGAGTAGATCTTGTGACGGCAAGCCGAACGCATTTGCAACTCGATTGAAGCAGGCAAACACCGCCGCCACATAGATGCTCTCAGCAATTTGCCTCTCATCCCAACCTGTAGCGCGCAAATCCCTCATGTCCGCTTCGTCGATCTTGTGGGATTCCACCGTGACTTTACGCACAAACTCCAGAAGAAGGCCTTCTGGCACGGTGATCGAGTCATCTGCCAGAGCGCCTGTTGTAAGAGCCTTTAGCAGCGACTCGTCGCCACCCTGGGCCCGAAGCGCTGCTCCATGGCTGTCAAGGCAATAAGGGCACTCATTCAAAGACGAAACGTACGTTGCGATCATCTCTTTCAATCGGCGGCCGAGGACACCCTCGGAGAAAACGAGAGTTGATCCAAGCTGGATGATGATTTTCAGCATCTCCGGGGAGGAGCTGAAGCATTTGAGAATGCCAGGGACCGATGGACGGCTGAAGTGTTCGCGAAAATGTTGGTACGCTTCGGCAACTTCCCCTATAGCATCGGCTTCTTCCACAACGGAAAGGCGGGTCGGGACTGGGACTTTACTTTTCTGGTCCACCCCGAAGCAACTGCTGCGAACTCTGCGGTGCCCATTCTGCTAATCCTCCCTTGATCAAACATCTAGAACGCAAATCCTATAGCAAATTGGAATGCTCGCGGGCCGCCAGAGCCGAAGAATCCGCCGGCGGTCGTCACCGCTGTTTGACCTCATGGGTGGCTGCAATATCGGAACCCACGGGAATAACTGATCTCCGCGGTTCGACTTCAGGTCGTGAGACCCGCTTAAACTATTTCGGCGGACTGTCTCTGTCATGCATCTTTGGGTGGAGATAGCTCTCCACCCCTCCGCGTTCTTAGGTAAACGCGCCCAAGGCATGACGCACATGGGCGCTCTTCGCTTGGCAGGCCGCCATGCGGCGCTCCATCCCAGGTATGGCAAAAGCATCCTCCCTTAGGATGTGGCGGCTTTATCTCGCATTTCACATAATGCCGATGTGACAGCTACAAAGCTGCACACTTCTTTAGGAACTTGTTGAAATTCGAGGCGCGGTATCGAATTCATTGGAGTTTTGCGTTTCAGCTAAGTCAGAATCCGTTCGAATCGCGTATTCGCGCAGTGTTCATAGGGAGTCTCGGGCGTCGGCGATGCGGCTCCGGCACGCGCAACTAGGTTTCAGGCACACTGCTCCCCGAATCCTTGCGCTGTTCGTTGTGCGATCAGCTTCGGCAACCGGATCAGGTTGTGCACCGCGCAACTGAAGACGAACAGCCAGTCCACGTTTTCCAAACCCCGCAGCTTGACCTGTCGCATTGGTCCGGTCTGCTTCAGCCACCCGAAGCCCTTTTCGATCAGCCATCGCCGGCTCAGGCTGACGGCATAGCCAGGCTGCCGTGTGGTTCTGCGGTCCAGATTGCTACTGCGGCCCTGGTCGTTCTTGGCAACATGCGCGGTCACGTTCAACTCCCGCACCGTGCGCACGAAATCCTGGCTGTCGTAGGCCTTGTCGGCGCCCACAGTGATGCGCCGTGAACGGCCGTGTTGCTTTTCGGCGAGCATCAACAGTGCGGCGTCGCGTTCGGCATAGCCATCGGCGTGAGTCACCATCGCGGCGGCGATCAGGCCATTGCGGTTCTCCACTAGCGCATGGCCCAGATAGCTCAACTTCGATTCCTTGCCGTAGCTCTTCTTGTATAGCCGGGCATCGGGATCGTTGCTGGACTGGTGCGTGTCGTTGCTGCGCTTCTGGCCGCGAAAGTCCGTGCCGTCGCCATCATCGGAGCCGTCCTTGGATCGAAAGCTCTTCTGCGAAGCCCAGGCCTGGATCAACGTACCGTCCACCGTGAAGTGCTCATCCGACATGAACTTCTTCGCCTGCTTGTTCACTTCGGCGAAAAACCGTTGCGCCACTTCGGAAGTCAGCAGCCGGTCGCGGTTCTTGGAGAACACCGCGTGGTTCCACACCGCATCGTCCATGCCCAGGCCAACAAACCAGCGAAACAAAAGGTTGTAGTCGATCTGCTCGACCAGCAACCGCTCCGAGCGCACTGAATAGAACACCTGCAACAAGAGCGCCCGCAGAATATACTCCGGGCGCAATCGAAGGCCGCCCGGAGTCGGCATACAGGCGCATCCAACTCCGCGCTCAACGAACCCAACACCGTGTCCGTCAACCGGCGAATCGCACGCAGCGGATGATCCGCCGGCACCCGCTGCTCCAACGAAACATAGCTGAACATCCCATCCTGAACTCGCTCGTCTCCACGCATGTCCTATTAGACGATCAGACTCTTCGCCCCGCCGCTGGCAGGTACCTATTTCAACAAGTTCCTAGAAGCCATCTAACATGCGGGCCCATCGCTTAGATTAAGCCTGGTAGATAGGCTGTTAAATAGCTACCTTGTCCGAGGGCAACTACTACACTCATTACCTATCGAATAGTTGTGGTGATTGAACTGGAATGCATTCCGGATACCATACGAAATCTCAATGTTTATAGGGCTTCTAAGAAATACACCGTGAAATAAATCTGCAAAAGTAGGCCGTAATTGTGCAACTCTAGGTTAGTCTGTGAATCAAGCTAGTAACTAGCTAATGTTTTACGGGCCCAGGTCTATGCTGACCATCTCTAAATCGTTGTCTGCGGGTCAAGCACGAACGTACCACGCCCGCGAGTTCACCTCCGAACGGCAGAATTACTGGAGTCGTGATCAACAGGGAGATAGCGAGTGGCAGGGTTCGCTTGCGCAGCAGTGGCGTTTGACGGGAGCTGTTGGAGCCGAAGAGTTCGCTCGTTTGAGCGAAGGTCGTCATCCTGAGAGCGATGCGCAACTCGTCAGACACCAGCCCGCCAGGACCTACGAGAGTCAATATGGCAAGCAGATCACCAGTTCAGAACATCGAGCAGGATGGGACGCGACTTTCTCCGCACCCAAGTCTGTGTCGCTCACTGCCCTTGTGGGCGGCGATGATCGCGTGCGTGTAGCGCATCGTGAAAGCGTTCGCGTGGCGATGCAGGAATTGGAACGGTACACACAGGCGAGGATCGGGAATGTGCATGCCCCCGAGACAACGGGCAAGTTCATTGCCGCTACCTTCGAGCATGACACCGCTCGTCCCGTAGACGGCTACGCCGCACCACAGCTTCACACTCACGCTGTGGTCTTCAATGTGACCGAGCGGGAGAGTGGACAGACACGCGCACTGCAAGAGCGCAGTCTCTTCCAGTCACAACACTATACGACAACCGTTTACCGGTCCGAGCTTGCGATGAGGCTGCAAGGTCTGGGCTATGAGATTGAACGCGGCAAGCATGGCCAACCAGAGATCAAGGGATATACGCAGGAATATCTCGAAGCATCCAGCCCGCGTCGTGTGCAGATCAAATAACACCTGCAAGAGATCGGCAGGGAAGGTGCAGGAGCGGCGCAGGTTGCCGCTCATAGAACGCGCGACGGCAAGGAGCTTCATTCACCCGAAGAAGTGTTGAAGCAGCACCGTGAACTCGCAGCGAGGTTTGGCGACCAGGCAGATTGTGTCGTTGCAAAGGCACGGGAGCCGCACTGCGAAGTGCAACCGGATAAAACGGCGCAACAGTCGGTGACATATTCTCGCAATCACGTCTTCGAACGCTCTGCAGTTCAGGACGAACGCGCGATCCTGCAAGCGGCAATAGACCGGAGCATGGGGCACGCTTCTCATAGCCAGGTGCGGCAGGAGTTCGACCAGCGGGTGATGAGAGGTGAATTCCGCGCTATCGCCCCGTCAGATGGCCGGGCAGCGCCACAATATACGACTGCCGAGATGATGCACATGGAGCGACAGATCCTCGGCCTCATGCAGTGCGGCAATCAGCGTGGCTTTGCCGATCCAATGCTAGTCTCCTCCCAGTTGCGTATAGCGACCGAGGATCGCCACCCTGACTTGAATCGTTCCCAACGTAAGGCGATGAGATATTCATAAGCCGCGAGAAGATTGTGGGCTTAGATGGCATCGCCGGTGCGGGAAAGACAACAACGCTCGCCGTCATTCGCGAGGGCGCCGAAGCGCAGGGCTATCGAGTTGAAGGATTCGCGCCGACATCTCGCGCCGCTCACAAGTTGGCTGAGGCCGGCATCGAGACCTCCACTCTCCAGCGTCATCTTGCTAAAGGAATGCAGCCCGACACCGGCGAGAAGCGTTTGTATGTCCTCGATGAGTCTTCGCTTGCCTCCACGCGCCAGATGCATGAGTTCATCGAGCGGCTCCATCGGAATGATCGGGTGCTTCTGGTGGGAGATAGTCGTCAACATGAGGCCGTCGAAGCGGGCCGCCCGTTCGCGCAGTTGCAGGAGGCAGGGATGCGAACGGCGACGTTGAACGACATCGTTCGCCAGCGCGATCCAGAGCTGAAACGGGTTGTCGAGCAGTTGGCAAACAGCCAGGTTAGGGCCGCAGTCGAAAGCCTTGACGAGCAGGGCCGTGTTCATCAGGTAAAAGCACACGATGAGCGTATCGCGGCCATTGCGCGAGAGTATGCAAAGTCTCCCGCCGGAACACTGGTTGTTTCGCCGGACAACCGTTCCCGTAGCGAGATCAATCAGCGAATACATGTTGAGTTGCAGTCGCGCGGCCTTGTGGACAGGCAAGAGCATATTGTGCGGACGCTTGTGCCACGTCAGGAAATGACCGGCGCAGATCGCAGTTGGGCTCAGCAGTATCAGATCAATGACATCCTGCGCTACTCACGTACATCGAAGGAAACCGGTATCGATAAAGACGAGTATACCCGCGTCGTTGCTGTAAATGCCGATGAGAACACTCTGACGGTGGTAAAGGTGAACGGGGAGCAGACCACCTACGATCCGCGTCGCCAGGTTGGAGTTTCGGTTTACCGGGAGCAGGAGAAGGGATTCTCCGTGGGCGACCGCGTTCAGTTCACCGCGCCAAGCCAGGAACTCAAGATTGCGAATCGTGAGTTAGGAACTGTGGAGAGCATCGGGCAGGACGGAACGATGCGGTTGCGGTTGGACGATGAGCGACGAGTGGATTTCAGACTGCAGCAGCATCCGCACATCGATTATGGATACGCGGTTACCAGTTATTCCAGCCAAGGCCAGATGGCGGAGCGTGTGTTGGTCAACGTAGACAACGGAGCTTGCGGCAAAGGATCTGCTCAATAGCCGCATGGCATATGTCTCTATTTCGCGTGGTCAGTGGGACGCGCAAATTTTTACGAATGATCGAGACAAGTTGTCACAAGCTCTAAGCCACGATGTTTCTCACCAGAGCGCCTATAGGCCAGAGCAGGCCATCGGCTTAGCTCAGCAGAAGATCGTGCCACTGCCGGCGCATGACAAGGAACTGAGTATGGGTTTCGGGTTGAGTCTCTGACGGAAGGTGGGACACCGCCAGGGAGACAGGATCAGGGTGTGACAGCGAGGAAGCCTACTTGAGGGCAAGACAGTTTTACGAACGAGTACGAGAATCTGCAATAGGGGATGGCATATGTCGGCACAGCAGTTCATTGATTTCGACAAGGGTATCGTGAAGTCATCAAAGCGGGAGGACTACCCAGGAGCAGGATTCAAGGCTGATCGGAGGAGGCCTCCAAGACCGGTTACGGTTGCACCCGAAAACAAGCTGCTAGTGAGCCGCGAAGAAGCATCGCAGATGCTTTCCATCAGTCAGCGCGGCTTGGACTACCTGATAGCGAACCGGCGACTGCCGACCAGAAGAATTGGTGGAAGGGTTCTCATTCCAATGGCGGACCTGCGCAAATATGCGCGTGGTGATCACCCCGAAAACATTGTGGCGTAAGCGCGCACCCAGTCCTTGCGCAGCTTCATTCCGCCTTGGCGCTTCTTGGGCTGAAGCACAATACCTCAAAATAGTTGTAGTATTGTGTTCATGGCTCCGCCCCGCCAGGAAGCATCGCAGCGGCTGTTCGAGATTGCCGAGCAACAACAGGGCTACTTCACTACGAAACAAGCCAAGGCTGCCGGCTTCGCCGAAAATACCCATCCTTATCATGTTCAGGCCGGAAACTGGATTCGTGAGCATCGCGGCATCTACCGGCTCTCTCGATTCCCTGTGACGGATCGGCCAGACCTTGCCCTGTGGTCGCTTTGGTCGAAAAATCGTATGGAGGATACAGAGGGTGTTTATAGCCATGAAACGGCAATCAGCCTTCACGAACTGTCCGATCTGAACCCTGCAAGGCTTCACATGACTGTTCCCGTCCACTTCCGCCGCAACAGTGAAATTCCCAGCGTTCTGATTCTTCATCGCGGCGACATCGCAGAAAGTGACGTACAGAGCGGCCCAGGTTACAGGTACACAAGACCTCTCAAGACGATCCTTGACCTCATCGAAACGGAAGCCGTGGAGAACAACTTCATCGGGCAGGCCATTCGGCAGGCATTCCAGCGAGGCCTGATCCATCGGAAGCAGATTCAGAGCGCAACGATGAGCGACTCCTCACGCAAAATCATAGAAGAAGCAATTTCGCGGGCTGCAAAGTGACAGAGCGCAAGGTATACACCACCGCAGGAGCCTTTCGGCGAGCACTAGAAGAACGACTGAAAAATACATCGCGGACAGATCAAATTGACATCAACCGCCTCAGACGGCAGGTATCTTTCGATCGTCTGTTGGCGCGGTTGTTTCACAATCATTCAGTGCCGTGGGTTTTGAAAGGCGGCTACGCGTTGGAACTTCGCTTCAAGGCCGCGCGCTCCACTGTAGACATCGATCTGACGATTGAGAACATCAGCGGTGTCGTAATGCAGGAGAACGACGTCAACCAAGTGGTTCGAGAGATGCTGCAAGCCGCAGCCAGCCTCGACCTCGGAGACTGGTTCGAGTATACGATTGGCCCTGTCATGATGGACATCGCAACCGCACCTTATGGAGGAGCGCGTTATCCGGTCGAAGCTCGCATGGACGGCCGAGCCTTCGCCAGGTTCCATCTCGATGCAGGTGTCGGCGATATGGTGATACACCCACTGGAAACCGTCGAGACGCGGGACTGGCTTGGGTTCGCCGGCATCGAAAGTCCACAGGTGCCGTTGATCCCCCGCGAACAGCAGTTCGCCGAAAAAGTTCATGCCTATTCACTGCCCCGCAATCAACCCAACAGCCGCGTGAAGGACCTAGCAGATATGGCGCTTCTCATCGGCGATACTCCGTTGGACCGGCACCGACTTCTCGAGGCACTGCGGCTTACGTTCGAGCGGCGGAAGACGCATCCTTTGCCGAATCTTCTGGAAGCGCCGCCGTCGCAATGGGCAGTTCCATTTGAATCTCTTGCGAAAGATTGCGGGCTTGAGCCTAATATTCTCGCCGTGTTTGAACGGGTGGCCGTGTTCTATAGAAATGTGATCGCAGATGCTTAACGTACGATTGATTTTGATGGCTCATCACAATCTGTTCGGCACGAGAATGACGACAGACAGCAAGGTGGGCTGAACGATGCGCCAAGAGTCACTTCTCCTCCCTCCAAACACACATAAATCCGTAGTGCCGTTGGTGGCTGTTTTGGTGGCTGTTGGCTTCCAACTTTTCTGCTTTTGGGTGCGACTCGCTGCAACCGATATCGAATCTATATCTGCTGCAATGATTAGACTTATTCGACTATCTGCGATTCCCTGTGATCAGCGCGACAATTAGTTTTCCTGTCAGGCGACAATTATTTCTCCCTATCTGAAGTGAGTTGAGACGATGCGGGAAGCGTTCGAGGAGAGCGCGTTCCGGATGGTGACAGACCAGCAGATCAGGAGGCTATTCAAATTGTCGAACACAGAGGAGACGCAGGAGATCGCGGCGTCGAAGGCGGGGATGGACGTGAAGACGGCGCGCAAGTACCTGCGAGCCCGGCGGTTGCCGAGCGAAAGGAAAGCGGAGCGGCACTGGCGGACGCGCCAGGATGGTTTTTCGGCAGTGTGGCCGGAGATTCAAGAGCAGTTGCGGACCAACCCCGGGTTGGAGGCAAAGACGGTGCTGGCGGCATTGCAACGGCAGTGCCGGATCGCTTCTCCGACGGGCAGCTGCGGACATTGCAGCGGCGGATCAAGCAGTGGAGGGCAACGGAAGGTCCTGCGCAGGAAGTGTATTTCGCGCAGGAACACCGGGCGGGGGAGTTGTGCGAGTCGGATTTCACCCACTTGACCGACATCGAGATCACGATCGGCGGCGAGCCGTTCGCTCACATGCTGTACCACTTCGTGCTTACGTATTCGAACTGGGAGACGGGGACGATCTGCCCGTCGGAGAGCTTCGCCAGCCTTAGCGAGGGCCTGCAAAATGCGCTGTGGAAGCTGGGCGGGGTGCCGCTGCTGCATCGCACCGACCGCATGACGGCGGCGGTCAACAACCTGACCGAGCAGGCGGAGTTTCAGCGTAGTTACCAGGCGCTGCTGAGGCACTACGGCCTCGAAGGACGGAAGATCCAGCCCGCGCAGCCGAATGAAAACGGCGACATCGAGCAACGACACTACAGATTTCGCCGGGCGCTGGAGCAGGCACTGCTGTTGCGCGGCGATCGGGACTTCGGGACGGTGGAGCACTACAGCGTGTTTCTTAGCGAGCTCTTCGAGCAACTCAACAGCGGACGTCAGAAGCGTCTGGCCGAGGAAATGGAACGGCTCGCGCCACTACCCGACCGGCGGCTGGAGAGTGCGAGGCGGGTGCGGGTTCGCGTGAACTCCGGCAGCCTGATCACGGCGGGACGGAACAGCTACTCAGTAAACAGCCGCCTGATCGGCGAGATCGTGGAAGCGCGTCTGTTCCCCGATCATGTGGAGGTCTGGTATGGCGGCCAGCGGGTGGAGCACTTGCCGCGCCTGCATGGACGCACCAACTATCGTATCGATTATCGCCACATCATCGACTGGCTGGTGCGCAAGCCCGGCGCCTTTGCCAACTACCGCTACCGCGAGCACCTGTTCCCGAGCAGCCGCTTCCGGAAGGCGTACGACGTGTTGAAGGATGCTATGCCCAACCGCTGCGACCGCCGTTATCTACAGATCTTAGAGCTGGCCGCGAAAGAGGGAGAAGCGCGTGTGGACGATGCTCTGCGGCTGTTGCTGGCCGGCGAATCGGGGATACGCACCATCGCGGACGGGATGCGTTCTGTGAGTTCATGAGGCGCTGCGAACAAGCGCCTGAGATCGTCGATGTGGCCATCCCGGAGGTATCGCTGACCAGCTTCGATCAGCTCTTGAGCGCCGTGGGCGGTGTGCAATGAACCGCGCCGTGGATGTGACCGCGGAGCTGACGCAGAACCTGAAATACCTGCACCTGCCGACGGTCCGGCAATGCTACGAAGAAACGGCGCGGCAAGCCGAACGCGAATCCCTCAGCTATGAGCGGTATCTGCATGAACTAGTGCAACGCGAGTGCGAGGAGCGGCGGGAGAACCGCATCGACAAAATGCTGCGCGAGTCGCAACTGCCGATGGAGAAGTCACTCGATGCCTTCGACGCCAAGCGCCTTCCGCCAAAGGCGGCGCGGCAGATGCGTTCGCTGCTCGATGGCGGCTTCCTGGAGAAGACGGAAAATGTGCTGGTGTTCGGCAATCCGGGCAGTGGCAAGACGCATCTGCTGCAGGCCATCAGCCAGGAGTTGGTGCGCCGAGGCCGCCGCATGCTCTTCACCACTTGCGAGATGCTGGTGCAGGAACTGCTGATCGCCAAACGCGATCTGAAACTGAGCCGGCTTATTAAGAAGTACTCGCGCTGATAACGTAGGCTATTTTTCGCACATTTGATTTGAGTTTTGGCAGTGGAGGTTGGTACAAGCAGGAGGAGCGAGTCCTCCGGGGAGACTTGTGATGGAGCCAACCATGTCTGGCAGTGGAGTGGAAGTCGGCGGCGGAACGCCGCTGGGCGGAGTGGTGCGGATCGACGATGGGCGTATCCAGGCGCATCTGGATGAGGTGGTCCGATCGACCGTGGAAGAGGCGTTGAACGCGTTGCTGGATGCGGAGGCCGACCATCTGTGCGGGGCGCGTAAGTACGAGCGCACCGAGGGCCGCAAGGACACACGGGCGGGGAGTTACACGCGGCAGCTGCACACCAAGGCCGGCGAGGTGAGCCTGCAGGTGCCGAAGCTGCGCAGCCTTCCCTTCGAGACGGCGATCATCGAGCGCTATCGCAGGCGCGAGTCCTCCGTCGAAGAAGCTTTGATCGAGATGTATCTGGCCGGGGTGAGTGTGCGCCGCGTCGAGGACATCACCCAGGCACTTTGGGGTACGCGAGTCAGTGCGTCGACGGTGAGCGATCTGAACCAGAAGATCTACGGCAAGATCGAAGAGTGGCGCCAGCAGCCGCTGGTGGGCGAGTTCCCGTACGTTTTCCTCGATGGCCTGTGGTTGAAGAGGAGCTGGGGCGGCGAGGTGAAGAACGTGTCCGTGCTGGTGGCGATCGGCGTGTCGCAGACCGGCTATCGCGAGGTCCTCGCGGTGAGCGAAGGCGCGAAGGAAGACAAGGCGAGCTGGACCAACTTCCTGCGCGAGATGAAGCAGCGCGGCTTGAAAGGCGTGCAGCTGTTCGTCTCCGACAAATGCCTGGGGCTGATCGAGAACCTGGCGGATTTCTATCCGGAGGCGAAGTGGCAGCGTTGCGTGGTCCACTTCTATCGCAACGTGTGGACGGCGGTGCCCACAGGCAAGGTGAAGGAAGCGGCGGCGATGCTGAAGGCGATCCACGCGCAGGAAGACCGCCAGGCCGCGAAGGAAAAGGCCAACCAGGTCGTGGACAAGCTGCGCGCGATGAAGCTGGCCAAGGCCGCCGAGATCGTCGAGAACGGCATCGAGGAGACGCTGAGCTATTACGAACTGCCGCCGGAGCACTGGCGATGCCTGAGAACCAACAACCCGCTGGAGCGGCTGATGCGTGAGATCCGGCGACGAACCCGGGTGGTGGGCGCGTTTCCCGACGGCAAGTCGGCGCTGATGCTGGTCGCCGCCAGGCTCCGCCACGTTGCCGGAACTCGCTGGGGCGCCAAACGGTATCTGCAAATGAATCGCTTGGCCGAAGTCGTCGCCATCGCCTGACCGCTTGCCTTGGCCCAGGGGCCAAGGCAAATCAACCTCAACCCAACAACCTTCCTAAGTCCCAACTAAGATCGAAAGTGCGAAAAACTCTGGACACTACCCTCGCGCTATGAAGGGATGATCATCGACGACCTCGGCTACATCCGCCAGACACGCGAGGAGATGGGTAAGCGTCCAGATATCCCCTATGGCGAGGGGAGTAGGTCTGGGGTGAAGATCGCCTCATGGTTCCTTCCGGAGATGCAGGTTCAGGGCGTCGGGTACGCAGGTGGCGGTCGGTAGCGGAGAAGCGCCAGATCGTGCAGTTGACGATGGAGCCAGGTGCAAGTGTTGCCGAGATCGCTCGGGTACATGGTGTGAACGCGAACCAGGTGTTCAAGTGGCGGCGTGCCTTGGAACGCGGCGAACTGATCGAGTCCTATTCTGCGTTGCTGCCGGTAACGGTTTCGACTCCGAGCCAGTCGGAGAGCGCAGTCGTAGAGCAACGGGGTGAGACTGCGGGATCGAGTGCAGGCGCGATCCATATCGAACTCCCCGGACGAGCGATGATCAGCGTTGAGAGTGGCGCGGATGGTTCTCTGGTCCGCGCCGTGCTTGAGAGTTTGTGCCAGTGATCCAACTTTCTACTGGAACGAAGATCTGGATTGCGGCCGGCGTGACGGACATGCGCCGCGGCTTCGATGGACTCAGTGGCCAGGTGCAGACTGTATTGCAGCAACAGCCCTTCTCCGGACACGTGTTTGTCTTTCGCGGGCGCAGAGGCGATATCGTAAAACTCCTGTGGTGGGATGGTGATGGTCTGTGCCTGTTTGCCAAGCGGCTGGAACGCGGCCGCTTCATCTGGCCGAAGGCCGAGAGTGGTACCGTGCAACTGAGTCGCGCGCAGCTTTCGATGCTGCTGGAAGGCATCGACTGGCGGAGAGTCGAGAGAACGTGGGAGCCGCAAGTCGCAGTCTGATGACAACGTTGATTCCCCTGTATTCACGCGGGTTTTGGGGATGATTTCCGATGCGATCGATGGCATACTTCGTCCATGGATCGCGCTCCTCTTCCTGATTTAAACCTGCTGGATCGCGATGCATTGTTGGCTCTCTTCCATGCGCAACAGGAGAAGCTTGAGACTCTCATTGCAGATCGCGATGAGGAGCTTCGCCGCCTGGAAGCCGAGCTCGAAGCCCATCGACAGACACTCTCCGAACAGGCGGACGAGTTGCGCTCGCGCAGCGAGCGGATCGAACATTTGAAGCTGATGGTCGACAAGCTGCGGCACGTGCTCTTCGGCGCCAGGAGCGAGAAGATCGTCGTCAAGCTCGAACAGCTGGAGCTTGAGTTGGAAGAGGAAGAGACCGCTTATGCCGAGCTCGAAGCCGCAGCCGAACGCTTGTCTTCTGCTCAGGAACCGAAGCCGAGGCCGCAACGCAAGCCGCTGCCCGAGCACCTTTCGCGGGAAGTGATCACCCATGCTCCGGACCGTGATTGTTGTCCCGATTGCGGCGGCCATCTGCGCCAGTTCGGAGAGGATATCTCTGAACAGCTCGAGTACATTCCCGACAGCTTCAAGGTCATCCGCCACGTGCGGCCGAAGTTCTCCTGCACCGGTTGCGATCGCGTCGTCGAGGCGCCAGCTCCGTCTCGCCCGATCGAGCGCGGACTTGCGGGCCCAGGCCTGCTTGCCCATGTAGTCGTCTCGAAGTTCAGCGATCATTTGCCGTTGTACAGACAGTCGGAGATCTACGCCCGCCAGGGAGTTGAGATATCGCGCTCCCCTTTGGCGGGCTGGGTAGGCGGCGCGAGCGATCTGCTTGGTCCACTGGTGGACTCGATTCAGAAACATGTCCTGGCCGCTCGCAAGCTGCACGCCGACGATACGCCGATGCCCGTTCTTGCTCCCGGCAACGGCAAGACCAAGACTGGCCGTCTCTGGACTTACGTGCGCGATGACAGGCCTGCCGGCGAGCAGACAGCGCCCGCGGTCTGGTTCGCATACTCGGCCGATCGCAAGGGCGAACATCCGCGCCAGCATCTGAAGACGTTCGAGGGTGCCCTGCAGGCAGACGCCTACGCCGGCTTTCATCACCTTTATGGCGAACGCATCTACGAAGCGGCGTGCTGGGCGCATGCGCGACGCAAGTTCCACGAGATCCATGTCGTCCATGCATCTCCAACCACCACAGGCGCGCTGGCCAGGATCGGAGCTCTCTATGCGATCGAGGAGGAGATACGCGGCAAGCCAGCCGATCTTCGGTTGAGTATCCGGCAGACTCGCGCAAAGCCGCTGCTTGAGGAACTGCGAACGTGGATGGAGAAGACACAGCGCAGTCTCTCCTCGAAGAGCGAGACCGCAGGTGCGATTCGCTACGCTCTCTCACGGTGGCGTGCACTCACCCGCTACACCGACGACGGTCGGATCGAGATCGACAACAGCGCCGCCGAACGTGCGCTGCGCGCCGTTGCTCTCGGACGGAAGAACTTTCTGTTCGCGGGATCTGACTGCGGCGGGGAACGTGCTGCCGCCATGTACTCGCTGATCGGCTCAGCCAAGCTCAACGGCCTTGATCCGGAGCTCTACCTGCGCACAGTACTGGCACGAATCGCTGATCATCCCGTCAACCGCATCCAGGATCTCCTCCCCTGGAATCTGGCCCCCTCCCTCCGAATCCATGCGCCCCAAGCTGCCTAAAGACACACTCATCAGGTGTCCGCTAAAAAAACAAGCGGACACCTGATGACACGCTCTATCTCACCGCATAGATGCCGTGCAATGACTATTCGACCGCCGAAGCGCACCGTATCGTAACATCGAACCAAGCCCGGCCCCACGGACTGGTCCTTCGTTGAGGAGCAGGACCGCCATGGCAACAAGGAGCAGCAAGATCACACAGGATATCTATCAACTCAAGGTCACTCTGCTCGGCACCAAGCCGCCCATCTGGCGCCGCATACTGGTTCCCGCAGCTCTGACCCTGGCGAAGTTGCACAGCGTACTGCAAATTTCGATGGGATGGGACGATGAACACATGCATGAGTTCCGGGCCGGTCAGCGGCGCTTCGGCCGCCCAGAACCCGCGGACCCATTCCTGAGGAACTCGCGCGTGGAAAGCGGACGCACCGTGCCTCTCTCTGCCGTGCTCCAGAAAGCCGGCGCCAAGATGATCTACACATACGACCTCGGGGATAGCTGGGAGCACAGCGTTCTGTTGGAGAAACGGCAAGACCCAGAGCCGAACACCATCTATCCCATTTGTATAGATGGTCAGCTCGCCTGCCCGCCGGAGGACTGCGGCGGCGTCCCCGGATACTACGACCTGCTCGATGCCTTCGCCGATCCCAGCCATCCCCGCCACGAAGAGGTCTGCGACTGGATCGGCGAGAAGTTCAATCCAGAAGAATTTTCCTGCGACAAGGTCAATCGCCTCCTCTCACCTGCACGCCGCCGCGGCAAAACCGCCACCAGCTGATCCCGCTATGCAGCTGTGCCGGAACTCACAGCATATCCGTATGCGTCAAGAGGGACTCGGAGGACGCTTACGGAGATGGAGGTCGTCTTCACTCTGCTGGCCGAACGCTATGAACGTGGCAGCGTGCTGCTGACCAGCAATCTTCCGTTCTCCAAATGGGAGAGTATCTTCAAGGACCCGATGACCACTGCGGCGGCCATCGACCGCCTGGTCCATCACAGCATCATCGTGGAACTGAATATCCCCAGCTACCGGCTGGAGCATGCCAAGATCAACGGCCAAACTCTCGGCCAATCGGACCCCGGGACTGATGCCGGTGATCCAGCTTCCGGCTCCGGGCTTCGGCCCGTGGGGGTTCGACCCCCCCTCCCGGGCACCAAATGTCTAGCTTTAGAATCAGTCAAATACAGCCGCATTTTTCCTTTGTGCCCAGATTGTGCCCAAAGTGATTAGGCATTGACCCGCCAGTCTCGGCCCGCCGACCTGTCCCAGAAGAGGCAATTACATTTGAGGACATTGCGGCCTTTCGTTCGATGCGGACAGGATTTCTACTGTAGATCAACCCGCCAACCCACTTCCTTCTCCCCCTCAAAGGCCGTCCACCCAGCGACGCGCTATCTTCCAGGGATCATCTCCATCGGATGCTGCACATTCACAATCAAAACCGTGGGACGGGTCGGAATGGATTGACTGACGAAGCGACCTCAGATGTATCGGAATCTTCGAGGTCAGATCACCTGCCAACTTCGCATCTCGTCGCTCAAAAGATAACCGGCGTATGTAGCCTTCCAAGTTCATCTCCTTCAACTCATCTTGGAACTTAGTAAAAGAGGTTTGTTAAGTTCGCATCCATTGATGACTACTTTGGCGCAGCATTAGCCGTCTTCAATTCTGGGCTGAAGACGATCGGATGCTGCTCAACAACTCCTTTGCCTTCCTGAATAGTTACAGATTGATTCGGCTTGAGATCGGAGAGCGACTCCTTCTTGCCGCTCGGCCATACCAATTCAAGACTGAGAATCCGCGACTCATCGGGCTTGCCCAATCCAAAGGTAATCGGCAACTCGCTTTGCGATAGATAGCTGGATCCGCTCTTCACAATAGCAAACTGCCGGGCGCCCCGACTGCTGGTCAGCGTGATCTTAGTCCCAATACCATCCCGATTCGACGGCGTGCCCACTACCTTGACCCGCAGCATGTCGTTCTGGTTTCCATTTTCATTACGAAGCAGACGTGCGGACCCGTTGTTGGTCATGAGCAGCAGGTCGAGATCACCGTCATTGTCGATGTCCGCATACGCCGCGCCGCGGCCAACGACAGCCTTTTGCAGGGCAGGCCCCATGCGATTTGTTACGTCCGCGAACTTACCTTTACCTTCGTTCCGAAAGAGCAGCGGAGGCTCGGCATACTTGAGCGTCGGGCGCAACGCGCTGATGTCATCAGCCACGTGTCCGTCGAGCGCAAAGATGTCGAGCAGTCCGTCCAGGTTGTAATCAAAGAAGAAGCTGCCAAAGGTCAAGACGTTATTCGAAGGTTCATTGACCCCTGAGGCTAAAGACTGGTCGCTAAACAGACCGGTACCGTCATCCCGATAGAGAGTTAGCCCCTCGTTGGTAAAGTTTCCAACCACCAGGCTCTGCCGGCCGGAGTGATCGTAGTCGCCAGCATCGGTGCCCATTCCAGCACGCGTCCCCCCCGATTCACCGTAAGCAACGCCAACCAGCTCCCCGCTCTCCGTGAAGGTGCCGTCATGGTTATTGTGGTAAAGCTTGTTGCGCTGCGTATCGTTCGAGACAAAGAGGTCCATCCACCCATCATTGTCGTAATCGAGCATTGCGACACCAAGTGACTTGCTGCTGGCGTCATAGAGCCCTGCCCGCTTGGTTACGTCTTCGAATTTTCCGTTGCCCAGATTGTGATACAGCGCCGCGCTCTCGCCTCTATACGCGTCTGGTGTGCAATAAGACTTGTTCTTGCTATCAAGCGAACAGTAGAGATCTTTCTCCCGCGACCACGCAACATAATGCAAAACGAAGAGATCGAGCTTGCCATCGTTGTCATAATCGAACCAGATTGCGCTCGTCGAGAACCCCGGACTGCTCACCCCGGCCTTCTCCGTAACATCAGTAAATCTTCCGTTGCCCTTGTTATGAAAAAGATGGTTTCCACCAACCGCGGTGATGTAGATGTCGTCAAAGCCGTCATTGTCATAGTCGCCGACAGCGCAGCCCATCCCGTACATCTCAATCGCCAATCCCGCTCCACGAGTAACGTCGGTAAAGGTCCCGTCTTGATTGTTGTGATAGAGCGCGGGATAAGACTCCTGTGTTTTGTGATCGGGCCAATCCGTCGAATTGACCAACAGAACATCTTGCCAGCCGTCATTGTCATAATCGACGAAACACGCGCCGCTGCCCATCGTTTCAGGAAGGTATTTCTTCCCAAAAGCGCCGCTATTGTGCCTAAAGGAGATTCCAGCTTGAGCAGTCACGTCGACAAACTGGATCGGTCCGGACGGCCGCCGCTTCGCAAGTCCCAGCGCGGGAACAGGCTGCGCTGGGACTTGCGGCTCTGTCGTGACAAGTTGGGTTTCTTGCCCTGAGGGTTGAGGCGGCTCGACTGGCTTCGATTTACATCCAATTAGAGCGATCACCAGCAAAACGGCAGCCCATAATTCTTTTCGTTGCACTTCGTTTGTCAATTTCCTTTTCTAATGGCGGACGCGTCGCTCCGCTCAGTGTGGCACGCCTTAAGCAACAGCCAGCAGTGCTTTCTGGCTTCGTGACTGCTTCCACATCTCGAGAAGCAGCGCCATCGGCCCGACGAGAAAGAGCGCGTAGAACGGAGCATAGACGACTTGATTCAGTCGCAGAATCATCTCGACCACCGCGACCGAGAACGCGACAACGCATTGCCCTTTCACGCTGCGGACGGTCGTCCTCGGATCGGTAATCATGAAAAAGATGTAGAGCTGATACTCAGGGCCGGTGAGGGGTGCAACCTCAGCCTGCCAGGGGTTTCCCGTCACCTTCGCACGAATGAACGCGAAGACCAGGAAGGACACAACATAGGTCGCAGTGATATGAAAGCGCTTCACCCGCCATACGATAATGCTTCCCAGAACCCAGATAGCGACCATCGGTAGCACGTAATTCCCCCACTGGATGCTCAGGCTCGCCGCGGAATCACTGGCCAAGAAAAGCAGCGCGGAGATTCCAAAGTTCGACGGATTCCAGAGGTGACGACCCCGATATCTCAAAACATATTTTGAAGTTATAGAGAGAAGGGCGCAGAGAACGTATGGCCAGAATGCAGGCGACCGCACCAGAATCCCAACGCTGATGCCGGTAATGTAGGCGCTAGCCAGATGAGGCCATTTCCCCGTCATGGTGCGGCTGAGAACTAACTCTGCGCAGATGGCCGTTCCAATAGCCAGCAAAGTCTTGTGATAGCTCTCCAGCATCCCAAATGAGAGCTGACCCACCAGCAAAATCAACGTAATGAAGATCGGTGGAATATACCGATTCTCCACGCTGATAAAGCGTCTCCATTGCGAGCGCACATTGGTAGCGGGTTGAGTCCCGCTAACTAGGGTCGGTTGACTCATCGTGGCTCTGTCACCTTATATAGCTTTCCCGGCGTCAGGTCTTGGAGTGTCTGGCTATTACCGGAAGGCCATCGGATAGTAGCCTTTTCTATCTGGGGATTCTTGCCGAGACCAAAATGCATGCGCCGATCATTCTGCGCTGCAAATCCGCTACCACCGGAGACCTCCTGCGCTTGCTCTTGTCCATTCCAGTAAAGTGTCACCTTCGCGCCGATTGCGCTCCTATTGCTCTTCGTCCCATCGAGCGAAAACTCGATCCACTCGTTCTCCGGCGACACCGTGTTCTTGTAGATCAAGAGTGGCCCCCGCTGGTTTGCGACAACCACATCAAGAGTCCCAGTGTTCCACAGATCTGCTAGAGCAACTGCACGCCCGTCATATGTGTCGTTCACACCAACCGCCTGCGCCACATCGACAAACTTTCCCGCCCCATCGTTAAGCCACACATGCTTCTGTTGATAGCCGGATAAGCTCCGCCCATTCATCGCAGGCCAATTCCTTGCATCTCCAATGATAGAGCTATTGCCACCGGCAACATGCGAAAAGTCGTACCAATAGCTACGATTTCGATCCAGCGAAACATACCCGTTCGTCAGGTAAAGATCGAGTGTTCCGTCGTTGTTCAGGTCGCCGAACTGTGCCCCGAAGCTCCAACCTCCAAGCTCAACGCCAAGGTCGCGCGCAAGATTTTCGTAGGTCGTCGCCGTACCTTCGGTTGCCTCGCGCGGAACCCACAGATTATTGCCCTGGATGAGCACACCCTCTTCGGAAATATTTGAGACATAAACCGAGTAGCGCCCTTGGTTGAAGATGTCGCCAAAGGCGACATTCATGCCACTCTTCGGCGCGAAGCCTACGCCTGCCTGCTCGCCCGTCTCGTGGAAGCGCTTGCCATCGTTGATATACAACTCCGACACGCCATAGTCATTGGCAACGAAGAGGTCAGGATGGCCGGTGCCGTAAAGATCCGAAGCCGATGCTGCCAGCGCCCATCTGTGACTATCGATGCCCAGCTTTTCACTGACCTCTTCAAACTTGCCGTTGCCCAGGTTATGGAACAGGTATTTCCGTCCCCCGTTTTTGGCGTACTCAAAACTGTCGGGCATGATCTTAGTGGTGTTGAGATGCCATAGATCCAGGCCTTCAGAGTAATAGCCGCCTATGAACAAGTCCAGTAAACCATCGCCGTCATAGTCGAACCACACCGCGCTGTTGGCATTGATCCACTTCGGCAGCCCAGCTTCCTCTGAGACTCTTGTGAAGCCGCGACCGGCATCGTTGTGATATAGCTCGGGGCGGCCCCATTTATAGAGCAGCAGATCTTCGTAACCATCGTTGTCATAGTCGCCCCACACCGCACCCATGGAGACTCCGGTGCCGGGGCGATTCACGTCGGCGATACCAAGCTCTCCGGCAACATCCTTAAATGTGCCATCATGCTGATTGTGATAGAGGCAGTTCTTGCTGCCAATCTCGCTATTAGTCACATAGATGTCGGGCCAACCATCGCGGTCATAATCAACGACGGAGACCGATGCCCCCATCGAGGCGACCTGCGGCATGATGCCATCGAGTTTTGCATCAAGAGCCGGGGCCTGGTGGACGAAGCTCACCCCTGCTTGCTTCGATACTTCCTCAAAATAGAACCCATGACGCGCGAGCGCCACGCTCTTATCGAGATGGGCAGTCTGCCCGGCGGAGACACGCCGAATAATAGCCGGCGTTGAGAGCAGGCCTACAAAGAATATCGTCAGCACGATCCGAGCAATTCGCGGATGCTTCATTGAGCCCCTCCCTGATTGAGAAGAGTCCGGAAGTTGTCCGGCGGGACGTAACGGGTATGGTATTTCTCCCAGTCTTCGGGGTGTTCGCAGTAGACCCGCTCATCTTCAAGCCTGCCGGGAGGCGTATCGTAAGCCGTCCTGGCATGATACGGCAGCGGGAGAACCGTTCTCGAATAGGTGGAGTTATAGTCCCCGTCTTTGATCCATCCGTCACCGGCGATTACATAGTCGCGCACCCACCCTGGCGCAGGCGGCGGCTGAGCCATGAATCGCAGCGTCATCTCGTCGCCCGCATTCATGATCACGTAGCGGTCATCGATACCGTCCAGCAACTCGTGCACATCTCCAAACCTCGTGTAGTAACCCTCAAGGTCACGCCAGGGTTGCCGCGCTCCGGTCAAGTGATTGTAATCAGGAATCTCTGGGGACGAAGTATTCGCTTGATGAATCGTCGAATAGCCTCTGTAGTGAAGATCGGCCGAGGCTGGCGGGAGTTGCGTAATCCGCAAAGATACATCGGGCCGCCCCTGCGCCCACTGAATAGAATCCCAATAGACCTCAAGATTGGTCCTCAACCGCACGATATGAGCCGTACCCGGAAGAAAGACGTTGGATATCTCGATCACGCAGGTCTTCTTCCTGCCTGCAGGAAAGCCGAGGTTCGGTCGCGCAACCACCCAGCCGCCTCGTCCATCTGGAACCTCAAGGCTAAGCGCCCGCGCCGGTTCATGACTACCCTGGCCGATCGCGACATTCACTGAAGAATCCGAGGGATGAAGCCAACCATTCGCTATGAGATACACCGGACCTTTCGCGGGAAGATCTTCACCCAGGTCCACATCAACATAGTGGTCCCTCGTCACTCCCTGGTATTGGCCACGCCCAAAAGTGTCTAGGTAATTGCCGTCCAGGTCGCGAACGGCGTTGGTGACATCATTGCCAAGATCATCAAGAGCACGAGCTATTTTATGAGGTTCGTCGGTGACGATGATTCTCGGCTTCATGGCAGGAACCACGAAACGCTCGTCAGTAAAGATCTCGGTGCCGGCGGGATGATCAACTACCTTCAACGAAAGATAGTCGTAGTAGTAGGTCTCCCATAACTCCCCGGTAATTCGCAGGTCGTAGAATCCATCATGCGGAGCCAATTGGCTTCCGGAAATCTTGTACCACTCCTCGGTCGCAGCAATCTTTGCCGTCCCCTGGTTGTCGATACGCAGGCCGATTGCTGAACCCCAGGGCACAGCATCCTTCACAAACTCTAATTTGGAGCCGTTATACGCAAAGAGGAACGGACACGAACCTTTCAACCGCTGTTCGGTGACCACTTGTTGGTCCGCTTTTAGCGCAAACTCTGCCCGTAGAGTTCCATTCGGCCAAAGAATTCTCGCCACATCGGTGAGATCCTGCTCGCCCACGCCGAAATGCACTTGCGGACCGTTGATCGGCTGCATCTGCACCAACAGGCCTGAACGAATCTCGATCTCACCTCCAATGCCGAAGGAATTGATTCTCTGATCGCCCTTTGCCAGCAGCGCACGCGGACGAATGATCTGCCAGTGATAATTCCTTGCGCC
The DNA here is from genome assembly GCA_963841345.1 of uncultured Acidobacteriaceae bacterium. Lineage (GTDB taxonomy): Bacteria > Acidobacteriota > Terriglobia > Terriglobales > Acidobacteriaceae > Acidisarcina. The sequence goes on along the minus strand of CAWJCK010000002.1, from coordinate 94,762 downwards.
CTGGTTAATTCCCTGGATGGGCTGACCATCAATTCCCAACCCAAGTAAATCGAAGCGCCCTTGCTGAGTGACGTCCGCCGCGCCGAATACTCTCGATGGAGCGTTCACCTTCATCGCCGCGAGGAACGTGCCCTGATCGTCACCAAGCCACAGCAGAGCACCCGGAAGATTGCTTGCATCCGCGCCCGAGACGCGCCCCAGCAGAAGATCGATTGCTCCGTTATTGTCCAGTTCGACTGCGTGCAGTCGAACCTCGTCCGCAAGAAAGCTGGACGCACCGGGAACTTGCGCGATCGCTGCCGAATCCCAGCCGCTTGCATCAAGCTTCTCAGTGAGACGAAGAACCGCCCCGTCGGATCGTACGGCTATCAGATCAAGTATTCCGTGATGACTCACGTCTGCCGCAGTAATCGCTTTGACCTGTCCGACATCTGCCGGCAAAGGGACTTCGGTGAAGTTTCCAGATCGCTGATTTGCGAATACTCGAAGTCGATTGGCGCCATCGATAAACGTCGCATCCGGATTGCCGTCCCCATTCAAGTCTGCCCACACGAATCCGCGCACCCCAGAGACTCCGCTGAACGAGGGAATGGCAGCGAAAGTCCCATCCCCGTTGTTGCGTAAGACCACAGGCTCGCCAGCAGCAGAACCAAGCACAAGGTCTAAATCCCCATCGGCTTCGATATCGACGGCCCACGCTCCCGTATAGCGACCATTCAGGATGGCGATCGGCAACTTAGTCGAAGAAGTGACGTCTGTGAATGAAGAGGCGCTATCCTGGCGGTAAAATCTCACCCCGCCGGTGCCAGCCAGAACCAGATCGGTCTTGAAGTCGTAGTTGAAATCAATAGGAACAATACCCTCGGGCGAAGGGGAGTCATGGGTAGCGCTCCCTGGAAATGGAAACCTCGCCCCACTCGCCAGACGCACTTCGCTCCCGTTCGCCTCGACGACCGTGGGCGCACCGGCATCGCCCAGGAAAATCGAACCAATCCACGTCCACTTAGCCTTATCGGAATCAGCCAGCGGCTGCGCCTCAAAGTGCATAGCGGTATCCGCAGGCGCAGGGGTGAATTTCGGCGTCTCCATGCGTAGAAGATGGGTGAAAGGCTGCGCCTCATCTCCTGGTTGAGGCTTAATTGCCGCGAGGTCCTTTCTAAAATCAGGCAGTCGCATAAGCACGTTGCGTAAATAGGCGGTCCGCAGCGCCGCGGTCCTCGGCTCCGGACCGAGAGCAGCGGACTGCAATGCATCAAACTGCTGCCGTACCTCCGGTGGCCACGACTGAGATTCGCCCTTTAGGCTGTCCACGACATGCTTGAGGGTTGCACCATCCCCTCGCTTTGCTGCAACACGACCTAACTCCAGGAGCGCGGCGACATTGTTCGGCTGAGCATCGACGATCTGTTGCATGAGCTTCTGAAACTCAGCGTCGCTGTTGGCGTCTCCCTGGCGCTCCGTCTCCTCTGCCAGCCGGTTGGTTGTGATCAGATTCTTGGGATCAAGCTCAATTGAGCGCTTAAAATCTGCGATCGCCTCAGCGGAATGCCCTTTGCCGGTTTCGACCAAACCAAGCAGATAATAGATATGGCCATTCTGCGGATCAAGCTTCTTGGCCCTTTCAAGTCTTTCTGAGGCGGCATCAAAATCCCGCTGACGTAACCGTAGAGTCCCCCAGTTCGCCCAGCCAGCCGGCTCAGCGGGAACTAACTCCGCCGCATGAGCAAGCTCTTTCTCGGCGCGAACATCGTCACCCACCTGGAGTGCAGCCAATCCAACATAGAAAGTCGAGACATACTCTCGATAGGTCTGCGACGATGGCTTTGGCAAGCCGCTCTTGCAACCAACGCTGCATACCGCAACGACCCCTGCGAGCAAGGCGCCCCGCAGAACAACTCCTCGAGACCGACTGGAGCTGTCTGCCAAAGACCACCTGCCTAATTGCCCGCACTTACCTCGCATGTCGATCTTCAACTCGATCACTTTCCATAAACTGAGTTACCCAGCGCGTCTTACGATCGCGCCGCAACTGCTTCCGGCTTCCTGCGATGTCTCTGCCTCACTGCCTTGAACCAGAGGAAACCTACGCCTAAGAACGGCAATAGGTACAGCAGCATGTCCCATCGGCCAAGACCAGGCGGGGTTACCTCCACATTCGCAACTGCTTCACCACTGCCTGCGGCGCTATTGAGCGTCACTCTTACCCGCCAGGTCTCCTGTACATCAAAAGGGACCATCGCTTTATACTCCACCTGCCCACGCAGATTTTCCCGCCACGCCGCGTAGTGCTTTTCCGGCAGACGACCGCTTATCGGCTGCACAGCAACATCCATTTTCAGGTCGCTCGGAATCTTACCTCCCGCCTGCGGATCGACCAATACAAAGAAACTGCCTGTGCCCACATCGGGATTCGTCCAGACCGAGATCATGACTGGTCCCACCGTCCGATTTTCAATGATCGGGAAGGGCGGCCCATTATGCGCAAAAGCTCTCGGACTCATCCAGACAATCAACGCGGCGAGCAACGCCCAGCCAGGCCATGCGCGCCTCTTTTTCGATTTGGGTACCAGCGACAACATCCTCCTCAACCATAACGGACGAGTACCCACATACGCACTCCTCTTCAGCTTTCAACTTCACCCACTCATCAACATCGCGCGCATCTCCATCGGCTGCAACATCAGCCAGATCGAACTCGTGAATAACAACAGGCTAACCACCGCCCAGGGAACGAAGGCGCGAATCGGATGCTCCGCCGAGTCCTCTTCCGCCAGGCGATAGGCGACCATCAAAGAACCCGCAAAGCCCAGCGCCAGGAAGCCAAATTCAAGCGGCTGAACCAGGCTCTTCGGAAATCCCGTCAACATCCACAGGGGCGCGCCGAGCACCGGCCAACCCAAATCCGCCATCGCGCGCTGCGTGACCGGGATAATCGTCAGAAATCCCGTAAGAAAGTGAAAACAATAATGGGCAAGCCACATGCCAAATCCGATCGGCACCAGCGAGTAGCTATACCGCATCCCCAGGGGCACGGCCGCACGTCGCACACCAGCCCAACGCAAGGTGATCCAGGTGGCCGCAGCCAACAGCACGACCGGCTCGACGACGATCCCAACCAGAAAGATAAGGGCCAGAACCGGAGCTTCGTGAGTCACGTGGAGCACACGGCCAAGCCAGGCTTCCACAATATAGACCGGACTCACCATCCCAAAGGCATTCACCAGGGCGCCAAAGCTGAAGACGATCGCCAGCGCCGCCAGATCCTTCCGTCGAGAGAAGACTCCGATTCCCGATCGCAATGGATCAACCATCAACTCGCTCCCCGGCAGCCGCGCCAGAATTCCGACATTGTCATGCGGGCAGGCGTGAACGCAGTCAAGGCAAAAGGTGCAGTCCATATTGCCGACCTTGGCCGGCTGAAAGAGCGCCAGTTCGCAGCCTCTCTGCAGGATGACAATCTCCGGCGACGATTCCCGCTCTCCTCGAATGCAATCCTTCGTGTGGCAGCCCGCGCAAACCTGCTTATCGCGCACGGCGACCTCGAGCGGAGAGAGCGTCGACGCAACAAAATTGAACTGGCCGATCGGACAAACAAATTTGCAGAACGACGCATGCTTGAAGAGTCCGTCGACCACCAGCACAGCGGTGAAATATCCCACAATCAGCCACGCTGTCCACCACGGCGAAGCCCATAGATCGAAGAGCTCATAGCAGAAGAGGATCAGTACAAATAGCCCCGCCGAGAGCCACTTCTTCCGAAGGGCGCGCGGCCATGTCAGGCGAGGATGAAGCAACTTTCGCGCAAAGTTGCGCACCAGCATGAACGGGCAAGCCATGCAGAAGAAATTTCCCGCGCACAAAAGCACCAACACCAGCGCTCCGCGAAAGTGCACCCAGCTAAGCACGGTCGCAAGGTTTTTCGGTGCGAGCGTCGGCCCAAACAGTCCGTGAGCGATCATCGCTAGGCTCACCACCAGCAGGGGCGCCGCAAGCAGCGTGCGCGAATGACGCCATTCGAGAAATCGTCCCAGCCCCGGAACCCGTAGCAAATCGAATGGAGGAGGATCGGCTGGCACGACAGGCGGATTGGGTACAGATGTTGACAACCTATTCCTATTTTGCCCGGACGCCCTTCACATCGATCTCACGCTCGACGGTTTCCCCGTCCGGCAATTGAATGTGCAACACTAGCGCCCAATCGCCAGCCATCGCGAAATCAATTTGGGACTGGTAGCGGCCGCCCGTTACTTCCTTTGACTCGGCAAACACCGGGCTCATACCAGGATGTGACATATCCCCTTCAACCGTCAGCTTGGCGTGTGTTAGCGGATGCCCCTCGGCATCCGCCAGGCTGACCATAACCGTAGAGCGCCCCACGGCCGGAGGCTGCGGTTCGATCTCTGCCCGTACCGATATTGAGGAAACCGGGCCTCGTGCTCCATGACACGCAGTCAAAAATAAGAAAGCGAAAGGCGAGCAACACAGCAAAGCTCCAAAGAACTGGCGAATCTCCCTCAAGCACAAGCCGGGTCTGCGGCTCCATGCCATTCGCAGCTACAGTTGGCCGTCCGCGGTTCGCCCTGCGGCGGGAACATGTGGTAATACATCGCAATCACCATCGGGATAAAGACGATCGAGTTGTAGAACAAATGCAATTCTACCCTCGGAAAGACCAACTGCAGCACGCTGCACGGAACCGGCTTACCCCAAAGATTGTGATGAAAGGTCGCCTGCCCGATCAGCAGAAGGTGTTCGATGTGATGCCAGAACTGAATGACCAGGGCCGCCGTCCACCATTTGCGGCTCAGCCCGGTGAATCCCTTGCGCAGCGCGAATAGAAAGATCAACATCACCAACGCATATCCGTAGTGGAGCACCTCAGACTTGATCAGCCACGGATACCACAGCCCGACGATTCCATTCGCCATCGGGCGCGGCCAGTGTAGCGCATAAATCTGCCAGGCCTGGACCAGATGCTCGCCCCAATGCGCCAGCACAATCACCATAAACACTTGCAAGGCCCGTTCGTGCCATTGCGAATTCAGCTTCTCATACAAACTCTGTCCGGCTGACGACGGAACATGGACCTGCGGGAAACTCTGACTCGATGCGGCCATCGATTTAACCTCCACTTGCGCTGCTAAGACGAACCGTAACAACCCTAATGGCCCGGAACCGCCTTCGTCTTCAACGTATGGGTGGAGGAATATCTGCAACTTTCGATGGAGTCCAGCCGGCTATCGAAGACCCTGTCGACCCCACCCATCCATAAGTTGGAGGGAAATGTCCACCCCCGGATGGTTGACCCGACCTGCTTGTTCTGTGAACCTTCCATCACGAATGATAAAAAACCAGCGGTCCTCGGCTCCGTGCACTGAGTTTGCCCTAAAGAGTGCACATGAAGAGAAGTCGAAACCGAACTGGAGATGAGATTCGTCCCTTTGGAGGAGAAAGTTTGCGTCGTTTCATCTGTTCTGCAGTCCTCTTAGCAAGCCTGACGAGCGTCTCGACCCAGGCCCAACAGCCGCCATCCAGCATCCCAGCGCCGCCCCAGCAACCGCCAGCCACCGGCCACCCCGTAAACTATTTCGTCTATGAGCGCGCTCGAATGGCCGCATGGCAGTGGTTTGCTGCGCCTCCGTATGAGAACGCCTACCGCTTCGGCGAATCGTTGCTCCGTTTCGGCCTCTCCCAAGATCTCCCTCGCTGGGATTGGAAAATCGAGGCCACCCAGGCCACCGTCCTGGTCGCGCCCAACAATGCCGTCAGCCCGGTTACCGCTCAAGGCCAGTTGGGCTTCGGCGGCACTTACTATGCGAGCAATGGAAATAACGAATTTCCCGCCGCGCTTTTCCTCAAGCAAGGCTACGCCCGCTACCATTTCAACCAGCAAGACAAGAATGCCCGCATCGGACGTTTCGAATTCTTCGACGGCCTGGAGACAAAGCCGAAAAACCCGACCATTGCATGGCTTCAGCCAAATCGCGTCGCCCAGCGCTTGATCGGCAACTTCAGCTTTACCGTCGCGCAACGCAGCTTCGACGGCGTAGACGGCCATTTCGGACAAGGTTCGTGGGACATCACCGCCATGGCAGGGCGCGCCGACCAGGGCGTCTTCAATATGAACGGCAATCCCGAACTCAACGTTGATATTCAATACCTCGCCTATACCAAGTCCGACTGGAACGACAAATTCCTGTGGCGGGTTTTCGCGATCGGATATCACGACGGCCGCACCGGCCTTACCAAGACTGACAACCGGCCGCTCCCCGTGCGACAGCAAGACCACCAGAACATACGTATCGGCACCTACGGCGGCGACTTCATCACCGCCTTCCCTGCCGGACCGGGGCAACTCGATCTGCTGGGATGGGGGGTTCTGCAAAACGGCCAGTGGGGATATCTGAACCAGCATTCGGGCGCTTATACACTCGAGGGCGGCTACCAGCTTACCCACGTTGCGTCGACACCGTGGCTGCGCGGAGGCTGGTTTCGCGGCACCGGCGACAATAACCCAAACGACAACAAACACGGCACCTTTGTCGAGCTCCTTCCCACGCCCCGCGGCTACGCGCGGTTCCCCATTTACAACCTCATGAACCTCGAAGACGGCTTCGTGCAACTCATCGATCGCCCCAATCCAAAATGGGAGCTGCGCACCGATCTCCACTGGCTACAACTCACTTCACCCAAGGATCTCTGGTATCAGGGCGGCGGGGCCTTCGACAACAAGGTCTTTGGATTCACGGGCCGCCCCAGCAACGGACATTCGTCGTTTCTTACTCTCGAGGACGTCAGTTCTGACTGGCACGTCAAACCGTATCTCGACCTCGACGCATACTATGCGCACGCAGTCGGAAAGACCGTGATTGGCGCCATCTATCCCACCAACCGGCGTGGACAGATGGGATATCTTGAGGTGGTGTTTCACTGGGATACCGGTCAGCGCCACCCCTAGTAATTCCTGACAGAAAGGAGATAAGAAATGTCCGAAAGCGAAATCATCTCCAACCAAAAGACCATCCTGCAAAATCAGGCGACCATCCTTGCGAACCAGAAGTCGATTCTGCAAAACCAGGATGCGATCAAGAGCAATCAGTCATCGCTCGACGCAATTCTCAAGAATCAGGAATTGATTCTTGCGGCGCTAAAGAAGTAGCTCCCGAGGTCACCTCAAAACTCGTGATGGTCGTCATGGGCGGCCATCACGCTGAAACCCTCCGTTACCGCTGGCGGGCTCATCGCCGCGCCTTCAATCGGGCGATCTTCGGCCTGCGCTCTCACTCGCGCTACGGTCTGCCAGTTGTCTTTGTGTGGACGATCCGAGAGCCACGGCGGTAGTGGCATGCACAAATACCGGCTCATCGCCTCAGCGTAACCCTCGTAAAGCCCGCGCATCTCGGCCAGTCGCTCCCTTGAGCCGTCGTAGCGGCAGACGCTCACCCCGCTCTCACACAGCAGTTTGTACATCGCGTCATAGGTCTCCATCGGCAGGCGGTCCTTCATGTCCTTCACCGGAGCCTGAGAGAACACCTGCGACAGATCGACCAGAGCGTGCCGCGCCATCGCAAAGGTGAGCTGTGCCTGCCGCGGAGTATGGCCCTGAACGCCGGCAATCAACAGCGCCGAGGCATCCAGAATCGCGGTGAGAGCGCTAAGCCAGCTTTGGTTGGTGTGCTGCGAGCGAAAGTAGCACAACAGCGGATAAGAGATATGACTCTCCATCAGCTCGGCGCCCCAACGCTCCCACTCTTCCAACAGCAACGCAAGGGCCGCGTCTCCACCTTGAAATGTATGGCGGCGAAGAAGTTCGACCGCGGTAGGTGGCGACCCAGCGCGCGCGTCTAGAAGAGAAATATTGACCTCTCGACGCGAAAACGCGCCGTACAGCACCGGGAAATAGCCGATCACCACGGCAACAAAGCCGAGTCCCATACCCGATTCCAGGATGATCATCTCCCGGGTCCAGGGGTTGCGCGGAACGACATCGCCGAGGCCGAGCGTGAACAGCGTCGTTCCGCTTACATACAAGTCGGTGCGCAGATCGGCCTTGACGCCGAGTGTGTCGGTGAAGTGCGATCCCAGCCCGTTGTACATCAGGGCGAAACCAAAGACCAGCGCCGCCGCCCAGGCGGCGATCAGGAAAACCAAGGAAAGCGGTCCGTAAAAGCTGAGCGCCGTCTCCCGCTTTCGCGGATGCTTGACTCTCGAGGCGATCGCAGACCAGGGCGTCCAGGTGAAGACATAGAAGAGCCGCGTCAGCCGGAAGCGTCCCGTCGCACGTCGCGGGAGGATCACGGTCTGAAAGGCGTCCAGCAATGCGGCAAAGACACAGACAAGTCCGGCGATGAAGATGAATGCGTGCATGGCGATCGATCCCGATCTGGAAGGCTCAAAGAAGCCCCAAAGCCCAGCAGAGCAGGAAAGCCCCCACCGCGTCAATGCGGCTGGAGACCGCGCTCCGTCGGGGTAGGCTACACTGTCAATTCTCGCGGAGCACGACGATACTGAGGCGCATAGGAGAGGACTTGCCGCTGATCGCCTGACGCTTTCGAGCAGGGAGCACACAATGTGGGGATCTCTTAGCCGCCATGCAAGGCTGAAACTGGTGCCGATTGCGATCATGACTTCAATCTTTTCGACAACAACCCATTCCAGAGCCCAGACGCCCGTGGAACAGCCTGACAAATATCAATGGCTCGAAGACGTCAACGGCGAGCGCTCGTTGGCGTGGGTCCGCACGGAAAACGAGCGCACCGCCAAGGTGCTCGAAAGCGATCCTCGTTTTGAAGGATTGCAGGCCGACGCGCTCAAGGTGCTGGAATCGCCCGATCGCCTCCCCGTCCCCGTCTTTCGCGAGAGCGAAATCTACAACACCTGGCAAGATGCTCAACATGTGATCGGGATCGTCCGGCGAACCTCTCTCAGCGACTACCTCACCGCACAACCGCATTGGCAAACGGTAATCGACTATGACGCGCTGGCTCGGCGAGACAACGTGAAGTGGGTCCAAAAGGGGCTGAACTGCCTTTATCCTGGCAACGGACTCTGCCTGGTCGCGCTCTCGGCCGGAGGTGAAGACGCTACCACCCTGCGCGAATTCGACCTGAAAGCCGGCAAGTTCGTTGACGGCGGATTCGTCCTTCCCAAATCCAAGCAGGATGTCGCCTGGGTCGATCAGGACACTCTCATCGCATCGCGCGACTGGGGCGCCGGCACCATGACGAAGTCCGGATACCCCTTCGTCGCGAAGATCTGGAAACGCGGTCAGCCTCTCGATGACGCGAAAGAGATCTTTCGCGGCGCAGAGACAGATGAACTCCCGTCGGGAGCTGCTACTGTACACGACGCCCAGGGCCATCAGGCGGTCTTTTTGATTCGCGGAACCACCTTCTTCGAACGTGAGACCTCGCTTCTCACTCCCGACGGTCCAAAACGAGTTGGGTTACCCGGCAAGGCCGATTTGAACGGCATGCTCGATGGGCGGATTATCGTCACCCTGAATGAAGACTGGATTCCCGACGGATTGGCAACGAAATTTGCTCAAGGTTCCATTGTGTCGCTCGATCTCGCTGCCTTGCAAAAGGACCCCACCCATTTGAAGCCGACGGTCATCTTCGCTCCTAGTACGACGGAGTTTGCGCAGGCAGTAAATACAACGAGGAACCATCTGCTGCTGACAACACTTGAGAATGTTCAGGGCCGCGCCTACGTCTACAGCTTAGACAGCAAAGGCGGTTGGACTCGAAAGAAGCTCGAAGTACCTGACAACGACTCGGTCGGGATCGTCACCGGCAACACGTCCGACGATCAGTTTTTTGTTTCGTTGACCGGCTTCCTAACCCCCTCGTCTTTGCTGCTTGGCGATGCCAAGGGCACATCGCTCAAGCCGGCTAAGGCGCTGCCGCCGCAGTTCGACGCATCTCGCGATGTAGTCGAACAATTCCACACCGTCTCAAAAGATGGCACAACCGTCCCATATTTCGTCGTACACCCCAAAGACATGAAGTACGACGGCTCGAATCCGACTCTGCTTTACGCCTACGGCGGCTTCCAGATTTCCTTGACGCCCAACTATTCGGCAACCATCGGAAAGCTCTGGCTTGAGCATGGCGGCATCTTCGTGTTGGCGAACATTCGTGGCGGCGGCGAATTTGGCCCGGCCTGGCACGAGGCAGGCCTCAAAACCAACCGGCAGCGAATCTACGATGATTTCGCCGCCGTGGGACAGGAACTCGTCACCCGCAAAATCACCTCGCCGCGCAGGCTTGGCATCTGGGGCGGCTCGAACGGCGGGCTCCTGATGGGAGTTGAAATGACTCAGCACCCGGATATGTGGCACGCAGTCATGATCGACATCCCCTTGCTCGATATGCTGGGCTTCGAGCACATCGCCGCCGGAGCGTCCTGGGTCGGAGAATACGGAACGGTGTCGAACCCTGAAGAGCGCGCCTTCCTGGCGTCCATATCACCCTGCAATCAGCTAAAGGCAGATGTAACCTATCCCGAACCGTTGATCTTTACGACCACCAAGGACGACCGGGTAGGTCCGGTGCATGCTCGAAAATTTGCTGCAAGGATGGAAGAGCTCGGTAAGCCGTTCTTTTATGACGAAATCGTCGAAGGGGGCCACGGCGCGGGAGCTGACCTCAAAGAGCAGGCGAGAACATCGGCGATCCACTTTACTTATCTAAGCCGGAAATTGATGGATTAGTGGCCTGACTGGCGGCTTGGCAATTGTGCTACCGGCGGCCGGATCAACGGCTCGGCCACGGTTCGGCAATTCGACCTTTGTACGGCCGGAAAGCTTGCTAAGCAACAACCAGACCATAATGCGAATCTCGACGCCCATGTTGCGCAGGTTCTTGGCCAACACTGGGAAAAATCCTTCTGTCCTGATGCTGCGCCAGCTTATCCTTAACGCCAGCAGGCGACATTCGATTGATTTACGCCAGGCCGCCAGTGGAAGTATCAGACTTGGATCTCCGCCGAAATATTTGGATCCACCCTGGGGGACGCTTCGCGGGGCTTTGCCGCTGTCCAGCAACAGGGTCGGAGTCGGGCTGCGGCCGCGCCCTCCGCTGCCTTTCAAAATCTGGAACGAGTTCCGGGAGCCGTCTGGATGGGTCCGCAACTACACTCGCGACGATGGCTTGCCATGTCCTTACCAGATCCTGAATGGTTTCTCGATCGAAGCGCTCGGCGCTGTAAATGAATCGCCCGATAATTCCTTCTTTCCGCTCGTCCAGCTCTAGATGCAGATCGAATTTCGCACCTCCGTTTTCTATGTCCATGTGCGTAAACTTCCAGTCGGGCTGGAGCGGGGCGAGAGGCGGTTCGAAGGTGAACGATACTTGGAAAAACGGGTTTACGCCACCATCCCGTTGCGGGGCAAGCTCTTTGACCACGTCTTCGAACGGCACCCCATCATGGTCGAGCGAGGCGATCAGTTCTTCTTTGCCGCGTTCAATCACCTCAAGAAACGTCGGTTTTCCGGAGAGATTTGTGCGGAGCACGATCGCGTTGATAAAAATTCCCAACATATTCTCCGTCTCTGGTCGATGTCTCCCCGCAGACGTGCCTCCAATAACCAGGTCTTCCTCCCGCGAATAAACCCAGAGCAGAGCATGGAACGTGGCCAGCAACGTCATGAAGAGGGTGACCCCAGCACTCTGACTCAACTCCCTCAATTTCTGGGCCGTTTCGACATCCAGGGCTAGAGTCTCCGTTGCTCCTCGGAAGCTGTGGATCCTCCCAATAGGACGGTCAGGACGAATAATGTCGCGCCGCTCCACACCCTTAAGTTTGTTCCGCCAGTAAGGCATCTGAACCGGGGTGATGTCTTTCACCCATTGGCGGTGCCAAGCCGCGTAATCACCGTACTGTAACTGCACAGGTTCAAGCGGAGACGGCCGGCTCTGTGACAATGCCTCATAGAGCGTCTGCAACTCGGACAACAAAACTCGGTACAGCGAAACGCCATCGAAGATGATATGGTGAAGCGCCAAATAAAGACGATGCTCCTCCTCCGAGAATCGAATCAGCCGAAGCCGGTACATCGGTCCAGCTTCCAGGTCAAATGGCGTTAGCGCATCCACCTCCGCAATCTTCAGGGCGGACTTCTCGCGTGACTCGACCGGCAGCCCCGACACATCCAGGAAAGGAATCTCAATATGATCGGGCGGTGGCTGGATTCGCTGGATTAAATCAGCCCCCTTCCAGCCGAAGGTCGTTCGCCACGCCTCATGACGCCGGATAATCTCTGTGAATGCCATTTCCATGGCAAGCCGGTCAAAGGGGCCGTAGCGGTGCACCGTGATCGGTTCGTTATAAAGCTGAACCTCTGTCGAATATTGCGAATGAAGCCAAACCTGTTGCTCTCCATAGGAAATTGGGGCTTCGGACGATTCCGGACGCCGGACGATTCCTCGCTGCGCGGGCACGAAGCTTGCGCGGCCCTGCAAAAGCTTATCCAGTAACTCTTTTCGTGAATTCGATAACATGACTGGCATCGATTCTCGACCCGTCGCAACCCGTATTTAGCTTCAATCAACACGCGATACGCAAGAATTGAGGGTGGTAAGCCGAATCGTCAGGCTAGAGCCCGCCAGGCGTTATTCCCCAAACAAACGCCTGCTGAGACAAACCCGCACATTGCACCAACTGTACTTTTGTTCTAGGTCGCCTGTCCCGCCAATTCAGGGGTGGCAAACTTTACTTCAAGTGCGTTCAGCCCGCGCAAACCAAGATTTTCGCGCCAAGTCAGATCTTCGTTTTCTAGCTCAAGCTGGGGCAGCCTTCGCAGCATCGTTTCGAGCATGATCTGGCCCTCCAGGCGGGCAAGTGGGGCTCCAAAACAGAAATGTGCAGCCCAACCGAATGCCAGGTGTCGATTGTCGGTGCGAGCGATATCAAGCTTGTCAGGCTCTGGGAAGCGCTCGCCGTCGCGGTTGGCCGAGGCCATTACGGCGATAACGGCCTGACCTTTCTTGATCTGTTGCGCCCCAATAACTACGTCGTCCGGAGCGATTCTGCCTGTCTGCTGGCTTGGGCTTTCGTAACGCAGCAACTCCTCGACAGCCGAGGGAATAAGAGCGTAATCGGACATGAGACGGGCTTTCTCTTTCGGGTTCCGCAATAGAGTGAGTATGCCGTTGCCGATCAGATTTGTAGTCGTCTCCTGACCGCCGACCATCGTGACGATCGTGTTGGCGATTATTTCCTCTTCGTTTAGCCGGTCGCCGTTCATCTCTGCGTCTAGAAGACTCTGAATTAAACCCTCCCGAGGATGGTCTTTCTGCGTGGCGATCTGGGCCTTGAAGTACGTTGTCATCTCCTCGGTGCTCTTAAGAACTTTGGGTATCCGATTAGGATTATGTTGGTAATTTCCCAGCATCTCGGCAAAGTCTTTTGACCAGTCCTTCAGTTGCTCATGATCCTCGACGGGCACGCCCAGTAACTCAGCGGTGACGATGGCTGGCAGAGGCTCTGCGATATCCGACATCACGTTCATGCGACCCTTTGCCAAAACCTTGTCGATCAGATCGTTCGCGATCGAGCGGATGTGCTCTTCAAGCACCTTGACGCGCCTCGGGCTGAATACCGTGGCGGCCAGGCTCCGAAGCCGGGTATGATCCGGCGGATCGAGGAACAACATCTGCTTGACCATCACCTGAGCGATCGGCCCGATCGCCGACATGCCCATGGCGCTCAACTGTTCGGGGGAAGGTGTCCGGTCGGCGGAAAAGGTCAGCAGCACTTTAAGCACGTCTGCGTATCGGGTGACTACCCAGGTGTGCAGGTAAGGGTCGAAGTAGACCGGAGCCTCTTGCCTGAGGCGAGCATAAAGTGGATACGGGTTGGCAAGGACCGCCGGATCCAATAGATGGGTCAGACTTAGCTCTGGATCGAAGGCTGCCATTCAATTACCTTGCTGACGTAGCGGTCAAGGGAGCCCCCGGATTTGAAGGAGCACGCAGAGCCTGATCGACTTCTTCTTCACTCATGGCCTCAAGCCTTTCAACCAGCGACTCCTCTATTCTGCCCGCAAGCTTGGTCACTGTTGGGCATTGAAAGACGTTTCGCAGATTCAGCTCGACGTCGAAGATTTCTCGCACCTTTGCGATCAGCTGGGCCCCCATTAGCGAGTGCCCCCCGAGCAAAAAGAAATTGTCGTGGGTGCTGACCTTCGATAAACCAAGAATCGGACCCACAATTCCCGCGACGATCTCTTCGAGCTCACTCTTTGGAGCGACATACGAATCGTGGCGAAGCTGGTTCTCTTCCGTGGGCGGAGGCAAAGCGGCTTTGTCCAGCTTGCCGTTGGCAGTTACTGGAATGCGGTCCAACTTGACGAAACTGGCGGGGACCATGTAATTCGGCAGAGTCTGGGCCACAAGGTCGCGTAGTTCGCGATCGTAAATCTCCTTTCCGGGCGCCAACACAACGTAAGCGACGAGACGCTTTTCTCCGCTGTCGCTTCGCGCGATCACCGCGCTTGAAATCACGCGCGCGTGCCGATTGATGACCGCCGCTATCTCGTCGGGCTCGATCCGAAAACCTCGAATCTTGATCTGATCGTCGGCGCGGCCCGCGAAAGCCAACTCACCATTGTGAAGACGTTTGGCCAGATCGCCCGTCCTGAACATGCGCTCGGACGCGCTCCCGACGGAGATAGTGACGAAGGACTCAGCCGTCAATTCCGGACGGTTGCGGTATCCTCTCCCGACGCTCGGGCCGCCTATAAATATCTCGCCCACTTCGCCCTCTGCCACCTCGCGGCCAGACCCATCGAGCAGATGGATTGTCGTATTGAGAATCGGCCGCCCGATCGTCGGCACGGACTGGAGCTCGGTCGGAGACTTTACCGGCGCCGAGGTCGCCACGACTGTGCATTCCGTAGGCCCGTAGTTATTGATGAGTTCAAACGGAAGACCGGGAGGCGGGAAGAGATGCAGTGCGTCACCCCCGGTGAGCAGTAGCCTCAGAAACGTAGTTTCGGGCCACGAAAGCCGCAAGACCTCTTCGGCCAGGATCGTCGGCAGGAAGCTGACCGTGATCTTTTCGGAGACCAGCCAATCCCGCACTTGTGGCGCGGAATGCCGGCCTTCGCGGGAGGGTAGATGGATCGCAGCCCCGGCTGACAGGTAAGGCCAGACCTCCCACACTGCGGCATCGAACCCCGGCCCGGCGATCTGAGTAGCGCGATCGGCCGCCGTCACTGAGAACTCACGGTTGTGCCATGCCACAAGGTTGCTCAGGTTTCCGTGAGTGATTTCGACGCCCTTGGGCGCTCCGGTCGACCCCGAAGTATAGATGATGTAGGCAAGATCGTTAGCATTCACCGCCGCAAATATGGAGCCTTCCGGCTCCTCACGCGGCAGGACGTCCTCGATGCAGATCGTCTTCCAGGAGCCCGCGCTCAAAGTCGATGCATGCGCTCGCCGGCAGATCACGACCGGCGCACCTGAGTCGGACAGAATATAGGTAGCCCGCTCAACGGGATATGCTGGGTCGATAGGCAGATACGCGCCGCCGGCCTTCCATACGGCAAGAGCCGCGATCACCAGCTCGATCGAACTCTCCATGTACAGGCCCACAGGCTCGTTTGAAGCTAGCCCGGCGGTTTGCAAAACCCGGGCAACGGCGCCTGACCGCGAGTCGAGCTCAGCGTAAGAGATCGACCCTCCAGCCCCCACAACCGCGCGAGCGCGCGGATTTTGCCTTACTTGCAAGGCAATCATGCTTGGAATTGTGGCAGAAGGAAAATCAAAGCAAGAGCAACTGTCTCTGGTCATAGCGTCCTTCCCGCTAAATCTGAAGATTACGATCTCTCGGCTAGGCGTTTGTCACGATCTTGTCACTACTTCGTAACGCCTTTGCTTACACCTGACCGTAATGGTTTCTGCGATCTCCGCTCGTTGGCAGATGCGCACCTGAGTCGGCCAGAATATAGGTAGCTCGCTCAACGGGATATGCCGGATCGATAGGGAGATAAGCCCCGCCGGCCTTCCAGACCCCAATGGCTGCCACGACAAACTCGTCCGAACTCTCAAAATAGAGCCCGACTGGATCGTTTGGGGCAACGCCTGCTTTGCGGAGACCTCGAGCCACGGCCGTCGACCTGGCATCTGTCTCCGCGCATGTTCGAGAGCCACCTTCCCAGACGAGGGCCGGTGCTTGCGGACGCAATTCCACTTGCGCGGCGAGCAAGACTGGAAGCGTCACCGCACGGTCCTTACCAGTGAACGCGGCAGAACCCACAACTTGAGCTGGGAAAGCATGAGCAGCCAGAGCGTTCGAATCCATGGCAGATCCTTGTACAAGTCTCCACGAGGTAGCGAGAGCTAAGAACAACCTCCAGCTTTCTCATCACAAGCTATGAAGTGAAAAGCACCACTGCGGGACCACTGCTTAAACATAATCGACAAGAGGTCATCGAGGCCTTAGCAGGCCTATATAGATTCGATCAGATGATAGAAATTGATAGACGCGCATGCTGGTCCACGAAAAGTCCTTGCTTTCCTGATGTAAGTCGAGCATATTTCGCTGGCCTCGTCATCACCCTTTACTCACTTATAGGAGCGCGACATGACTCGCGAAAGAACGCTAAATGACGATACGTTCATTTTGGCCTGACTGCTCTATTCCTGTTGGCGCTAATACTTAGAACAAAAGCAGTAACATCAACGTATGCGCCTTCTGCTCGTAGAAGACGAATCCGCGATTCAAGGCTTCTTGGAGCGTTCGCTGTCTGAGGCAGGATACCGGGTACAGGTAGCTGCAGACGCCAAGACTGCGGAGAGGCTTGCCACCGAAGGCCAGCATGATGTGTTGATCGTTGACTTGGGTTTACCGGACAAGGACGGCATCAGTTTGATTCTTCGCCTTCGACAGCTGGGCGTGAGTGCTCCAGTGCTGATCCTTTCCGCCCGCCGGTCGGTCGATGACCGGGTGCGAGGGCTTGAGCAGGGCGGAGACGATTACCTTACGAAACCCTTTGCGCTGGCTGAATTGCTTGCCCGGCTGCGGAATTTACTGAAGCGCAACAGCTCTGCCCCCTCGGAGGCAACCCGCATTCGCGTGCTTGATCTTGAGCTCGATCTCCTGCGACGCGAAGCTTCGCGCGGAGGCGATAGTCTGAATTTGACTCCGCAGGAATTCGTGTTGTTGGAATATTTGTGCAGGAACGCCGGCCGAGTCGTAACGCGAACAATGATCCTCGACCAGGTATGGGGTATGAGAATTCAACCGGAGACCAATGTCGTCGACGTGCACATCTACCGCCTGCGCGGCAAGGTGGATAGCGAGGGGCGTCGGCCCCTTATCAAGACTCTGCGAGGTGTCGGCTATGTTCTCAGGGATCGGTAGGACAATACTCCGCAGCGCAGCGTGGCGAATTTCGCTCTGGGCAACCCTAGCGCTGGCCTTCGGCACGTTGGTGATTTTTGTCTTCCTTCACCGATTTGTCTCCCACGATATCCAGCAAAGAAGCGACGCATGGCTGTCTGGCGAGGTCGGAGTCCTCGGCGATGTGGCCGGACGAACTCCCAAAAACGCCCTCTACCGGCGTGTCGTCGGAGAAATCGCCGAGCTGGCAAGCCGGGAGGTGCCCAACAAGCTGCCCTCGAACGCCGGACAAAACGACTCAGTCTTCTTTGTGCAGACAGCGCCAGACGGCTCCCTCGCGCTTTGGGTCGGCGTCGGAGATGGCACACAGTTTCTCGATGCGATTCGCCATTTGAGAAATGTTACCGATGCACCATCCGATTTGAGGGTGCATGGCATTGAGATACCCTTTCGTGTAGCGTCGACTGACATCGCGGATGGCAGCCGGATTTACCTGGGCCTCTCAGAGCGAGACGAACTGCGGGTCTTGCGCAGTCTGCGCTTTCGTTTTGCTCTTCTCTGGTTGGCGGTCGTCTTCATCGGATCGGCAATCGTCTTTTACACCACCTACAGGATGCTGGCCCATGTGAGGAGGATCACTGAGGCCGCGTCAAGAATCGGTGAATCCGATTTGAGCCGCCGGGTTCCGGTAACCAAAAGAGGTGATGAGGTCTCGCAACTGGCGATCACGCTCAACAACATGCTCGATCGTATCGAGATCTCAATTCATCAGTTGCACACCATCACCGACTCCCTCGCACACGATCTTCGAAGCCCGTTGACCGCAGTACGGGCAAAGCTGGAGATGGCTTTGACCGGGCACGCAAGAGGTGAGGAAGTCGAGGGAATCGTGTCGGCCATCGAAGAGCTGGATCGCGTCACTGACTTTCTGAACATGTCCCTTGATGTTGCCGAGGCCAGAGCTGACGCCCTAAGACTTCGCCGGGGCCCCGTCGACCTGGACGAAATGCTCCGAGCCATGGTGGATTTGTACGAGCCGTCGATGTCCCAAAGAGGATTGGGCATTCAATTGCGCAGCGCGGGCTCAGTCGAATTGGCAGCTGACGCCGCATTGCTACATCGGATGGTCGCCAATCTCTTCGACAATGAGCTCAAACATCTCCCCGCCGAGTCGACTGTCACTATTTCGTTGCACGCTGATGACGACACCGCCCATCTTACTTTGGAAGACGACGGGCCCGGCTTCGCTGACGAGGTCTTAGCGCATATCTTTGAACGCCGGGTGAAAGGTCCGAAATCAAATGGACACGGACTCGGCCTGGCCTTTGTCGAAGCAGTCGTTCGAGCGCACGGAGGATCGGTCGAGGCTTCTCAGCGGCTCGGCGGTGGAGTCCGGTTGACGATAGTGCTTCCCCTTCTATCCGATCAGCGCATCCAAGGGCCCCGCTCTATGGCGCTCACATTGTGATCCTTGATCGAATCGGCTTCCGTGTAGTGTTGACTGCGAGCAAAACCGTTCTCGGCAATCGATTGATCAAACTGAAGAGACAGGTCCTCCCCAACGCATATCGACGTCCAGGTACACGGATCCGGTTGCAATTCTCTCGGTGAGCGACAGAAGTCCCGCATTAAGCTGTTGTCTCCTCGCTTTTAGCAAGGCTCCCTGAAGTTCCGGAGCTTACCCCCGGGTTGTCGACTTGCGGCTTCCGTGAATCCGATCCCCGGAGCAGTGGGTCACTCAGATTGTCAGACTTCATGCGAACTCCGCAGTCTTTGCCCAGGAGAAAGTCGCTTGCGATTGGTGCCTATAAAAATTTCTGATGTGTCAAATAACTCGCAGGCCTACAAGCCGAGCAGCATACTCCAGAACGCGAAAAATATCAGCAAAACTACTATTTATTTCTTGCAATTTTATCGATCGCGCCATTAGTTTGAGATATGTTTCTCAGCAATCAGCGTTGTCGGTCTGCACATAGGCCCTAAGTCAAGACTTAGGCGAGCCGGTGCCAGACCTCCAGCAACATGTCTGGCACCCGTCTCCACAATGTTCTTACATCCTCGTCGGTATTCGCATTTCCCTTTTGGGGCATTCGGATACCTAAGACGATTCGTTTCTTTTTTTTGAAAACTTCGGAGGTCTCGTTATGCGTATTCAAGGACGTTCTATACCCATCTATCTGCTATTCGCTTTCCTCACCCTGCTAGCCGTATCCGCACAGGCCCAAACCTTCCGCGGAGGTGTTAGCGGCGCAGTGACTGACCAGTCTGGTGCGGCGATTCCCAATGCTACTGTCGTAGCCACAGAGGACGGCACGGGTACCAAGCACGAGACCGTCTCGTCGAGTGCCGGTGAATTTGCTTACCAGGAACTCCCCATCGGCTCATACACCGTAACCGCCACTGCATCCGGATTCCAGGTAGCAAAGATCGACAAAGTACCCGTCACAGCCGGGCACATCTACACGCTGCCGATCAAGTTATCGGTCGCGCAGGCTGCTGAGACCGTTGAAGTAAATGCGGCGGCGCTCACGCTCGACACTACATCGACCACTCAGATTGCCGGCGTCGAGGGCGCGCAGTTGCAGGACACGCCGCTCAATGGGCGCGACTTCACCCAACTTATTATCGTTACTCCCGGCTTCGCTAACTCCGGAGCCGGTGGATATGGAGCGCTGAACGGAACCCGCGCAAACCAGATTAACTGGCAGATCGACGGAATCGATAACAACGACCTCTGGCACAATATCCCCGCAGTCAACCAGGGCGGCGTCTCCGGAATCGCCGGCATCATCCTTCCGATCGACGCCATCGAACAATTTTCCGTGCAGACCCAGGCAGGCCCGGAGTCCGGCCGCAACCCGGGCGGCAGCGTCAATCTCTCTCTCAAAGCAGGAACGAATCGGTGGCACGGTACCGCTTACTATTTCAACCGAAATGAAGCCCTCGGCGCGGCGAACCCTTTCACCATAGCTGCCGGTGAACCGAAACAGGTAGTCCGCAATTACAACTATGGATTTTCTCTCGGCGGACCGGCAATCAAGGACAAACTTTTCGGCTTCGTCACCTATGAGCATCAGCGGTTCAAGATTGGTGTTCCGGCAACGGCGACCGAGCCATCTGCCGGTTGGCAGAACGGAGCCCTGGCCGCCCTCGCCAAATTCGATGTTCCCGTCAACCCGGTGGCCACCAACATCCTGAATACCCTATATCCGTCAAACGTCACCGGCGCCCTTCCCGGCGATACAGCGACCACTGGCGCCGTGAACAACTATCTCAACAGCGATCCGGAATACGGCTACAGCTACAACGGATTGGCCAAGATCGACTGGACGATCAACGACGCAAATACTCTGTCAGCCCACTGGTTCGTCGGTCAGGGAAATCAGGTCGCACCCGTCGGATCGCAGCTGCTCTATTACTACGAAGTCGCTCCGATCCACGTGCAGAACTACGCGATCGTCTACAACCATGTATTCACTCCAACCATGACGAACCAGCTTCTGCTTGGCGTGAACTACTTCAATCAGGTCTTCAATGACTACAACACCGGTTTTGACATGGCCTCGCTCGGACTCGTTACAGGTTCCACTCTTCCAGGCGCAGCCAATATCAACATCGGCAGCTTTGACTCCACGGGCGAGACCCCACCTGAAGGCCGCAACGACATTACCGGCCACCTTACCGACGATTTCTCCTGGGTTGTCGGCAAGCACACTATCAAGTTCGGCGGCGAATACCGGAACGCCCAACTGGACGAGTTCTACCACCGCCATGCCTTAGGCAGCCTTACTTTTAATGGCTCACAGGGTCCGGACCAGGCCAATGTCAACGACACCTGGGACACTGGAGATACCGGCAACGCATACACAAACTCGCTAGCTGACTTCATGGCCGGCCGCTTCTACACCGCCTTCGTCGCCCTCGGAGACCCTGACCGCCAGGTCTTCGTGAACACCTTCAGCTTCTTCGCACAGGATGCCTTCCAGGTGAGCCCGAAGCTGAACATCAACTACGGACTTCGCTGGGACTACGAGGGCCCGCTCCACAACCAGTGGAAGAACCTCTCGGTCTTTCGGCCGGAGTTGACAGATGCCGCCAGCCCGGGCATCGGATACCAGGGCAACGAGATCGGCAATCTCTACGATCCGAAGTACACAAACTTTAGCCCCCGTGTCGGCTTCTCCTATCAGATGTTCCCGCGCACAGTGCTTCGCGCCGGCCTCGGCCTCTACTTTGATACACCGAACCTCAACCCCTTCCTCGACAACCGTCCCGGCAACGGCGCTCCGAATGGGGTTGAAGGCAATCCAGGCGGACCAGATCCGGTCGTAACCGCCACGGCCAACGCCCAGACTATCGTGCCCAACGTAAACATCTTTCCGAATCCGACCGCATCGAGCAGTATCTTTTCCATCGACAAGAACTTCCAGCCATCCCACGACATGAACATGAATATTCAATTGGAGCAGTCGGTCAGCGACAAGGTCGCCTTCTCGATTGGATACGTCGGCAGCGAAGGACGCCATCTCCTCTCCATTCTCGACATCAACCAGGCTGCGCTCTCGTCCGACCCTAGCGCCCCAATCCAGTCAAGCCGCCCCTACTATTCGCTCTATCCGACCTACACCTACATCAACCAGATCGAGAGCATCGGAACTTCCAACTACAATTCACTCCAGGCTACAGCCCGCATCTCCAACTGGCATAGCCTGAGCGCTCAGGCCGCATACACGTGGTCGCACAGCAATGATGAGGTCACCGCTTACCGCGGCACGCTTCCGCAGGACAGCACCAACTTCAAGGGTGACTACGGCGCGAGCGATTTCGACCAGCGCAATATCTTCACTGCGGCAGGGACATACACAATCCCTGGCGGAGAGAAATGGAAGCTGCTCACCAACGGTTGGCAGCTTAACACGCTGGCAACCTTCCACGGCGGTATCCCGATCACCGTCCTCAGCCCTTCTGACACCTCAGGCACCGGCGAAGGTACGCAGCGTGCCGAGTTGACCGGGATCAGCGCCTACGCGGGAGCCCGGCAGGAAAAAGCGGGCGCAAACTGGCTTAATCCAGACGCGTTCACCAGCCCAACCCCCGGCACGTTCGGTAACTCCAGAAGGAACAGCTTCTACGGTCCCGGCTTTGGGGACGTAGATTTCTCGGTCTTCAAGAACACCCCTATCACCGAGAGGATCAACACCCAGTTCCAGGTGTCGATGTTCAACTTATTCAACCGCTATAATTATGCTTCGCCAGGCGGCTATAACCCGAATAACATCGGCGCAACATCGCTCTCTCTCACGACGACTATCGGCAGTTACAACGGCGCGCCCGGTATCGGAGCCGGTGAACCGTTCAACACCCAACTGGCTTTGAAGATTATTTTCTAACCTCTCCAATCAGAGCTGAGAACTGCGGCACCTACTTTCATCCGTAGGTGCCGTTTCTTTTCGCGCAGCGATTACACTCGATAAATAGCCCTTCCCAGGATTAGGAGTCAAGTTTCAATGGGACTCACCCGCAGAGATTTCCTTACGCGCATCGGCCAGCTCGGCGGATACGGCGCAGCCTTTTCGTTCATGCAGACGCTTGGGCTTCTCCCCGCTCAGGAGATCACCCACGAAGTCGCCAGCTTAAGAAAAGTCCCCGGCCACGGAACCACGGTAGTGATTCTCGGCGGAGGCATCGCCGGCCTCGTCGCCGCCTACGAACTCGGTAAGCTTGGCTATCGATGTACGCTGCTCGAGGCCCGTGCACGTGTAGGTGGTCGCAACTGGACCGTCCGCGGCGGAGACACCGTCAGGTTCACCGACGGATTCACCCAGACCTGCAACTGGGCTGACGGGAACTACCAGAACTTCGGTCCCGGACGTCTCCCGTCGATCCACACCACCATGCTGGGTTACTGCCGCGAATTCAACATCCCTCTTGAGGTTGAGGTCAACACTTCCCGCAGCGCCCTGCTGCAGGCCGACACCCTGAATGGCGGCCAGCCTGTCGAGCAGCGCCGGATGATCAACGACACTCGCGGACACGTCTCTGAACTCCTCGCGAAGTCAATCAACAAAGGCGATCTCGATCAGGACATTACCGTCGAAGACAAAGAGCGGATGCTCGTCTTTCTTCGCGAGTATGGCGGTCTGACTCCCGAATACCTCTTCAAGGGAACTGACCGCTCCGGCTTCAAGGTCCCGCCCGGTGCGGGCAAGGAAGACCCCGTCGCCATCGACCCGCTGCCGATGCATGCCCTGCTCGATGCCCGGCTGTGGCAAGGGCTGATGTCAGAGGACGCGGTCGACTGGCAGGCCACCATGTTTCAGCCCATCGGAGGGATGGACCACATCCCCAGGGCATTCGCTAAGCAGCTTGTCGAGGTCATTCGCTACCAGGCCGTGGTGAAGAAGATTCGCCATGATAGTTCCGGTGTCACCATCACCTACCTCGACGCGAAGAACGGGAAGACAGAAACGGTCAAGGCGCAATACTGCATATCCAACATCCCGTTTCCCGTTCTTCGCGACGTCGACGCTGACTTTTCTCCCGATGTTCAGAAGATCATCGACCACTCGGCCTTCGACCAGTCCTCAAAGATCGCCTGGGAGTCGCAGCGCTTTTGGGAGCGGGACTACAACATTTACGGAGGACTATCCTACCTACGCCAGCCGGTCGAGATCGTCTGGTATCCGAGCGCGAGGATGTTCTCGCAGACCGGCATCATTGTCGGCGGCTATGCCGACAACGAGCCCGGAACCCCCTTCGGAGACCTGAAGACCGTTCCAGCCAAGCTGGACGCATCTCGCCACGCAATCGACCTGCTCCATCCCGGCCACGGCAAGGAACTTACGAATCCGGTCTACGTCAACTGGGGCAAGATCCAGTACGCCCTCGGCGGCTGGCTCAGCGATTACAGCGGCAAATCCATCGAGCGGCTGCTCGAGCCCGACGGCTGCATTTACTTCGTCGGCGACCAGACCAGCAAACTCAGCGGCTGGCAAGAGGGAGCTGCACTCTCCGCTTACCGCTGCATGAACCAGATCGGCACCGAAGTAGAAAAGAGGAGTCCTCATGCTGCTTAAACTCAACCGGCGTTGCTTCCAGATCGCGGCCATTTTCGGCGCTGCCCTTGCTCTCGCCAGCATTTCTTCCAGGGCTCAGGTCGTCCGCATCCCATTGCCGGATCACTCAACCTTCCCAATCTCGCAAGGAGTTTGGGTAGGCAAGACTTTGTATCTCAGTGGCACTCTCTCGCCCACGCTCGACGGCCCCACGCCCGGAGACACCAAGACGCAAACCGTCGGCGCGATCAAGGCGATCAGCGCAACGTTGGAGGCGCAGGGACTTACGCTTGGCGATGTCGTAATGATGCACGCCTACCTCGCCGGCGATCCCGCGAAGGGCGGCAAGATGGACTTCGATGGGTTTATGGCCGGATACACACAGTTCTTCGGGACCAAAGAGCAGCCGCAGCTGCCGGCACGTAGCGCCATGCAGGTCGTCGCGCTGGCGGAATCAACAGCCCTGGTAGAGATCGAAGTCATCGCCATCAAGCCCGACTAGCCCCGTCTCTGGCGCTGTTCATAGAGTTTGGCATCGATCAGGAATCGGAACCAGAACGTTTGTAGCACCCAGAAAATGAAACCCTCAGTCCCATCCAAAAATCCGAGACGCACGATATAGCGATAGAAGAACAAGGCAAAAGGCCGCACGAAAAGAGGGGCGTTGTTGTACTTTTGCCTCCAGTAGCGCTTCTTCTCGATTGGGTTGCCGGCAAGATTGCCGGTCACTCGGCCAGCGGTCAATCTAGAAGTGAGCTCGCGCACTTCGCTGTCCGACCACCGATTATGACGAGCAGTCCAGTCGGAGAGCGTCATGCCGATATCGTCGATCATCGAGCCATGCAGTTCAACTGCCTGACCTCGAAGTAAATAGAAGTGCTGGTCGTACTCGCGATCTTCGCAACGACCGGCGCCTGCGCGAAAGAGCCGAAGATGCCAAGTAGGTGACATCCCTCCATGACGAAGAATGCGGCCGAGGAACTTGAGATACCGCGCCACAAGAAAGCCTTCGGCTGGTGGTTCGTCAGGTAGCAAGTCGATGGCTCTGATCAGCTCATCGTCCATCGCCTCGTCGGCATCAAGGTGCAGTTGCCACCCATACTTCACAGGCAGCGAATCTATCGCCCAGTTCCTCTGCGCGCCATAGTTTGCAAACGGATGCTGGACCACCGAGGCGCCCGCAGCCGCGGCGATCGCCACGGTATCGTCGTTGCTGAACGAATCGACAACGTGGACGTCATCTGAAATCGCAAAGGCCTTTGCGAGGGACGCCCTCAGCGTCTCTGCCGAATTAAATGCAAGGAAGATGACCGAAGGGCGCATGCACCTGATGTTAATTCATCGCCGATTGGCCTTGAAATCGCGCGTCCGCGTATGTCTCGCGCCCTGCGGCGGCACTCGATTGTGCCTGATCAACGAGGCAAGCCGAGCGCATGGTTCTCCCCAGATCGCTCGATGGCTGGCCCCGCGACAGGAACTTATTAGTTCGTTATAGCGAACCGATAAGTTCCCGCCGGCAAATCATAGGCACTCTTGCCATCCTGGTCCCTAACGAGCTTCGCTCTGCGACTATTCTGCAGGTCAACCCCTCCTAGACGAATCAACTTGCCCTGAGTTACGGACAATGGCAGTCGGCCGTCGGCATTCGCTGGAATCGCAATCGTCCAGGTTATCTGGGACCCCTGAACGGACCACGAAGACTTGATCCGCCCATAGAGGGACTCATAGGAAAAATCAAGACTCCCCGGCCGCGAATCAAAGGTCGGATGCAGATAGATCGTGTGGAAGCCCGCATCGGCCGGGGTCGCATCGATGCCGGCTCCATAGCGATAGATCCAGTCGGCAACCGCACCATAGGCGTAATGGTTGTAGGAGTTCATGCTCGGGTCGCCACGCATCTGGTCGCCGTTCCAGCGCTCCCACATCGTCGTCGCTCCATGACCAACCAGATAACCCCACGATGGATATTCCGTGTTCAACAGCAACCGATACGCGACATCGCTGTGGCCAGTATCGACCAGCACCGCCAGCAGATAAGGAGTGCCCAGAAAACCGGTACTCAGCTTCCAGCCATTGTCTTTGATCTTTGCAACTAACTTGTCCGCTGCCGCCTGACGTAGCGAGTCCGGCACCAGGTTCATCTCCAGTGCGAGCACATAGCTCGTCTGCGTGTCGCCTCCTCTGGCCTTGGCATTTGGATTGTTGATTTGCCCAAAGGGAGACGGTCCATTGTCTGCGCCGGCAATGAAGCCATCGGCGTGGATGAACTCTTTCGCAAAGGCTTGCTGGATCTTCCCGAAGAGTTCAGCATACCTCGTCTCATCCTCGGTATTGCCGACCGCGTGAGCCATCTGCTTCATGAGCGTCACGTCGTAAGCCCAATACGCCGTGGCGACAAGAGTTTCAAGAGTGGGGCCTTCGGGCGACAACCAGTCCCCAAAAGGTATCCCGGAGTTTTTCTTCCATAGATAGTCCGGATTATCGACCTCGATCGACGCAAGATACTTCGTCATCGCGTCCCAGTTCTCTTCAATGACCGTCGTGTCGCCGGACTGCAGCCAAGCCGTCCAGGGAACAATCACGCCGGCATCGCTCCATCCCGCACCGTAACCAGGATTTGGCTGGCTCGTACCCGGCGCGAAGATCCCGTACTTTTCCGTACCGACCTGCGTCCCCCGAATGTCAGCCGCGTACTTCTTCGAGAACTGGGTCAGGTCCATGTTGTAGGAAGCAGTACGCCAAAAGACCTGCGCATCCGCAGTCCATCCGAGCCGTTCATCGCGCTGCGGGCAATCCGTGGGCACGCTGACGAAGTTCGACCGCTGTCCCCACAGGATGTTCTGCCAGAGCTGATTAATCATCGGGCTTCCGGTCTTCAGCTCGGCAGTGAATGGAGCGTCGGTGTGGAAGACCACCGCCTTGACCGCCTCAAGGCCAGGATTTGCAGGCAGCCCAGTCATCTCAACATAGCGAAAGCCATGGAAGGTGAATTTCGGTGAATAGGTTCTAGGTCCCGTCCCAGCAAGGACGAAGTGATCAGTAGCCTTAGCCGTGCGAAGATTATCGACATACATCGTGCCGTCGGCATTCAGCACCTCGGCAAATCGCAGCCGCACGTCGGTTCCCGCCGGCCCTTGCGCCCGTACACTCGCAACCCCCGCCAGGTTCTGCCCGAAGTCATAAATATAGATGCCGGGTTTCGGACTCGTAATCGCCTTCGCAGAGAGGGTCTTTTCAACTCGCACCGGAGGAAAGAACTGCGCAATGATCGCCGGCTCTTTCGGCACAATCGTCTGCGCCGGTTTCCAACTACCATCGCTAAACGAAGGCCCGTCCCATCCCGCCTCTTCCCGCCGCGCATCGTAGCTCTCGCCGTCGTAGATCTCAGCCTTGAGGATCGGAGAGACGTCCGCCTTCCAGCTCTCATCCGTCGCCACCCACTCGACCGAGCCGTCGGCATGCTCTATGCGCAACTGGACCTTGAGCGCCGGTGGCGTATCGCCATAGTTGAACCCCTGCCGATACCACATCAGCGGCGTCGTATACCACCCCGGAGCCAGATACGCTCCGATCGCATTCTTCCCCGCCCTTACATACGGGGTCACGTCATATGCCTGGTAGGCGACGTGCTCTCTGAAGTCCATCCATCCCGGAGCAAGCACCTGGTCGCCGACCCGGTGTCCGTTGAGGCGCATCTCATAAGCGCCTAAAGCCGTTACATAAAGCCGCGCCGACGTAATCGCGCTCTTCACCGAGAACTCATGCCGCAGCAATTTCACCGGCCCAGTCGGCCACGGACTCCCCGGTGCGGTATCAGTCATCGAGCTCGCCGGCGGCTGGTACGGCACAGCCGAAGGCCAGCTAACATCGCTGGTTGGCAGCTGCCAGCCGTCCGGGGCATTCATCGTCGCCTTCCAGTCGCTTCCGCTCTTGAACACCGTGATCGAGCCGTCTGCCATCTCCAGATAAAGGCAAGCGCTCATCGGCGTGCCGGCGTGACTCGCAGCGGCCAGGCCGCTCGGATTCGCCGAATAAAGCAGCACCTCCACCGCCAGCAGATTCCGCCCCGCATGAAGATCGCCCGTCACTACCGTAGTCGTATAGGTCTGCCAGGGAAACTGCTTCCAAGGCGGCATCGGCATCGCCGTCACCACCTGCTTCCCGTTCACCCAGGCGGCCGCAGTATCTCTACCCGTCACATAAAGCACCGCTCGCTTTACCGGCCGCGCCAAATCAAATCCGAGCCGAAAATCATGCCGCGTCGGGCTACTGCCTTTGAGATTTTCGACCGGCGGATTGGTGATCCACGCCGCTCCGGATTCTCGAATGTGCTGCTCCTCTTCAGTCTCGTAACCGATCCACTTCCCCTGCCAGTTCGCGGCGCCCATCAGCCCAGTTTCCCACCAGCTTGCCTCGCTCACCGGATACGGCTTGCCATCCTTGTCCCAAACCTTCACCCGCCAGTAGTAGCGCGTCTCCGCAGCCAACTCGGGGCCCGCGTAAGCAACACCTACCGAACGATCGGAGGCGACCTTCCCGCTGTCCCACACATCCGCTTTGTCTGCCGCCAGCAGTGCTGCTTTGGTCGCGACCTCTAACTCATACGCAGTCTGCTGCGCGCCGTCTCTTGCGTCCCGCAATTGCCATGAAAGACGAGGTTTCGCATCATCCAGCCCCAGCGGCTCAACCAGCGAATCGCAGGTTAGCCGGGCCGGCTTCATCGAGGTTGCAACCGTGCCGCCGATGAGCCTTGCAGCTGAAACCGTCAAAAGGAGGCTAGCCAGCGCAATTCGGGGAACGGTGCGTTCGAAACAATTCAAGGGTAAGAACCTCCGCGATCGGCGCAAGCGTCTGGTTGAATCCCTTTGGACGATAGAAGAGCGGAAAAACAATGTCAATAGAAAAAATTCTCCTATTGAAACTCTACTTACAGCCGCCTGTGCGGCCTTCACAGCGACCGGAGAGAGATCTACTGGTGGATGACTGGCAGCACGACCGCCGACGGATGCGCTTGATCGGCCATGATCGTCACTGTCGCCTTCTGATAGTCTTCCGGCTTCGCCGTCATGATGTTCGGGACGAACGTCTGCGGATTGCGGTCGTAGAGCGGAAACCAGCTGCTCTGCACCTCGACCATCAAGGTGTGGCCTTTCTTGAAAACATGGTCAACCCCATGCAAGCTGTACTTGAACTCGTTCGCCTGACCCAGCTTCAACGCTTCCGGCTTCTCAAAGGACGCGAGATAGCGTCCACGGAAGATCTCCTCATTTGTCATCAGCTGATATCCGCGCATCGTAGGATCCGGATCACCGTTCGGGTATTCATCGATGAGCTTTACGACCAGGTCGCCGTCGGTGCCGGTTGTCGAGACAAAGATGTCTGCGACGACATCGCCGGTCACAGTCAAGTCCTTATCCAAAGGCATGGTCCAGACGGCGACGTCTTTGCGTCCCGTGACGAATCGCTGGTCTTCAGTCATCCAGAGATACCACTCCGATCCCGGCCCATACGTAGGCTGAATCGGACGACGTCGGTATGGCACAGGATCTCCCGGGTCGGCAACATAGCTGACATTTGCCGCAGTCGCCGCCGGGTTCCAACTGAGCCGCCTGTTGGCCGCCAGATAGAGCTTTGTCGGCTTGGCCTCAGCCGGCGGAAAATGTGCGTACCACCTCCAGGTATTCGAGCCAGTCTGGAAGCTGGCAGTGTCTTTCAAGTCGAAACCGGACTCGCCTTTCAGGTAATGCGCAAAAAATGGCGCCTCGATCTTGGCGCGAAACTCGCGTCCGATCGGCTCGCCATACTGGATCGCCCCCAGATGCCGCGTCGTCTGCGACCACGATCCATGCCGCCATGGCCCAAGTACTAAAAAGTTCTCGTGACCGGAGTCGTGAGGCTCAAGGGTCGCATATTCCTCCCGCGGCCCCCACATATCTTCCTGGTCGTAATAGCCGCCAACCGTAAGAGTCGGCACTGCGACCGTAGTCAGGTGCTGCTCAACGCCTCGCGACGACCACACGTCGTCGTAAGCGGGATGATCGAGGAACCGCTGCCAGGTCGGCAGCACGCCGCCCCCCGAAGTGTGTGCACCCGAACGCTTCACATCCTCGGCAAACGACCCTCGCTCCAGGAAGTAGTCATACCCGTCGCGGCCTTTGCCGTAATCGACGTCCGTCATCTCCTTGCTCGATTCAAGTCCCAGCGCATAGTCATAGCCGTAGGTCTGACGAAACGCCCCGTTATGGAAGAAATCGTCCCCGATCCAGACATCGATCATCGGCGCCTGCGGCGAGATCGCTTTGACTGCCGGGTGCGGATCGATCCCCGACATCATGGTCAGAAATCCGGGATAACTCGTCCCAACCACCCCAACGCGGCCGTTGTTTCCAGAGACATTCTTGAGCAGCCAGGCGACCGTGTCATAAGCATCCGTGCTCTCGTCAATCGCTTTTGGATCGTGATGATCGGCAAGGGGCCGCATCATCACAAACTGCCCCTCGGACTCGAAGCGCCCGCGAATGTCTTCCCCAACATAAATGTATTCCGCCCTTGCCAGCTCAGGCCGGCTCCCGAAGAAGCTGGCCATCGTGGTCCCATCGACACCGTATGGCGTTCGATCCATCAGAAACGGCAACGGCCCCGAAGGATGAACCGGTTTCAGGATGATGGCATGGAGTTTCACCCCATCCCGCATCGGAATCATCACCTCCTGCCGTTCGTAGTCCGGAAAAACATGGTTGACTGGGTCGCCGATCCGCTGCATTGTGACTTTCCTGGAATCGCCATCGCTGTTTCGGGTGACCGCGACGACATGCCCGGAGGCATCTTCGGTAAAGACGAACGAGGTCTTGTACTTCGGAGCTGAATATTCCAGGGCCGATACCGCCTCCAAACGAGCTGGGAGGCTCCTCTCGTTTTCCACAATCAGGTTTCCGTGATTCGCATAAAAGCTGCTGGGAGTGTCAGGGTCGGAAGGATCAGCGTATTCACCGGAGACCGCAGCTATCTGCGCGGCGCTGGGCTGAAAAGCGGGAGCGCCCTTCTGGGCCACGGCCTGACGCTGCCCAAGTATGCAAACAACACAAACCACGAAGGAAGAAGGGCGAATTTGTCTCTGGAGCAAAAAGACACCTCAAATTTTAGCCAGATTAGCATAGGCACTCCGAGGCTCTCGGCTCGTTCCGTTTCGATGAGCTATGGCTTTTCAGTAACTGGCCGAAAAATTGCTTGCGGAACGATCTGTCGAGGGAGTAGAGTTTCTGCGTTTCCAGGCTGCATCGTTCATGCGGCGGGAAAAGTTGTTGCATCGAACTAAACTTGCAATTTGCGCATTCATGCATCAGTAGCCTCAGGGCTGCGAGCGGGACGCTCTTACTCCTGGCGCTCATGAGCGTTTGCATCCTGTCCTTGACGAAGAGGTATCAACAGAATCGATTTAGTAAAGAGACAAATTCGTAATTCCAGTTATGCACTTCCTAGAGGATCCAATGTACTCAGAAAGACGCTCCGATTCAGATCAAAAGCCAACGTGACAGAAGAATGAACGAGCCTGTATTGTGCTCGATGTGGCTCTGCATCGCTGCTGGCGAAACTGAATTCTCAGAGTCTAACCAAGAGGAAGAAAGAGTACTGACCGGCTTCAGCGTGCCTGGATGAAAAGGCGCCGAGAGCCATCAATCGCATTCGGAGGCAAGGCAATGAAAAGCAAGTGGCTACGTTGGATTCATTTGGTTTTGTTCACGGTTGCAATTATGTCTGCAAGCCGGCTGATGGCGCAGGCGGTGAGCGGAACGATTGTTGGCACAGTCGTCGATCAATCCGGGGCCGTGGTCTCCAATGCCAAGGTCTCGATCGTTTTGACCGGACAGAACGCAGAATACAGCACCGTAACGAACGAAAGCGGCAATTTTACACAACCAAACGTCCCTTCAGGGACCTATACCGTGACGGTCGCCGCCAGCGGCTTCGAGAAGTTGGCTCATGAGAACATCGTCGTCGAAACGAATACAACTGCACGTGTCGATTTCACATTGACGGCAGGCAGCTCGTCAGAGACAGTGACGGTTACCGCCGCCCCTCCGCTCCTTCAGACGGACCGCGCCGACATCTCGACCAATCTTGGCCAACGCGAGATTCAGGACCTTCCTCTCGCAAGCGGCAATAGCTTTCAGTCGCTTCTCGAAACGGTGCCGGGAATGGCGCCTCTCACCTTTAACAATTCCCAGTTCTTCAATGCAAACAACGACATCTCGACAAACGCAAACGGCAACTCGACCTACGTGAACCTGTACCAGATCGAAGGAATCGACGATGACCAGCGCACTGGCATCCACATCATTCTCGTCCCACCCGCGGTCGCGATCCAGAACGTAGACATCACCACGAATAACTTCGAAGCCGAATTTGGGCGCGCTGTCGGAACTGTGGTAAACGTCACGCTAAAGTCGGGGAGCAACGACCTCCACGGCTCTGTCTTTTACAACGTGGAGAACAACGGCATCAATGCCAGGAACTATTTCGCCAGCGGACCGAACGGCCGTTTGGTCTACAACTATTGGGGCGCATCGATCGGCGGTCCGATCATCAAAAACAAGCTGTTCTACTACGGCGACTTTGTGCGAACCACAGACCACGAGGAAACAACGAGCACCTCGACAATCCCCTTTTACAACGTCGTAGGAAACACGCTGAACCTCTCCAGCTACTCGGGCCAGGTATACGACCCAAATACCGGAGACACAGCCGATTGCCAGGGCGGCCCCAATTCCGCCATGTGCGGAACCGGTCGAACTCCGTTTGCAGACAACATTATTCCATTAACCAACCCCGGCATCAGCCCAATCGCTACCACCGTCCTTAGCGACGTAGACGCACTGGCGCGAAATCCTTCTACCAATCTGGCTGCCGCCAAGTACACCAGCGGAGTGTTGACAAACAACTTCTCGCGGAATTTGCCCTTCCACAAAGACTTCTGGGATTATGACATTAAGAGTGACTACGCGTTCCGTGCCTCGGACCATATCACTGGGCGATTCGACCACCAGGCAACCAACGTCTTTCAGGCCCCTCTCTTCAGCTCATTCCTCGGGGGCTCCGCCGGAGGCGGCTTCCAGGCCACCGGAAACGCAACAGCCTATAGCTGGGGAGTCAACTACGATCACACCTTCTCCCCTACCTTGCTGACCGAGCTTCGCTTCGGTGTCGCCCATCTTCGTAACATCGCCAACCAGACGGATTACGGCAGCAACGACGCCAAGGAGCTTGGCATCCCGGGAAATGGCCCTAACGGAACAAATAATTCCCTTCAGACAAGCGGCCAGGTTGCTTTTAATCTCAACACCTTTACCACTCCGTTTATCGGTTACTCGGCTTCGCTGCCATGGTTGCGTGCCGAATCGAATATCGACGTAGCAAACAATTGGACCAAGATTCTCGGGAACCATCAGCTTAAGGCAGGCATCGATATTCGGCGCGTCCGCGACGATCTTGTGCAAGGCAACAACAACGCGGCTGCAGGCCAGTTCTATTTCGAGGAGAACCAGACTTCTGAGCCCGGTGCGGCAAGCTTTAACGGAGCAGTGAGAGGCCAGGCAAATGACGTTGCCAGTCTCCTTTTTGATGTTCCCTACCAGGTTGGACAAGACACGAACAGCACCAGGCCAGCTTACCGCCAGTGGTGGGAGTTCTTTTTCGTCGCCGACAAGTGGCAGGCCACGTCCAAGCTCACCGTAGACCTTGGTCTGCGGTATGAACTGTACCCGCCAGCGACTCCGGCTAAATCTGGGGGCTTCGTAAATTACGATCCGACTACAAATCAGCTCGTAGCGGCTGGAATTGGCGGTAACCCATCGAACCTCGGCATGAAGTTCGATTGGACTAATTTCGCTCCGCGGCTGGGCGCATCCTACCGGGCGACCGATAGCTTGGTGCTCAGGGGCGGTTTCGGCGTAAGCTACGTTCCCTTCGTTGACAACACCTATGCCTATAACTACCCGATCAAGACCAGCACCTACTACACATTCACGCCCACATACGGAGCTGCGCTCAACCCGGTTGGAGGCTACGTCAACTTCGTTACCGGCGTTCCAGCGACTCCGGAGGCCGCCTTTGGATCGGATGGGAAGCTTACCGAGAGTGCAGCAAACGGCACGATCGGCCTGGCGAATCTGTTAATTCCGCTGAATTTCAAGAACCCCTACGTCAGCTCGTGGAATGTGGCGCTGCAGCAAGCGCTGCCGGGCAACGCTTCGATGCAACTTGCTTACGTCGCCAATCACGGAACGAAGATCAGTTCTTCTCAGAACATCAACCTGCCCAGCGTCTACGGCGAGAGTGCGGCCTCGGATCCTCTGAACATTGCCTTTGGCAAGACGGCAGCGGTGACCCAGTTCTTCAGAGGCTATTCCGCTAACTTCAACTCCCTCCAGCTCCAGGTGACCCGCCGTTTTACCAAGGGGCTGGCATTTACATCCGCGTTGACCTGGAGCAAGGCTCAAGGCTATGTCACCAGCGGACAGGATGGTGCGCTTCTGTTTTGGGCAGGCCCCATCAAGCGTAACTATACGGCGTTGGACTTTGACCGCGCTATCAATTGGGCTCAGACAGTTACCTACGAACTGCCGTTCGGGCGGAACCAAAGATGGCTGACCGATGGCCCTGCAGCGTACATCCTCGGGGGATGGAGGGTCTCAGCCATCATTACAGCGGTGACCGGCCTGCCATTTACCATTTCGACCAGCAGTGCGACTTCGGGAACGACACAGACGGTGAATCTCACCGGCGGCTACCAGGTGACCCATGCGGTAAGCGGCAAAGCCAACGTCGCATGGTTTAACCCAGCTTCCTTTAGCAGCCCAGCCGCGGGCGTTCTCGGAGATACGGGACGAAATCAATTTCGTGGCCCGGCCGATTTCTCCGACAACATCTCACTCTTTAAGACCTTTCCCATCGGGGACCGGTTCAACTTCGAAATACGTGGAGATGCCTTCAACGCGACCAACACTCCCGAATTCGCGAACCCCACCGCGACCCTCGGCTCAACCCTCGGCCGCATTACCGGAACTCTGGGCAGCGGCGTTGGAAACGTAAACGGCGTCGGTGGTCCACGTGTTCTCCAGGTGGCCGGAAAGATCACTTTTTAGCGAGAGAGACAGTCCCGAATCGTGTAAGCAAAATCGAGTGGGCAGCCATCGTGAGATAGCTGCCCACTGTTTTTCTTTGAAGGTCGTAGCAGGTCGCTCGGTGGCCCTCGATAAGTTCGAAGGCGTTGTCAAGGACAAACTTCTCCTCTGCGGTGCGCAGGCGCCGCTTGGGATGCCAAAGAGCGAGCTGAGGACCAGGACTCGGGCATCACGCTGAATCAAACTCGGTGGAGGCTTTTAAGGCCCGCCACCACCCATCGATACGGCCAGGACTGCGACCATGATCGTTCCTGCGGACATCCGGCCCGTGCCGGATGCGAGAGCGCCCAATCAATTCAACGGTCTAGCTTCCGCCGACCAGGGCCACCCGCGGGCTGCTCTCGATGTGTGCGATCTCCGGATCCGGCTTCTGGGTGCGCAGCATCCAGTAGAGTCGCACGGCCAACTTTCTCGCTGCCGCCACCTTGGCCACGCCTTTGGCCTTCGAGTGGCAGCGGCGGAGGTACTCGCGCTTGAACTGAGGATCGTGCCGGGTCGCCGATTGCGCCGCCTCCACCAGCAGCATCCTCACAAAACCGTTCCCCTGATTGGTGATCGCGCCCAGCCTCTGCTTGCCGCCCTAGCTATGCTCGGACGGAATCAGTCCAAGGTAGCTCGACACCTGCTTGCTGTGCCGGAACCGGCTCACGTCCCCGACCGTCAGCGCGAAGGCCAGCGCCGTCACCGGACCCACGCCCGGCTGGCTCATCAGCAGCCGCGCCTGCGTGTCGTCGTGAGCGGCCCGCTCCACCGCTTCGTCCAGCCGCCCGATCTGCTCGTCCAGCTGCTTCAGCAGCGCCAGCAGATCTTCGCGCCGCACTCCCGACCAGCCTTCCAGCGGCAGCTCTCGCAACCGCTGCTGGCCGGCCTCGGTCCACAGCCTGTGCTGCCGCTGCACGCCCCGGTTCAGGCATAGGTGCTGCAATCCATTTTTCACCCGGCTGCGAATCTCCACCAGCTTGTGCCGGTGAATCAGCAACTGCCGCCCGTCCCGCTGCTCGCTGCTCGGCCTCCACAATCGAGGAAAACGGCCCTCGATCAGCAGCTTCAAAATATGCTCCGCGTCGCGCTTGTCGGTCTTTTGCCTGCGCACATAGCTGGCCCGGATCTGCGCCGCGTCCCCCACCCACACCTGGTGGCCGAGCCGCTCCAGCAGATCCACAAACCACTGGCTGTTGCCGCACGCCTCCACCCCTATCAGCGCCGGAGCAGGCAAACCGCGATAGAACCGCTCCGCCTCTCCGTCGCCGTTGACCAGCTTGCGCTGGTCGATCTCTCCTGTGTCGCTGTCGAAAATGGCCACCTGCTGCCATCCCGGATGAAAATCACAACCTACAATCTTCATGAAGGCTTCTCCTTAGAGCCGGTCGTCTTGGTCCTCAACCAAAAGCTAACCGATCTACGCCGAAGCCTTCAAACTTATCCCATCAATTCATACGGGGCCCCGGGCGACAGGTCTTCGTCGCTGGGGTGCAAGCCCTCTGTTGGCTTGAGCAGGAGAATCTGCTCCCATCCTGTCCACCACCACGGTCATCTCAAGAACAAATGTCATCCCGACCCTGAGCATCGCGAAGGTTAAGGATCTACGGTTCCAGCGATCCTCCGCGAGGCGTCTGCCACAGCCTTGATGTGGTCGGGGCGGCTGTTCGTGCCGGGGCCGTGCTTGCCGGTCTCGAGATCAATGTCGAAGCCAAATTTCGTGGCGACCACAACCTGTTCGCGGATCGATCGTCGCGGGAAGTATGGACGAATCCGGGCCGTCGAAGATAGAGTGGCAAAGTAGTCCTTCCTGAGAGGTTGGAATGCGCACGCTGGCCCTTCTGCTCACTTTGACTGGATTCGTCCTTCCCGCCTTCGGCGCAAAACGGGTCACGGTGGATCAGTTGGAGCAGACGCTTGCCGCGGCACACAGCTTGCAGGATGCGGAAGTTGCCCGGCAACTGTCGGATCTGGAATTAACCGAACGGTTGAGCACAGCAAAATTCAAGCGCTTGGAAACGGACCTGCCCGGCGAGAAATCGCGGCAGGCAATCATGATTTTGGCGGATGCATCGGCCTTCCTCGATCCTCCCGCAGCCGAGATTTCCAACCAACCCGCCCCGGACCTGGCCACGCAACGCAAGATATTGGCTCTAACCGTGAATTACGTCACGCAGACGCTTCACCAGTTGCCTAGCTTTTTTGCCACCCGAGTTACCAGCAGTTTTGAAGACATGCCGGTAGTGCAGCGGCCTTGTGCGAGCATCAGCTCTGGCTGCCCAGCCTCTACCAATCAGCCAATTCATCTGGTTGGCGATTCCAACGTCACGGTAACCTTCCGTGAAGGTCGCGAGGTTGTGGAGAAGAGCAATTTCGACCCGCGTGTTCGAAGCCTGACCACTTCGGGTGTATTTGGGCCGATCCTTGGCACGGTGCTTGTCGATGCTGTTCGGAGCAAGCTGGCGTGGAGCCACTGGGAGCGGAGTCCAACCGGCCTGCAGGCAGTTTTCAGTTACGACGTATCAAAGGAAAATTCTCATTACACGGTTACGTACGACTCCCTTCCGACCGATCCAGAGTGCAATGCCACTCCGCAAACCTTCAGTAAGCTTGTCGCCTATCACGGAGAAATGGCCATCGATCCTGCGAGCGGAACCATCCTTCGACTGATGCTGTTGGCGGACCTGAAACCCGATGAATTCGCCCCCGCCAGCTCTGGCATTGTGGTGGAATACGGGCAGGTCAGTATCGGCGGCAAACCCTACTTCTTGCCCGTCAGGAGCGTCACTTCTTCGCGTGCGCATTCTCTCCAAACATCTTGGAGTGGGGGCAGGCAAGGCTGTCCTTTGCTTGCCGTAATGCCGGGCCTTCAGACATCTCTGAACGATGTGGTATTTGGGAACTATCACGTCTTCCGCTCGGATGCGAAGGTGCTGACAGAGAGCGAGGCCGCGAGGCTGGAGAACCAACCCTCTCCCACTCCGAACGGGAACGGGTCAAAGCAAACAGAGGAAGCAAACACCTCTTCTCTCGCCGCCGCAACCCCGAAGACGTCGCCTCCGCAAAACAATTCACAGGCTGCATCCTCCTCCAGCGCAACTGCGATTTCAACGAATCCTCCCGCGCCGGAATCCCAGCCCGCACCTCAAGACGCGTCCAACACTGCCAACTCCGCACCACCACCCGCCGCCGTCTCAGCGCCTCCGCCGTCGAATTTACCGCCGCCGGGCGCGTCCGAGAACGCCGTAGGTTCCGTCAACTCAGATAACATTCCCGTCTTCCGCACCACCGCCCGCCAGGTTCTCGTCGATGTAGTCGTCGACAAGAAAAACGGCGATCCCGTCTCTGGCATTCCCAAGTCAGACTTCTCCATCGAAGAAGGCGGCAAGCCTCAGACCATCGACTTCTTCGAGGAGCACTCCGCCGCCGCGACTGCCCCTGCTGCCACTCCGTCAATGCCCCCGATGCCGCCCGGAGCTGTCACTAACGTCCCCACCGCTCCACCGTCGGCCGCGCTCTACGTCTTCCTGCTCGACTCGCTAAACACCGAGCCTCAGGACCAGGTCTTCGTCCGCCAGCAGGTGCTCTCCTACCTGCACAAGATGGATTCGGGGACCCAGGTTGCGGTCTTTTCGCTCGGCTCCAGTCTGCATCTTCTCCAGGGATTCACCTCCGATTCCGCCACGCTGCTCGCCGCCGTCAGCCGCAAGGAAGCTGAGCGCAACGGCATGGCCCAAAACCGCAGTGACGACGCCGACGATGCCGGCACAATCGCCACCCTACAAGCCATGAGCACCTCCCCTGCCGCGATCGTGGCACTTCAAGCTGCCCAGGCCAATGCCCATGCTTACAGCTTCGGCGCCCGCGCCTCAATGACCTTCGAGGCCCTCAACGCTCTCGCCCGCTACCTTGAAGGCATTCCCGGCCGCAAAAACCTAATCTGGTTTGCCAGCTCGTTTCCTGTCGTCCTCTTCCCCACCCGGGCCCAGCTTAACCAGATCAAGAACAATCCCAATCTCCCCGGCTACAGGAACCACGTCCAGCAGACGGCAAACTTGTTTACCCTCTCCAAGATCGCCGTCTATCCCGTCAGCGGCGCAGGCGTCGCATCTTCGAACGTCGGCCTTGCTGACTCCGACGACGCGGGCTCTGCTGGTGGCGCCGGCCACTTCGGCACCGCCGCCGCCCCCACAGCATCCTTGACCGCCGAATCCTTGGATTCCGCTTCAGCGCACGCCGGC
Organism: uncultured Acidobacteriaceae bacterium; assembly: GCA_963841345.1. Classification (GTDB taxonomy): domain Bacteria; phylum Acidobacteriota; class Terriglobia; order Terriglobales; family Acidobacteriaceae; genus Acidisarcina. The sequence goes on along the minus strand of CAWJCK010000002.1, from coordinate 54,958 downwards.
ATGGAGCAGCTCGCCAGCTCCACCGGCGGCCGCGCCTTCACCACGAACGACATTGAGGCCGCACTCCGCAGCATCGTCCACGACAGCGACGTGTACTACACCGTCGGCTACTCACCCTCGGTTTCCGCCACAGACGGCAGCTTCCGCCCAATCGACGTTAAGGTCAACGGTGGCAAATACAAGCTCGACTATCGCAGAGGCTACAACGCAGACTCCGCCTCAACCGATGGCGCGCCGGCGGAAGACCGCATAACGCCGCTGCTGCGGCTCGGCCTGCCCAACGCCAGCGGCATTCTGTACGGCGTCAACGCCGCGCCCAGGACCGGCCAGGGCGGCGAACCCGCCGGTCAGAACGCGCAGGTCAAGGGTCGTGTTACTCGCTACACTGTCTCTTTCACTATTCGCGCCGGGGACGTTGTCTTCGGGCAGGCTCCTAACGGGGAGCACATTGCCAACCTCCTCATCGGCGTCAAGGCCTATGGCACGGATGGCACCGCTCTCAACTGGCAGGCCACCCGTGAGGCCACCGAACTTTCACCGGCGGAGTATGCATCCATCATCAAGACGGGCATCCCCGTAACGATGGATATTGACCTGCCCGCCAACACTCCCGCCCAGCTAGTCACTGCTGTCTATGACAGGAACACCGGTCGATCCGGCACGTTGGAGATCCCTCTTCACCCGTGATCTCGGACCACGAACCGCGAGCACCGCAGAACTTCCTCCGCGCACTTTCCCGATATGTTTGTCGTCAACCAGGGTACGTGACTGAGTTGTTCTTAAGCGCGAAATCGTAACTCATTACGGTGCGTTCACTTAGCCTAATTGTCGGCTTCCGGACAAGCGACCATGAGGTTCACCGGGATAGGCCTGCCTCCAACCGGTCCTCAAATTCCCACTCTCTCCGAAACCATGGAGTGACCCCCAAATTTGAGACAGAGTAGGAAGTCCCCATTTTGATGGAATGGAGGCTTTGGATGAGTCGGAAGTATCGGGTATGGAGTTTGTTGGAGAAGCGGGCAGCGGTTGACCGGATGGGGAAGGAGAAGCACGGTGAACTGGCGGCCGAGCTGGGGATCTCGAAGCGGCAGCTGTATGCCTGGCGGGACCTTTTTCGGCGTTTGAGGGAGACGGCGAAGAAAGAAGGCAGCCGGGAGCGGGCCTTGGAGGGGGAGAACCGGAAGCTGAAAGAGGCGCTGGCGACCAAGGTGCTGGAAGCGGATTTCTTACAAGGTGTGTTGCGCAGAATCGAGGCTCGACGCCAGCCGACCAGCGGCTCCGGCGAGACTGCATCTACGAAGAGGTCCGAGTGATGCGGTCTGCAGCGCACCTTAGCATCGAGTCCATGTGCCGTCTGGGGCAGGTCAGCCGGGCGGGGTTTTATCGTCATTGGAAGCAGCATGAGCCGCGCGTCGAGCAGGCCGAGCTGCGCGCGCGGATGCACCAGATCGTGCTCACCCACCGGCGCAACTATGGTTATCGCCGGGTCACGCAGGAGCTGCGCAACCAGGGCTGGGCGGTGAACCACAAACCGGGTCCCCACGGACAGGTCTTCGTCCGTGGGGTGGAAACGGGTGGCGCGGCTGATGGCCGAGGACAACCTGCTGTGCCTGCGCAAGCGCAGCTTCGTTCGCACCACCGACTCCGGCCACGATCTGCGCGTCTGGGTAAACCTGGCCAACCGCATGCAGCTGACCGGCAGAACCCGCCTCCGCTTCCCCGGCCAACCTCAGCCTGCAACAACAACTCCCGTTCGCCAAGAAAATCCCAGCGAGCGGCACAAAGGGACTTCTCTCGCTGTTCACCCCAGGGGGTCACTCCAGCCTTTGAAGCCAGGCCTGAGCAGGGCGAGTTCGCTTTCTTTCCGTTGAGCGGCATGGCCCATTGTCGCGCTGAAGGGGATTCAGGTGGCGATCACCAGAGACGAGCGTGATAGGTTGGAATGCATATCTTCAGGCACCTCTGACTTGCTGTTTCCGGAATCTGGCTTTGGGTTGAGCGCATGCAGAAAGTAATCGGGCCCTACGAAGTGCTCGAACAGTTGGGCAGCGGGGGCATGGGTGTGGTCTACCGCGCCCGCGACGCCCGCCTGCAGCGCGATGTCGCGATCAAAGTATTGCCCGACGGCCTCCTTGGTCCCGGAACACCGGGCCAGGGGACCCATGAGCGATTTCTGCGCGAGGCGCGCTCGGCATCTTCGCTCAACCATCCCAACATCTGCACCATCCATGACGTTGGCAAGCAGGACGGCAAGCCGTACCTGGTCATGGAACTGCTCCATGGCGAGACGCTCAAGGAGACTCTGAAAGCCGGAGCGCTGCCGCTCGGGCAAGTGCTTGAATTTGCGATCCAGATCACCCGCGGACTCGAAGAGGCCCATCACGCCGGCATCATTCACCGCGACATCAAGCCGGCCAACATCTTCATCGTTCGCAAGCAGCAGGGGGCGCAGCAGGCCAAGATCCTGGACTTCGGCTTAGCCAAACAAGCTCGGCCCAACGATACCGAGGCGACCTCCGACTCCACTGGGGCATTCGACATTGGCGGCCACACACTCACTACCCCTGGATCGACCGTTGGGACCGTTGCCTACATGTCTCCGGAGCAGGCGCGGGGTGAGCCTCTCGATGCGCGCAGCGACCTCTTTTCTCTTGGATCGGTGATCTACGAGATGGCGACGGGCAAGCTTCCGTTTTCCGGGACTTCCACGGCCGATGTCTTCGCTTCGCTGTTGAAGAGCGATCCCGAGCCGCCGCGCAAGCTGAATCCCGGCGTTTCGAAAGAGGGCGAACGGATCATTCTCAAGCTGCTGGCCAAGGACAAGTCCTTGCGCTACCAGGCCGCGAGCGAAGTCAGGGCCGATCTCGAACAACTCGCAGCACGCTCCGGCTCGTCGCGAACGGCGGCGACGTCGCCGGGAATGGGCGGACCTTTGCGCCGCGCCTTTCCGGTTATTCTTGTCGCCGGAGGCGTACTCGCGATCGCCTTAGCAGTCGGTGGATATTTCTTATGGCATGGGCACGCTTCGCCCGGTAAAGGAACTCCCGGTTCAGCCGCCGCGCCAATCGGAGAAAAAGATTCGATCATCCTCTCCGACTTCACCAACCAAACCGGCGACCCGGTCTTCGATACCACACTGAACCAGGCACTCGCCATCCAGCTTGAGCAATCGCCGCTACTCACCATCGTCAGCGAAAACCATCTGCGCCAGAGCCTCAAATATCTCGGCAAGGCCTCCGACGAAAAGATCACTCCCGAGATCGCCCGCGAGATCGGCGTCCGCGAAGGAATCAAGGCGATCATTAATGGCACGATTTCCCGCATCGGCGACGACTACATCGTGACCCTCGAAGCCCAGTCAACTTCCACCGGAGATCCGATCGCCCGGGAGCAGGCCCAGGCCGCCGATAAAGATCATGTGCTCGCTGCGCTCGATCAGGCGACCACCGCTATGCGCGCCCGGCTTGGCGAGTCGCTCAGCTCGATCCAGAAACTGGATACGCCGTTCGGTCAGGCGACCACCCCCTCGCTCGAGGCCTTTCGTGCCTACGCTCTTGGAGATGTCGAGCACCTGGCGGGCAAAGACCGTCCCGAGGCCGAGCAGCACTATCTCCGCGCCCTTGAGCTTGACCCTAAGTTCGCGATGGCCTGGGCGCGGCTGGGCATTATCAGCTACAACTCAGGCGCGCACGGCAAGGCTGAAGAGTATCTCCGCAAGGCGTATGAGCTGTCGGATAACGTCAGCGAGCGCGAGAAGCTTTATATCTCCGGACACTACTACGATGAGGTTCAGGGCGATCTACCTAAGGCCATCGCGTCGCTCGAACTCGCCACGCGGACTTATCCCAAAAATCTGGATTACTGGGTTAACCTGGGCTTCGCCTACAGCACCATAGGAGACTTTCAAAAGTCCCTCGACGCCACGCGGCAGGCAATCACTCTGCAACCCGACGATGTCATCACCCAAGAAAATCTTGTGACCGGCCTAGTCGGCTTAGGCCGGCTCAAGGAGGCAAAAGAGGTGGCTGATGCTGCGATGAAGACCGAAACCGCCGAATCGTCAGACTTTCGCGCGCCCCTGGTCTTTCTTTACTTCCTGCTCGGGGACTCAAAAGGGGTTCAGGCGCAGTTGGACTGGGTAGCGGGCAAGCCGTTGGAATATCTCTTCATCACTAATGTGGCCTTGGTTCGGGAGTTCGCCGGCCGTTACCGCGAGGCGCAGGAGCTCTACCGGCGGGCGTTTGACGACGCCCAGGAGCAGAAGCAGCCAGATGCTGCCGCCGCCATCCTGCTTAGCGAAGCGCAGGGCCGGGCGATCGCAGGAATGTGCGACGGTGTGCCCGGGCTGGTGAAACAGGCGCTCGCGCTGGATAAATCCAACGTGACGGTACGCGCCACCGGATTACCCGCCGCGCTCTGCGGAGACGCACAATCGGTGCTTCCCCTGCTTGAGGAACTGGCGAAGAAATATCCCAACGACACGCTCATCAACACGCTCTTCCTGCCCGAAACTCGTGCTGCAGACGATCTCGCCCACCATCGCCCCGAACTGGCGTTGCACGATCTCGAGCCGATGGGCGCTTATAACCTTATCAGCCAGCAGGAATATCTACACGGCCTGGCCTATCTTGATCTCAAAGACGGCGTCAATGCCGCCGAGGCTTTCCGGAAGGTAACATCGAATCCCGGTGCAGCCGTCACCGGGCTACAGGATTATCCCCAGGCCCTGCTCGGTCTCGCCCGCGCGCTCGCCATGCAGGGCAACACGGCAGGCGCAAAGCAGACGTATCACGACCTCTTCACCACCTGGAAGGACGCCGACCCCGATCTGCCGCAGTTCATCCAGGCCAAAGCCGAATTCTCCGCGCTGAAGTAACTGGCGTCCCCAACCAAAAGCAGGTGTCCACCCATCCGGGTACTCGCAAGCTTCGCGAACCTGGGGCACCTGTGTTCCTGGTCGGGGTCCGTTCCCAATTTGGAACAGATATACACTGCCTGCAGTGAGGGGCGATGAACAGACGATACTTTCTGGCGTCAATGGCGGTGTTGCCTGGGGCTGCGGGATTTGCGGAGGTGCCGGCGCAGGCTGGGCAACAGATTACTCATGTGAATACGAAGTCCAGCGGACCTTTGGTGCAAAGCAGCGTGGTGAAGGCTGACGGCATTCAGCCGGAGGGCTCTGCGCCCGGAGCGAAGGCCTATGTCGAGTTCAACGGCCCAACGGAACAACTCGCTGCTTTGGCTTCGGGGTTCGTTACGCTGGAGCCGGGAGCGCAACCGCACCCGCCGCATCGGCATGTTGAGGAAGAGCTCATGATTGTTGGGGAAGGGACCGGAGAGTTCTTCCTCGACGGCATCACCACGCAGGTCAAGCTGGGAGACATGATTTTTGCCGAAGCCAATGTGCTCCATGGCGTGCGGAATACCAGCGACAAGCGCATGACGTTCTACTTCATCAAGATGATGGGAAAGCATGCCTCATGAACTGACCTGCTCTCGATTTCTCCGGCCGGGTGACGGCGAGTTGGACGCCGATGAGCTTGCTGTTCCTTCTGGCGAATTCGGGTGGCGAATCCGGCGGCCGTTAGAACGGATAGAGACGCAGTTCCGGAAAATCCTGCCGATACCGGGTCTGGTCGAGGGTCATCAAGCGATCTGCGTGCAGGAGGGCGTGGGCTCCGATGAGAAAATCCGCCAAGAGCCGCCTTGGGTTTGCGACGTTGGACTTGCGCCGGCGAGCGGCGTAGTTTGCGAAGCGACGCCCGGCCTCGGCCCAGGCTGAATTCTGCAGTTGCAGATCGAGCGTAATTCCGGTGTCGGCGCAGAAAGTATTCACGTAGGTCTCGCTCACATTTGGATATGCCAGAAGCTCGCAGTAGACAACGCCAGAGATCAGGACCGCGCCATCCTGCCTGGCATTCGCGAGCGACTTCGCGATGGTTGGCGCGCTTGACTGCTTCGACCACAATGCGGACAGGACATTGGTGTCGAGAGCGGTCCTCATCCCGGTTCTCTCTCGTCTCGCATATCCGCTACCCAGTCGTTGATCTCGTGCACACTTTCAAACGCCGGAAGCTTGCCAATATATTTTTCAAACGGGTTTTCGGAAGAACGCGCGGGACGCAGGACGGTCTGCCCGTTGTCGATGACGAACTCGACGCGGTCTCCTTCCTTGAGACCAAGACGACGCCGAATCTCGAGAGGGACGGTGATCTGACCCTTGGTGCTTATCGTGCTGGAAGGCGGTATCTTTACTTCTTCACCCTACAGTAAGGATAGCACTCCTTACCCACACTATGGTCAGCCGTGTTGCGGAGAAAGGGAGGCGTCGGGGTGGATCTGACCGTAGTTGTCTTACCTTATTGCCGACGGGCGTGGACGAAGGCAGGGCTCATCGCCAGTTTCTTCGCGCTGGTTTCCGGGTCCCCTAGCCTTCCGGGAACGCTTGACACGCTGCGCCGGTTCCAATAGTCCTAGAGGCACTGCGCCGAACGACTGCCTAAGACTTCAGGACTTCCTTACTTCATCCTCAGTTTGGAGATACACGATGGTTCCGACAGACGGCTTGCGTAAAGGCCCGTTTCTCTCTGGCGTTTTTCTGATTACGTTTTCCCTGCTTATTTTTCAGATCCTGCAGACCCGAATTCTTTCGGTCGTGGCCTGGTATTACCTGGCCTTCTTCGCGATCAGCGTGGCGATGCTGGGGATGACGGTGGGCGCGGTGTGGGTCTATCTGTGGCGGGAGCGGCTGCAGGCTGCGCCGTTGCCGGAGACGCTGAGCAGCTTTGCCCTGATGGGGGCGGTGGCGATGCCGGCCTCGGTAATTTTCCAATTCTGCGTGGTGAATTCAGTGACGCTTTCGGCGACGACGCTGATCGCCTGGGCGCTGCTGCTGGTGGTGATGACGGTTCCCTACGTATTTTCGGGCGTGGTGGTGAGCCTGGCGCTCACGCGCAGCCCGTTCCCCGCCGGACAGGTTTATGGTGTGGACCTTACCGGGGCGGCTTTGGGATGCGTCGCGGTGATTGGGCTCTTAAACGTTGTCGACGCGCCGACCGCAGTGATGGTTGCCGGGGCAGTCTCGGGCCTTTCGGCAGTGGCGTTTGCGGCAAGTGGGAGCGGCGAAGAGCGGGGACGCCTGCGATCGAAGCCGTGGTGGAAGCGGCCCGGCCCGGTCACGGCCGGGCTGGTTTTGCTGGTGCTCTTCAATGCACTGTCTCCGGCCCGGTTCCGCCCCCTGCTGGTAAAGGACGAGGCCGAGGTTGCGCTGACCAAAGTGTTTGAGAAGTGGAACTCCTATTCGCGCATCCGCGCGGAGCAACCGCTGGTCGTGAACCCGCCGCTTTGGGGACCGTCACCGAACCTGCCGCCGGGCCTGCAGGTGCCGGCGGTAAGAATGAGCATTGACGGAGCTGCGGGCACGACGATGTTCCACTACGACGGCACGCGCGAGTCGGTCGATTTTCTCAAATACGACCTGGTTGGCCTGGCCTATCGGCTGCCAGGCATCCATAAGGCGGCGATCATCGGGGTGGGCGGCGGCCGCGACGTCATGACGGCGTACTTGTTCGGAGTGCCGGACATTACCGGCGTGGAACTCAATCCGATTTTCGTCGCCCTGCATACTCGCGATCCGTTTTACAAGAGCTTCTCGAACCTGACCACGCTGCCGAACCTCAAGTTGCATGTTGACGATGCGCGAAGCTGGTTCGCTGCCACCGATCAGAAGTTCGACCTGGTGCAGATGAGCATGATCGACACCTGGGCGGCGACCGGCGCGGGGGCATTCAGCCTGAGCGAGAACGGTCTTTACACGCTGGAGGGCTGGCGCGCCTTTCTCAAGACGCTCAACCCGGAGGGCGTCTTCACGGTGAGCCGGTGGTATAGCCCGGGCGAGGTCAATGAGACGGGGCGGATGATCGGCCTGGCGACAGCGGCGCTGCTGGATGCGGGGGTGAAGGACCCGCGATCCCACCTCTACGTCGCTAACGCGAAGAACATTGCGACCCTGGTCTTGTCAAAGTCGCCGTTCACCGCCGAGCAGCTGCAGATATTGAACGACAACGTCAGTGAGGGCGGTTTTGAGGTATTGCTGGCGCCCGATCATCCGGCAGACTCTGAGCTGCTGCGGCAGGTCACGGAGAGCCATGACCTTGCCGAATTGAACCGTGCGCTGGGAAGCTCGTACCTCGATCTCACCGTCCCGACGGATGCGCGGCCGTTTTTCTTCAACCAGCTGCGTTTCTTCGATTTCCCGACAATCCTACGGCTGGCACGCAGCCATCAGATGCGACGGGGTGGGGTCATCACGGGCAATCTTGTCGCCTCCGGCGTACTGGCGATGATCCTGTTTATCTCGATTGTCGCGGTGATCGCAACGATCCTGGTGCCGCTTAGAGGCGCCGCGCGGCAATGCGCGCCGCGACTGGCGGTGGCGGGCAGTCTCTATTTCTCGCTGATCGGCATGGGGTTCATGCTGGCCGAGATTGCGCTGCTGGAATACTTCAGCGTGTATTTGGGGCACCCGATTTATTCGCTTGGCGTGTGCCTGTCGAGCCTGATTCTCGCGTCGGGAATGGGCAGCCTGGCGTCGGACCGATTGGCGCTCAACTCTCGCGGCAAACTGGCGGCGTGGGGCGTGATCGTGTTCGCGTACCTGGTGGTGCTGGAAGTGGTGGCGCCCACGATCTTCCAGGCGACGACCGCCCGGGCACTGATGGTGCGCATCGGGGTCTCGCTCGTGGCAATTATGCCGCTGGGGTTCCTGCTGGGCTTTGCGTTTCCGACCGGGATGCGGCTGGTCGAGTCGATCGATAAGGAGCCGACGCCGTGGTTCTGGGGAATCAACGGGGCAACTGGAGTATTGGCCTCGGTGCTGGGGGTAATGTTCAGCATGGCATTTGGGATCAACGTGACGATCCTGATCGCGGCGTGCTGCTATCTGGTGTTGATTCCTACCAGCTTTGCCTTGCTGGCCCTGAGGGTACGGCCGGCGTATGAGAGCGCTACTCCTCTAGTGAACGCAAGCCAGGTCTGAGTCGGAACAAGTCTAGGGAATGAAGTAGAAGGGATTGGGGAGCTTGACGGATTTCTCGGCCTGCGGCTCGCCGTTGAGGTCGCTCATCTGGTCTCCGACGTTGAGGATGATTGTGTATCCCTGAGCGACGATCTTCTTGCGTTCTCCGGATTTGTAGTCGATGACGGTTTGAGTCTTGGGATGATCGACGGCGCGGAGCGCGAGGCCATCCCATTGGGAGTACCCGACGGCTTTGAGGTTGGCGGCGGTGACTTCGCGCTCGTCTTCGGCGCGGCCGGTGATGAAGAAGACGGCGACCTTGTCCTTCTGCGCCTCCTGATAGAGGCGTAATGTGCCGGGAATGGCGGTGTCCGCGCGGCGTTTGATCCAGGCGTCCCAGTCCTTGGGGATATATCCGAAGTCCTCCTGTTTCTCTTCTTCCCAGTTAGAAAGCGCGGTCTCGTCGATGTCGAGGACGAGCGCGAGCTTTTCGCCTGGTTTGGCCTTAATCGTGCGTCGCTGGAGTATCTGGATCGCCTTGCCGCTCTGGGTGTCGATCTGCGGGTAGTAGCAATTCGAGTCTTTGCATTCGTGGTATTTGGTGAGGCGGTCTTTGAGGAGGCCGAGGTTTGGCTGCGGCTCCTTTATCTTGATGGCGCTTTGCTGTGCGTGGGCCGCCAGTGCGACGAAGAGGAATGTGGAGATCAATTTCCCCATGTTGAGGGTTCTCCTTACTTTGCTTCTAGGCAGGGGAATATTTTCTTCGATATTGACACTTGGCGGCAATCCTTTCAGGCAGGTGCTACTGTCAGCTCTTTCAACAGCGACCATCGTAGTGGCTGGTCTTGCGTTGAAGGTCCGGTGAACTGAATCGTTCCATCTTGCTGAGGCGGAGCTGGCTGGGTAGCCCCGTTGATGGTTAGGTTCTTGAATGGGGCTTCCTCGGCGGGAAGTCTTAGGCGGATGGTCCAGCTTCCGGCCTTCGTGGGCGCGTACCATCCCTCATAGCCCTTCTCCGACTTTACGAGGCCCACGAGCTTCGAGCGGAAGCTGTACCTGGCCTCGGGGAGGGTTGGGGCGAGGTCGAGACCGGCTTCAGTGAATTCGATGCCGAGCAGCTTGGCGGCGCTGTAGAGGGGCCAGGCGTGGCGGTGCATGTTCATGACCGGCCAGGCGGTCCAGCTCAGGCCGCGATAGACCGAGGGGCGGCGATGGGAGTCGGGGTCGACGAGGCCCCAGTCGTAGGCGGTCTGGCCGGCGTGGTCGGAGTCGGCGGAGCAGAAGACGTCTGGACCGCTCCATGCGCCGTACCAGATGCCGGGGTAGACCTCGGCGTGGTTGGCGCGGGAGTTCTTCTTCCATTCGTCGTATGCCATTGCCGGATCGGTGGATGCGAGCGCCCAGATGAGCGGGCCGTCAAGCGCAGCCCAGACGCCGCCGTTTTCGGATTCGCCGGGCATGAATCCTGGCCAGTCGACTTTCTTGCTGACCTGTTTTGCGCCGATCTTGGAGGGCTTGCGGAGGTGTTCGTCGATCGAATGGATGAGTGTCCTGGTTTGATCGGGAGTTGCGCAGCCCCCGAGGATGGCCCAGGGCTGGCCGTCGAGCCACATTCGCTCTGATCCACCGAGCCATCCGCCGTCGGGGCCGAGCCAGAGACGCTTGAACCATTTGCCATCCCACTGCGCGCGAACCGCCTCTCTCTGTTGCCGGGCGCGATCTGAGGCTTCTTGCGCGCCCTTTACATCACCCGCGTAGCGGAGCATTCGCGCGTAGTGGTCGAGGATGTATGCAGCCATGGCTGCGTTCATGACGCTCTCGGAGTCGCTGCGGACCTGATCGGCGAGGCTCTTGAGGACGCCCTGCCGGTAGATATTGTCGTTCCAATCGTCATTGCCGCCTCGCAAGAGGCCGTGTTTGCCGGTGCCGATTCCGTCGACCAGGTGATGATAGCTGCGCTTGAGCCGGTCGTAGACGGTGACTTCAGGAGTAGCTGGGGTGCTCCAGGTGCTTGGCAGCTTCTCAAAGAGGAAGTCGCGATCGCGGGTGGCGAGGACGTATTCGCTGGCGAGCCACAGAAGCCACAGATCGAGGTCGCTGGGCAGCCACTCCATCGAGACTTGCGTGCCGTGGCCGGTGATGCCGAAGGGCAACGAACCATCCGCGGCCTGAGACTTGAGGGTGTAGCGAAGGACTTCTTTGGCGAGGCGCGATTCGCCGAAGACCAAGGGCAGTCCATGTTGAAGCGGATCGCGGGCGGCCGCTTGAAATCCGATGCAGTATTGGTAGACCTGCCCCTGAGAGACGATGTGTTCGTTGAAGAAGTCATCGTAGGTGAAGCCGCTGCGAAGGTAGTAGTTATGCCAGCGAGCTTCGCGGTCGACCCACGGGTCCTTCTCTACGGCGAACTGGATGCCTTCGTCTTTCCAAGCGGCGCTGCTCTTTGCGAAGAGTGCCGGCGCCTGGGCTCGATATTTGGCGATGAGTTCCGCGGATGAAAAACCAGCTGGGAGATATCCGTAGAGGAAATGCAGGGTTAGTGTCTGGCCGGCGTCGAGGGTGATGGGCTTTATGAGAATCAGTGCGCTCTCCGGGCCGGTGGCGGTGAGATTGTCGGGCGGCTGTTCGGTCGTTCCGAGATTCACGGGCATGGTGTGAAGAAGGCTGGCGGGATGGAGAAGTTCCTCAGGTACTGGAATGCTTTCAGGTCCGGCGGGACCAGTGTGACGTAATACGTTCCTCGGGCCAAAGAAGCCGGCGGCATTGGTGAGGAACCTAACCGGGCCCTGGTCGAGCGAGGCTAGAAAGGTATCTGGCGAGGCATCGCCTTGAACGATGGTTTGGGTATTGATTTGAGAGGCAACCGGGGATTTGACCGTGCTTGCGGATCCGGTTGGACTCGGGAGGCTTGAGGCCATTTCTTCTTGTAACGCGATGCCGGAAGGTCTCGGCGCTCGCGCCTCCCCGATCTGGGTGGAATGAATGAGGCCCAGCGCATCCGGAGTTTTTTCGAAGCGGTGAGCAAACTGCAGCGCAGACTCTCGACGCAGGCTGACTACTCTTTCGGGGTCGACCTCGCCGTTGCTGTTGTAGCCTTCTCGAAACGCCTTGGACGAGAAGGGATATGACTGGCAGCCCCAATATTCGACCCAGTAGAGATCCGTCGGCCTGGGACTCTGGCTGGTTATGACGACCTCCGATATCAGGACCGGGTCGTCGCCGAAGGGCGCATAGATCGTCTGGTCGACGGAGAAGTTCTTACCGGTGGTCTGCTTGCGCAGATATCCCATGCCGAAGTAGCGCTCGAAGGTCGTTCCGGTGCCGGGATAGTAAGTGCTGAGGATTTCGTTGCCATCGGTGAGGTAGCCGATGCCCGCGCCGAAAAATCCTGAGTCGGGATGGTAGTCGTTGAGGAACTTCGGGCCACCTTCGTCCTGACGGACCTGGATGTATCCGTAGTTCGACGCTGCGGCGACGATGCGGTCATTGCCAATCTGGTGGGTGTGGTCGGTGGGCGCACGCCAGGCAGGCTCAACCGGAGTGGCCGCGAGCGGGTCCTCGGTCTGATTGCAGGTGTAGTGGAAGCAGGGCAGTTCGTTGGTGTCGTAGATCCACTCGCCGAAATTGCCTGAGCCATAGCTCCTGCTCTGACGCGAGGCACGTTTCGTGAGATGGACTTCGTCCTGCTGAAATCCCATCGGAAGACCGGAGGCAAACTCTGCTTGCAGAGTAGGGTCACAAAATTGGAGAAGCGCTTCGGCGGCGACTCCACTGGCGACTAATTGCAGGAACTGACGGCGGTTGAGCGGTGCTTTTCCCATGGGATGCGAGCTCGAAACGCGCGCGGGAGCCAAAGGTTCAACATATCACCTGGGCTCACTTCCCCGGGCACGATCCGGCGGGCTGGCGGGCGCTCGAGGCGCAGCGAGAGAGTCTGCGAGACGACTAGAATCGTCCTATGGTAAGTCGCGTCATCACACCATCAGGTGGATGTATAAGCGATGGCCTTTGAGGAGTTTCTTTTGAGTCGCGTGTCTGGCAGGACCGATCGGAACGGGAGAAATTCGATTTTATTTCCTGGTCGCCGCCTCAGAATTCTCTCACTTGCAATCGCGCTTTTGCATTTCTCTCCAGTGCAACTCTCCTTTTCGCAAGACAACGGATCCTCCGCTGCTTCGCAGCCGAAGGGACTGCTTCAGCGCCCCTTGGAGCCTCAGGCGACCCCGGGCGCTTCTGCCAAACAAGTTGGGCAGATGACCCTGGACGTGACTGTAACGGATTCGTCGGGGCAGCCGGCCTCGGGGCTTTCTGAGAGTGACGTCAGCGTTCTGGACAATCATCAACTGGGCAAGATTATCTCGTTTCGTGCAGTGGACGGCGCGGCGACGGGGGATGCCGTTCAAGTGATTCTGCTTGTGGATGAGGTGAATAACAGCTTCCAGAGCGTGGCGGCAGAGCGCGACCAGATGACAAAATACCTGAGCCGGAGCGGCGGGCACTTGCCGGTTCCGATCTCGATTGCGCTGTTTTCTGACTCGGGAGTGAAGATCGACCAGCCCACGCAAGATGGAAGCGTGCTGATTGCGGAACTCGAAAAGATGCCGATCCCGATCCACACGATCAACTCGGCGATGGGCGGGAACGGGACGGTCGAACGCTACCAGCTTTCGCTGGCGACACTGAGTCACATGCTTACCTACACGGGTCAAAAGCCGGGGAGAAAGCTTTTGCTTTGGCTCGGACCGGGGTGGCCGATGCTGGCAGGTGCTCACTACGGATCGACCGACGGAGACAGGCACCGGAATTGGGACTCGATCGTCACTTTTTCGAAGGACTTGCGGCAGTCGCGTACGACTCTCTATAGCGTGGATTCGCTGAGCTCTGAAAGCGGTCTGCCGCACAGCATCTATTACCAGAATTTCCTGAAGCCGGTCACGAGCGCGAAGGACACCGAGTCCGGCAACCTGGCGCTGCCGGTGCTGGCGTTGCAGAGCGGAGGCCGGGTGCTGAATGGAACCAATGATCTGGCAGGAGAGATTGCGAGTTGCGTGGCGGAGGCCGGCGTTTACTACAGGATCGGAGTGCAGGTGTCGCCTTCGGAGACGGTGAATGACTACCACTCCTTAGAAGTAAAGGTGGCGAAGGCTGGGCTGACGGCGCGGACCAGCGCGGGATATTACAACCAGCCGTATGTTGAGCAACCGCCAGCCGATTCGCAGACTTTGGCTCCCGTGGCGACAATACGGACGCAAGTCCGGCTGGTGGTGGTGGACGCGGTGGTGCTGGATAAGAAAGGCGCTCCGGTCACAGGGTTAAAAGCTGGGGATTTTGTGCTGAAGGAAGACGGCGTGGTGCAGAAGCTTGCGAGTGTCGAAGAGCATAAGGGCGAGGAGCACAGGCCGGTTGCTAATGAGTCTGCAGCACCGGACGGCACGATCAGCGCGAGCAATAAGCCGGCCAACGCTCCTGCAACGTGGAATGTATTACTGGTCGATCAGTTCAACACGACGGCGGCTGACCAGTCAGGGATGCTAAGGCAGTTGAAGCAGTTTGTGAAACAGCTGCCTGCCGATCAGCCGGTCTCTCTCGTCACGATGGCTGGCAAGATCAACGTGATCACTTCTTTTCAGGACGGTGCGGGAGCCGCCTCGCGCTATTTGGAGAAGAACGGACTGCCCCCGAGCAGTTCTTCAGAGCCAGCCAGCTTCGTCGAGCGTGGGGCTATGTCTGGCATGAGTTCGCCCGATGTTCAGGCACGAACGGACATTGAGAGGCAAGCGCAGCACGGGCAAAAGACCCTCGATAACTTTTCAGTCCTTGCGAAGTGGCTGGTTCAATATCCGGGGAGAAAGAATGTGTATTGGCTTTCCGGCGGATTTCCGTTACAAGGTCAACCTTTCAGCAGTGTTGGCTTCGACTTTATGCACCCCACCGGTCCTGCCGAAACCGGCGTTCAAACGAGCCCGAAGCAGGAGGAGACCGACAAAGAACTTCAACTTGCGCGGGTCGCGATTTATCCGATCGACGCTCGCGGTGTCGCTGCGCCGGATGTTGATGGCGTGACGGCCGCCGATACAGGAGGAGACTTTCTGAGCCTCGGGAAGACCGCTGATAAAACAATCGATTTCAAGAAGGACGACCAACTGAAGGCTGCACAGAAGGGCGAAATGCTGGAGATTGCGAAAGCCACTGGCGGAGTGGCGAGCTTCAACAATGACATTGCCAAGACGCTTCGGAATGAGTTCGCTCGAAGCGAGAGCTACTACACGATCTCTTACACCCCGGCGAACACGGAGTGGAAGGGCGGCTACCGCAGGATTCAGCTGAGCCTGGACGAGCCGGGAAATCAGCTGATTTATCGCGAAGGCTACTATGCGAAAGATCCGCAGTCGACGCCGACTCCGACGAAAGAGGAGTTTCGGCTGGCGTTGGGGCACGGCGCTCCGGCTGTGACCGATGTGCTCTTCTCCGCGAAGGTCACCAGGTCGGCTGACGGGGCGAATGTGGAGTACCGGATCGATCCGCACACGATCGAGTATCAGACGGACGCGTCCGGGCAACTGGTCGCCTCCGCCGATTGCGCGATTGTCGAGTATGACGCCAAGGGGAAGGCTATCGCGACATCTCTGGTGCGGGTAACGAGCACGGTAAGCCCGGAGCGACGGGCGGCATTGAATATGGATGGGCTTCGCGCGAAACAGACGATTGCGCTGAAGCCGGGCGCGGCTTCGGTGGTGCTTGGAGTTCGGGACCAGTCTACGGGACGGTTTGGGAATCTAGAGGTCGCGCTGGCGGGTCAATAGATTCCGGACGCGCGGGTGAGGTTGTCGATCTCACTTCGGTGATTCGAGTTCGGAGATGCGGCGGCAGAGGTAGCGGCGCTCGACGGCGTTGGTGGCGAGAGCCAGGGCGCGCTGGTAGCTTTCGCGGGCTTCGGTGTTTCGAGTCAGGCGGCGGAACAGATCGGCGCGAGCGGCGTGGTAGAGGTGATAGGAATCGAGTTCGCCGGAGACGCCGAGGCCATCGATGAGAGCCAGCCCGTCTTCGAGCTGCACACTCATCGCGACTGCAACGGCGTGGTTGAGAGAGACAATCGGCGACGGCTGGAGGGTGGCGAGGATAGCGTAGAGCGCGGCGATCTGGGCCCAGTCGGTTTCGCTTGCCTTGTCGGCTTCGGCGTGGACTGCGGCGATTGCGGCCTGGAGCTGATATGGGCCAAGGTTCCGGCGCCCCAGTGCGCGCACGACGAGATCGATGCCTTCGGCGATTTGATCTTGATGCCAGAGAGTACGGTCCCGTTCTTCGAGCGGCACCAGATCACCTCCGGCTGTGGAACGAGCGTCGCGGCGGGAGTCGTGGAGCAGCATCAGGGCGAGAAGCGCCATGACCTCGGGATTGCCGGGCATGAGGGTGTTGAGGATTCGCGCGAGCCGGATGGCCTCGACACATAATTCCCGGCGGACGAGGCTGTCGCCGGAGCTGGCCGAGTAGCCCTCGTTGAAGATGAGATAGAGGACTGCCTGCACGCTGGAGAGACGTTCCGGGAGGCGATCTTGTGGAGGTACCTCGTAGGGGATGCGCGCCTGCTCGATCTTGCGCTTGGCGCGAACGAGCCGCTGGGCGAGTGTCGGCTCGGGAATGAGAAAGGCGCGGGCGATTTCCGTGGTTGTGAGTCCGCCGAGCGTGCGAAGGGTGAGCGCGATCTGCGCCTCCTGGTTCAGCGCCGGGTGGCAGCAGGTGAAGATCAGGCGCAGACGATTGTCCTCGACGGGGGAGTTCATGCCGGAATCAAATTCCGGGCCAAATGCGTCGTAGCTTGATTCGGTTTCATAAATCAGCTGGTCTTCCTTGTTGCGGCGGGTTTGCTCGCGGCGCGCGTAGTCGATCAGCTTGCGGCGCGCTGCCGCGGTGATCCAAGCGGCCGGATTGACCGGGACGCCGTCGGTGGCCCAATGGGTGACGGCGGCGGCGAAGGCGTCCTGCATCGCCTCCTCGGCGAGATCGAAGGAGCGGGAGACGCGGATCAGGCCGGCAATGATGCGGCCGGATTCGTTGCGGAAGACCGACTCGATGGTGGCCTGCAGGTCGTTCATTCGTTAGTTCGGAATCGATTCATGGTGCTTCCGGCACGCGGCTCATCTCTCGAAGCGGTCGGATCTCCACTAGCCCGGAGGCTCCCTGGCAGGCGGTGGGGATTTTTGCGGCCCACTCGATGGCCTCATCCAGGTTTTCGCAATCGAGGATGTAGAAACCAGCCAATTGCTCCTTGGTCTCGGCGTACGGACCATCGGTGACTATGGCTTTGCCTTCCTTCATGCGGACGCATGTTGCGGTCGTACTCGCGGCGAGCGGTTCGGCGCCGTGGAGGATTCCGCGCCGGCTGGTTTCCGCCAACAAGGCGCGGTGAGTTTCGGCGACCGCGCCATGTTGTTCGGCGGTCGCGGTCTCGTCTTCCTGCGAATAGATCAACATGATGTAGCGCATGGCTGCCCTCAATGTACCGCAAGCGCGGAACGCGCGGCGCACGGCGAGGGAAAATCCGGCTCTTGCTTCACTTCATTGATTTGGCCGGTGTGCCGGGAGCAATGCGAGGCGGCAGCGAGAAGCCATTGATAGCCGTCCCATGGACCTAACGCGGGATGGGGAATGACGCGTCCGCGGAGGAGTGCGGGCGTCAGCATTTGGAGGTTCTGTTCGCGACTATCGAGGAAGACGGCCACTGCTTCGGTCGTACTCCATCGCCCAATCGGGCATAGCTGTGGCGGCGCGGTAAACTTCGGCGGACCCTGGCGGTCGGCATACCTGGTCCGCCTGGGAACCTCGTTCACGATGAAGTCGTCCACCCGGGAGGGCTCCCACTCGGGCGGCGCCAGTGGCGCATCGATCGTCGCTCTGACATTACGCAAAATCGCGGTCTCGACCAGGATGATATGTTCGAGGGTTTCGGCGATCGACCACCGGTCTGGCGCGGGTTTGAATTCCCATTGTGCAGCGGACAGATCGGCCACGGACTCAAGCAGGGCGTCTCGGGTCTGCATGAGATGGCGAGCGGCCTTTGCAATCTCCTCCGGGGTTAGCTCGGGGCACGCAAGGGCGGGAACAGCAGTTGCGTTCATGATGCCTCCTGACCATGTGCTCGATGAAAAGGAAGGACAACGCCGGCCGGGACCGGCGTTCCCGCCAGACTATGAAAAGACCATGATGGGGCGGATTTCGACGGAACCGAATCGCGCGCCGGGGATTTCGGCGGACATTTTGGCGGCCTCGTCGATAGTTGCAGCTTCGAGCAGGTAGTAGCCGCCGAGCTGCTCTTTGGTTTCGGCGAAGGGGCCGTCGGTGGTGACGGTTTTGCCGCCACGGACGCGGACGGTCTTGGCGGTGGGGGTGGATTGCAGGGCGTTGCCTCCCTTGATGGCTGCGGCGTGTTTCTTGCCGAAGGTTCCGTATTCGGCAAACTCGGCTTCGTCGTAACCCTTGGCAAAGCGGGCTTCGTCTTCATAAATCAGGGCGAGAAATTGCATTTTTTCTTCCTCCTGTGCACACGACGTTTGTACTCCGTGAAATCGACAGGAGGGTTTGGAATATTTTTTCAGGTGACTACCATCCGCCAATTTAGGCGACAATGGGCACGGAAATTGGGTCCTGACCATGCTTTGCATTTTGGGGAATGGCAGTCGTCCCGTTCCAGTTCCCCAAAAGCCGAGGCTCCCGAAAAAAAAGCATGCGCGAGACGGGCCTCTCGGCGCATCCCGCGAACGGCTGAAAAAAAGGGGACACGCACTTGGCACGTCCCCGGGTGGCAACTGTAGATTTCGATTCCTTCGTCGGCTAGTGTCCGGACGCGTTGGAGGCCATGAGCGTTTGCTGGCCAGAGGGTTTGAGCTGGGCGAGTTGCCGTTCGATCTTGCTCCGATGCAGCACCTGCTCGGTGCCGTCGTAGGCGACTTGTTCGAGTACCCAGCTATCGCCGTAGCGCTCGAACTGCATGTAGGACTTGCCGCCTTCCCTTCCAGGATGCTGGTTGGTGTTGGACATCACGATCGCCGGCCCGACGTTTGCCGCGCTGAGCGTGATGAGTCCTGTGGGTTGGGTGATCTTGACCTTGTAATCCGCTGCCGGCCACTGCTTGCCAGCGGCGACAAACGGGAACGGGACCTTGACCTGGATGGTCTCGGTGATCTGTGCGTGGGCGGAAGCTGCCGCCAGCAGTAAAGCGAAACCGAAGAGAGCTGCGATGTGTTTTTTCATGACTTCCTCCATAGGGCGGGGCGGCGATTTATTCCTGACAGCCGCGCTTATTTTGTGGTTCACTCTCTATAGCGAAAGCCGCGGGCAAAACCTGTAACGCGGCGCGGAAATAATTTCCTCCGGTATGGGTGGCGAGAAATAATGCTCCGCATTCGCGGGCGTTAGGACTCAGTTCAGCTAAAGTCCTCTGTACGAGGTCATTCCATGACCGAGAGCCGCGAACCTGCCGGACATGAAATTACGGAGCTTTTGCAAGCGTGGCGCGGAGGCGACGAGCACGCGCTGGAGAAGCTGACGCCCGAGGTCTACCGCGAACTGCATCTTGCGGCGCGTCGCTGCATGGCGCGAGAGCGCGATGGCCATACTTTGCAGACCACGGCTCTGATCAATGAGCTCTACCTGCGGCTCTCCGATTTGCAGGAGGTGGACTGGCAGAACCGGGCCCATTTCTTCGCTCTTTGCGCGCGGCAGATGCGGCGTATCCTTACCGACATGGCGCGGAATCGACGCTCCGATAAGCGGGGCGGGGGCGCATTTGTCGTTCCGCTCGATGAAGCGCCCGAGGTGGCGGCAACCTCGCATGCCGATGTGATCGCTGTAGACGACGCGCTCAAAGCCTTTGCCCTGGTGGATGAACGCAAGAGCCGGGTCGTCGAGCTGCGTTACTTTGGCGGCTTGAGCGTGGAAGAGACGGCCGAAGTCCTGAAGGTCTCGCCAGAAACGGTCGCGCGCGACTGGAGAATGGCCAAAGCGTGGCTGCTTCGGGAAATGGGTAGCAAGGTCGATGGATCCTGAACGCTGGCACAAAGTCGAGAGTGTCTTCCAGAAGGCGCTGGACGCCGACTCTGGCCATCGTGCGAGCGTGCTCGATAATTCGTGCGCCGGAGACGAGTCGTTGCGGCGCGAGGTGGAATCGCTGCTTGCCCAGTATGAGAATGCCGGGAAGTTTATCGAGCGGCCGGCCTTTGCCGATTCTGAGGATGCGCCCCTCTCGTTACGGCCTCGTTCCGGAGACTCGAACTCGGTGGGCATTCCGGCGGGAACCGTCATCGGTCACTACCGCATTGTGGGCAAGATTGGCGGCGGCGGCATGGGCGTCGTCTATGAGGCGGAGGACCTGAAGCTGCGCCGCCGCGTAGCGCTGAAGTTTCTTCCTGAGGAAGTTGCAGAGCATCCTCACGCACTGCAGCGGTTTCGGCTGGAGGCGCGGGCGGCTTCGGCGCTGAACCATCCGAATATCTGCACGATTTATGAAGTGGATGAAGTTGACGGCAGAGTCTTCATCGCCATGGAGTTGCTCGAAGGGCAGACGCTGAAGCAATTGATGGCCGGCAAGCGATTACCGGTTGAGATGGCCATCCACTTGGGGATTCAGATCGCGGGGCGATCAATGCGGCGCACTCCAAGGGCATTGTGCATCGCGACATCAAGCCGGCGAACATCTTCGTGCTGAAGCAGCGCCGGATCAAGGTGCTGGATTTCGGGCTGGCGAAGTTGACGCGCCGGCAGATGGACTCCAGCGAAGCCGGAATGAATGACGGAACCGAGCCTGGGATGGTGATGGGCACGGTTGGCTATATGTCTCCGGAGCAGGTGCGGGCGCTGGCGGTCGACGGCCGCACCGACATCTTCGGCTTTGGCGCGATCCTGTACGAGATGCTTGCCGGGCGCCGCGCTTTTGAAAAGCCTACCTGGTCGGAGACGATGGCCGCCGTTCTCAACGAAGAACCGCCCGCGCTCTCGGAGGTTGCACCGAAAACGCCTCCGGCACTGGTGCGAGTTGTCAAACGTTGCCTCGAAAAGGACCCTGAACAGCGCTTCCAGTCAGCAGCTGATCTGGCGTTTGGGCTGGAGGCGCTGTCGGACTCGCGGAATGAACCGAATCGCGGCCCGAGATCTCGCTCTGGAGGGATTTGGGTGTGGACGGCTGTGGCAGCCGGCGCTGTGTTTGTGCTTGCTGGGCTTGGCGTTGTCTGGTGGCGAACGCCCGCCATTCCAGTCGTGACTTCGGTCGCTCAGCTGACCGATGACGGCGAGCCGAAACCGAGCCCCGGCGCGACCTTCACGGACGGATCGCGGATCTATTTCAATGAGGGCTCGACGGCGAGTTGGAAGCTTGTACAGGTCTCGGTAACCGGCGGCCCGACAGCTTCGATTGAGACCTCGCTCCACAATATCGCGATCCTCGGGCTGACGCCCGATGGCTCAGCTGCCCTCGTCGCGAGTGGCCACTTTGAGCCTGATATTCCCCCTGATGGCCCCTTATGGTCGATTCCGCTTCCTGCGGGAGAGCCGCGCCGCGTGGGAAACTTTGGGGGGACTGGGGGCGCTGGATATTTTCCGGACGGCCACCTGGTCTTCACGCAAGAGCGCGCTCTACTTGGCGCCGACGCAGACGGCGCCAACCCGCGCAAGCTTGCTTCCACAATGGGTATTGCTTATTTCCCAAGTGTTTCACCGGACGGACATCAAATCGTCTTCATGAACGGATCGTCGGGTCAAACTCCTTCCCTGGTCGAAGTTGGGTCAGATGGCAAGCGAATGCGCACTGTGTACGATGGTCCTCCTCTGGGCCGCAGCGTCTGGACCCCCGACGGCAAGTACCTGCTGAGTAACGACTGGTACGGCGACAGGAGGCAGGATATCTGGGCGATCCCGATGGAAAGGACATTTTTTCGCCGCTCAGGCCAGCCAATTCAGCTCACGGCTGGGCCGCTCTCCTATTCGGGCGTATCGGTGAGCCGGGATGGGAAGCAGGTCTTCGCGATTGGAAGGACGCATCACGGCGAGTTGGTTCGCTATGATATGAAATCGCGCCAGTTCCTGCCGTTTCTGTCGGGAATTTCGGCGATAGAACCGACGTTTTCCCGCGACGGGCAATGGGTCGCTTACGTTTCTTACCCCGACGGAGATTTGTGGCGAAGCCGCGGCGATGGAAGCGAAAAGAAGAGGCTGACCTACCCTCCGATGAAGGTCAGCAGTCCGCACATCTCTCCGGATGGGGCTACAGTGGCGTTCACCTCTTTTCCCCCCAACGAGCTCATAGTGGTCGATATGAACGGGGCACTAGCGCCTAAGACGGTCGCGAGAGGGGATTCTTGGCATTGGGCGCAGGCGGAAAACTGGTCGCCTGACGGGAACCTTCTGCTGATCTCTGTTGGAGGGGAGCTAGGGATTTACGACCTGCGAAGCGGCCAGACGTCGGCTGTTCCGTCGCCGAAAGACCTTTGGGGGCTTTGGATCGACCAGAACACTATCCTGGGCATCTCGCAAGATAACGCAAAGTTTCTGACTTTCGATCTCAGGACACAAAAGTGGACGGACCTCGCCGCAGTTGGGACTCTCGCCGCCTGGGAGGTTTCGCCGGACGGCAAGTATGTCTACTACGAGACCGGCGGCGAAGAACCGAAGGCATGGCGGTTGCGATTCGCCGATCGCCACATCGAGATGATCACGAGCATGAAGGAGGGCAGCCTGGCGCGAGATTTGGGATGGGTTGGTTCCATCGACGCTGCGCCGGATGGGTCGCCGATATTTACTCGGAACATCGGCAGACAGGAAATCTATGCGCTGACTGTGCGGTGGCCCAAGTGATGAGGCACAGAAGTGGAAAGACCGATGAATCCTGAACGCTGGCAAAAGGTCGAGAGTATCTTTCACAAGGCGCTGGACGCCGACTCTGGCCGTCGTGCAAGCGTTTTGGAGGATTCGTGCGCGGGGGACGAGTCGCTGCGGCGCGAGGTTGAATCGCTCCTTGCCCAGCATGAGAAGGCGGGCGAGTTTATCGAGAGGCCGGCGTTTGCTGCCTCGTCCGATACGCCTCTGCCTCGGCCCCGATCCGGAGACTGTAACTCGGTTGGCATTCCGGCCGGGACGGTCATTGGCCACTATCGCATTGTGGGCAAGATTGGCAGCGGGGGCATGGGCGTCGTCTATGAGGCGGGGGACCTGAAGCTGCGCCGCCATGTGGCGCTGAAGTTTCTTCCTGAGGAAGTTGCGGGGTATCCCCGGGCGCTGCAACGGTTTCGCCTGGAGGCGCGGGCGGCTTCGGCGCTGAACCATCCAAACATCTGCACGATTTATGAAGTTGATGAAGTCGACGGCAGGGTCTTCATTGCGATGGAGTTGCTCGAAGGTCAGACGCTTAAGCAAAGAATGGCTGGCAAGCCGCTGCCGCTTGAGACCTTGGTTGATTTTGGAGTTCAGATTGCCGGGGCGATCAATGCGGCGCACTCCAAGGGCATTGTGCATCGCGACATCAAGCCGGCGAACATCTTCGTGCTGAAGCAGCGCCGGATCAAGGTGCTGGACTTTGGATTGGCGAAGCTGACGCGGCGTCAGCGGAGTTCTGACGAGACGGAAATGGCGGATGGAACCGAGCCCGGGATGGTGATAGGAACGGTTGGCTATATGTCTCCGGAGCAGGTGCGTGGGCTGGCGGTCGATGGCCGGACCGACATCTTCGCCTTCGGGGCGATCCTTTACGAGATGCTTGCGGGGCGAAGGGCCTTTGAAAGACCGACCTCGTCGGAGACGATGGCGGCAATCCTGAATGAGGAACCGCCGGCGATCTCGGCACTTGCTCCGAATACGCCTCCAGCACTGGTGCGAGTCGTGAAACGGTGCCTGGAGAAGGACCCGGAGTTGCGGTTTCAGTCAGCTTCGGATTTGGCGTTTGCCTTGGAGGCGTTGTCGGAATCGAGCGGCGCGGCGGTGTCGGTTGCCGGGCAGGACGGGCCATCGAGACGGATCTGGGTATGGACAGCTGTGGCAGCCGGCGCGGTGGTTGCGTTCGTAGGGATAGGTGTCGTCTGGTGGCGAACCCCGCCTGCTGTTCCGGTGGTGGAGTCGGTCACGCAGCTTACCGACGATGGCGAGCAGAAGCCGGGCCCGGGCGGGACTTTCACGGATGGATCCAGGATCTATTTCATTGAGGGTCCGTTGAGGAATCGGAAGATAGCGCAGGTCTCGGTAACCGGAGGCCCTACAGCTTCGATTGATACCTCATTCCACGATCTCGCGCTCGTCGGGCTTGCGCCTGACGGTTCGACGGCTCTCGCCGTGACTGCTCCATTTGAGGACACTTTCTATGTCCCCATAGGCTCCCTATGGTCAATTCCACTTCCGGCGGGAGAGCCGCGCCGCATGGGAAACATTGAGGTGTCAGGAGGCGCGGGATATTTTGCGGATGGCCACCTGGTTTTCACGCATGATAGCGATTTGCTCATTGCTGATAGAGACGGCGCTAACCCGCACACGCTTGCTTCGGTAACCGGTGATGCTTATTTTCCAAGTGTTTCACCGGACGGCCGGCGGATAGCCCTTACGAGGGAGGGGCATGCTAGTGACTTTTCCCTGATCGAGGTTGGGTCCGACGGCAAGCGAATGCGCACTCTGTACGATAGTTCTCCTGTGTGCTGCGGCGTCTGGACCCCCGACAGCAAGTACCTGCTGTATCAGGACTTTAATGGCGATATCAGGCAGGATATCTGGGCGCTTCCAATGGGAAAGACGCTCTTTCGCCGGTCAAGCTCGCCAATCCAGCTCACGGCTGGGCCGCTTTCCTATTCGGGGGTGTCTGTGAGCCGGGACGGGAAGCAGGTGTTCGCGATTGGCACGGCGCAGCGCGGCGAGTTGGTTCGCTACGATATGAACTCGCGCCAGTTCCTGCCGTTTCTCTCCGGGATTTCCGCAACAAATCCGACGTTTTCCCGGGATGGGCAATGGGTGGCCTACGATTCGTATCCCGATGGAAGTCTGTGGCGAAGCCGCAGCGACGGAAGTGAAAAAATGCGGGTGACCTATCCTCCGATGGTCGTCAACGTCCCGCACATCTCTCCGGATGGAACCAAAGTGGCGTTCACGTCCTCATCATCCGACGATCTTATGGTGGTCGATATGAGTGGGACGCTGCCGCCTAAGACGATCGCGAAGCACGAGGGTGACCTTTATTGGCAGGCACGAGATTGGTCTCCCGATGGGAATTTTTTGCTGATCTCCATTAAAGGGGAGCTAGCAATTTACGATATGCGAAGCGGCGAGACGACGGTTGTTCCCTCGTCCAACGATATTGGGGGATATTGGATCGACCAGAACAGTATCCTGGGCCTCTCGCCAGATCACACGAAGTTTCTGACCTTCGATCTCAGAACACAGAAATGGACGGATATTGCAACGGTAAATACTACCGGTATTTTTGAGGTCTCGCCGGACGGCAAATATGTCTACTATGAGACCGGAGGCGAAGACCAAAAGGCCTGGCGGCTGCGATTTGCCGATCGCAAGATCGAGATGCTTACGAGCATGACGGAACCCAGCCGGGCGCGCAATATGGGATGGGCCGGCGACATCGACGTTGCGCCGGATGGGTCGCCGATCTTCACCCGGAACATCGGCACCGAGGAAGTCTATGCGCTGAATGTCCGCTGGCCGAAGTGATTCGCGCTTTGCGGAATGGCGCGGCTCCCGTATACTGGATGATGTTGTAAAGACGAGAAATCCAGCAGGACAACCATGCCCAAATTGAAGACCCATAAAGGCGCGGCGAAGCGCTTCTCGAAGACTGGGACCGGCAAGATCAAGCGCGGCCAGTCGAAGATGCGCCACATCCTGACGTCGAAGGAGACCAAGACCAAGCGCAAACTTGCACATTCTGCGCTGGTTTCGGACGCCGATTACGCCAAGGTAGCCCGCATGATTCCGTACGCCTGATCAATCCATATTTGATTGGAGTACCTGCGATCGGTCTTTTTTTAGACCTGGGCCATGCTGAATGGCCCCCGGCAGCTTGATTTGAGGGCCGAGAGATCAGAAACAAGCGAGTGAAGAGGTTCGAAAGCCTAACCCCCATGGGTGAACGCTCCTGCCTCCAGCCGCACAACGAGAGCCTTGAGCACGATTGCTCATAGCTTGATAAAGGAGATCGACCCATGCCCCGCGTAAAACGTGGAACGAAACGTAACGACCGCCGCAAAAAGATCCTGAAACGCGCGAGCGGATACTTCCTTACCAAATCCAAGCTGTATCAGGCCGCTCAGGAAGCTGTTGAGCGCGGAATGAAGTTCGCCTATATCGGGCGCAAGCAGAAGAAGCGGCAGTTCCGCTCGCTGTGGATTGCCCGTATCAATGCTGCTGCCAAGCTGAACGGCACCACCTATTCGCTCTTCATTCACGGCCTGAAGCTGGCCGGAGTGGAGCTTGATCGCAAGGTGCTGGCTGAGATTGCGGTTGCCGATCCGGCTGGATTTGCTGCGCTGGCGAGCCAGGCGAAGGATGCTTTGGCGAAGGCACCGGCAGTGGAGACAGAAGCAGCCTAAGTCACATCGAAGTCCGATACGAAAGGGGGGCCCGGCTTTTGCCGGCCCCCCCTTTCTTTGCCTGCCAGAGGGGCTTTGAAACTGCAGGAGTGGCGCACCCCGCCTTAAGCAACCTGTGCGTAGCGGCGACAGTGTTCGAGATATGCGGTCTCATGGTCGGCGATCAGGGCCACGACGCTTGACCAAAGCCAACTAGGCGCATGGAGGTCTTTGGGATGCTGCCTTTTCAATTTGCTTAGCCATGACGACCTTGTCTTGGCCTCCATTTGTCTTCCGTGGGCCTTGCCGACCACGCCGGCAAGATACCGGGCGGCGGCGACGGCTTCCTCCTGGGTGAGACGATCGAGGTCGAACTTGAGGTCCTGGGGCATCAGCTCGCGCATGACAAGGTCTCTTCCTAATAGCTTGACGGCTAGCATCCGCTCTCCCAGGTTAGGTGACAATTCGCAGGCACCGGTCACTACCCTTTCCGCATTGTTGCGAACCGTCATTTTCGCATGCGGCGCAGCCGCCTCAGTTGCTTCCTTCAGGTCGATCAGGCAATAGCTTCGATCGCTTTTCTTGCCGACCTCCAACAGCACGGCATAGCGCAGACGTCCGAGCGAGCTGCAGCCTTTCATCCAGTACGCGGCGTCGGCCACGGTAATTTTCGTACCGGATTTTCGGTCTTTGAAACGGGTCACTTTCTCAACTACCGCTTCTTCCTCGAAGAGCTTGACGATCGCCGTGCGCTCTTTTTCGTCAAGTCTCCAAAAGCGCTTCCCTATTGGAATTTCAGGTTTGACATCTTCGATGCGCTCTTCCGCAAGATGATGCCAGCGCCTGCGGCGGGATTGTTCGAGGACAACTCGAATCGGAGCCAGATCATCCTCGTTTGCCTTGAGTCTTCCTCTCGGAGTTTTCAGGGCCTCTTCGTACCCAGCGATCATCTCCTCCATCATTTTGACGACGGTGACCCCGGGCAGGTCGGACCCGCGCGCGGCGGTCGCCAGCGATAGCGCCAGACGAACGAGATCGTGAGCTGGATTGCCGATAACGGTCTGGTCCAGATCGCGGATTTGAATCTCAATCTTGCCAGTTGAGTCTGCCAGAGGCCCGATGTTGCCGACGTGGCAATCGCCGCAGATCCAGATCGGTGGCCCTTCCGGAATGGCGCCAGCGGAGTTCTTCTTGAGCCACTGGTAGAACTGAAGGGTGTTTCCACGCACGTAGGCGTGGGCGGACTTGGCCATCTTGGTCTGACGGTTATTGATCAGAACCTGGGCACGATCGGAAGGCTTGATTGGAGTGGCAGAGGCAGGCATAGGTTTGTTGTAACATCAATGCGAACGAGTCGAACTCGAGCTCACATTCGGCCCTCTCAGGCTCAGCGATACCCGGTTCCGTTGGAGATTACTTAGTCTGCGAAAGCGTAGCTCTAAAGCCTGCTTCGCCCTCTGCCAAAGAGTAGATAAATGATGATTATGGCGAGTATGAGGCTGACTCCTCCGCCGCCGTAGTAGCCGACCCCGGGGCCCATGTAGTAGCCACCGCCGCCGAAGAGTAACAACAAAATGATAAGAATCAATATTAAAGGCATGCGAAGAGGATGCTCTTACTGCTCTTTAAGTTGTGTGGCGTGAGTTATTTGGAGTCTATGCGCGCTCCCGACCGTGGGGTGAATCCTTGATTGCCACCCCCCCCCCGGCACCCGCTTGGAGACGATTCTCAGACAGCCTATAATCAGATATGGCGACGGCTAAGACAGCTCCAGTTGAGATCTCGGAAGCCGACCGGGATATGCTTGCCGCGAAGTTCGACGAGCTGATCGAGACTGTCCGCAAGAACCGCCCCTCCGACGATACAGAGAATCATTCGCAAGGCCTGGGACTATTGCGTGGAGCACCACGGCGCGCAGAAGCGTGCCTCGGGCGAGCCTTATGTGCTGCATCCGCTGGAAGTGGCGCAGGTGCTGGCGGAGATGAAGCTCGACTCTACGGCGATCGCCGCTGGTTTGCTGCATGATGCGGTTGAAGATACTCCGGTAACGTCGGAGGACATCTCGGAGCGTTTTGGCGAGCAGGTGGCGCACATCGTCGAGGGCGTCACCAAGATCGACAAGATCCAGTTTGCCAATCGCGAAGATCGCCAGGCGGAGAATGTTCGCAAGATGCTGCTGGCGATGGTGAGCGATGTTCGCGTGGTGATCATCAAGCTTGCCGACCGGCTTCATAACATGCGCACGCTGGAGCATCTTAAGCCTGAACGACAGCAAGCGATCGCGAGAGAGACGCTGGATATTTACGCGCCGCTGGCGCATCGGCTGGGCATGGGCAAGGTGCGCGGCGAGCTTGAAGACCTGGCATTCCGCTATGTCGATCCTTTTACCTATGAGCAGGTGCAGAACGCGGTCGATTCGCGGCGCACGGAGGGTGAGGAGTTTCTTGCCAACGTCGAGGCAACGCTCACCGACCGGCTCAATGAAGAAGGAATCAAAGCGCGGGTCGAGTGGCGCATCAAGCGGCTCTACAGCGTGAACCAGAAGCTGCAGGAGGCTGACACTCAGATCGATCAGGTATACGATTTGCTGGCGATCCGCGTGATCACCACCAGCGTTGCCGATTGCTATGCGGTTTTTGGCATCATTCATGGACTGTGGCGGCCGGTGCCGGGACGTATCAAGGACTTCATCGCCATGCCGCGGCCAAATTTGTATCAGTCGCTGCACACTACTGTGATTGGTGAGCGCGGGCACCAGTTTGAGGTGCAAATCCGCACCGAAGAGATGCATCGCATTGCCGAGGAAGGCATTGCGGCGCACTGGAAATACAAGGCCGGCGGCTCGCCGATCAGCGCGCGCGACGAACAGCGTCTGGCGTGGGTGCGGCAGCTGGTCGAGTGGCAGCGGGAGATGACCGACCCGAACGAATTTCTCTCGACGCTGAAGATCGATCTGTATCCCGAAGAGGTTTACACTTTCACGCCGAAGGGCAAGGTCGTGGTGCTGCCAAAGGACGCGAGCCCGATCGATTTTGCTTACTCGATCCACACCGAAGTCGGCAACACAACGGTCAGCGCGAAGGTGAATGGGCGCATCGCACCGCTGCGGTCGAAGCTGCGCAATGGCGACATCGTCGAAGTCATCACCCAGAACGGACACACGCCGAGCCGGGACTGGCTGACTTACGTTAAGAGCTCGCGCGCGCGGAACAAGATCAAGCATTGGCTCAACGAGCACCAGCGGGAACGCGCGATTGAGATCGGGCGTAAGCTGCTCGAACGCGAGGCCCGCAAGTACAAGGTATCGCTCGGCAAGTTTCATGGACTCCGACTACGCGCGCGTTGCCGGCGAGTATGGCGTTGCGACGCCGAACGATCTGCTGGGGACGATTGGATTTGGTAAATACTCCGCGCGCCAGGTATTGAACAAGCTGTCACCCGGAGTCATTAGCGCGCCCGCAGCCGGCGAGCTCGAGTCTGGAGTGGAGGCGAAGCCGACGGTCTCGGACGCGGTCACGAGAGTGCATCTTGCGACCGGGTCGGACTCGCTCCAGGTGGAGGGCCAGAACGATCTGCTCATCTATCGCGCGCGATGTTGCAACCCGATTCGCGGCGAAGAGATTATCGGCTATGTCACGCGCGGCAAGGGTGTTGCCGTGCATGCGCGCAACTGCCCCAATGTGCAGAACCTGCTGTATGAATCGGATCGCCGAATCACGGTCGAGTGGTCGCAGATGCCTCGCCCTGGCGCCTCCAACGGATCTGGGAATTCGGCGCGGCCCATTACCTATCCCGTCAAGCTGACGATTCTCTGCGACGACCGCCCTGGCATTCTCAAGGAACTCACCGCGATTATCAGCGACGACGGTACGAATATTCGTGGCGTCGATTCGAAGTCCGATGACGAGGGTGGCGCGGTGGTTGAATTCATTGTTGAAGCTGAGGATGTTCGGCACCTGACCAAGCTCGTGACGAACATGCGGCGGGTTCCGGGTGTGAGGGATGTGCAGCGGGCGCAGAAGCTGTAGCGCCTCGCTCCAGCTAGAATTCAGGAATGAGTTCTTCCACCAAGACCGCCATCTCCACTTCTCATGCTCCAGCCGCCATCGGCCCCTACTCTCAAGCCGTTCGTGTTGGAGATTTTCTTTACACCTCAGGGCAGGTTGCTCTCGATCCGGCTACGGGAGTAATCGTCTCGGGCGGCATTGAAGGGCAGACTACTCGGGTGCTGGAAAATCTCAAGGCGGTGCTTGAAGCAGCGGGCTCGAGTCTGGATCAGGTCTTCAAGACGACCGTCTTTCTCAAAGACATGAACGACTTCGCGGCGATGAACGCCATCTATGGCAAGTATTTTGCGCCCGAAGGTGCCGTCGCGCCCGCGCGCTCAACGGTGGAGGTGGCGCGGTTACCGAAGGATGCACTGGTGGAGATTGAGGTCATCGCGGCTCTCTGAGGTCGGGACGGTGACCGCGCACACTTCCGGGTACACGGAAGTGATATGGCCGCATTGTCGCTCTTCTCGTAGTATCGGCAAAGGGTCGAGAGACTTTAGAGCAAAACCCCGAGTACACCAAGAAGAATGCGATCCATTGATCACCAACCCGACCCCTACCACATCAGCCAGCGACTTCACCGTGCGATCGAGACGAAGGCGCTGACGCTTGAGGTCGACGCCCTCCGCGACGAGCTGGCGGCCTGCGCCATCGACAATCCTGACCAGCTTCGGCGGCAGCGATTGCTGATCCAGGCGCAGCGCGACGAGGCGGAGCGTCTGCGCGATTTTTTGACCAGAACAAGTGTCCGGCCAGGCAACCCTAACGACCCAGGGCACGAGGCAAGCGGGAACGCCTAAAATCGAGCGGGCTCCGGAGTCAGGACTTCCCCTTGCGCGGCGCCTTCACTTTGCCGGAGGACTCGCGGACGACAAGCTCCGGGCCCATCACGATTTCCTCGGGAAACTTTTCTTCCGGATGGGCGATCTTCTCGAGCAGCGTACGCGCGGCGATCGCGCCCATGGCGCGCAGCGGCTGGCGAATGGTAGTAAGGCTGGGGCGCTGATAGGCGGCGCTTAGGATGTCGTCGAAGCCGATCACCGAGACGTCCTCGGGAATGCGCAGCCCGGACTCGGCAAGCGCCCTGATTGCCCCAATTGCCGCCGTATCGTTGAAACAGAAGATCGCGGTGAACTCCCGTTTTCTGGCCAAGAACAACTTAACCGGGTCATAGCCCAACTCCGGCGACCAGCTGTTGGCTTGCAATTCGATGGTCAACTCAGGCAACACCTTGATGCCAAACTGTTTGGCGGCGGCGACGATCCCATTCCAGCGGAAGATGGAATCGACCGAGAACTGCTGGCCCTTCATGAAGGCGATGCGCCGGTGGCCGAGCTCGTGCAAGTGGCGAATTGCGAGTTGCGCGGAGAGAGTGTGATCGAGGGTCACGTTGGTGACGTTGGGCCCGGTCTTATGGCCGGAGACGGCGACGGTCGGCAGGTGGGTGTTGAACTCGACGTTGGTATTCAGAACCAGGAAACCCTCGACGCCGCGGTCCTCCAGCATACGTGGGTACTCCTGCATGAGCTCAGGACGCCAGTAGTGGCAGGTCGTGAAGTAGAGGTAGTGCTTCTCGATCAGGTATTCTTCGGCGCCGCCCATTACCAGTGTAAAGTAGCCTTCGCTCATCTCGGGCACGATCACGCCGACGGACTCACTACTGCCCTTGCGGAGGTTGCGCGCGTAGTAGCTGGGGCGGTAATTCAAGGTCTTGGCCGCCTCGAGCACCCTGCGGCGGGTCTCGGCGCTGAGCTGGCGGGCCTGGGGAGTATCGTTCAGGACGAATGAAACAGTCGTCTTCGATAGCCCCAGAAAGGCCGCCAGCTGTTGCAGGTCGGTACGCTTGCCGGGAATCGCCGTGCCTCTGTCGTTCTGCCTGCTGGCCATCCGGGCCTTCCGCGATGTTCTCTAATTGATTGATTCCGATACTGGGTGTAAGGATACCGCACCGTGGATAGCTGGGAGCGCATAGAGAGGGCGAGAGGCAGCACTGACTTCGATCGTGGCGCCGGTACCAACGATGGGCTTTTCCTCAACAAAACGTGTGGCGAAGCTTCTGGTGAGAGCTTGCTACGACAATCCGTTCTAAACTTCCTTGTAGATGCCTTCGGCCCAATCCAATCCTGAACGTCTTGTCTCTGCGGCTCGCGCCGATGAGGAGAACTCGTTTGAACTCAAGCTTCGGCCTCGAGTGTTAAGCGAGTTCATTGGCCAGCCTAAAGCGAAGGAGCAGCTGGCGATCGCGCTGCAAGCTGCGAAGTCGCGGGGCGAAGCGCTGGACCACGTGCTGCTCTTCGGGCCACCTGGGCTGGGAAAGACAACGCTCGCCTCGATCATTGCCAATGAGCTGGATGTCGGGTTTCAGCAGACCTCGGGGCCGGCTTTGCAGATCCAAGGCGATTTGACCGCGATCCTGACCAACCTGCGGGAGCGGCAGGTGTTGTTTCTGGATGAGATCCACAGGCTGCAGCCGGTGCTTGAAGAGAAGCTCTACACAGCGCTCGAGGATTACAAGCTCGACATCATCATCGGCCAGGGGCCGGCGGCGCGCACGCATGTGATGGAGATCAAGCCGTTCACCTTTGTCGCCGCGACGACTCGCCCGGGGTTGCTCTCCTCGCCTTTGCGGTCGCGGTTTGGCATTTTGCTGCGGCTGGAGTTTTACAACGAGGACGATCTGCGGTTCATCGTGGAGCGCTCGGCTGAGGTGATGAACGTGCCGATCGACGCGGATGGTGCGGCGGAGATTGCGATGCGGTCGCGCGGGACCCCGCGCATAGCGAATCGACTGCTGCGACGGGTGCGCGACTATGCGCAGGTTCGTGGCACGGGCACGATTGATCGGCCTATCGCGGAAGCGGCGCTGAAGATGCTGGAGGTGGACGCGCACGGCTTCGACGAGCTCGACCGACGGCTGTTGCTGACGATCATTGAGAAGTACGATGGCGGCCCGGTTGGGCTGAACACCCTGGCCGCGACTCTTGCCGAGGAAGAAGATGCGCTCGAAGAGGTTTACGAGCCGTTCCTGATCCAGATTGGGTTTCTCGATCGGACCCCGCGCGGCCGCGTTGCTACGAGACTTGCGTATGAACACTTTGGAATACCGCTGCCGCGGCGGCAGACGCCGTTGTTCTAGCCAGATGCCAACAGGAGGAAGATTGTGGCCCGCACTGAATCAGCGATGATTGAGCTGGGAACGAAGGCGCCGACCTTTGCTCTCGAAGACGTGATCACGACCAGACAGATCAGCATCGACGAGGTTCGAGGCGAGCATGGTCTGCTTGTGATGTTCATCTGCCGTCATTGCCCGTTCGTGAAGCATGTCGAGAAGGAGCTTGCTGCGATTGGGAAGGACTACTCCGGCAAGGGCATTGGCATCGTCGCTATCAGCAGCAACGACGCGGACTGCTACTCGGATGATTCACCGCCCAGCTTAAGACAGCAGGCCGAGGAGCTGGGATTCATATTCCCTTATCTCTTTGACGAAACCCAGGAGATCGCGCACGCCTACGACGCCACCTGTACTCCGGATTTCTTTCTTTTTGACAAGGATCTGAGGCTGGCTTATCGAGGGCAGCTCGACGATAGCCGCCCGAGCAATGGTGTTCCGGTGGACGGGCGTGATCTGCGCGCGGCCATGGACGCATTGATTGCGGGAGAGGCCATTTCTGAAGTCCAGAAGCCGAGCATTGGCTGCAACATTAAGTGGAGAGCGTCATAATACCGCACATCAGAGCGAAAGAGACTTCAAGTACTCGCGGAAGTCGGGGCCGAGGTCTTCGCGCTTGAGTGCGAAATCAACGGTCGCCTTCAACATGCCGAGCTTGTCTCCGGCGTCGTGGCGGGTGCCCTCGAAGTTGAATCCGTAGACCTTTTCGCTCTTGAGCAGGCCTTTGATACCGTCGGTGAGTTGCAGTTCTCCGCCCGCCCCCGGAGGAGTTTTCTCGAGCTCCGCAAAGATCGCAGGCGTGAGAATGTAGCGGCCGATGATCGCGTATTTTGACGGGGCTTCTTCGAATTTCGGCTTCTCCACCATTCCTTTAGCTTCGAGAATGTTCTTGTTGGCCGCGGTTGGCGAGCCATCGAGGACGCCATAGGCAGAGATAGCGGGGCCGTCGATCTCCATGGTCGCGAGGATGGATCCCTGCACCTGGTCATAAACATCGATCATTTGCTTGATGCACGAGGTCTTCGCGTCGATGACGTCATCGGGCAAGAGGACGGCGAAGGGCTCATCGCCCACGAGTTCCTTGGCCATCAGCACGGCGTGGCCGAGGCCCTTGGCCTCTTTTTGACGCACGGTGACGACTTTGGCCATGTTGGAGATGCCCAGGCTCAGTTCGAGCAGCGCCTTTTTGCCGCGTGATTCGAGCAGGGCGTTGAGCTCATAGCTGATGTCGAAGTGGTCTTCGATGGCGGTCTTGCCGCGACCGGTGATGATGATGATTTCTTCGATACCGGCGGCGATCGCCTCTTCCACTCCGTACTGGATGATTGGTTTATCGACCAGCGACAGCATTTCCTTGGGAATCGATTTGGTAGCGGGCAAAAAACGCGTGCCGAGGCCGGCCGCGGGAAAAACTGCCTTACGCACTTTTTTCGTCATGAAGTGTCCTTAGCTGCTAATTTCGGCTGAGGGTGGGCAACGCTGCAACAGAAAATGAGGCGGATATATCTGAACCTAGGATATCTCACCGCCGGCGGATACCGATTCTATAGAGTTGGCGAGTCGTCTCCCATCATCTCGCGGCGCACAATCTTGATGGGAGGAAAGCCCTCTTTCAGGAAGTCGTCGTGAAACTGCTGCAGGGAAAAGGCAGCACCTTGCTTCTTTTCCATATCGGCGCGCAGTTTCAGTATCTGCAGCTTGCCCAGGGTGTAATAGAGATAGGTTGCATCGGACGTGCCGCGCTTGGTCTCGATGGTTCCGGTCGATCGGGACTGGTAGCCTTCCGTCACGAAGAAATCAACTGCCTGGTCGAAGGTCATCTGGCCGGTGTGCATTTTGATGCCGACGATGAAGCGGGCGTCGCGCAGGAGCGCATCCTGGAGCTGTCCGAGGCGGATCAGTTTTGCCTCGCGTGCGTCTTTGGCGCCAGTGCCTGGCTGTCCATAGCCCTCGTCGAGCATCATTTGTTCGCAGTAGTGGGCCCAACCCTCGGCGTTGCTTGAGGAGCCGAGAAGCTTGCGAACTTTGCTCGGCGCCTGCGGAACCCACAGGAACTGAACATAGTGGCCTGGGTAAGCCTCGTGCACGGATGTGCTCACGATGGTGCCGATGTTGAAGGCGGACATGTAGTCTGCGAGCTGGGCAGGAGTGAGGCCCTTTGCCGGCAAGGTGACGTTGAAATATGCAGTGGTGGAGCGGGTCTCGAAGGGGCCGGGCGTGTCCATTGAGGCGAATGTGGTGGCGCGCATGAAGGGCGGCGTCTCTTCGAGAGTGGGCTGGACGTCTGAAGGGATGGTGACGATCTTCTTTTCGCGAATGAATTTGATCAGCCCGTTGAACTGGTCGTTGAAGGCCTGCAAGAGATGATCGGGAGCAGGGTGAATGGTGGCGAGTTCGGCGAGGACTTCTTTCGGCGTCTTGGTGGGATCGACTTCTTTCGCAACGCGTTCGAACTCGGCCTGGTTCTTATGCAGATCGGCGTAACCAATCTCCAACAGCCGATCGAGCGGGGTATCGACCATCTCGTCGTAGAGCAGCTTTTTTGAGAAAGCATCGGCGCCGATGCGGAAGTCTCCCTTGGAGCGCGGGAGCAGGTCGTCCTTCATCCACTTCTCGTAGTCTTGCAGCGCCGCGATGACGGCGGCGTTAGATTTTGCGAAGTCCGCTTTGACAGCCGGGTCGGTGGCGTCGGTGAAGGCGGCGGGGACATCGTTTTGAAAGAAGCTGATGATGTCAGGAATCTGCTGTAGTGCGATCTCGGTGTAGATATGCGTTGGATTCTTGAGGTTCTGCCGGGCGGCGACGAAGACGGCGGGAATCTGGCGCTCGCGGGCTATGACGGATTTGAGACGCTCATCAGCCGGAGCGAACTTGCGCTCCATGAGGCTAAAGATGCTGCCGGCTGCGCCGCTGGAGTAATTATCGGGATTCTTCTCCCACTGGCGAATGGTCTCGATCTCGAGCAGCTGGGCACGGACATTGGAAAGCAGGAGTTGGAGATCGTCCTGGTTGGTTATGTTGAGCTGCGACGCCGGAAATGCGGCGAACTTTTTTTCAAACTCATGGAGGGCTGTGGCCTCATCATCGACTCCGGCTCGGGTGTAGTCCTCGAGTTGAGTATCGTACTGATGAAACCCAGAGAGCGTGCCGTTGGTTGGAGCATATTTGAAATAGACCTGGTCGAAATACTGCTCCGCAAGCGCGACGAGGTTCTGATCGGT
Organism: uncultured Acidobacteriaceae bacterium; assembly: GCA_963841345.1. Taxonomy (GTDB): domain Bacteria; phylum Acidobacteriota; class Terriglobia; order Terriglobales; family Acidobacteriaceae; genus Acidisarcina. Next base: position 17,957 of record CAWJCK010000002.1, on the reverse strand, counting down.
GGAGCTAGTGGTTGCGGGCTGGGCCGAAGCCACCGAGACTGTAGATACCATTACGCCTCCAAACACAGCAAGCATTGCGGCGATACGCGCTATTGTCAAAGTAAGATCCTTGGTTTCGGTATTTGTAACAGTAAGGCTAACTTATTGGGCCGCCACTTCCTCGAGTTCAAGTTCATCGAGCAACAGGCGAATTTCCATGAGGACTTCCTGCGGTTGGGAGTTGGTCAGCGGATAACGCAGCACTCCCTGTGGAGTGAACTGAGCACCGCGTTTTGCGTTTTTGGCGACGAGCATCATCAGGCGGCTGGGATCGACATTCGCCTTCTCCATAAACCGCATGTGAATCTGGTCGCGCTTGCGATCAACCTGGGAAACTCCGAGACGTTCGCATTCGAGGCGCAGGATTGCCGCTTCGAGCAGGTGGGTCACGCTCTCGGGCGGTTCGCCATAGCGGTCCTGGAGTTCGGCGCGAACGTCCGTGATTGTTGCCTCGTCCTGTGCGCCGGCGATCTTTTTGTAGATGCGCAGGCGCTGATTTTCTTCGGGGATGTAGCTCTCGTCGACGCGGAGGCTGATGCCGAGGTTCAGCTGGGTCGTTGTGCGCTCCTGACGGTCTTCACCCTTGAGCTTGCTGACCGCTTCCTCGAGCATCGAGGTGTACATTTCGAAGCCGATCGCCTCGATGTGGCCGCTTTGCTCGCCGCCGAGCATGTTGCCGGCGCCGCGGAGCTCGAGATCGAGGGCCGCGATCTTGAAGCCGGCGCCGAGGTCGGAGAATTCTTTCAGGGCGGCGAGGCGGCGGCGAGCAATGTCAGTCAATTCCTGCTCGGCGGGAATGAGCAGATAGGAATATGCCCGACGATTAGAGCGGCCTACGCGGCCGCGCAGTTGATAGAGTTCGGAGAGTCCGTGGCGATCTGCGCGATTGATGAGGATAGTGTTCGCGAGCGGGATGTCGAGGCCGTTTTCGATGATGGTGGTCGCGACCAGCACGTCGTATTCATGGTTCATGAAGGCGAGCATGACCCGCTCAAGCTCAGCCTCGCCCATCTGGCCGTGTCCGACGATGACTCGCGCTGATGGGACGAGTTCGCTGATCTTGGCGGCGATCTCGTAGATGGTTTCGACGCGGTTATGGACGAAATAAACCTGGCCGCCGCGTTCGAGTTCGACCTCGACGGCGGAGCGGACGAGTTTCTCATCGAATTTCGCGACGACGGTCTGGATGGCCATGCGATCTTTGGGCGGCGTGTCGATGATGCTCATGTCGCGCAGGCCAACTAGCGACATGTGCAGTGTTCGTGGAATCGGAGTTGCCGACATGGCGAGTACGTCGATTTCGCGGCGCATTTGTTTGAGGCGCTCTTTGTGGCGGACGCCGAAACGCTGTTCCTCATCGACGACCAGCAGACCGAGATCGTGGAACTTGAGGTCTTTGGAGAGCAGCCGATGGGTGCCGATGAGGATATCCACACGTCCGCTTTCGGCGCGTTCGAGAATGACCTTTTGTTCTTTGGGTGTACGAAAGCGTGAGATCATTTCGATCTCAATCGGGAACTGACGGAATCGCTTCTTGAATGTCTCGAAGTGCTGGAAGCTAAGCACCGTGGTCGGCGTGAGCACGGCGACCTGCTTGCCATCCTGAACGGCTTTGAAGGCCGCGCGCATGGCGACCTCGGTCTTGCCGTAGCCGACGTCGCCGCAGAGCAGGCGGTCCATCGGCATGGTCGATTCCATATCGCGCTTGATGTCGGCGATGGCGGTGAGCTGGTCGTCGGTCTCGTTGTAGTCGAACGCGTCTTCGAACTCGCGCTGAAATTCGTTGTCGGCGGGAAAGGCGTGGCCCTGTGCGGACTTGCGCTGCGCGTAGAGCTTCAGCAGCTCGTCGGCCATGTCCTGCATGGCTTTTTTGACGCGGGCCTTGGTCTTGGCCCATTGCTGCGAACCGAGACGGTTGAGCACCGGCGCCGGGCCGGACTCGGTTGAGCGATATTTCTGGATGAGGTCGAGGCGGGTGAGCGGGACGTAGAGGCGCGCCTGCTCGGCGAACTCGAGAATCATGAACTCGACGGTGACGCCGTCCTGTTCGATTTCCTTAAGGCCGAGATAGCGGGCGATGCCGTGCTCGACGTGGACGACATAGTCGCCGATGGTGAGATCGCGGAAGTCGGAGACGAAGGCTGCGGTCTTCGATTTGGATTTCCTCGCTACCGGACGCGCGGTGACGTCGGCCTCGTCGGTAAGATCGTTCGCGCCGAAGAGAACCAGGTTCGCGTCGGGAAAGCTGACGCCGTTGGCGATGGGTGCGCGGACGATAATCGGAGTTCGAAGGTCGCCGGCGAGGTAGCTGGATTCGTCGTAGATATTCTCGCTGCCTGCGTGCTGGGCGCGGCTGCCGAGACGATATGGCAGGCCGTATTCGCGAAGGAGATTGGCCAGTCGCTCGACTTCGCCCTGGTTGGGGACGGCGAGCAGCATGTGAACGGACTGCTCCATGAGCGTTTTCAACTGCTCGATCAATGCAGGGATCGATCCGTGGAAGCGCAGCGTTGGCCGCGAGGCAAAGGCCACCTCGCCAAGTGTAGTGTCTTCGTCGAGTACATCGACCGCGCCGAGTTGATCGATATCGAGACCGGGGCTTGAGTCGATGGTTGCGAGCAGAATCTCGGGGCGGAGATAGACGTCGGCCGGTGTGATCAGCGAACCGATGTTGCTGCGATCGTGGCGCTGCTCGACCTTGTTCCACCAGCGCTCGAGCTGGTTTTTGACCATGGCCGGCTCTTCGACGAAGACCTGGCAGCGGGGAAAGATATCGAAGAGGCTGCCCGTGGCTCCGGCGATGGTTGAGAAGAATTCCCATCCGGGGAAGACGGTGACGCCGCCGGCGGAGATTGCGCGGCCAACTCGGTCTTCGGCGGTTTCGTCGGCGTCGGCTTCGAGCGACGTACCGCTTAGGCGCGCGTGAACGGCCGCGAGCAGCCGCTCGGTGACGGGAGTTTCCGTCAATGGCAGCAGAGTTGTTTCGTCGAGTGGCGACGAGGAGCGCTGCGAGTCGGGATCGAACTTGCGCATCGACTCGATCTCGTCGCCGAAGAGCTCGATGCGCACCGGGCGATCGGCCTCGGGCGAATAGATGTCGAGGATGCCGCCGCGGCGGGTGAACTGGCCGGGCATCTCGACGATATCCATCGCGGTGTAGCCGATGCTGGTGAGGTGACCGAAGAGTTCTTCGACGTCGATCTCTTCGCCGCGGCGAAGGACACGTGCGAGATCGAGATAGTAGCTGGCGGGAAAGAGGCGCAATGATGCGGCCTCGACGGGGGCGATGACGATCGAGGCGTCACCGTTAGCGATCTTCCAAAGAACGGTGGCGCGCTGCTCCTGCACGTCGGGGTGGGGCGAGAGATTTTCAAATGGCAGCACATCGTGAGCAGGCAGCCGGAGCACCCGCTCCGGAGCGATGGCGCCGGTAAGCTCGCAGGCGGCGCGGACGGCGAGTTGGAGGGCATCGGCGGCCTTGTTGTCGGAGACGACGACCACGACCGGGACCTGGGCGGCTTTGGCGAAGAGCGGAAGATGGAGCGCGCGGGCGGTCGAGGTGAGTCCGGAGACACGTCTGCGCCCGGCGGCGAGGCTTAGGTGCCTTCGTACGCGTTCGAAGGAGTCAGAGTGTTCCAGGTCCGCGAGGAGCTCGCGGACGAACGGCAAGATCATGCTTCCTTAATGGTAGCTGATATCGGCGAGTTGAATATTTGGTCGAAATGGCGGATCGCTGCACTGGGTTATCGTCGCGAGCGTTCCCGCTGAAGCTCCCTGTACGCTTCACTCTTGGAAATGCCTCGCTCGCGCGCGACGCGTTTGAGGGCGGCCATTTCGTCGAGTCCTTCGGTGCGCTGGAGCTCAGCGACGCGGTCTTTCAGACTCGACGTTGCGCCGACGGTCTTGTCGGCGAGCGAGCGAGCTTCGACCAGTAGAGTTATCTCGCCGCGGATTCGATCACGGCTGGCCAGATTTTCTCGAACTTCAACCACCGCGCCGCGCAGGAATTCTTCGTGGAGCTTGGTCAGTTCCCTGGCGATGACCACGCGGCAGTCTATTCCCCAGACTTTTTCGACGTCATCGAGCGTTTCGAGAATGCGGTGGGGGGCTTCGTAGAAGACCAGCGTGAGAGCTTCGTTCTCCGCGACCAATCCGGCGAGGCGTTGCAGCTCGGCGCGCCGTGCTCCACTCTTGGGCGGGAGAAAGCCGGCGTAGTGAAAGCTTTCGGTTGACAGGCCGGAGGCGACGAGCGCGCTGACGGCCGCGTTCGCGCCGGGGATTGGATAGACAGGGACACCCGCTTCGATCGCTGCTCGCGCGAGCGTCATGCCGGGGTCGGAGATTCCGGGCATTCCTGCGTCGGAGACGACGGCGATTCGTGCGCCTTTCTTCAGCTCTTCGACGAACTCGGGCGCCTTCTCCGTTTCGTTGTGTTCGTGCAGGCTCGTGGTAGGCGTCTCGATGCCGAAGTGGTTGAGCAGCTTTTGGGTTTGGCGAGTGTCTTCGCAAGCGATGCGGTCGGCGCTCTTGAGCACGCGCAGCGCACGCAGGGTGATGTCTTCGAGGTTGCCGATCGGGGTTGCGACTAGATAAAGTCCGGGGGCCAGGGGGTGTTCGTCCATGACGGCCCTACCGCTGTTGCCGCTTGAGCTTGCGGTGTTCGGCGAGCAGACCCATGGAGTGCATCAGGTTTTGCAGGGTGACGATGCCGACGATGCGTTCGCCCTCGGTGACGGGCATGAGCGATAGGCCGCGGCCGGCGGTCATGCGGCGGATCATCGCGCCCAGTGAATCGTCGGGCTGTGCTACCTGGAAGGCGCGGGACATCACTCCCTGGATGTAGCCATTGCCGTCGGCGCGAAGAGCGTCGAGGATGCTTTGGCGGGAGACGATGCCGACGAGGTTGACACCGCGCACGACCGGAAAATCGTCCTGAAGGCTATGGATGGTCTTGAAGAGCGCGTCTTCGAGCGTGTCGGACGGGGACATGGTCGAGAACTCGGTCAGCATCACGTCCTTCATGCAGACGTTATCGACGACCGACTGGAAGAGGGTGCCCTGGTCCTCGAGCTGCGCTCCGATGAAGATGAAGAAGCCGGCCATCACCAGCCAGGGCATGTGCAAGGCGATTCCGGCGCCGAAGACAAGTACGGCGAGCACCTGGCTGATTCCGGCCGCGGCGCGGCTGGCCTGTGCGGCCTCCTTCGAGCGCTTGAACTCGCCGAGGAGCACGCGTCCCCCATCGAGCGGATAGGCCGGCACGATGTTGATGAGCCCGAGAAAGACGCTCAGCCAGACGGTCGAACGCATGAGATGCGCGGCTGTGATGAGCGGAAACTCGATAAGGCTGACCTGCGGTGAGGTGCCTGCGATCAACCCGGCGACGATCATGCCGAAGAAGATATTTGAAACCGGCCCAATCATCGCCATTGGTGTCTGAATTTTTGGGCTTGCGGCGAGCTCGATGCTTTCCGGGTTGGCGAAAGCGTACAGGCCCCCGGTCGGCAGCAGCAGGATGTTGCGAATTTGCAGTCCGTAATATGCCGAAGCGATTAACCGTGGGACTTCGCGAACGGCGACGACGGCGAGCAGCAGAATCCAGAGAACCACGCCGCGCCAGATGTCGAGGTTCAGCGATGTCGCGGCGAGCATGCACGGGCCGGTCAGGGCGACGAAAAATGCGTGTATCCGGATGTCGACACCGAACCACCGCCCCAATGGGAATGACCAACTACGCATCGCGCCGCTCAACTTTCCTGCTGGATGAATCCCGCTCTTGCCATTGTAGTGGGTCGGATTGAATTTCCGACGGGCGGGCTTTCCTGTGCCTGCCTGCTAGAGCGAAAGTACAGTTGGTGTAAGGTGTGAAGTTTGGATCGGCAGGCGTTTTTCTGAGGAAAAACACTTGCCGGACGAAGTGCCTCACACTTCAGAAAGCTGTACTTTTGCTCAAGGCTCAATTTCATGCGCGTCATCTCTGGAACGTATCGCTCTCGCAAGCTGGCCGCTCCACCCGGGCTCGCGACGCGGCCGACGAGCGACCGGCTGCGCGAGACACTCTTCAATATTCTTGCGCCGCGCATTCCGGGCGCGACCTTTGCGGACCTCTACGCGGGGTCGGGCGCTAACGGTATCGAGGCGCTGAGTCGCGGCGCGGGGATGGTGCTGTTTGTCGACGATGCGGCGCCCGCGATGGAGGCGATTCGGCTCAACCTGAAATCGCTGGGCATCGTGTCAGGATATGGGCTGGAGCCGCGTGGCGTCTCATCGTTTCTGCGGAGGCTTGCGCAGCGCGAGCGAAAGCTGGACATTGTTTTCCTCGATCCTCCTTATGAAGCGACAGAGGAGTATGCGGCGACCCTGGAGTTGCTGGGAGGTGAGTGCGTTTCGCTGTTGAGTGCCGATTCCGTCGTGGTCGCCGAGCATCGGCGCAGGGTTCCGCTGAACGAGCGATATGGCGCGTTGGCGCGGTATCGGGTTAAGGAGCAGGGTGATGCGGCTTTGAGTTTCTTCAGACTTGAGTTGATGGAACCCGAAAGTTGATATCGCTTAGCCGAGTCGCTTGTGCTCGCCGTTTTCAAGGTTCACTTCAAATTCGTATTCTTTATCGGCGATCAGGTCCCAGCCGATTCCAATAAGGTTGGCTTCGCGGACCTCGAGGATCTTGACTCCTTCCCAGGAGAGGCGGCTTGTCTCCCAGGCCTTTCCGTTGGGGCCGAAGGCGGCGATTGATTGGTGTCCGGAGAAAAGTAACAGTTGCTGTGACAGAAGCGGAGTCACCGCGAGAACTGGGCGGTACTCGACCATCTCCCACTGGGCGGGATCGGTTGTGTTCACCTGATAGGCGTAGCCGCCGGCGACGGCGCAGAGCCATTGCGGGTTGGGGCAACTCCAGACTCCGGTGGGGACGGCGGGGTCGGCGAAGCCGAGGGCGAAGGTGGCGAGGAATTCAGAGTCGTTCGGTGTGGGACGAATCAACAGCTCGAGTGCTCCGCGCTCGACCTCTTCGACTTCGCGCGGATAGACGTAATGCCGTGGCCGGGGCGATGAGCGGGCGGCGTTCGAGGATGGTGGCCTGCCATTCGTGCGGGAAGGTAAGATCGAGGACGGGCGCTGAGTCTTTTGGCTGGTGCATCTCATCCATTGTTTCGGCAATTCAGATCAGAAAGGAAATCCCGCAATCATGAAGGCAATCTATACCGCAGAGGTTAGCTCGGCCGGTGGACGCAATGGGCATGTTGAGAGCTCCGATGGCGTTTTGAAGCTCGACCTTAGCTACCCTCCGATGGATGGGTCGACTCCCACCAAAACTAATCCTGAGCAGTTGTTTGCGGCTGGCTATGCCGCCTGCTTTACCGGGGCGATTATGCATGTCGCTCCGGCCCCTAAGCCTAATCCGAACGAGATTCGGATCGTGAACAAGGTGACGCTGGGTACCGACGATTCCGGGGCCTTTCTGCTGGCCGCGCATCTTGACGTGACCATTCCGTCGGTAGACCAGGCGACGGCTGAGAAGCTAGTCGAGGCGGCTCACCAGGTCTGTCCTTATTCGGTCGCCACACGGGGCAATATTGAGGTGAAGCTTACTGCGCATGGCGGCAAGAGCTAGGTGGAGGATTGCGGAGATTGGGGGGTGCGGCGTGACCCCCACCCCTCTTAACTCGCGCAGTATCAACACTTGCAGCGATAGACCGCAAAACATTCATTCTAAAACCATTTAGCGGGAAATACCTGATTTTAGTCGCCGAAAAGCCGTGAGCTGAGACTAGTGTCGCGGTCCCTTCTTAGGCAGCAACGCAATTCTATCTGATCTCTGTTTCTATTTTATCAAGTTGACCCCATTCACTATGCCAGCTTTTTGAAGATTTTTATGTTGATGATTCAGCTTGGGTTACCCACGAAATGGGGGGTGGAGGGGGCTTGACATCTTTTATAAGGAATTGGGATCAGCGACTAGTGGCAAGGGATTGATCGCTCTGATCGGAGTTGGCGAAGTGTTCGATCCAGCCTCTTTGATCTTCGGTGTCTGGCACGGGGCGCTCCCTGGCTGTCTCTATCGCGGTCAAGGCACGATCCGCCGTCCATCCCTGATCGATCAGAACGCATGCAGTCACAATGGTCGCTCGGCCGATGGAGCCGCGACAATGTGCAGCGACGTTTCTGCCTGCAGCCACTTCTTGTATCAGGCGATGAATGAAGACGCGGAACTCGATGGAGTCCGCCGGCACCGAGCGATCCGTAACCGAGTAGGAATAGAAGAGCAATCCCGACCTGTCTGCCAGTTCCCTTTCTCTCGCGAGATCTAGTTCAAGTTCCTCTTCTGACGTGAGCATCGAGACCAAAACGTCGACACCCTCGCGTTTGAGACGCTGAAGGTCGGCTTCCAGCCAATCCCCGCCGCGCGGGCGCGGAACGATTGCGAGTCGTGTTTCTGCTGGATCGCCAATCCAATAGACGTCTTTCATTTGGTTTCCGCGACGAAGTTTGTGACTCGTTCGCGGACGCTGGGAATGTGTTCAGGCAGCGCGAGTGTGCTTCCCTCTTCGATGAGTGGGATGAGCTTGTCGAATTCGGGGCCGGAGTGCGAGCCGGTTAGGGCGATTCTCACTGGGTGAAATAGCTCTTTGCCTTTGACTCCGGTTTCGGTCTTGATTTCGTTCATCCAAGCTTTGAATTGCTCGGCGGTGACGGGCGCTGAAGCTGCCTGAACTCGGGTCGCAAGCGCGGTGAGGACCTTTTGCGAGCTTTCGCTTGCGAGGAGTTCGGCGTTCTCTGGATCGGACTTTGCAGTCGCGACATCCTGGCGGAAGACGAAGCGTGTCTTCTCGGGGAGTTGTTCGAGGCGGTCGATGGCGGGGATGAAGAGTGCTAATAGCTTAGCGAACCAGTCTTTTGTTGCGGTGGTCGACTCTGACGGGAGCAGGCCCGCATCGACGAAATACGGGTATGCAAGATCTGTGACACGCGCTGGTTCGGCGAGCTTGAGGTAGTGGCGATTGAGCCAGTTCAACTTGTCGAAATCGAAGACTGCGGGCGAGGCGGTGACGCGTTCGAGCTTGAATTCTTTGACTAATTCTTCAGGCGTAAAGGCTTCGCGCAGGCCGCCTTCGGCGCCCCAGCCGAGGAGCGCGAGGTAGTTGACGAGCGCTTCGGGGAGGATGCCCATCTCGCGGAAGCTGGCGATCGAGGTCGCGCCGTGGCGTTTGGAGAGGCGTTCGCGATCGGCGCCGAGGATGGTGGAGAGGTGGGCGAACTCGGGAACCTTCCATCCGCATGCCTCGTAGATGGCGACCTGCTTGGGGGTGTTCGAGATATGGTCGTCGCCGCGGATGACGTGGGTGATCTCCATGAGCGCGTCGTCGACGGTGACGACGTAGTTGTAGACGGGAACTCCGGCGGAGGCTCCGCTGGCGGAGCGCACGAGGACAGGGTCGCTGACTGCGTCGGCGGCAAACTCGACGTCGCCGCGGACGATGTCGTGGAAGCGCAGCGGGCGATCGGGGATTTGGAGGCGGACGGCGAAGTTTTCTCCTGTCGCGGCACGGGCGGTGCTCTCGACGGCGGGGATGGCGAGGCATTTGCGGGAATAGATCTGCGGGCGGTGCTCGGTGGCGGCTTGCTTGCGCTCGGCTTCGAGTTCCTCCGGCGTGCAGAAGCAGCGGTAGGCTTTGCCTTCGGCGAGGAGCCGCTCGGTGTGGGTGCGGTAGATGTCGAGGCGTTCAGACTGGCGGTAGGGGCCGTGCGGGCCTCCGCCGGCACCGCTTAGCTCGGGGCCTTCGTCCCATGCGAGGCCCATCCATTGGAGGTCTTGCATCAACTGCACTTCGTGGCGCTCTTCGCTGCGCTCGAGGTCGGTGTCTTCGATGCGGAGGATGAAGTCTCCGCCGGTGTGGCGGGCGAAGAGCCAGTTATAGAGGGCAGTGCGGGCGTTGCCTACGTGGAGCAGCCCGGTGGGCGAGGGCGCGAAACGGACGCGCGTTTTGGTGGTGGACATGACTGTGTTGATGGTAGCAAGCCCTTCGTCTTACGCAGAGCGCATCGTTTCGGAGGTCAGAGCAGATTCACAAGATCCTCAAGCGGCATGGATCGCATAGCTGCGACCTCGGAAAGGATGCCGTGCAGGGTTCCTGCTTTGAGAGTGTTGTGGAGCGGGATCGTCACCGAATGCGTAGGAGGACCATCATGCCTAACTCGGACGTGGCTGCCCTTCTGACGAACACGTTGATACCCGAGTCTTCCGAGAATCGCGATAAGGTGTTCGCCCGAGACGGTCCTCGGCAGCTTCATGCCGCTTCGACTGGTATCAGTTCATCTTTGACGTAGTGGAGCTGGACGAGCCGCGGCCTCACCTGAGCTTCCTCGAAGTGAAGTGAAACGGCCTCAAGAACATTGGAGCGGAGCTCATCCCAGGTTTCGGCCTCGGTAAAAATGGCGTGGCCAAGCCCGCGGGCGAAGTAACCGCCTTCTTCTGCGTCACGCACTTCGACGATCAATTCCATAGCCATGATGATACGCGAGAGATTAGCTGAAATGCTCCCACCCTTTAGCGGGTAGCTCGACGAGTGGTTGGTCCTGGCGAGCGAGAGTGGTGAGCGGCGCACCCCGTTGCCTTTTGCTCATTCTTCCGATTGAGTGAATGGCGACGCCTCCGATGCTCTTGGGGATTTTTATCTGGGCTGGTGCGGTGAAGAGCAGTTCGTAGTCTTCGCCGCCGTGGAGGGCGAGATTGAGGGCGGAAGACGCCCAGCCGGCGGCTTCGGCTAGTTGGGCCATGGGGTGGACTGGCAGAGCTCCGACATCGATCTCGGCGGCGAGGTTGGATTCTTCGCAGAGGTGGCGGAGGTCGGTTGAGAGTCCGTCGCTGATGTCGATGCATGCGGTGGCTAGAGACCGCTTTGCGAGCTTGCGGCCTACTTCAAGGCGGGGGTTGGGGTAGAGATGGGGGTGGCCGGGTGTGGCGGATTTGAGTGCTGCGAATCTTCGGGGATTTCGTTCGAGGGAGAGTAGCTGGGCTGCGGAACCTCCGAGACCGGGCCCGGTGACGTAGATGACATCTCCGGCTTTCGCGCCGGAGCGGAGCAGGGCGCGGCCGGGCTTGACTGCGCCGATGAGGGTGATGTCCGCGGCGACCAGGCTGACGTCGCCGGAGTTGGTTGCGATTCGGGGGGACTCGGCGGTGTCTCCGCCGGCGAGGGGGACTTGCGCTTCGTCGGCAAGGGCGAGCAGGCCTTCGAAGAAGCGGTCGGCCCAGCTTGGCTGACCGCGACGACCGATGGTGAGTTCGCGGGGCAGGGCAATGGAGAGAAATGCGGCGATTGGGCGGGCGCCCATGGCGGCCAAGTCGCTCAAGCCGCGCGCGAGGCAGCGGTGGCCGACCGACTCTGGCGGGTGCCAGTCGCGCCTAAAGTGCACATTCTCAAGGGAAAAGTCGGTAGTGATGGCGATGTCTTCGCCTCGGGGCGGACGCAGCAGAGCGCAATCGTCGCCGATACCGAGGCGGAGTTCTGCGCCGTTTCGCTGGCTTCTGGAACGGAGAGCAGCAATCAGGGCGAGTTCTCCGCGGCGGGGGATGGCGGATTTTCGGGTCACTTCAGAATTCTCGCCAATCGATCCACCCTAAATTTTTCATAAAGTAATCCCATTTTGATTTTCTGAGCATCTTAATTCTTTCGACTTAAATTGACCCTCATCCGTCGCTCTGTTAGCGTCTCTGTTAGAGCTACGTCAAAACGGAGTGGTCTATATCGGGTGATTTGCCCGGTCGTGCTTCGTGTGACGGCGTTGGTTCTTTGAGACCCGGGACGTTAATACGAAGTCGAGAAGCCGATTGCGCAATCGTTATTACATCATTTTTGTCGCGCGCGAGCAGGACGGTCGAGTCCGCAAGATCCCAATACCACTTCACTACGCTTATGTTTTTGTCGCCGCTGCGGTAGTCGGTGCGTTCACGCTGACCGGCATGGCGGGGTCGTATACGCGGATGCTGCTCAAGACATCGCATTTCAATGAGGTCCGCTCGCAGCGCGAGGTGCTGCGTAAGGACTATCTGGCTATGGAGCAGGTCGCGCACCAGAAGGACATCCAGGCGGCATCGCTGGGATCGCTGGCGAGCGAAGTGAGCGCGTTGTATGGCCTGACGCAGAGCAAGCTCGGCGGAGCCAAGACACCTCACGCGCCAGTGGGATATACGGGAACGGCGACCGACGCGGATTCTCTCAGCGATCAGAGCTATCACCAGTCCCTAGATCAATTTACGGCGTTGCGCGCTACGGCGCTTTCGGGCCGGCTTTCGACGCCGTTTCCGACCCGGGCATTTTCCTCGGGCAACGACTGGTTGGGCGATGGGCAGCTTCTCGGCTAACTCCGATGCTCCGTCGATCTGGCCGGTTGAGGGCAAGGTTACGAGCTCCTTTGGCGAGCGTGACGATCCGTTTAACGGGGAGGGAGCCTTTCATGCCGGCGTTGATATTTCGGCTGGGTTTGGGGAGCCGATTCATGCGACCGCCGATGGCGTCGTCGAGTTTGCCGACAAAACCAGCGGCTATGGGCGCGAAGTCATCCTCGACCATGGCCATGGCGTGAAGACGGTTTACGGGCACATGTCGGGCTTTGCGATTACGACTGGGGACGAGGTCCGCCGCGGCCAGGTGATCGGCTATATCGGGATGTCGGGCCGGAGCACTGGGCCGCATGTCCACTATGAGGTGCGGATTCAGAATGTGCCGGTCAATCCGCATAAGTATTTGCGAATGACGATGGATCAGTTGGCTGCGTCGAGCGCCAAGCCGGGTGACTCGTTTGGGAGCGGCGGCGGATTCTAGGCTTTTCTTTGCTCAGGCCAAGGCTTTGGGTGGGTCATCCGCTGGAGATTTGACAGAGCCCGTCCTGACGGGAGTTCGTAGGGATCCTTCCTCCCTGCGGTCGTCAGGATGACGTTCATTCTTAAGTCAAGAATCACCTGAAATAGATCGAAAGTAAGGAAGAGGCCGCCATTTCTGGCGGCCTTTTTGCTTCTGAAGCTCATCACTTGCGTCGGATGGTGACTTATTGACCGCTGGAGGTGCTTCCGCTTCCGGTGTAGGTCACGTGCCAGATTGACCGGGTTCCGTCGTCGGAGACGAAGAGCGATCCGTCGGGGGCGACGGCGACGCCGACCGGGCGACCCCAGACGTCTCCGGTTGGGGTGACGAATCCGGTGAGGAAGTCTTCGTATTCGCCGGTGGCTTTGCCGTCTTTTATGGGCACTCTAATCACTTCATACCCTGCGCGCTTCGATTTGTTCCAGGAGCCGTGTTCGGCGGCGAAGATGTCTCCTTTGTATGCGGATGGGAATTCGGAGCCTTCGTAGAAGGTCATTTCAAGCGAGGCGAAGTGGGGCTGGAGCAGGACGTCGGGCACCACTACTTTTCCTAATAGCTCGGGGTGTTTGCCGGCGAGGCGGGGATCCTGATTGCTGCCCATGTAATACCATGGCCAGCCGTAGGTGGCATCCTCCTTGACGTGGGTAATGTAGTCGGGGACCAGGTTGTCGCCGAGCTGGTCGCGTTCGTTGGTGGAGCACCAGAGCTGGCCGGTCTCGGGTTGGATGGCCTCGCCGACGCAGTTGCGAATGCCCGAGGCATAGACCTTGATGAATTTGCCTTCCGGGGTAAATTCGAGGACGTCGGCGCGATGGTATTCCTCGGGATGGGTGTCGGGATCGTCGATGTTGGAGTGGGAGCCGACGGAGACGAACATCAGCTTTCCGTCCGCAGAGAAGACAATGTCGCGGGTCCAGTGGCCGCCGCCGCGCAGGCGTCCGCCACCGGGCAGGTCGATGAGCTTCTCTGGAGGGCCGGTCGCTTTCAGGTCACCGTTGTTGTAGGGGAAGCGGACGACGGTGTCGGTGTTGCCGATATAGAGCCACTTCGGATTAGGTCCGAGCGGATAGAAGGCGATGCCGAAAGGTTGCGAGAGGCCAGTTGCGTAGATGCTGACTTCCTTCGGCTTGCCGCTCGAGTCGACTCCGCGGAAGACGCGGATCTTGCCCGTCTCCGGCTTGCGGTCGACTTCGCTGTCGGCGACAAAGAGATCTCCGTTGGGGGCGAAGCGGATGAGACGTGGTTCGTCCATGCCGGTTGCGTATTGCTCGACCTTGAATCCCGCTGGAGCTTTGGGCCAGGCGTCGGCTGGTTTTGGCACCAGCTTTGGACCGTTATCGACGGATTGGGTGGCGTAGGGCGCGGGCAAATCGGCGACGGTGATCTTACGGCGGACTCCCGGGGATTCCTGCGAGTAGTCGGTGAACGCAGCTTTGCCGGTGATGGTGGGCTGGCTTTGAGGGCCGTCTGCCCAGAGACATGGGCTTCCAAGGACGAGAATGATGAGCGTGGCAATAGCGAGAGGGCGTCTTGATGGCATGGGTACTCCGATGCAAATCATGGTGGTTGGACGCCGAATCGCTTTCCCGAGTTTTAATTAATTTTTGCTTGGAACTTTATCGCGGGCTGGGGCTAGTTGGACCCTGCGTCGGGCGGGACGGCGAGCTTTTGCAGCAGGCCGAGGGGAATCGTGGCCGTGAGCACTGCCCGGTCATCGTGATGCTCGATCTGGACGCTGTCGAGGAGGGCCTTCGTGTCGGGATTGGTGAGGGAATTGGGCAGGACGCTTTCGGCGGTCCTGGCCACGTTGAGCAGCGCTTCGATGGAGTCGGCAGATACGGTTGCGGCAGGGCCGTTGGGCGCGATCTCCTCGATTCTGAGGTGCAGGGCGCCTGTCCAGCGCAACGATCCGATGAACATGGCATTGACGCTGAGCGGAACACGCAGGCCGAAGAGGTTCAGGTCGTCGCCGAAACCGGCGCCGAGCTTGCCGATTCCCCAGGCGAGGGAAAATAGCGGGACTTGTTTGTAGTGTTGAGTGAGCAGGGAGTTTCCGGAGAACGGCAGGAAGGCGGTTCGCTGGCGGTCGAGGATGGAGTGGATCTGTTCGACCGTCGGGGTATTGGAGACGGCTACGGTATTGGCGTCCAGAATGACGACATGGTCGGTGCGGCCCTCTACGGGGATGTTATAGATGTCGTGGTCGTCGTAGCTCTCCTGGGACTTCGCTTTGCTCGCAAGATAGCTGGCCAGACGCTGGTGGTCGAATTTGCCGACCCAGACGCTGGAGAATGCCACCGGGCCGTTGGGGCCGAGCGGGTTGGACATCTGATGCAGTGCAAATGCGGCCTCGCTGAGGTCACGCTCAAACTCGATTCCGGTCGCATCGATGAAGGCCTGATAGTCCGGATCGTGCTTGACGGGATTTGCGTTGAAGCGGAATGCAGCTCGCATCGGATCGGCGTTGAGGTACACGATGCCATCCGATTCCGGCAATAATCGGGCGGCGCGGGGTGGCGAACTCTTGCGGAAGAGCGTTGCGACGAGCAGGATCGCGATGCCGGCGAGGACCAGGGCCATGACGACGCGCCAGCCCACGGGAAGCGGTTTTCGCTTCGCCGGAGCTGCTGGAATGATCGCAGTTTCGCCAACCTCGGTCATGATGTGAACCTACCACAACGAATCCCGGGATGATTTGACTGTGTGCGAGGGAGAACGACTGGCTCTGTAACCTGTGGGCCTGGCGCGGCATCCTACCGGCCTGAGGACATACAACATGGATAAGTTCGCGATCTGGGCGCAACTCGAAGCAAGACCCGGCAAAGAGGCGGAAGTTGAAGCTTTCCTGAAATCAGCACAGCCTTTGGCGGTGCAGGAGGCGGGGACCACGACCTGGTATGCGCTGAAGATCGGGCCGTCGAAGTATGGGATTTTCGACACGTTTGCCGATGAGAACGGGCGCAACGCTCATTTGAGCGGGGACATCGCAAAGGCCCTATTTGCACGGGCCGAGGAGCTGTTTGCCAAGGCTCCGGAAATCGATAAGCCGGAGATCCTTGCGGCAAAAGTGCCTGGCGCCTGAGGCCGCGGCTTGAGATGCTTAGCCGACTCGCTTGGGGACGAGTCGGCTAAGCAGAAAGTCGAGGGAGAATCGGCCCGGGCCGAAGATCAGCACGAGCAGTGCCGCAAAACCGAATGTAAAGGGGTCCGCGTTGTAAAACTTGCCGGGATTGGAGAAGACTGAGAGCAGCGCTCCCCGCTCCGCGGTCCAATAGGCGACAGACATCGCCACAGTCAGCAACAGTCCGATGAACCTTGAGCCGAGTCCGAGGATCAACAGCAGGCCACCGAAAAACTCCAGCCCTGAAACAAAGCTCGCGGTCAAACTCGGCGTCGGCAGGTTGAGAGTGGCGAAATAGTCTGTCATCTTGTCCAGACGGTGAAGTTTGCCCCAGCCGCTCTGAGCAAACTGCCACCCCCAGTAGAGGCGCACGGCCAGCAGCAACGGAGACTGAAGTGCCGATGCAAGCCTGACCAGCAAGTTGCAGGCGGAAACGGTGAAGGAAAACGCCTTGGTGCGGTACATCCGAGTGGATTCCTCTCCCAATTCAAGGCAGGCGCCGGGTCTCAAGTGGGCATGGCTCAGAAAGTATGGCGCCCGCGAGCTAGCAGGGAAATCATAGCTGCATTCCCGGCCAGCGAACATTGCGATGGGCGGCTGAGTTTCGGATCGGGCCTCATTGCGGGGCATCTCTCCCTGTGATAATCTTGGTATTCGTGGCCTTGGCGCGACGCAGCTTTGGTGCGTCTGTCGCGGTCTGCGAAAACGGTGATGCAATCGGGCTGGCGTAGCTCAGCTGGTAGAGCATCTGATTTGTAATCAGAGGGTCGCAGGTTCAAATCCTGTCGCCAGCTCCACGAACTGCCGGCACCGGGTGCTTTGCGGTTTGCTTTGATGGTGTCGTAGGGAGAATTACCCGCTTCATCCGCCCATCGCAGTGACTCCAATGCCAACTGAATTTGAGCCCCTGGGATTTTTCGGCAGGTTCGTATTTGGCTGGACGGATTGAGCGAGGACGGGCAGTTGCGGTAGACGTGCACAGGTGGCCGAGTGGTTAATGGCAGCAGACTGTAAATCTGCCACTCATCGAGTTACGGAGGTTCGAATCCTCCCCTGTGCACCAGTTATTTGAGCGGCCCAGATTGGTGATGCCGGAAGCGATGTCGAGGGCGACGAAGAAGTGGATTTCGCTCGCGATTCTGG
Source organism: uncultured Acidobacteriaceae bacterium (assembly GCA_963841345.1). Classification (GTDB taxonomy): domain Bacteria; phylum Acidobacteriota; class Terriglobia; order Terriglobales; family Acidobacteriaceae; genus Acidisarcina. The sequence goes on along the minus strand of CAWJCK010000002.1, from coordinate 794 downwards.
CCGGGCTGGCTGGGTTGGCGTGGACGACGATCGAGCCGGGAAAGATTCGGCTGGTTGTATTGGTTTTGCTTGCAAGTTTTGCGCTGCGCATCGTGCTCACGGCTTCGGCTTCGCGTTACGATGATTAGCAGGGCTGATGTAGCTCAGTCGGTAGAGCACTCCCTTGGTAAGGGAGAGGTCGTCGGTTCAATCCCGATCATCAGCTCCAGGTTTTGAAGGTGGTTTTGGCCAGTGAGGCGGGTCTGAAACAGGGACAGCTTTCTGGCCTTGTGTTGTGTTTTGCGTAGCGCTTTTTTGTGTGACGTAGGCGGGAGTAACTCAGTGGTAGAGTCACAGCCTTCCAAGCTGTTGGTCGCGGGTCCGATTCCCGTCTCCCGCTCCAGATTTTGATAGATGAGCCGAGCGACGGAGTTCGGCGCAGTAGAAAGACGGGACGATGGGAATGTTTGAGCAGGCAACGCTTCCGGTGCAGGACGAAAAGACCTTCGCCGAGGTGAACCAGGCATTAGATGAGGCGTTTTCATCGCGCAAGGTTGAGGATTTTCTTCACCGCATCAAGCGCGCCGGATTGCGGGCGCGGGATTTTGAAGGCGTTCTGAAGACGGGGTTGCTGGGCAAGGAAGTTCCTGTCCGCTATGGAGTGTTAACGGGCAGCGACCAGGGGCAGGTTCGGGAGAAATATCTGTGGCTGGTGGAGCAAGTTGCGCCGGAGCTGCGGGCGAGGTTTTTGAAGGTTTACGCGTATTACTGAGTCATTCAACACTGCGACCAGTTTGAGTCAAGAGTCAGAGTAA
>CAWJCK010000001.1:0-65396 GCA_963841345.1 uncultured Acidobacteriaceae bacterium | reverse complement strand
AGAACTTGAAGAAGAAGGCGGAAGCCTTCCGCATGACCGGTCTGAGTCGGTCGCGGAAAACGACGACGAGATGCTGCACAAGTTTCTCGAGGGCGAGACTCCGACTGCGCGCTGAGCTGAAGAAGGCATTGCGCACCGCGACGATTGATATGAACGTCTTCCCGGTGCTTTGCGGTACGGCGTTCAAGAACAAGGGCGTGCAGACGCTGCTGGACGCGGTGGTCGAATATCTACGGAGCCCGCTGGATGTTCCTGCGGTGGGGCATGATCCGACGATGACGAAAAGCAGGTATTCGCGAATCCAAGGACGAGGGGCCGTTTTCCGCGCTTGGTTTCAAGACGATCAACGATCCGTTTGGCAAGTTGATTTATTCGGCTCTACTCCGGTCATCTGAAGACGGGCGATACGGTCTTGAATCCGCGCACCGGGAAGACTGAGCGCATTGGCCGCCTGGTCAAGATGCATGCCAACAAGCGTGAGGACATCACCGAGATTCTACGCGGGCGATATCTGCGCGTGCGTGGGCTTGAAGGAATTGAAGACCGGCGATACTCTTTGTTCGCCGACCGATCCGGTGGCGCTGTCGCGATCAAGTTTCCGGACACGGTCATCTCGGTCGCGATTGAGCCGAAGACCAAGGCCGACCAGGAAAAGATGGGCATGGCGCTGGCCAAGCTGGCCGATGAGGATCCGACTTTCAAGGTCCGCACCGACGAAGAGTCGGGCCAGACGATCATCAGCGGCATGGGCGAATTGCACCTTGAGATTCTGGTCGACCGCATGAAGCGCGAGCACAAGGTTGAAGCCAATGTGGGCGAGCCGCGGGTTGCGTTCCGCGAGACGATCCGCAAGATCGCTGAGGCCGAGGGCAAATACATCCGGCAGACGGGCGGCTCGGGCAACTACGGCCACGCCAAGATTCGCCTCGAGCCCAACGAGCCGGGCAAAGATGTCGAGTTCATCAATGAGATCAAAGGCGATGTTGTGCCCAAGGAATACATCTTGCCGATTGAGCATGGCATTCGCAAAGCGGCGCTGGGCGGTATTCTGGCCGGCTACGAGGTCGTGGATTTCAAGGCGATTCTCTACGACGGCAGCTATCACGAAGTCGACTCGAACGAAATGGCGTTCAAGATTGCCGGCTCGCTGGCGTTCAAGGAAGCCGCGAGAAAGGCTAACCCGGTGCTGCTAGAGCCGGTGATGGCCGTCGAAGTCACCGTCCCGGAAGAACACATGGGAACGATTATCGGCGACATCAACTCGCGCCGGGGCCGTATCGAAGGCATGGAGCATCTCGGCGGTTCGCAGGTCATCAAGGCGATCGTTCCGCTGAAGGAGATGTTCGGGTATGTCAACGATATTCGGTCTCGCACGCAGGGACGCGCCAGCTACAGCATGCAGTTCGCGCACTACGAAGAGGCCCCGCGGATGGTGAGCGAAGAGATCATCGCCCGCACCCAGGGCAAGAAATACAAAAAACAACCAGGTCCGGGGGAAAATCAGTTACATATAAAGGAAAAGGAAACTGACATGGCGAAGGAAAAATTTGATCGTTCCAAACCGCACGTAAACGTTGGCACGATTGGCCACATCGATCACGGCAAGACCACCTTGACTGATGGCGAGGAGAAGTTTGACCGGTCGAAGCCGCATGTGAACGTGGGGACGATTGGGCACATTGATCACGGCAAGACGACGCTGACGGCGGCGATCACGAAGGTATTGTCGAAGCACAACCCGAACATCAAGTTCCGCAGCTTCGACACGATCGACAACGCTCCGGAAGAGCGGGAGCGCGGCATCACGATCGCGACCGCGCACGTTGAGTACGAGACCAAGAACCGGCACTATGCGCACGTCGATTGCCCGGGCCACGCCGACTACATCAAGAACATGATCACCGGCGCGGCGCAGATGGACGGCGGCATTCTGGTCGTTGCTGCGACCGATGGACCGATGCCGCAGACCAAGGAGCACGTTCTGCTGGCGCGCCAGGTTGGCGTTCCTTCGCTGGTTGTGTTTCTTGAACAAGTGCGATGCGGTGGACGATCCGGAGTTGATCGACCTGGTCGAGATGGAAGTTCGCGAGCTGTTGTCGAAGTATGACTTTCCGGGCGACGATGTTCCGGTGATTCGCGGCTCGGCGCTGGGCGGATTGAACGGCGAGGCGGAGTGGGAAGCGAAGATCGACGAGCTGATGGAGGCGGTCGACAAGTATGTTCCTCTTCCGGCGCGTGCGATCGATCAGCCGTTCCTGATGCCGATCGAAGACATCTTCTCGATCTCGGGCCGTGGCACTGTGGTGACGGGCCGTATCGAGCGGGGCAAGATCAAGGTTGGCGAGGAAGCCGAGATTGTTGGCTTCCGCGACACGCGCAAGACGGTTGTGACCGGCGTTGAGATGTTCAAGAAGCAGCTCGACGAAGGTCTGGCGGGCGACAATGCTGGGCTTCTGCTGCGCGGTATTGCGAAGGAAGACGTTGAGCGCGGCATGGTGTTGGCGAAGACCGGATCGATCAAGCCGCACACCCAGTTCAAGGGCGAGATTTACGTGTTGTCGAAGGAAGAAGGTGGACGCCACACTCCGTTCTTTAACGGGTATCGTCCGCAGTTCTACTTCCGCACCACGGACGTGACCGGAACGGCGAAGCTGCCGGAGGGTACGGAGATGGTGATGCCGGGGGACAATGTGCAGCTCGAGATTACGTTGCATACTCCGGTGGCGATGGAGAAGGGTCTTCGGTTTGCGATTCGCGAAGGCGGCACGGACCGTGGGCGCCGGGACGATCTCGGAAATTATTAAGTAAGGCAGCTTGCCGCACTGTTTGCGGCAGGCTGAGAAGCGGCCAGCGAGTGTCAAGCAAGGAGGTGGGATGGAGATTCGTATAGACGGCAATCGTTCGAGTAGCGAGAACTGGATAAGCGCTCAATCCGCATCGGTTGCCGAGCTTCCTCACTTGACCCCGGAACAGCAGAAATTCGCTGCAAAATTTGGTATGAGCAGTGATGCCTTCGCTAGGAGAGTGCTTGCGGAGGATCTGGGCGAAGGGATTTGCGGCAGAGAGCAGAACAGGCTGCGCGACTGATTGAGCGGCTTGCCTCGCACAAAGGGGTCTCACTCCGCGTTGATCAGGTGTGGGTGAAAACAGTTGAAGGTAAACTAAGATTCGACGTCGAGTCGGTCGGCAAACATGCTCTCATCTTCGTTTCCGAGGAGCTGTTGGACGAACTCTTCGAGTCCGGTTCGCCTGCGGCTGAGGAGCGGCTGTCGAGAGTGATCGATGTTAGCCTGCCGGATGACTGGTTGGTCCGGGCATCGTGAGGCTCGCCGGCAGAGCGGCCACGATCCTGACCACCGAGTAAGGCGAAGAAGTTCTCAAGCTATTCGGCATTTGAACTGCCAGAGTTGAGAGAGTTTTTGGTCTCGATTGAGGATTCGGACGATCTGGGATTATGGCTGCGTATTGAGGGCGACGACTATTTCCGGTTGCTATTGCTGCGATGGGAATACGTTCTCGGCATTGATATACCAAGCGGATTAGGTAAAGTTGTAGGTTTGAAGGGATAATAAGAGATGCGCGAAATAGTGACATTGCAGTGTCCTGTGTGCAAGGAACGCAACTACTCGACGACGAAGAACAAGAAGACCACCACTGGCCGGCTTGAGTTTTCGAAGTTCTGTAATCGTTGCCGCAAGCACACCGATCACAAGGAAACGAAGTAAACGATAGGGACCAGGGACTAGGGCCTAGGGACTAGCTTGCAGAAAGTGCGCACCAGCTAATTCCTGGATCTTGACTTGCGTCCCTGACTTAGGGGCGTAAGCTCAACGGTTAAACTGGCGGTCTCCAAAACCGCACTTCTCGGTTCGAATCCGAGCGCCCCTGCCAGTTTTGTAGTACCGGCGTCGGTTGCATTCGATGCCGGGGATTTTGTAGGAACGCGATTTAGAGGTGGGTTTCCGTTTCAGGCGGAGGACATCTCGCGAAGGAAGTTTTATGGCGAAGGCTCTAGCAACCGCAAACGACGAGATTGTCAGCAAGCCGCAAAGCAAGCCGACGAGTTCTATTGCTCCGGTTCCCGGACAATTCACCGGAGGCTTTACCCGGCTGCGGGATTTTCTTCAGGATGTCCGCGGCGAAATGCGGAAGGTGGTCACTCCCTCCCGTAAGGAAGTGCAGTCGACTACAGTCGTAGTGCTGGTGACGGTCTTCGCATTTGCCGGATATTTCTATCTGGTGGATTCGATCCTCGGCCGCGGCATTCAAGCCGTGTTGCACTGGATGGGTGCGGGACAGTGATATGGCGGCGGCATTAAGTGAAGTGAATGGGGAATCGATGGCGGAAGAAGTGGTAGGCGCGGGAGCCGAAGGCGAGAATCCCGAAAAGCTCGGCCCCCCGGCCAACGAGAATTTCAAGTGGTACATCATCCACGCGTATTCGGGCTTTGAGCGCAAGGTGCGCGAGTCGCTCGAAGGGCGCATCGAGGCGTTTGGCCTGCAGAACCGGATCGGCCGCATCATGATCCCGACCGAGCCGGTCACCGAGATCGTGAACGGCAAGAAGCGGACGATCGAGCGCGTCTTTCTGCCTGGCTATGTGCTGGTGGAGATGGAACTCGACAACGATCTGTGGCATGTGATCAAGAACACGCCGCGAGTCACCGGATTTCTGGGCACGGGCGATAAGCCGGTGGCGCTGAGCGAGGAAGAAGTCGGTTCGATTCTCTTCCGCGCCGAGACCTCGAAGGAAAAGCCGCGGCTCAAGATCAAGTTCGAGAAGAACGAGTCGGTCCGCATCACCGATGGGCCGTTTGCGAACTTCAACGGCGTGGTCGACGAAGTCAACGAAGACCGCGAGACCGTCAAGGTGATGGTCACGATTTTCGGAAGATCGACTCCGGTGGAGCTCGAGTTCAGCAAGGTTGAGAAGGTAGTTTAAGAGCGGCGCTAGTTGCTCAGGTTTACATCGCTGGAACTGCAGGTCCTTCGACTCGCGCTTCGCGTTCGCTCAGGATGACAAGGGTATATAAGGACGCTCATGCGTTCGCAGGCTAAAAGCTAGAAAGGTATTTGAAATGGCACCGAAGAAGATCCAAACACTCGTCAAGCTGCAGATTGAGGCCGGCAAGGCCACTCCTGCTCCTCCGGTCGGCCCGGCGCTTGGTCAGGCCCAGGTCAACATCATGGAGTTCTGCAAGCAGTTCAACGCTCGCACCCAGACCAAGGAGATGGCCGGACTGACCATCCCTGTCGTCATCACCGTTTATGTTGACCGCAGCTTCACCTTCATCACCAAGACGCCTCCGGCGCCGGTGCTGCTGAAGAAGGCCGCGAACCTGGCCAAGGGTTCGGGTGTGCCGAACAAGACCAAGGTGGGCACGGTAACGGAGAAGCAGGTCCGCGAGATCGCTACGCAGAAGATGCCTGATCTGAACGCCGCCTCGATTGACGCCGCGATCAAGAGCATCAAGGGAACGGCGCGCTCGATGGGTATCGACGTCGTCGCTTAGTTCCAACAAGAGAGTTCGGAAACACGGAAAAGCGGGGGCTGCGGCCTCCGCTTTTCTTCGTGCTGGGGTGATTTTGTCTTAGACGCGCTCTTCCGGCGCTCACTGTTCCGGCTCGGCGATGAGGTCGCCAAGCCGGGCGAAGCGTTTCTCCCACACCGACCTGCGATCCCCGATCCATTGCTGCACAGCATCCAGCCCTTTAGGATCAATCCGGCAGGTGCGAACCCTTCCGATTTTCTCGGTGCTCACCAGCCCGCTTTCTTCGAGGACCTGCAGATGTTGAACGACTGCAGCGAGCGTGACTTCGAGCGGCTCGGCCAAGCGGGAGACCGAGATCGGTCCGTCGCTCAGCCTCTCCATGATGGCGCGCCGGGTCGGATCGCCAAGGGCGTGAAAGATGCGGTGGATGTTCGGTTGATTTTCGGACATTCGGTTAGCCGTGCGACAAGTAGTCGTCCAGCATTTTGAAGAGGTGCTTCCAGCCCATTTCGCGAATTTGCGGACCGTCGGCTCCCTCGTAGAAGGCTCCCTGTTCGGTGAAGATGAGATCGGTGCCCTTCTCTGTAGGCAGGAGCTCAAATGTCGCCAGTGACGACGAGATGCGCTTCTCGCCGAGTGTCACCGTGTATGCAAGGACGATTCGGCGGTTGGGGACGATGTCCTGGTAGACGGTGTCGTAAACGATCGGAGTGCCTGCCGGGATCGGTGTGCCGGGTTTGAAGCGGTAGCGCCCGAGATCAACGCCCCCGACGCGAAAATCCATCTCGAAGTCCTCAACGTCGAAGGATCCCCGCTCGGCGTACCACTTGCGTTTCTTGTCAGGATCGGCGAAGGCGCTGAAGACGCGCTCCGGAGTGGTTGTGTAACTGTGCTCGACGACGAACGTGCTGTGAATGACGGATTGTTCTTCCATAGTGCTGTCCATGACGGCTGATCCTTTCATATCCCTTCCCCCTTCAGAGTTCAATACTTAACTACATGCTTAAGTATTAAGCGCCTCTCCCTCAATTGTCAAGTTGATACTTAAGTATTTCTTTAGGGGACTCACGGGCATAATGATTTTCATGTTGAGGATCGTGACGCTTTGTTCGCTTCTTTGGTATTTGAGTTTGCAGCTGGTCGACGCGCAAACGACGCATCCGTGCTCGGAGAATAGCGTTGATTACAGCACCCCGCCTCCGGCGATTGAGGAGAAGATCAAGCTAGCGAAACTTCCACATATCGAAAAGCTACCCGTCGATGCGAAAAGGAACGTTTCTCCGCAACAGACCCGATGGTTTGTTGAAGAGGATCCAGATTACTCCAGCACGGCGAAGCCGTGGGACACCGTCCTCTACATCGGCAAAGCCTCTAGTGAAGGCGCCTTTCTTAAGGCGAGTGTCCTTGATCACGGCAATACTTTCTCGGCGCACTGGATCAACGACCAGCTGATTTTCGTACAGGTTTGGTGGGGACACATCGCGTCGGGTGATTTGATTCTTGATATCGATAGCGGGAAGTTTATCTATGACCGGTTGGCCAACTATGGACAGCTTGGCGAACCGTGTGAATGAGAAGACAGCCGCTGCATAATTGAATGTGTCTTCATTCTGACTGTGGAGTTTAGCGATGCAAAACCTGGCACAAGAGGTCCGCTACGCATTGCGGCAGTTGTCGAAGAGTCCGGCGTTCGCCGTTACTGCGATTTTGACGCTGGCGCTGGGGATCGGCGCGAATACTGCGATCTTCACTGTAGTGCAGTCGCTGCTGCTCAAGCCGCTGGAATATCCCGAGGCCGACCGGATCGTCTCCCTCGATACCGTCAGAGAACGTGAGGGGCGGGTCGGCACGCGGATCACTGGCCCAGATCTTGTGGACATTCGAGACCAGTCGAAGCTGATCCAAGCGATCAGCTACTACGGAGGCGGTGAGCTTGGCGTGCAGATGCGTGATCACGCGACGTTCACCGGGGTGAGTTCCGTGACGGCAGGCTTCGCCAAGGTCTTTCAGATTGCGCCGGTGGCCGGTCGCTGGTTTACGGATGCCGAGGCGAAGCATGCTGCAGTCGTGAATTCGACCTTTGCGGAAAACAATTTTGGCAGCGCGCAGGCCGCGCTGGGACAGATCGTCAAGGTTGAAGGGCAGCCGCTGGAGATTGTTGGTGTGGTTCCGGGGAGCTTTGAATACCCGAACCATACCCAAGTCTGGATGGCGTATCCGACACAGCCGGAATCGATGGAGCGGACAGCGTACAACTATCGCGCAGTTGCCAGACTGCGACGCGGCGTGTCGATGGCCAGCGCCCAGGCGGAGCTGAACGGAATTGCAAAGCGGTTGCAATCCGCCGATCCGAAAGACAATGAGGACAAGGGTTTCAGGTTCGTTCCGCTGCAAGAGCAACTCGTGGGGGCAGTGCGGCCGATGCTGCTCTTGTTGATGTTCTCAGTGGGACTGGTGTTGTTGATTGCCTGCGTCAACGTCACGCATCTTTACCTGGCACGGGCGGTGGAGCGTCAACGTGAGCTGGCGGTCAGGACCGCGCTGGGTTCCTCGCGCTTGCGGCTGGGACGGATGGTGATTCTGGAGAGCCTTTTGCTCTCCGTCGCCGGGGCCGTCCTCGGGATCCTGTTGGCCGTGCCGATTGTCAGGCTGCTGGTGAGCATCGCGCCTGCAGGGCTTCCGCGTGCCGGTGAAATCCACCTAAATTTCTGGGTCTTCGCCTTTACGGCTGGTATCGCCCTGATTGCAACGGTTGCGGCTTCTCTGGTGCCGGCCAGGCAGGCTGCGCGGGTCGACCCGATTACCGCGCTTAAGCAGGACAGTTCGCGCGGCATGTCGTCGCGGCATTCGTTCTTGCTCCGTAATGGATTGGTGATCGCCGAGGTGGCGGCGGCCTTTGTGCTGGCGGTTGGGGCTTCGCTGCTGGCGCGCACGATGCTGAACCTGCAATCGAACGACCTGGGCTATAGCAAGACGGGGCTATTGATCGTCGATGCTGATGCTCCGGCCGTGAATCTGGAGGACTCGCTCGCTGCGACGCGGAAGTTCGACACGATCTTTGCCGACTTAAGGACGCTGCCCGGAGTGGAGGGTGTGGCCGGAGTGATGGGACTGCCTACGGGCAAGTATGGCTCCAACGGCTATTACAGCGTGAACGGAGCGGCGGTCAACACGCAAAGCAACGAACAGGCCATCTTCAGCCTGGCTAGTCCGGATTATTTCAACACGATGGAAGTCCCCCTTCTTAAAGGACGGGATTTTTCGGCGCAGGATCTTTATACCGCGCCCTTCGTCGCCGTCATCAGCGAGTCGCTGGCGCGGCAGAGCTTTCCGAATCAAGACCCGATCGGGCGTCAGATTCAATGCGGGCTCGACGCGCCGGGCAAGTGGATGACGATTATCGGAGTGGTGAAGGACCTGCGACAAGACTCGCCTGCGGAGTCTGCGGGAGCGGCGCTTTATATGCCTTTGGCGCAGCATCCGTATATGGCGACGCAGATCAACATTGCGATTCGGACCAAGGTCGCTCCGGTGTCGTTGATCGATACAGTCCAGGGCAGGATTCAGCGAATCGATCCGGGGATTGCGACGCGCTTCACCACGATGGACGCGATGGTTGGCGATTCGGTTGAAATGCAGCGCTTCCGCAGTGTGCTCGTTGGGAGCTTCGCGGGGGTGGGCTTGCTGCTCGCGATTCTCGGCGTCTATGGGACGGTGTCTTACTCGGTGGCGCAGAGGACTTTTGAGATTGGCGTTCGCATGGCCTTTGGCGCGGAGCGAGAGAGCATTCTCAGGATGGTGCTGAATCAGGTGTTGGTGCTGGCGTCGATCGGAATCGCCGCCGGGCTTGGATTGAGCTTGATAGCCGGCCGATTCATCGCCAGCATGCTGTCGGGCGTGAGCCCGGCCGATCCGTTGAGCCTTGGCGCGGCGGTTGGGGTGCTTGTCCTGGCGGCCTTGGGGGCAGCGATGATTCCGGCTCGCGCCGCATCGAGTGTGGAACCGATGCGGGCGCTTCGGGGGCTTTAGGCCATGATCGCCAATCTCTTGATCAACAATCAGGTCTCCACCCTGAGTTGCAGATGAAAACCAATCCTTCGGGCCAAGACTCAGAATACCGGGAGGGCTAACTTCACACTTGTGATTAGCACTCCCAACCCCGCCGGCTAGCCCGGCGGGGCTTTCTTTTTGTGCCGCTTAATCTCTTTCGAAAAGGGGCATGCGCGCTTCGAGTGGACGCTGAAGGTCGGCGTCGAGCACGGCGAGGCCGGCGAGGCTGTTATAGAGGCTTCCGGGACGCGTCTCGGGCGGGGCATCGTCAGTTTGGGAGTTGACCGTCGCCGACTGCGCCGCCCACGCTGCCATCTTTTTGGCGCGGCGGAGCCAGGGTTCCTCTCCATTGTGGCGATAAAGATTCAGCAGTGCGTAGGCCTGACCGCCTTGCCCACAGCAAAGGCTGGCATAGCGGCTGGGGTCCTCCCAGGTGTTCCATGCCGCTCCCTCGGCGAGCGCGAGATACCGGTTTTCGCCTGTGGCTTTGTGAGCTTCGGTCCAGAGAAAGACGTGTCCTGCGCTGCCGTTGCACCAGTTGGGAAAAGATGCGTGGCGAATCGAAGGCCAATTGAGGCCGCGCGCTACAGGTTGGGCGAGGACGGCAAGCTGGTCGAGTCGCTGCTTGAGTGAGTCTGTCATTGGCGAGCCAGTGGCGGCATTCCACACCAGCGAGGCGTAGAGAAGACCCGCCCAACCGTGAGCGACGGCTAAGCCAATCAGTTCAGGTTCTTCGCCGACGGACGCGTAGCCGTCGAGGATGGTCCAGAGGTGTGCGGAGAGGTCGCGTCCGAAGCTCAGCAATTCCGCCGTGCTCTCCGAGGCGTTTTGCCAATGACGAGACTCGTGCATCGCGTCGGTCAGCAGGGCCGTTGCGAGCAGACTGCCGGCGAGGCCGAGAGTTAGATCGATCGGAGGATCGGGCTCCTGAAGAGCTTCCCTTCCCGACGCAATAAACTCACGCACTGCGCGAAGCTGGGTAGGGAGGTCGCATCGAGCGGCGGCTATCAGAGCCTGAACGACGTAAACACCCGGCCGCCGATAATGCAGCGATGCCAGGCCGACCCTGGTTGGCTGGGGATTTTCACTCTTGCCCTGGAAGGCTTCGGCCGAGTGAATTGCCGCAACGGCCCGCGTTATCCAAGCGTCCGCGAGGGCCAGCAACTCGCCATCGTCGGTCGCGGAGGATATCCGCAGAAGCGCGAAGGCCAACCCCGCGGCTCCGTTGTTGATGGGGAGCGTTGGCGGCGTCTTGAAACCCTGGCGCATCCATTCGCCATCGATGGCTGACTTGCGCAGGACCTGAAGTCGAATCTCACGTAATTTGGAGTCGTGTTCAGAATGCACAGCGGGTGGAGGGTCGGTTGGCCTTGCAGTGCGCCACGCATTGGCGAACTCGCGCGTTGACGGATACCGAGCGGCGGGGTCCCGGCTTAGGGCTCTGCATAATGCTTGTTCGAGCGCGGGCCATGGCTCGATGCCGCGTTGCGCGAAAGGAACCATCGAGCCGTTGGCGATCTGGTTGAGCATCTCGATTCGCTCCAGCTTGAAATCCTGAGTGCGTGAGCCGGTCACGAGCAGATAGAGCATTGCGGCCAGGGCATACTGCTCTCCGGCGAAGGTGGCCGGGGGCGGAGGGAGATTGTCGAGAGAGGCGCGGGCGAATTCAGGTTCGAAGTAGAAGCCGATGCCTCCGCGCAGGGTGTGGTGCGCCTGATCCGCGCGGGCAGACAGGCCGAGGTCGAGGATCGTCACTCTGCCGTGGCGGTCGACGAGGAGGTTGCGAGGATGGATGTCTCCGTGGAGTAGGCCGTGTTCGTGGAGGCCGCTGTAGGCTTCGAGAATCGCTGTACCCAGAGCATGCAACTGGGGACGACTATCGGGATCGCCTCCAGCGCGAATCTCTGCGGCAGCGGATTCTGCGTTGATGCCGAATATCCACTCGGTGACAAGGAACGACCGCTCGCGCCACAGACCCGACGCCAGCAACTCAGGCAGGCTGGTCACGTCGTTTCCGCCCAGCAGTTCCATTTCGTTTTGGAGCATGCGTTCTGCAGCGGCATCGCCGGGCCGAGCGATCTTGAGCGCGCCCCACTGGCCATTGCCGCTGGAGACGAGATACAACTCCGTGTCTTCGAGGGACTGCACACACCGCACGATGGTCCATTCGCCGACGCTTTCGCCACGGGCCATCGATTCGGTGGAAGGAGTGGACTGATTCGACCCGGCCTCGACAAGCAAGCCTGCGCGGATGAGTGAGCGAAGAAGCGGGAGAGCTTCTTCCAGAAGCTGTTCGGCGTCAATTTGCTCGGCGCCGTTCGATTGGGTGCGACTGAAACGCGCGACAGCCTGGGCGATCGTGCTCGGCTTTTCAAAGTGACGGATCAATTCGGCAGCGCCGGCGTCGACAATCTTCGAATGGGAGCGCGAGTTTGGCCGGCTCAATGCGAAGTCGCCGTCTGCCGCGCCGGTTCTTTGGCGTAATTCCTCACCCAATTCCAGCGCTGGCCGGAGTTCAGCGTCTTGAGGAAGGACAAAGCTGCCGGTGAGTCGCATGCTTTAGCTGGCCCACGCGAAGCCTGGAGCAGGCGTCCATGTATTGGTATCGATGCCCTCGAGGCGCAGGCGGTGGAGCGCGAATTGGACGGTGTCGCGAAGTGGGCTGGTTTCGGGATTCACTTCACTGCGCCATCGAACGCGCGCCTGCACGATGGCCATTGCCAGCCGATCACAGAGCTTGCCTCTCCAACTCTCTCCGCTCAACCAGGTAAGCGTGTTGGGATCGCCCGCCGGGTCGGTGCCCCAGGAGAGCAGGCCTGCGCCGGCAAGCTCTGCGGTAAAGGGGACGCCATGGGCGGGATTGCCTTCCAGCCTGGAGATGATTTTCAAAGCCACCTCCTGCAAGTCGGCAAACTGGTTGAAGTACACGACCATCTTGTCCGGCCGTAACAGGCCGTGAATTCCCTTCCCCACCTTCCATTGCTGGGCGTTCGATTGGGCTACCGACGCAGCGATGGCATGCACAGCCTCGCGCAGGCGGTCGCAGGCCGGACTTATGTACAGCTTGTAAGTGACCGCTGAGTCCCGGCGAGGCCTTGGCTCGTGCACGCTGTGCTCAGGGCTCCACGAGATCCAGGCTGCAGATTCGGGATGCGCTCGCCAGCCAGAAAGCGCGCGGGCTGCTGGACCGTCGCGCAGGCCGAGATAGTGCGCCGTGGCATCATCCTGAGGCAAGGACTCGCGCCAGCGTCGGGAGGCCGGGATGGAGTTGTAGGTGTAGAGTCTGGCTGAGAGTTCGAGTGGATTCTCCAACTGCAGCGACGCAGCGTACTCGATGGCGCGGCGAGAGATAGCCACCAATGCCGTTTCGCTCTCCTGAATCGATGGCGTGCCCCAGATCGCTGCCGATGCGTCCGGGCCAGAGATCATTGCTCCGTCGACCTCGATTTCGAGAATGCCGTCGAGAATGATTCTGCCGATCGCGTTGGCGCAATCCTGACCTAACGCCTGAGCTGCGAAGCGCGGCAAAGGCCCGGCTTCCCGCAGAGAGAAGAGGAGCAACGCGGTATCGCGCGAGACGACCTTCATGCTGGAGCTGGAATCTGCGCGTGGCCGAAGTACGCCATAGCAGTCCGGATCGGCGGCGACTCCGCGTAGGAACCATCTTTCTGACTCGGCGAGGCGGTCAAACAGGATCAGCTCGTAGGCCGGGTTAGCCCGCAGTCGAGCGGATGTTAGATCGACGATGGGATCGTGATTGGTGATTGCCGGCGCAGGAGAAGTTGCTGACATGCGATGAAACTGAGTTTAGCGGATTCGGCGGACTGGATTGAATTCCAGAAAGAGGAACCGCCCGGCATGACGACCCGGGCGGCTTCAGCGTGAGACGGTGGGCTTAGTTCTTTTCCAGATCAGCCTTCATCTTGCCGAGTTCGTCGAGGGCTTCGTGGAGCTTGGCCTGGAGTTCCTCGACCTCCGCGATGGTTTTGGGCTTGAGGGTATCTTCGATCTGCTTGATCTCGTCGCCCACCTTGGCTAGCTCTGCCTGCAGCTGTGCCTTGATGGCGTTCAGCTCGTCGAGCATCTCGCCGGGATCGCAGGCGGTGGAGAGCCTCGTTATATCGGTCTTCTTGGTGCACTTGGCGCACTCCACGACCGTCAACCTGCCCGCGCATCCGCCGCCGTGGGTCAGGCCGCCGACACACACGGCGATTTCTGAGCGTCCTCCCACGCAGATCGCGACATGGGTCTGGTGGCCGGTGCAGTAATCAGGATGGGTTTGATGGCCAGTGCACTCTTGCGGGTGAGTTTGATGGCCGGTGCACTCTTGCGGGTGAGTTTGATGGCCGGTGCACTCTTGAGGATGAGTTTGATGACCGGTGCAGTCTGGAAGGTGGGTTTGATGGCCGGTGCACTCCAGTGGGTGAGTTTGATGGCCGGTGCAACCTTCGTGGTCGGCCTCGGCGCTCGTTGGGCAAGTTCTCGTAGGCGGAGGGCCGCCGGGCCGCATAAACGCCGATGGGGCGATGTTGATCATCAGATCTTTGATCTTGAAGGCCATGAATTCTTCTCCTCACACCAACCAGGCAGACGATAACCGAACCGCTACTCTCGGTCGCGCGCCGATCATATCACGCCCACTCTGCACGAGAATGAAAATAGGTGAGCCCCCGCAATGGCAATTTCGCCTTTCGCCGCGGTGCGCACGCGCTCCAGCTAGCACCTGTGGATTTGACTTGTCCTTAATCCGATTGACTTACCCCGCACGTCCTCCTACGCTACCCTTTACGGGCGAGTAGCTTATCTCTACTGAACATTCTGATGATTGGCACGACCATTTCCCACTACCGCATTCTGGAAAAGCTTGGCGGCGGCGGCATGGGCGTCGTATACAAGGCCGAGGACACGCGCCTTGGGCGTTTTGTCGCGCTGAAGTTCCTGACCGACGACGTGGCCCACGACACGCTCGCCCTGGAACGATTTCGACGGGAGGCGCGCGCGGCCTCGGCGCTGAATCATCCCAACATCTGCACAATTTATGACATAGGCGAGGAAGGCGGACGAGCCTTCATTGCCATGGAGTTCCTTGATGGCCAAACGCTCAAGGCGCTGATCGGGGAGGGCCCGCTCGAACTGGAGCGACTGCTGGCGATCGGGGCCGATGTAGCTGACGCGCTCTCCGCCGCGCACAGCCGGGGTATCGTTCATCGCGACATCAAGCCGGGAAACATCTTCGTTACCGAACGCGGCATGGCGAAGATCCTCGACTTTGGACTCGCGAAGGTTTCCACATCGAAAGGTTCCCACTCATCCAGCGCCGAGGACGTGACGGTGGCCGAGGTGGACCGCACGCACCTGACCACGCCCGGGGGCGCGCTGGGGACGATCGCGTATATGTCTCCGGAACAAGTGAGGGCGCAGGTGCTCGACGCGCGCACGGATCTCTTCTCTTTCGGCATCGTGCTCTACCAGATGGCGACGGGGAAGCTGCCCTTCCGGGGAGATACGTCCGCGGTGATCTTTGACGGAATCATGAACCGGTTGCCGGTTGCGCCGGTGCGGTTGAATCCCGATCTGCCGCCGCGACTGGAAGAGGTGATCAACAAGGCGCTCGAGAAGGACCGCGACCTGCGCTACCAATCGGGCGCGGAGATGCGCGCCGACCTGAAGCGCATCAATCGGGACAGCTCCTCGTCGTATCACACGATTCCGGCACCGGCCTATGCGCAGTCGGCCAGCACCAACCCTCAACGACGCGGATGGTTACTCGCGGGCTCCGTCATTTTGGTCCTGGGCGCTTTGGCAATCGTGTCATGGCTGATGTTGCGGCCGCTGCCGCAGCCCAAAGTCACGGGGTATGTACAGCTCACGCATGACGGCGCAAGCAAGACGCTTCGTGCCACGGATGGAGTGAGGCTATACTTCGATCGTTTTGACCCATTTTCGATCGCGCAGACTTCGATTTCCGGTGGTACGATCGCGCCTGTTCCGGTCGCGTTGCCGAATCCTTATGTTGTGGACGTCTCGCCGGACGGGTCGACCTTCCTCTTGCAAACGGTGATGGGAGACACGAGCGCGCCGGAACCGTTGTGGACGATCCCGATATTGGGAGGCACGCCGCGCAAACTGGCCGACAGTACGGTGCATGCGACCTGGTCCCCCGACGGAAAATCGGTCGCATACTCTACCGGAACCGGCGAGATATGGACGGTCGAAAGCACGGGCAAGGGCCCGCACAAGGTGGCGAATGTGGGCGGTGTGGCCGACTGGCTGAGTTGGTCGCCCGATGGTTCCACCATCCGCTTCCGTTTCTCCAAAGATTCCCGTCTATGGGAGATTTCGACGAAGGGGACGCACCTTCAGGAACTGACCCCCGGATGGCGTCCCGGCAATCCTCAGTGTTGCGGTCGTTGGACATCCGACGGCAAGTATTTCGTCTTCCTGTCGAAGAGCCAGATCTGGGCCCTCGATGAACGCCGCCGGCTCTTCCTGAAGCCTTCCAGAGAACCGATCCAGTTAGCCACGGGGCCGATCAGCTGGGGTGCGCCGATCCTCTCGCGCGACGGCAAGACGATCTATGCGCGCGGCTACACCAATCGTGGCGAACTGCTTCGCTGGGATGCGCACTCAAGCAGCTTACAACCCTTTCTAGGCGGTATTTCGGCGGAGGACGTGACTTTCTCCCCGGACGGGAAGTCGGTTGTGTACCTGTCGTATCCGGATAATGTTCTTTGGAAGGCTGGCGCCGACGGCAGCAATGCGATGCAGCTCACCAGTGCCGGCCAGGTAGTGAACGCGCCTCGATGGTCGCCGGATGGCTCGCAGATCATCTATACCTCCGCCGCCTCTGACAGGGCGCCGTGGATCAGTTACATCGTCTCGGCCGACGGCGGCCAACCGCGTCAGCTGCTTCCCGGCGCCTCCGGGTCGCAGACAACCCCGGACTGGTCTCCGGATGGCCACGAGATTGTGTTCAGCGACAAGGATGGCGATTCGCAGGACATACGCATCCTTAGTGTGAGTAGCGGGGACATGACCACTGGTGAGATGAAGACGGGGCAGGTCACTCCGGTGCCCGGCTCGCAGGGGACTTTCTTTCCGCGCTGGTCGCCTGACGGCCGCATGATTGCTGCCCTGGCGGCTGGTCCGGATGGCTTGCGCATTTTTAACCGGGTGACCGCAAGGTGGACGACGTTTCCGGTGAAGGACGCGGAATATCCGGCATGGTCGAGAGATGGCCACCGGATTTACTTTCTGCGCGAGAACCAGGACGCGGGCATCTATCGACTTACCATAGGCGACGGCCACGTTGAGCGTATCGCCGATCTTAAAGACTATAGGCTGACTGGGATTGCCGATTCGTGGATGGATCTGGATGTCAATGAGATGCCGATGCTGTTGCGAGACCTCAACACCGACGACATCTACGCGCTGGCGCTGGAAGAAAATTAACGCCTCGGCCGGTCGTGGATTGCTGTTGAACGGAGCCACTTGAGTCAGGAATCCAACAAGAATTCCACGGACACTGCGATGGGCGACAAGTTTGTTGCCATGGTCACCGCGACGACGCGGACCGAACTTGCGGTCAGCGACTTTCAGCCGCGGCCGATGTTGAAGACGTCTGTAAGCGAGGTGCTGAAGCCGCGTTTTCCGGCTATCGACTGCCACAATCATCTCGACTCACTCGATCCTGCCGAGGTACTCGCGATCATGGATGAGTGCGGGATCGAGCACGTGGTCAATATCACGATGAAGACCGGCGGGGAGGCGTTTCGGATCATGCGGAAGTTTGCCGATGCGTCGCCGGTGCGCTTCAGCACGATTGGCTGGATGGATTGGGCTGGGCTCGATGAGCCTGGGTTTATTCAGCGGTCGATTGATTACCTGGAGCGGCTGGTCGAGCGCGGCGCGGTGGGTTTCAAGATATGGAAAGACCTCGGGCTGACGCTGCGGGACGCGCGCGGAGAGATGGTGCGGGTCGATGATGAGCGACTTGATCCGTTGTATGACAAGGCGCGCGAGCTTGATATTCCGGTGATGTTTCATACCGCCGATCCAGCTGCGTTTTTTGAACCGCTGGATCGATTCAATGAGCGGTATGAGGAGCTGGCTGCGCATCCGGAGTGGAGCTTCCATGGTGCGAAGTATTCGAAGCGAGACTTATTAGAGCAGCGAAATTGTGTGTTTGCGCGGCATCCGGAGACGCGCTTTATCGGCGCACATGTGGGCGAATCTCCAGAAGACCTCGGCTTTGTCACGGCGATGCTGGAGCGGTTTCCGAATGTGACCGTGGATATGAGTTCGCGGGTAGCGGAGCTTGGACGACAGCCTTACTCGGCGCGGGAGTTTTTCCTGAAGTTTCCGGATCGAATCCTCTTTGGCACCGACCTGCTGCCTGATGTTGCGATGTACCGGTTGCACTATCGTTTCTTTGAGACGGCGGATGAATACTTTGACTATCCTTCTCACGCTTCGCGACAGGGGCGATGGATGGTCTATGGGATGTTTCTTCCCGACGAGGTGCTGCGGAAGGTTTATCGCGAGAATACTTTGCGGGTGTTTCCTGGAATTCGTTACTAGCGAGGGGAGTTGAATTTGGCTGCGATGGCACTCAGGGTTCTGCGTCGCGTGGGGTTTCTTGTCGGGACCATAAGCATTGCCGCGAGCGGAGATATGGTTCGCGCGCAAACGGTTTCTATCGATGCGCTGAAGGGCGGAACGCTTGGCGACGAGCAGGTTGGCGCTAGCTGGGATCTTCGTGACGGCCGCCTGAGCGATGTTGTGATTCGCGAGAAGAGCAACGACGCATCGGTGACTCTCGATGGCCCGTTCTCCATTGCCTTGCGCGATGGCAGCATATTGCGCGCGGCGGACCTGGTTGTGGATGGCACGGCGCGCGTCGAACATTTCACTCCGGATGCGGCGGCGGCGCGATACTCGGAACGGCTGCCGGGAATTGCTGTCCACTATGCGCTGAATGACCCCGAAGGCCGCTTTACGGTGGATTTGGCCATCATCCTGCGCGAGGGGTCGCATTACATTAGGCAATCGCTCGCCATCCGTGCGGGTGCGAAGCCGGTCGATGTGAGCGATGTCCTGCTGGTCGATTTGCGGTCTCATGGCGCCGCTCTGGCCGGAGTCGTGAAAGGCTCGCCGCTTGTCGTCGAAGGCAAAACAGGGGGGGATTTCTTTCTTGGCTTTGAGCATCCGCTTTCGCGGTGCGGAGTCGTGGCTGCGCGCGCGACCTGCGACTTGCAGAGCGGTGTGCCGATTGGCGCTGGGCAGTCGGTGGAGTATTCCTCGGTGGTTGGATTTGCGCTGCCGGGGCAGATGCGGCGGGCGTTCTTGACCTATATCGAACGCGAGCGAGTTCATCCTTACCGGACGTTTCTGCATTACAACAGCTGGTTCGATATTGGCTTCTTCACGCCGTATACGCAGCAGGACGCGTTGGATCGAATTCACGAGATTGGGGATGAGCTGAATAAAAAGCGCGGCGTGACGCTGGATTCCTTTCTCTTCGATGATGGCTGGGACGATCACGACAACCTGTGGATGATTCGCAGCGATTTCAAGGATGGGTTTCTTCCCCTGGCGCGAGCGGCGGCCGAATATGGGACTGCTCCGGGGGTGTGGCTCTCGCCCTGGGGCGGCTATGGGCCGGCGAAGAAGGAGCGGGTTGCGGCGGCGACGAAGGGCGGCTATGAGATCGTCGATGGCGGCCTCGCTTTGTCGGGGCCGAAGTACTATGAGCGCTTTCACGGGGCAGTGACCGAAATGGTCACGAAGTATGGCGTGAACCAGTTCAAGTTTGACGGCACCGGCAATGCCGACCGGGTGGTGAAGGGCAGCGAGTTCTCGAGCGACTTCGACGCCGCGATTCATCTTATCGGCGATTTGCGCAAACTGAAGCCGGATTTGTTTATCAACCTGACTACGGGGACTTATCCTTCGCCGTTCTGGTTGATGTATGCCGACTCGATCTGGCGCGGGGGTGAGGATACGGATTTTGCCGGTGTCGGCAGCGATCGCGAGCGCTGGATTACCTATCGCGATGCAGACACCTATGAAGAGGTGGTCAAGGCGGGCCGGCTCTATCCGCTGAATTCGCTGATGCTGCATGGCATTGTTTATGCGAAACAGGCGCCACACCTGGCGACTGATCCTGGTGGGGATTTTGCGAATGAGGTGCATTCCTACTTCGGCTCGGGAACGCAGTTGCAGGAGCTGTACATTACTCCTTCGCTGTTAACAGCGGCTAACTGGGACATGCTCGCGGAGGCGGCGAAGTGGTCGCGGGAGAACGCTTCGGTGCTGGTGGATACGCACTGGGTGGGCGGCGATCCGCGCTGGCTTGAGGTTTATGGGTGGGCAGCCTGGTCTCGGGCGAAAGGGATCCTGACCTTGCGGAATCCGAGCGATCGCGCGCAGGATTTTACCGTGGATATTGCTTCGGCTTTTGAGCTACAGACGGGCGCGGCGCGAAGTTATAGCGCGCGGAGTCCCTGGGCGGCGGATGCTTCGCAGACGGCGATTGAGCTACGGGCGGGTGAGGGGCATACTTTTCACCTGGAACCGTTTCAGGTGCTGACGCTGGAGGCAGTTCCGCACCAATAGCGGATGAACTTCTCGCGAGGGCCGTCTTTCGCAAGACGACGCGCGTGGCCCATCAAGCTGTGACGCCGCTCGCCGGCTTCGTTCTCTTCGCCAGCAAGGCCAACTTTTGTTCCTGACTCATGGGCTCCCATGGGACGAGTTTCTCGGCGAGCACACTCATTCTGCGAAGGAGGGTCAACTCGAGGAAGAGATCGATAAAATCCAGGTCCCGAAAGACGAGAGAGCCGGAATCTCTCATCTTGTCGCGAATCCGCTCCAGGTGGGCGGGCATCTCGGTCCAATGAAGGCCGGCGCGATGGTGATGGCAGAGATGATAACCCTCGTTCATGAAACACAGCTCATCGGCCAAGGTCACGGTATTTGCGAAATAGTCTTCGGGACGATCCGGGTCGCAGAAGGCATGCTGGACCCACGCGGTGATTGCCGTGATGAAGTTAATGCAGAGAAGAGGAACCAGTACGAACAGGATCCCAATTTGCCAGTTGTAAATGAAGACCGCCGCAAAGTAGAGGTAATACCGGGTCATTCCCCATATCATTCGCCTCAGGTTCTTTTCATCGCCCCTCGCTTTGAAATAGGCGAAGGGCAGGATCCCCAGGACGGTCCAAATGTTATCGGAAAGATACCAAAGGAAATCCAGTCGACTGGTTCGGTCGTAGCCAGTGGACGAGGCCGTGTCGCCGGAACCGCCTTGCTCTGTATGGTGGAGACGCACATGGACCGTCCGATCCAGTTCCGGAACGTTCCCGTAGAGGTACCCGAGGAAGAACTCGAGGTAGCGGCCGAAGATTTTGTCGTAGTTGTCAGAGAAATAGCCCTGACGCCGGTGCGCCTCAAGGTGTTTGGCGCTGAACATTCTCACAAACCGCTGAAACTTGAGACCGTACAGGGAAAGATAGAAGGCGATCACAAGCGGGAGTCGAGGTCTCCCTAAGACGAGTTGGGCCATGAAAATTGGCACGGCGGTGAGAGTAAGGGAGACCATGAGCCGCAACGCGGGTGTGTCTCGGGGATCGCGCAGAACCTTCTGGGCGAGCCTATCGAGGAAACGGTCATAGGTCCCGGAGAGAAAATGATATGCAATTCGTAGAGGGGGAATCTTCCCGAGAAGAGTAGCCACGCCGTAGCATCCGACGGATAGAACCGCCATCAGCGATATGGCGACCGTACTTGCCAAGGCCATCAGGACTGCCAACCCGCGAAATACGAGTCTGAGCCTGGCTCCGGGGCTAATTGCATGCCAATACGCCTTCGAGCGTGTGCCTGGCACGCCGCCCAAATCAGCTTCCGTCAACTTGCCCACGGACTGCATGTTCGTCGCTCTACCAATTAGAAGGTATTTTTGGAGCCCTACGCAAAAGACTCTACACGCAAGCCGACCAAGACTCCAGTTTTGAATGGCGGCGGTGGGCGATATCGAGGGCGGAACGGGACCGTTTTAGGTTTCTACGCCGGCCACCCTCGGATTCTTCCCCTCGAAGTGCTGCTCGATCTCTTCGAGCGTCTTGCCTTTGGTTTCGGGGAGGAAGAACGCTGCGGTCACAAAGTAGACAACCGTGCATAGCGCCCAGAAGGTGAACATGGCGTAGTAGCCGAACCTTCCCACGACCGGCAGGAAGACGGCGGCGATGAGCGTGGAGACTCCCTGGTTGAGGAGCAGGGCGATGCCCATTCCGGTGGAGCGGATTCGGGTTGGCATGAGTTCGGAGAGCATAAGCCAGACGACGACTCCGGGGCCGAGGGCGTAGGCGGCGATGAAGAGGCAGAGGCAGGCGGTGACGAGCCATCCGGTGGTCTCCGAGGGAACGGGGCCGAAGAGGGCGCGCTTGATCTGGAGCGGGGCGCTTGCCTTGGCCGAGTCGGGATGGATGTGGAGCACTGGATCGTGGTCGCCGCTGAGGACGGTGGCAAGGCGGTCGCCGTCGCCGTAGGAGTAGAGGACGGTCAGGGTTGTCGGACCGCCGGTTGCTGCTGGAGCCAGAGTGGTTTGGGTGAGTGGAAGATCGAGGGCGTTCGCCTGAACGGCGGCCTGGATTTTTTCTTTTACATCGACGCGCTGCGATTCAAAGGCGTGAAAGACGAAGGCGCCGGCGAGCAGCGCGATGATGATGCCGCCGGTGCCGAGCTTGAGCAGGAAGCGGCGGCCTTTCTTATCGACCAAGGCCACGCCGACGATGGTCATGATGCATTGCAGGACCTTGACGGCGACGTCGCCCGAGGTTGCGTGGCCGGCGCTCATTCCGGCCTGTTTGAGGATGATAACCAGGAAGCCGAGGATGGAGTTGATGCCGGTGGTCTGGTTGCAGGCGAGCACGATGCAGGCGAGGACAAAGGGGACAACGTACTTTCGCTGGGCAAGTGAACCGGTGATATTCGCATCAGTTTTGCTCTTGTTCACGGCAGCCAAAGACCGCATCTCGCGCATTTGCAGCTGGGCTTCGTCTTCCGGCGACGAGCGACGCAGGGCGGCGAGGGCCTGTTCCTCTTTGCCGTGGCGGAAGAGCCAGCGTGGGGTTTCGCTGAGGAAGAATGAGCCGAGAAAGAAGACTAGCCCTGGGTAGACGATGGCGAGGAACATGCCACGCCAGGCGTGGTTGGCGGCGGCGAGAATGAGGTCCTCATTCCCCGACGCGGCGGCGATGGCGGCCTCCGCCTGGCGGGTGTAGAACCAGCCGACGGTCGCGGCGATCACGATGCCGAAGGTAAGCATGAACTGGAAGACCGCAGTGCCTCGGCCGCGGTTGTTGGCGCCGAGACATTCGGCGAGGTAGAGCGGCACGACGACGGCGATTACGCCTCCGCTGATGCCTTGCAGCAGACGTCCGAGGAAGAGGGGCACGAATCCCTGCGAGACGACGATGAGGCCGACGCTCAGAACAAAGAGGAGGCCGCTGATGATCATCATTTTCTTGCGACCAAGCCAGTCGGCGAGAACTCCGGCGACGAGGGAGGAGAACATGCCTCCGCCGAGCACTGCCGCGACGATGATCGAGGTCTGCTCGACGGTGAGGTTGATGGTCTTGTTCAGATAGAGCAGTGCGGCGGCGATGATGCCGACGTCGATGCCGTAGAGCAGGCCGCCGAGGCCGGCGACGAAGACGAGGAAG
The DNA here is from genome assembly GCA_963841345.1 of uncultured Acidobacteriaceae bacterium. GTDB lineage: Bacteria > Acidobacteriota > Terriglobia > Terriglobales > Acidobacteriaceae > Acidisarcina. Next base: position 42,130 of record CAWJCK010000001.1, on the reverse strand, counting down.
CGTCCGTAGCGGACGGTGTTGGGTGTAGCAGAGGGCATTGATTGAAGGTAAATCGAAGCTGGTTGATTAGGAAGCGTTGTGCGGAAAATAGAGGGATGGAGCATGATCGAAGGATGGACACGGTATGAGGCTGGACAAGTGGCTCTGGGCGGCGCGCTTCTTCAAGACGCGGTCGCTTGCTGCGCGTGCTTGCGAGCTGGGCAGAATCTCGGCCAATGGCCAGCCAGCGAAGGCGGCTCGCGATGTGAAGGCTGGAGAGATGCTGCAGATCCGCAATGAGGGCGGCGACTTTCAGGTTGAGGTGCTGGGGCTGAGCGAGGTGCGCGGGCCGGCCGCGGCGGCGCAGACCCTGTATCGCGAGACGGAAGCGAGCCGCGTGCTGCGGCTCAAGGTTGCGGCGGAGCGGAAGGCGATGGCGGCGTTTGAAGCGATTCCGGCAGGAAGGCCTTCCAAGCGCGACCGGCGCGAGATCAATCGTTTTCGGGGAAGAATCTAGCTCGGGAGCTTGGCGCGGAGTTGCTGGACGACGGACTCCTCGATCCCGCAAAGACACTTCAAGCCGGGCGACGCGAACGGGCGCGACGGATTCCAGCACCTGGAGCATGGCGGCATCGAGCCTGACCGCGTCTTTCTCAGTGGTCACGAAGGCTTGGGCGTGTGCTTCGGCTGCGGCGGTTTTCAAGCGATTGATGTCTTCGCGTGAATAGCGGTGATGATCGGGAAATGTTAGCGCTAGCTCGACGTTGATTTCGGAGGCTATCAGGGCGGAGAAGAACTCGTCGGGTCTGGCGATGCCGCAGAAGGCTATTACCTTGCCTGCTGTCCCGGCTAATTCGTTGGGGATGGTCAAGGAACGCCGCATCCACAGGATTGGAGCGGTGATACGTAGCTGGTGGAGACATGGCTCCAGGTCAGCGTCTTCTTCGCGAAGAGCGATCAAGTCTGCGCGATGGAGCGACGAAAGTGGTTCGCGGAGACGGCCGGCGGGTAGGAGTCGTTCTGCGAAATCGCTGCGGTGGACGACGACGATGTCTACGTCGCGGGCGAGTTGGCGATGCTGAAAGCCGTCGTCGAGAAGATGCATGTGTGCTTCAGGAACGCCGCGTGGTTGCTTCGGAGTGGCAGGGCGATCTTCTGCCAATAGACCGGCTTGATGGCGGCTGGCTCCGACAAAAACTGGAACTCCGGTGCGGCGTGCGATGAGCAGCGGCTCGTCGCCGAAGCGGTCGGCATCGCCAGATGGGTCGACGCGTTCGGTCGCGCTGGAAGTTCGCCCGTAGCCTCGCGAAAGCACGTCGACGGCTACACCGTCGGCGGTGAGCAACTCGGCGAGGCGGATGGTGAGGGGAGTTTTTCCGGAGCCGCCGACGGAGAGATTGCCGATGCTGACGACCGGCCAGCTTAACTTTGCCGAGAACCATCGATTTTCGTAGGCGAGGTTTTTTGTGGCGACTGCCGCGGCGTAGATCGCAGAGAGCGGCGCTAAATGGGCGCGGCTCACGCGGGCTTCTCCGGAAGCAGGGAGAGAAGCGCGGCCACCGCGCGCGCGGTTGCGCCGGCCTCGGCGTCGAAGACCTCGCGGGCGCGGGCTCCCATGGTCCGGGATGCGCTCTCTTCATGCAGCATGGTCAGTAATACGGCGCTTAGCTCTGCCGGTTCCACAATTCGTATTGCTTGCCGGGCTTTTAGCTTTTCGACGATCTCGCGGAAGTTTTCGTAGTGCGGCCCCATGAGGATGGGGACACTGAATTGGGCCGGCTCCAGGGGATTGTGGCCTCCGGCGGGGACGAGGCTTGCGCCGATGAAGGCAACGGCTGCCAGTGAGTAGATGGCGGCAAGTTCGCCTATCGAATCGAGTAACAGAACGGAACCGGTTTCGAAATCGGCGCGGCCTGACGTCCCCCATTCGGAGCGTCGAGACCAGCGGATTCTGCTCTGATCGAGCAGCGCTGCTACTGAGGCAAAGCGCTCGGGATGGCGGGGGGCGAGCACCATCCGCAGTCCAGGATCGTCAGCTATGAGCTTAGGCCACACATTCAGGAGAAGTTGTTCTTCTCCCTCGAGTGTGCTTCCGCAGACCAGCAATTTTGTTTTCTCTGGCAGGGCTGCGCGAAGCGATTCTGTGAAGCCGAAGGTGGGATTGGCGCGGACGTCGTACTTGAGGTTTCCACCCAGCTTCACCCGGTCGTTCGGAACTCCGATCGCTTGAAGTCGCGCAACATCTTCCTGGGTTTGCGCTAGCGCGATCGATATGCCGCGAAGAATCCGTTTCCAAAGAGCTCGAAGGCGCAGGTAGCGGGGATACGAACGGTCGGAGATTCGCGCGTTGACGACGGCGACGGGGATGTTGGCCCTTCGACATTCGTGCAGCATGCGCGGCCAGAACTCGGTCTCGGCGAGGACGAACAACTGTGGACGCAGTTGGCGGAGATAGGGGCGGACGGCAAAGGCAAAATCAAGTGGGTAGTAAAAGACATTCTCGACGCCGAAGCGTTCGCGGGCCACCTGCTGGCCAGTGCGGGTTGTGGTCGAGACGACGACTCGATGCTGCGGGGCGTTGGTCCGTAGCTCACGCACGAGTCCGCTGACCGCGATGACCTCGCCAACGGAGACGGCATGGATCCAAATCACTGGCCTCGTATCGCCTGTCGAGAACAAGCGCGGTGGAACCCTGCCTAGCCGCTCGGCCAGACCTTCGCGATATTTTCCAGTCGTCGCCATCTTCCACAGCCACCACGGCGCACTCACCGCAAGAGCTGCCGTCCACGCGAGACTGTAGAGGAACATCAGCAGGAGCCAAACCTCGATCTTCGCCTGCGCATCGAAGAGGTTGCCGTATCGCTTTCGAATCAGGCTTTGCGCAAGTCTTAACCGTTGATGATAATCGTGCCTGTGACTCGCCGCTTTCTTATTGCCACTCTGACCTGCGGACTATTGCTGCTTTGCACCCATTTTGTTGGAGGCGAACATGCTCCTCCGCCAGCAGGCCCTGCATCGAGCTACCCGGCCTTCGAGACCCACGCGGACGAGGGCGTGACCATCGGCGCCGACCCTTACAACACGAAAGAGAAGGCCAGTTGCTTCCGCATCGACTATCTGAAGTATGGATTCATGCCGATTCGCATCATTATCACCAACGATGGCGACAAGCCCATCAACCTGGAGCAGGCGCGGATTCACTTCATTACTGCGAGCGGCGACAAGATTCCCGCCGCTGAAGCGGAAGATGTCGAGCGACGTACTACTGACATCAAGAATCCGAGCGGGCCGAAGGTTTCCATCCCGGGGTTGAACAAGCCGAGGACCAAGGATTCAAAGATCGACGCAGACTTTCAAGAGTTCGAATATCAGGCACTGGTCGTTGAGCCGCACACTACTCGGGCCGGCTTTCTCTTCTATGACGTGGACAACCTCAGCAACCCGCTCAAGGGCGCCAAGCTTTATTTACGCCGGTTGCAGAAGGCGGATGGGAATGAGCTTCTTTATTTTGAAGTGCCGTTCGATAAGTATCTGGCGGCGGTGGCGAAGTAGGCGCCCTACACGCCCTTCATCGCCGGTTCCCATACGAACTTGTGGATCTGCAGGCTTAGTCGTGCTTCGAGGCCGTCGGCGAGCATCCAGTCGACGAGGACGCGGGGATCGAGGAGGCAGTTTTCGGCGGTCCGGATGGGCGACGGTGTTTTGGTGAAGGCGGGCGAGAATAGTACGGAACCGACTTTCTGCTCCAATCTATGCTCGCGGACAAATTCGCGGGCGAACTCGTAGTCGGTGCGGTCGCTGATGACGAACTTTACTTCGTCGCGCTTGGTGAGCGCCTGGAGATTGTCTATCCTGAACGACCCGCCTTCGCCGGAGGCGGGACACTTCACGTCGACGATCTTGTGGACTTCGAGGGGGACGTTGGCCAGGGGGCGTTCGCCGCTGGTTTCGATCATGAGCTCGTATCGGGAAGCCAAGAGCCGATTCATCAGCGGGACGAGCTCCCGCTCTTGCAGCATTGGCTCGCCGCCGGTGAACTCCACCAGGCGGACCGGGGCAAGCTTCTCGATCTCGGCGACGACTTCGTCTTCGGTGAGCTTGTAGCCGCCCCTGAAGGTGTATTCGGAGTCGCACCAGGCGCAGCGGAGGTTGCAGCCGGCGAAGCGGACGAAGATGCAGGGGCGGCCGGCGAAGCTGGATTCCCCTTGGACGGATTTGTAGATTTCAATCAGATACAACTTGAGGCCTACTCGTAGTACTTCGCCGAAGTGGTGTCGGTCTCGTAGATGGTGCAGTCCTTGACGCGGACGCGGCCGGCGGTCATCTCGTCGAGCTGGCGGTTGGTTTCGTCGAAAAAGTAGCGGGCGAGATTTTCGGCCGAGGGGTTGATCTCGGTGAAGGGCTCGAGGTCGTTGATCATCTGGTGGTCGAGGCGCTCGACGACCGGGCGCATGACCTGCTTCAGGTCCTTGAAGTCGAGCAGCAGACCGGCTTTGTCCAGGGTTTCGCCGCTGAGCGTTACCTCGACGCGGTAGTTGTGTCCATGCGGGTTCTCGCACTTACCCTTGTAGTTGCGCAGGTAGTGTCCGGAGGAAAAACCCGCCTCTACGGTTACTTCGTACATGCCATTCCTTGCAGGGAATTCCCAGTCTCTATTGTAGCTTTTCTGCGTAGTTCGGCCTGGATGACTCAACAAGGGCGCTTCTAGCCAAAGAACCCAGGCCTAAAGGCCTACCGCTGGAGGAGATTCGTTTCCCCGGCCTACAGGCCGGGGCTTCCACCGCGGCAAAAAAAGAGCGCCTTTGCCGTCTTGGCCAAAGGCGCTTCGCTCGCTACTGCAAACCTGACTAATTGGGCGGCGGAGGGCCCATTCCGGGGCCGTCGTGGCCACCGCGTGGGCCGCCGCGCGCCATCCTCTCGGCACGCGCCGCTTTGAGCTTGGTCCACTGATCGGCGGTGAGGACCTGGCGGACGGACAGAAGCATTCGGGCATTTGCCTTTTCGAGTTCGGCCCGGGCCTGCGCCACTCGATCGATCTGGGCGAGAATCTTGGTCTCATCCGGCGAATCGGCGTTGATCAGCGGGTCGAGCGTAGCCTCTTCCTTCTGCAAGGAGGCGTGGAGATCGATCAACTTCATCCGGCTCTGTTGGAAGACGTCGTCCATTTTTTGCTTCTGGTCTGGAGCGAGATTGAGGTCCTTGGCGACCTGGGGATTGTCCCACCAGCGCCCCATGCCGCCCTCTCGGCCCATGCCACCGTGGCCATCGAAGGCGCGCTCCATGGGTGGCCGATTCGACTGCATTGGGGGCGGCGGATTGCCGCCGCCATCCTGGGCATGAGCAATTGCCGTAGTTCCGCAGGAAAGCGCTCCAAGCAACAGGGCCCCCGCCAGCTTGGTTGACCGCATCTTCCGAACCTCTCCGAGTTTCAGGCTATCTCGTGCCATGTCTTTCCTTTAGTGCGCCACGTCAACGGGCGCTTTGGCGATCGCTGGCTTGGTCGAAGTCTTACGCGCTGCGTGGTTTTCGGCGGCCGTCGTCTGCGTCGAGGATCCCTCGCCGGAATCCCAGGACACGAGGTCGGTCAACGGAGCCATCGCGTCCGGCACCGCTTCCGAAACCTCGGTATCGACCTGGTCCAGAAGAGCCTCGTCTGAATCCGTCGTAGTCATCGGTGCGGTTGCAAGCGGCGAGTGCCCACTGGCATTACCGTGCAAAATTGCGGGGACCTTGGCATAACCAATCATGAGGAGTACCGCCAGGGCAAAGCTGGCCACCGGGAGCCAGAGGCGCAGACCCCAAGGACTTTCGTTCCGGGCGACCGGAGAGTGGTTCAAAGGCCGGACCGTCTGGAACTCGCTCCACTCCACCAAGGCGCTACGGAATGCGGTCAACGGCGCTTGAGCCTCGGTCAATTTCGCCTGGCAGGCCACGCAGCTCTTCACATGCTGGCTGGCGATCTGATCCGGACCCTCCACAAGCCACTGCGAAATCTCCTGAGCCGTCAGATGTCCGCCGTTCCGTTCTTCGATGTTCATTGCGCTCCACCCGTTTCCGCTACCACTCTGCTCCGCACTGTGTTCAAGGCCCGATAGAGATGAGATTTGACCGTGCTTTCTTTCATCCCCATCAGTTCGGCAATCTCCCGCAGTTCCATCTCTTCGACAAACCGCAGCAGGAATACTTCTCGCTGCATCCGGGACAGTTTCTCGACCGCTGCCCATACGGATTTCAACTGCTCCCGGGCGAGAACTCCGGACTCTGCCGAACTCCCTGGATGCTTCAGAAATTCGGTCACTTCCGAGACATCAACGGCCGAGGTTTGCGCGCGCTTCCAGAACTGAAACTGCTTGCTGCGGGCGTAGTCCCTCACCAGATTGACGGCGATCTGCATCAACCAGGTACTCAGGCTACAGTCGCCGCGGAAGCTTTCCCGGGCCCTATAGGCCTTGAAGAAACACTCCTGGGTTATCGTCTCCGCCGCATCACGGTCGCGGACAGCGAACATAGCGTAGCGAAGGATGCGGGCCCGATACAGGCGCATCACGCCTTCAATGTCGTCGAGACCAATCACCACGGGGGCCGCGACGGCCATATCGCCACTCACTGCCATCTCGTTTGCAGCGGCATAAGCCATTCGCTCATATAGACGACGCTATGCCGGTGGAGTTTACATCAAACGGAGAAATCCGATCTTTTTGCCCTATCCGGATCCTCCTTTGGGCGACCCGCTCATTTCATGCTATTACGCAAATCGACGAGGAAATGATCGGCGCTGTCGACCCGCACCAAGCCAAAGCGAGGATAGTCCAGATCGAGGATCAGATACACAGCGAAGGCGAGAGTTCCAGCGTAGATCACCATATGGATCCAGTTGCGGCACCCCGACTTGGCCATGGCGTAGCCGGCGAGTATGGAACTGGCCAGCACCACTGCGGCGAGGGCCAGGTAGATCGCCAGCGGGGGATGGGTCTCGAGCGCTACCAGCCTGGTTGTGGTGATGTCGATCATCGAGTTCACCGAGCCGAGAACCAGCGTGGTGACAGCCGCCGAGCTTTGCCGCGCGCTTGCCGCGACTGATTCGGACCAGATCTTTTGTTGTAAATCCGTGCTCTTTGCAAGGGCCAGTCTGGCCGGAGCGAGATCTATGCCCAACTTATCGTAGAAATCGAGCCGCGCGTCGAGATAGTCCCGGTAATGCTGACGCAGCGCCGGTTGCGAATCGGCAGGCAACATATCGATACGAAGATAGGCGGTGCCGATATCGTTGGTTTCCTGCACTATGAGGGCGCGGCGAGCCTCGAAGCGCGAGGCGGCGCCGGAAAACGTAAATGCGATCAACAAGCCCATCAGGCCAAAGACCGCGCCATCGAGGGCGTTGAGGCCGGCATCGGACTTTTCAGTTTCGGTGGCGAGGTTTCTGCTGCGCACGCGCCAGCCAATCTCAAGACACACCAGAATTCCGGCGAAGAGCGCCAGCACCAGACAAACGAAGATCAACATGAGGGAAACTATACCAGCCGACTTCCCTGCTGAATTCAGCGATTCCGCGTTGCAGAATTCAAGTGCAGGAGACGTCCTCCATCGTCGCTGGTGACAGAGGACGCTCGGTTGACTTCGTCATTTGTCGACGTCGACCATCTGCTGCTCTTCCCTGGCAGTCGACTCCTCCACAAAGAACCCGACCCTACGGGGCACGGGCGCGGGCTCTGCCCGGTTGCGCTCGGAGTACTCCGTGCAGTCCTTGACCTCAAAGCGGATGGGGATATGGGGATTTGCTTCGGTGCAGATCACCACCATCTCGGCCTCGCGGTAGCCGGTGACAATGTGCGCCGACGCGCACGTGGCGCACAACGAGGTGCGACCGTGGGCGACGCCTCCTCTGATGAATAACTTGAACATCACATGCCATACCTTCTATCCGGATTTACCGGAGGTTAGACAAGCAGCCACGAGCTTGGATCTCTTTGTTGAGAGAGCTGTGAGTGAAGGCAATGGTTGAGTTGCAGCGAATGAACGGCTGCTCCACTACCTTCCGTTGGCGCTTAATTTGTGAGTGCGAATTTCGCAGGATAAAGCGAGGTCACGAAAGAGAACCGTGTGACCATGCCCGGCGACTTCCTCGTCCAAGTGATGGTTGAGGCAGTCTACGCATCGAGTTTAGATATGTGCGTTGCATCGGGGTTTTCCTACGCCTTTGAGAGATTGTCACGCTGTGACGGAAAATGCAATAGGAATTGCAGAGAATCTCCAGGATTTCTTGCTGGTCAACTATAGTTCACGAGCAAAATAGCTAATGGCTGGTCGGCAGCCCTGTTGCTATTTGGCGACGCGCACATCGGTATGTCCGAAATCGTCGCCCTTGAAGAGGAGCGGTTCTCCGCTCGTCTTGGCCAGCGCATAGGCGAAGCAGTCGCCGTAGTTGAGCTTTGCCGGATGTCCGCTCCCCTTGCCGAAGTCGCGGTAGGCCCATCGGGCTATACGCGCATGGGCCTCGGAGACGGGCTCGAGTCGTACGGCGGCGTCGATGAGCAACTCATCCAGTCTTCGACTCAAGATCGGATCGCGGTTTGAGTCCAGGACAATCGCAATTTCAAGATAGGTGGCTACCGAGATGCGGATGATCGGCGCGTTCTCGATGGCTTGAGCCAATTCGGGGCCGTCTTGCTCCCCACGTAAGATCGCAACAATCGCGGAGGTATCGAGAATCACTTCGGGAGGCCACTCTCATCGTAGAGCAGGTCTCCGTGATCGATCGAGCGCCACGGCTCTTTAAAACGGGGCGCGCTATCTCTCGCGATAGCCATGAGCCGCTCAAACCTGCTGCCTTCTGGTTGGCGCTTCAGTCTCTCCAATCGTTCGCGGACAGCGACCGTTACAGCCGTAGTCAGACTCTCGCCGGTCAATTGAGAGAGTTCCTGGGTGAGGCGGTAGGTTTCGTCGTTCTTGATGTTTAGACTCATTTTCTACCCTTCTACCATTTGATTCTACCATAGTAGAACGCAATGCTCGGGCTAAGGGGCGGAAAGCGCCTTGGCGAATCCTGCGCTGTTACTGTAGTAGAGACATGATTAAGGGCATTACCCTCGTTCGCCGAGCTGCTTCAACGGAAATTTTCGAAGAGCTATCGAGCTTCTTTTCAGCGCTTGGCTTTGAACCGGGCCTTGGATGGCAGGTCGACGGCAGCCGAGGGGCTCCATTCCTGGCTCCGATTGGCAATCTGGAGATCGTCGACGGGGCGATGCCTGGCCCGTCGGAGATTCTGATCCAGGTTGTGGGTCTTGATTCGATCTATGAAATCGCCAAGGGCTGGATGGCCGCCCATGGAGGGCAATCCCCACCGTCAGAGATCGCAGATACGGACTGGAAATCGCGATTATTTACCGTAGAGCCGGCTCCTGGTCACAGCTTCTCCTTCTGGGAGTGGACGGATCCGCTCAAGGGCAAGCCGATTGCCATTGAAGGCGACTTGTCGGCGGCGGGAATGCGGTTCGCCATCGTCGTCGCGCGTTGGAATGCGGTCATCACCGACCGCCTGCTTGAGGGTTCGCTTGACGCGCTGTACCGAAGCGGCGCGGCCAAAGCCGACATCGACATCGTGCGCGTTCCGGGAGCCTGGGAGGTTCCTTCGGCGGCGCGGGCGCTGGCCGAGTTGAAGAGATTCGATGCCATCATCACGCTTGGCTGCCTGATTCGCGGCGAAACTGCCCATTACGAGGCCATCTATACCGAGGTCTCGCGCGGCATCGGCCAATCGCAGCAGGAGACGGGCGTTCCTCATGCGTTCGGTGTGCTTACGTGCGAAAACCTGGAGCAGGCGCTGAATCGGGCCGGGATCAAGGCGGGAAACAAGGGATTTGAGGCTGCGGTGGCGGCGATCGAGATGGTGTCGATTCATCGGAAGCTGAAGCAGATCGGGGCTGCTAAGTGAGCGCGACGGGTAAGCGGCGGAAGTCGCGGGAATTGGCGATGCAGATGCTGTTCCAAGGGGACATTGGCAAGCAAACTCCTGAGCAGGTGCAGAAGTCCTTTTGGGAGGCGCGCTCCGAGGCTGATCTTGACCCCGAGACACGCGGCTTCGCTGAAGATATTTACCGTGTGGCCAGCGTTCGCGAGGCGGAGATTGACGCGCTGATCGAGAAAAACTCGGCGAACTGGCGGTTGACGCGGATGCCAGCCGTCGATCGCAATGTGCTGCGTGCGGCGGTTGCGGAGATGCTTGGCTTCCCGGCTACCCCGGCGCCGATCATCATCAACGAGTCGCTCGAAGTGGCGCGGCGTTTTTCGGCACCGGAGTCGATCAATTTCCTCAATGGTGTGCTTGATGCGATTGCCAAGTCGCGCTCCAAAACGGTCTAAGGCTTGAAAAAGACGGGGCCGTGGGTAATTCTTCTTTGTAGGCCTCTGAAATAGTGGTACTTTCCGGAACATGAAGCGGGAAGTGCCGGGCTCCTGGATGTTTGCCATCCTGAATATGCCGCACTCCATCGTTGTCGGTGGAATAGGCGGCACGATGCTCTCTTACCTTCTGCGCCAGCAGGGGGTTTCGACCCATGCTATCGCCAACCAATACACCCTGCTGCTCTTGCCGGGATCGCTGTTCTTTCTCTGGAGTCCGTTGACGGACTTCCTGTTGCGGAGAAGAACGTGGATGCTAGTGGCCGGCGCGATGGCCGGTGTCTGCATGACGCTGGCTTTGGAGATGAAAAATTATGCCGGCCGGGCCACAGTTGCCCTGCTCGTATTATCGGTGTGCCTGATTTATCTAGCTTCGGCAGCGCTGGGTGGACTGGTTGCCTCGCTGATATCCAAAGACAAGAAGACGCGGGTCGCGTGCTTCATGCAGGCGGGAAGCCTGGCGGGCGGGGCAATCGGGGGCGGAGCACTGCTTTGGCTGGCTGAGCACTGGAGCAAGCATGCCTTAGCGGTGGTCGCCGGCGCGGCGGTCTTTGCCCCGCTTTTGCTGGCATTTCGGGTGAACGAAGCGCCGGTGAAGACCGGAGGAATTGGCTTCGGGACGAAGATGCTGGTGATGGGACGTGAGTTCAAGCGGACGTTCCTGCGCTGGGGCGCGCTGCCGGCCGTGCTGCTTCTGGCGGCCCCGATGGGCAGCGGCGGCGCGATCGGAATTCTTTCTTCAATCGCCAAGGACTACGGGGTATCGGCAAACCAGGTGGCGTGGACGAACGGTCTGGCGGGCGCCGGGCTGACTTTGGCGGGGGCCCTGGCCATGACACTCGTGCCGGCGCGGTTCGACATACGAAGGTCCTACACTGTCGTGGCGTTGTTGAATGCGGCGGTGTTGGGGGTCTTCTGTTTTGGCACGCCGCGGCCCTGGATGTACCTGACCGGATCGGTGCTCTACCTGTTTACGGTGGGCGCATGCTGGGCGATGTACAGCGCACTGGTGCTGAAGATCGTCGGAGCGCCGGGGTGCAGCAGTTGCGGCCGCTACGCGATGGGAGTGAGCATTGCGAACCTGCCGGTAGCCTATATGGCGGCCCTGGATGGATGGGGAGCGAAATGGTTCGGACCGAAGGGTCTGCCGGGGATAGACATGGTCTTCAGCGGCGTGGTTGCTCTGGCATTTCTGGGCTGGTTCTGGTGGGAACGGGTGAGCGGGTTCGAGGTGGAGATCGGGCTGGCGGAGGAATTGCCGGCCGGTGTGCAAGCTTTGGGCGTTTGATTCCGGCGGGCTCACCGGTCTGCCGAGATTGTGGGGCCGACATTCCAACGCGGGTTCAGCTAGACCGTTTTCACAAATACTGTGCCTTAGCGGAACAATGTGAAGAGCGGCTTTTCTTGACGGAAAAGCCGCGCCGAGTTCGTCTCTACCGGATACGCTAATTGTGAAAACGGTTAGACTCGACTCGATCATGAGTTTTGAACACATTCTCCTGGAAATCCGTGAACCGCTGGCGATTGTCACCCTGAATCGCCCCAAAGTTCTCAACGCCCTTAACCGCGCGACGTTTACCGAGCTGGAGGCCGCTTTTACCGAACTGGCGGCGAACGACAGCGTTCGCGCCGTTCTGCTAACCGGAGCGGGCGAGAAGGCCTTTGCCGCCGGGGCCGATATCCAGGAGTTGGCAGCGATCTCCGCGGTCGAAGGGCAACAGCTGGCGGCTCGCGGGCAACGCATCTTTGAGTTGATTGAGGGGTGCGGCAAGCCGTTCATTGCCTGCATCAACGGTTTTGCCCTCGGCGGCGGCTGCGAGATGGCGATGGCCTGCACGGTGCGCGTTGCTAGCGAGACGGCGAGGCTCGGACAGCCGGAGGTGAAGCTAGGACTGCTCCCCGGCTATGGAGGCTCGCAGCGGTTGCCTCGACTCATCGGCAAAGGCGCGGCGCTGAAGCTGCTGCTTACGGGTGAGATCATTTCGGCTGCGGAGGCGTTTCGTTTGGGCCTGGTAGATGAGGTGGTTCCGGCGACCGACCTGCTGAAGCGTGGCGAGGAACTTGCGCTGGCAATGGCCGCGAATGCGCCTCTTGCGATCCGGCAAACGATTGCCGCGGTCCATGCCGGATACGATTTGCCGTTTCGCCAGGCACTTGACCTGGAGGCTTCCCTCTTCGGCGTCTGCTGCGCGACCGAGGACAAGGCGGAAGGGACTCGGGCTTTTCTGGAAAAGCGAACACCGGTCTGGAAGGGACGCTGAATCGAAGGTGTTTCACGATCAGGCTCACCAGCTGAAACCAAGCTCGCGAGGCAGGTAATTCTTCGCAACATACTTGATATGCTTGGCTCTGTGTGTGCTTCGCTCTACAAATTCACTTGGAGCTGCCTTTTCGTCTCGGCGCTCGCCGGCTGCTCGAAGATCGCTCCGCCGCCTTCCGATGGGGCCGCCGAGGCGCGCCAAGCAGCCGAGGCTGCGCAACAGGCGAAAGATACGGCGCGGCAAGAGATCGACCAGATTCCACCGCCTGCGAAGAGCCGCTATCTGGCTGTGCATACTGAGAGCAGCTGGACCAATCCATTTCTGACCGTTGGGCGCGAGACAATCCACATGCGGGTGATCTTGCCCGACATCACGCCGAATGCCTATGGAACGGGAACGATGCTGCGGCCAGCGGACGCCCGCAAACAGGAGTTGGATATCCGGCTCGCCGATCTACCGTCGGCGCTGGCTGCGGTGCCGCAGGGAGCATGGCCCTATGGGCGAGTGATTGCGGTTGAGGAGACTCCGATCGAGACGAAGGCTGATCGGCCTGCGGTGCGACGCAACGTCGAGGCGACGATTCAAGTTCTCAATGATCTTGGGATTGTGGTCGACGAATGGACGGGCCCGAACGGGAGCCTGTTGCGTTAGGTCGGTAGCGTCGGAGTGGTCACTGGTTGTCGCTTCGCATCTTCGATTCGTTAGGATAGATTCACTTCGGCATGCCTTCGGCTATTCACCCCATCGCGATTGTTATCTTCTGCGCCTGTTTCGCGTTAGTCACCGTTGCTGGATTCCTGGCTGCGCGCTGGCGGGCCGCCGATCTGAATAGCCTCGAAGAATGGGGGTTGGCAGGGCGGAAGTTCGGGACGCTGATTACGTGGTTCCTGATCGGCGGCGATTTTTATACGGCGTACACGGTCATCGCGGTTCCAGCGGCGCTCTATGGCGTGGGCGCCTACGGATTCTTCGCGATTCCCTACTGCATTCTTCTGTATCCCTACATGATGCTGGTGCTGCCGAAGCTGTGGGCTATCTGCCACCGCAACGGTTATGTGACGCTTGCTGACTTCGTGCGCGGGCGCTATGGCAGTCGCGCTCTCTCGATTGCGATTGCGCTTACGGGAATCCTGGCGACGATGCCGTATATTGCGCTACAGCTGGTCGGGATGCGCGAGGTTATCGCGGCGCTGGGCGTTCATGGGGAGTGGCCGCTTGGTTGCGGCGTTCCTCATTTTGGCGGCATACACCTATACGAGCGGATTGCGGGCACCGGCGGCGATCGCCATTGTGAAAGACGTGATGTTGTACATCATGGTGGTGGCGGCGGTTATTTTCATTCCTGCGAAGCTGGGAGGCTATGGGCATATATTCGCAACTGCCGGTGCGGCGCTTAAGACGCACACGCCACCAGGTTCGCTGATCCTGCCGCCCTCGCAATACCTGAGCTACTCGACACTGGCGTTCGGCTCGGCGCTTGCGGTAGTGCTCTATCCGCATACGATCACGGGTGTTTTGAGTTCGGCGAGCGGGCGCGTGATCCGGCGGAACGCTGCGCTGTTGCCTGCCTACAATCTGTTGCTGGCGCTCGTGGCGCTGCTTGGATTTATGGCGCTGGCTGCGGGCATTCACACGTGCTAATACATCGAGCGTGGTGCCGCTGCTTTTTGTGAAGATGTTTCCAGACTGGTTCGCCGGCTTTTGCCTCGCGGCGATTGGAATTGGCGCGCTGGTGCCGGCAGCGATCATGTCGATTGCTTCCGCAAATCTATTCACTCGCAACCTGCTCGGCGAGGTGCGCCGTCGCAAGATGACGAACGCGGAAGAGGCGCAAAATGCCAAGCTGGTTTCGATCTTCATCAAGCTTGGGGCGCTGGCGTTTGTTCTGTTTGTGAAGGCGCAATACGCGATCGAGCTGCAACTGCTCGGGGGCATCTGGATTGGGCAACTCTTTCCATCTGTCGTCTTTGGCGTCTTCACTCGCTGGTTTCATGGCAGGGCGCTGTTCTGGGGATGGGCGGACTGGGATGGCGACGGGCACGGCGATGGCCATTTCACGCGACTTGAAGAGCTCGATCTTTCCGTTTCATATCGCCGGGCACACTTATGCCATGTATGCGGCGATTCCCGCGCTGGCGGCGAACCTGCTGGTTTCGGTGTTGCTGACGATCATTCTGCGGGGCGGGGGCCATGCGCCAGGTGCCGACATTACGGGAGAAACCGAGGATCCTGAGGCGGCTCTTGCCTAACTCGCTGCCTGACAGCCGTTTCACTGGTACCATCTTCCCGTGACGACAACCGCTCAAAAGTTCAACATTCTGAAGCAGAGACCTCATGCGCATGAGAGTTTCAGCGATTCCCAAAAGCTGGAAAGCCTGCTGAAGAAGACGGTTCGAGGAGAAGTGCGCTTCGACGATGGCTCACGCGCGCTCTATGCGACCGACGCGTCGAATTATCGACAGGTGCCTATTGGACTGGTGATTCCGCGCGATGCAAGCGATGTAGAAGCGACGGTCGCAGCATGCTGCGCCGTTGGCGCGCCGATCCTGGCGCGGGGCGGCGGCACGAGTCTTTCGGGCCAGTGCTGCAACGTTGCTGTGATTCTGGATTTCTCAAAATATCTCAATCGAATCGTTGCGCTGGATCCGGAGTCGAAGCGAGCGCGGGTTGAGCCGGGAATTGTGCTGGACCGCGTGCGCGATGCCGCCGAAGCGCATCAGCTAACGTTCGCCCCAGACCCGGCGACGCACAGCCGGTGCACGATCGGCGGGATGATCGGCAACAACTCCTGCGGAGTGCATGCGCTGCTCGGCGGGAAGACGGTGGACAACGTCGAGTCGCTCGAGATTCTACTTTATGACGGCACCAAGCTCACCGTGGGCGCGACGAGTGATGAAGAATTGCGTTCGATCATCGCCGCGGGCGGCAGGCGCGGGCAGATCTACTCCAGCCTGGCAAAGCTGCGCGACCGTTATGGCGACGAGGTTCGGCGGCGTTTCCCGCCAATCCCGAGGCGCGTGTCAGGGTACAACCTCGACGAGCTGCTGCCAGAGAATGGCTTCAACGTGGCGCGTTCGCTGGTTGGCACCGAGGGGACGTGTGTCACCGTGCTCGGCGCGAATTTGCAGCTGACGGATAGTCCGCCGCACCGGCGATTGGTGGCACTGGGATTTCCTGATCCTTTCATTGCGGCCGATCATGTGCCGGGGTTGCTCGAATTCAAGCCGATCGGGCTCGAGGGCTTCGATGGGATGCTGGTCGATTTCATGCTGCGGAAGAAGCTGGCGGTGGATGACGTGGTGCTGCTTCCGCCGGGAAATGGCCATCTGCTTGTGGAACTGGGTGCGTGGTCGGCGCAGGAGGTTGATGCGCAGGTTGATGCGCTAATGAGCTCGGTTAGCGGTATGAGTGTCGTTCCGATAGCGCGTGCCTATTCGGTCGAGGAAGCACGGCGCGTCTGGAAGGTGCGTGAATCGGCACTGGGCGCGACCGTCTATGTTCCCGGCGAGCCGCATGGCTGGGAGGGATGGGAAGACTCCGCGGTCGCGCCGGAGAAGCTGGGTTCGTTTCTGCGGCAGACGTTTGGGCTAATGAACGAGTATGGCTATCGCAGTCCTATGTATGGGCACTTTGGCCAAGGCTGCGTGCACCTACGCATCAACTTTGACCTTGAGAGTGAAGCCGGCATTCGCAACTTTCGCGAGTTCCTCGATCGCGCCGCTGACATTGTGATCGAGCATGGCGGATCACTCTCTGGCGAGCATGGCGATGGCCAGGCGAGGGCGGCGCTGCTGCCGAAGATGTTCGGGCCGGAGCTGATGCAGGCATTTCGCGAGTTCAAGACGATCTGGGACCCGGAGAACAAGATGAATCCGGGCAAACTCGCCGACCCTATCGCAGTTTATGAGCCTCAAGACAACCTGAGGCTGGGCGCGAATTATCGAGAGCATTCGTATGAGACTCATTTCAGCTTTCCCGATGACCACGGGTCGATCTCTGACGCGACGCTGCGATGCGTGGGCGTCGGGGCCTGTCGGAAGGTGGATGCCGGCACGATGTGCCCGAGCTATATGGCGACTGGCGAGGAGCGGCACTCAACGCGCGGGCGCGCCCATCTGCTGTGGGAGATGCTCGAAGGCAACGTGCTGAAAGACGGTTGGAAGAACGAGGCGGTGCACGAGGCGCTCGAGCTTTGCCTGGCGTGTAAGGCGTGCAAGACGGAGTGCCCGGTCAACGTGGACGTTGCGACCTACAAAGCTGAATTTTTATCGCATTACTATGAAGGTCGGCTGCATCCGCTGCGCGATTATCTCTTCGGCTTTATGGATCGCTGGGCCCATCTGGCCTCGGTCATTCCGGGAGTCACTCCGGCACTGGCGAACTTTGCGATGCAGGTGCCGGTGATTGGGAATTTGATCAAGCAAGTGGCCGGAGTCGCTGAACAACGGCAGTTGCCCAAATTTGCGGCGCGTAGCTTTCAGAGTGCGGCACCTGCTGCAGCCGCCAGTTCGATGCCGAGAGTGCTGCTGTGGCCGGATACCTGGAACAATTATTTTCATCCTTCGGCGTTGACGGCCGCTCGGAGCGTGCTGGTGTCCGCCGGGTTTCGGGTTGAAGTACCGCGGGGCCACATTTGTTGCGGACGCCCGTTATACGACTTCGGCTTCCTACCGCAAGCCCGGCAATATCTGGAGCGCGTGATGACAACGCTTGCGACGCAGATCGATGCAGAGACGCCTATTGTCGTTCTCGAGCCGAGCTGCGCCAGCGTCTTTCGCGATGAGCTTTGCAATCTGTTTCCGAATGATCCGCGAGCGAAGCGGCTTTGCGATCAGGTATTTCTTCTGAGCGAATTTCTGGTGCGCCATGCGCCGGGTTATGTACCCAAGCAGACTCCGCAGCGAAAGCTGCTGGTGCATGGCCATTGCCATCACAAGTCTCTGATGAAGATGAATGATGAGCTCGCGCTGCTTCGCGCCACCGGTTCCGAAGTCGAGTATCTCGACTCGGGATGTTGCGGGATGGCTGGTCCGTTCGGTTTCGAGAAAGAGAAGTTTGAGGTTTCCCAGGCCGTCGGCGAGCGCACGTTGCTGCCGGCGGTCCGGCAGGCTGATCATGCAACTGTCATCGTTACAGATGGTTTTAGTTGCCGGGAGCAGATTGCGCAGAACTCTGACCGGCGAGCAATTCACTTTGCTGAAGCGATCAGTCGGGAACGGTGAGTCGGCCCGCCGATGTAGCTTTCGTTCAGAACTTGTTTTTAAAGAGGCCGGCGTTGACGTCTGGCCAGAACTCCTTCGCTACGTTGCTAATGCCGTCGACCGCTAACTGTACAAGCCACTTCTGTCCGGTCTTTGTCCACGTGGCGTACTCGCTTGGGTAGTAGAGTGTGGAAATGCCGGCGGAAGCACCGGCCCCGACAATTTCGGCGAAATTGATGGTGTTGTTGGCATTATTGTCACGCGTGATCGCTAGTCGACTCACGGAATAGACCATACGCCTGGCGAAGCCGCCTCGGCCAAGGGTGTAATATCTGGGGTCCTCGTGAGTCGGGTAGGGAATGAGAAATTCAGTAAAGGCGTTTTCACCCACTGCGTCGGCCAAGCTGTGCCAATAGTATCGTCCGTATCCCGCTGCACCCTGATGGAATTGGGGATAGGAATTCTCTGCCTGGCCGATGCCTGCGACGATGCCCACATAGATGAATGACGAATAGTCGAAGCTGTCTTGCAGGACGAGCTTGATCTCTTCCTTCGCGGTCATCGGCGGCAGTTTCGCGTCGACCGAGGCGGCGCGAAAGTTGGGGATGATGAAGAGAATCCGTTTTGTTTGTTCACCTGTGTTGAGTGTCGGATCGGTAGAGGCGGGCGACGTCGTTTGTGCCGGAGTGGAACTTTGCGCGGCCTGAGATGTGTCGGGTAGATCGTCTAAGCTTGGCGTGGTCTCGTCGGATTCGAGCTTTCCCAGCCCAATCACTTCGGAATCGTTGACGGTTGGCGGTGTACTATCCGAAACGTCGCGAGCCAAGCCGGTAATCGATTGAGCGTGACCCTGTATCGAGAAAGAAAAAAGCACGAAGGGTACGAGAAGGGCGACTGCGTATGAGCGAGAGAAGATCCTATGGGCCATATCAACCTTAGACTCTATAACGTGGCGTGAAGGTGCAGCAGTTGCTTAAACGGCTGTACATCACTCTTTGATCCACGATTCACTTCTTCAGGAAGTTGCGTAGAGCCTCAAGACCATTGTGAATTGATTCGAGAGAGGTTGCATAGCCGAATCGAAGGTGACCTTCGCCCTGAGCTCCAAAGACTGAACCGGGGATGGTTGCCACATGGGCTTTCTCCAGGAGAATCTCCGCCGCTTTACGACTCTCCTTGTGGATCGATTGGACTCGGGGGAAGGCGTAGAAGGCGCCCGGGGGAATCTCGCATTCCAGACCAAGCTCATTGAGGCCGGAGACCAGCAGATCGCGACGTTCCCGGTATTGACGCCGACGCTCAGCGAAGGCCTCCTCGGGCAAGGACAATGCCTCGAGCGCCGCCCATTGCGTGGGGGTCGAGACCCCATTTATCGAGTAGAGGACCAGCTTTCGCAGACCGTTCATGAACGGCTCTTGTGCGGTAAGATATCCGACGCGCCAGCCGGTCATTCCGTAACTCTTGGAAAAGGTGAAGGTCGAGATCGTTCGCTCGGCCATGCCGGGCAACGACGCGATCGAAAAGTGTTCGCCGTCATAGACGAGGTCTTCATAGGCTTCGTCGGCGATGACAATGAGGTTGTGTTTTCGGGCGAAGGCTGCCACCTCCTCGGCTTCGCTTTTGGTGAAGACAGTTCCGGCGGGATTTTGCGGAGTGTTGTAGTAAATGGCGCGAGTATGCGAGGTCGTCATCTTTTCGAGCGTGGCGGTAAGGCCGTGGCGACGTGCGCTGGTGGTCGGCACGAGCAGTGGCCGCGCCTGGGCTCCGTTGATCATCTCGCGAATCGGCGTCCAGAACGGCGAAAAGAGGAGTACGTCGTCGCCGGGATCAAGGACCGCCTGAAACGCGACATAGATCGCATGGGCGCCGCCGGCAGTCACCAATACATCGTCGATGCCGGTGGAAATGCGGTTTTTGTTAGTGAGCTTTTGAGCCAGAGCTGCACGCAGCGGCTCAATGCCGGAGGAAGGCGCATATCTAGTGTGGTTCTCGGTCAGTGCCTTGGTCATCGCATATTTGACCGGCTCTGGGGTTTCGAAGAATGGTTCGCCTCCATGAAATCCATGTACGACCTCACCGGCCGCGCGCAGCTCCATTACGCGATTGCGAACCTGCACAATCTCTGAGAATCCAACCTCGTCGAGGCGCTTGGCTACGCGCAACCGACTCTTCTGACCTGCCATCTCACTGCCCTCAAGTTTCTGCTTCTGGATTTTGCTTCCGGTGCGCTTTGAGCCAGACCGGCAAGCGGAAGTCTACGTGCCCGAAGGACCGCATGCAAAGCCTGCCCCGGTCTCGTTTGCGTGGTGCTATTCTCTTCGAGATGCGCGCAGCAACTATCTGGCTTTGCCTTGCGGTACTTTGGGTCATCGACGCAGGCTTTGCCTTTCGGAGGCACGACGTTCGCCAAGGTTTGGTTGCGGCGATCGTGGCGATTTGTTTTCTGGGCGCGGGGCTTTTTTTTGCGTCCAGGCGCCCTGGACGACGGTACTGATGGCGATTCACGCCTGCATAGTACCGGTATAGACAGCCATGCCCGCGACCGCGTCGACGCCGATTCGGTCGAGCGCCTCTATCTCCGCTCTATCGCGAATGCCCCCGGCCACGATGAGCTGCCGCCGGGTCAGCAACCGTAGGCGCTTCGCGGCATCGATCGGAAATCCTTGCATCGTACCCTCTTTGTCGATATGGGTGTACAAGAACGTGCCGCAGAAGGATTCCAGCTGGAGGATGGCTTCATCTGGCGTGAGCGGAACTTGCTCCTTCCAGCCTTTGACGGCGATTTTGCCGTGCTTCGTGTCGACTCCGCAGACGACTTGCTCACCACCGACGGCACGACTTAGTGCCGCTGCAAACTCTGTATTCACAACAGCGGGGTTGCCGGGAAGAGCATCAGCGCGGAAAAGTGCCGAGCCGACGATCACTCGTTTTGCGCCTGTGCGCAAAACCTCTTCGGCTTTTTCGATGGTCGCGATGCCGCCGCCAACCTGGCATGGCAACTGACTAGAGATCCGCTCGATCAACACGCGATTATTGCCTTGACGCATAGCGGCATCGAGATCGATCAGCTGAACGAGTGGGTAGTTGCGAAAGCGCTGGATCCAGTACTCGAAGTCGTCAAAGGCGAGCTCGAGTTTCTCTCCTTGAACGAGCTGGACGATTTGGCCGCCCATTAAATCGATCGACGGGATCAGCATGGCAACCTCACCGCAACGCCAAGCCGCGCCAAGTCGAGCTTGAGTTCGCGTGCGTTGGAAATGCCGAAGTGAAAGATGCTGGCCGCGAGAGCGGCATCGGCCTTACCCTCGCCAGGACCGCGTCCAAGCACTTGTGCGAAGTGTGCCGCGTTGCCAGCGCCGCCCGAGGCAATGACGGGAATCGCGACAGCCTCGCTGACTGCGGCGGTGAGTTCGCAATCGAAGCCGTTGCGGGTGCCGTCGGCATCCATCGACGTGAGCAATATTTCTCCGGCACCGCGTTCCTGCGCCTCGAGCGCCCAGTCGATCACGCGCAATCCCGTTGGGTTACGTCCCCCTCCCGTAAAGACCTCCCCATCCGTGATGGGGCTGGAGCTTTCCTGTTTGCGGCGACCGTCGATGGCCACGATGACTGCCTGAGCTCCAAAGTGACGCCCTATTTCGTCGATTAACTCGGGACGGTTGACTGCGGCAGAGTTGATGCTGATTTTGTCCGCGCCTGCGTCGAAGACCGCCGATGCGTCGTCGAGCGTGCGGATACCGCCGCCGACGGTAAAGGGAACAAACAGGTTCCGGGAGGCGCGCTTGACGGTATCGATTAACGTGCCGCGTCCTTCATGGGTGGCGGTTATGTCGAGAAGAACGACCTCGTCCGCGCCTGCCTCGGCATGGGCTACGGCGAGCGCCGCCGGGTCGCCTGCGTCGATAAGATCGACGAACTGGATGCCCTTCACGACGCGACCATCCTTGACGTCGAGGCAGGCGATGATTCGTTTGGTCAGCATTGGCTCACAGATCCACGAAGTTTTGGAGAATAGTGAGCCCCACGGCGCCTGACTTTTCCGGATGGAACTGGACGCCCATGATGTTTTCACTCTCGACTGCCGCAGAAAACGGGCCGCCGTAGTCTGTAACAGCGACGGTATCTTTATTTGTGGCAACTCTATAGGAATGCGTGAAGTAAGCGTAGGATTCGTCGGGGACGCCCTTCAGGAGACGCGAGCCTGGGCGCACCGTGAGTGAATTCCAGCCGACATGGGGCACTTTCTCGGGGGTCGCGAAGCGCTCGCATCGACCGGGCAGAAACCCCGCGCCAGCAATGTCAGGCGCTTCCGTGCTGCCTTCAAATATCCATTGCAGGCCGACGCAGATTCCGAGGAATGGCGCGCCTTCCGCGACATGAGAGCGGATGGCAGATGAGAGACCGCGCTCCTCGAGAAACTGCGTGGCGGCGAAGTGTCCAACACCAGGAAGCACGACCTTGGAAGCCCGGCAC
The DNA here is from genome assembly GCA_963841345.1 of uncultured Acidobacteriaceae bacterium. Taxonomy (GTDB): domain Bacteria; phylum Acidobacteriota; class Terriglobia; order Terriglobales; family Acidobacteriaceae; genus Acidisarcina. The sequence continues at coordinate 19,818 of CAWJCK010000001.1, read as the reverse complement.
ACAACGTCGGGATCGGAAGTCACGATGAGATCCGCGTCCAAGGCATGGAAGGCCTTGACAACTGAAGTCAGGTTTCCAGCGCGGTAATCGACAACCGCTATCTCGTGCGCGGTGGCTGCACTCATAGAAGGCCTTTCGTGCTTGGAAGCATATCGCCAAGTTGCTTATCGCGAGAGCAGGCCACGCGGAGCGCCCGTGCGAACGCCTTGAACAATGCCTCGATCTTGTGATGGTTTGAACGGCCGTACATGACTTTGAGATGAACGTTGGCGCGCGCGCCCTGCGCAAACCCCTCAAAAAAGTCTTGGACGAGTTCGCTCTGAAGATCGCCGACGAGTCGGGTCTTGACCTTCGTCTTAATGACCGCAGCGATCCTGCCGCTTAGATCGACGGCCGCGATGCCGAGCGTCTCATCCATGGGCATGAGGAAGTATCCGGCTCGCAAGATCCCTTTCTTGTCCCCCAATGCCTGATCGAATGCCTTGCCGAGAGCGATGCCTACATCCTCGACGGTGTGATGCTGGTCGACATCCAGATCGCCTTTGCATTTAAGTTTCAGGTCGAATGCGCCGTGGCGGGTGAAGAGCTCAAGCATATGGTCGAAGAAGCGAATTCCAGTCTGGATCTCGTAGAGGCCTTGTCCCTCGATGGTAAGCGCCAGCGCGATCCTCGTTTCGTTGGTGTCGCGACGAATTTCGGCTTTTCGTTTCGACTCGTCGGCGCGCCTTGTTTTAACCTTCTTCGCAGTCATGGTTGTTCTCCGCCTGGCTTCCAGTCGATGTCTTTGAGCGCTCCTCTGAGCGCCTCGACGCCGTGCGCCGACTGCTGGCGAGTTCCGACGGTGATCCGTACACAACCGTCGCAGCCTGGATCGCTGGAGCGATCGCGAACTAGAACGCCGCGATGTTTCATCGCCGCAGTAAAGGCACGATGTTTTTTCCCGATGTGAGTGAGGATGAAGTTCGCATCACTTGGCCACGATTTGATCTTCAATTCGTTCATTGCGGTGATAAGTTCGGCGCGCGCGGCAAACACTTCGGCGACGTACCAGTTGAGATAATCGCTGTCATTCAAGGCGGCTGGAAGGCAGGCGAGCGCGAGGGAGTTTACGCTGTAGGGTGAGATGACTCGGCGCAGCCAGTGGAGAGCATCCGTGTGCCCGGCAATGGCGCCCAGCCTTAATCCTGCCAGGCCGTAGGCCTTTGAAAACGTGCGGGCGATCAACAGATTTGGATAATGACCAATGAGGTCCGCGACGGTTTGGCCGTAGAAGTGAAAGTAGGCCTCATCGATCAGGACGGCCGCATGAGGTGCGCTTTCCAGTATCTTCAATATTTGTTCGCGAGCGACTACACTTCCCGTTGGACTGTTCGGATTGGCGATTGCAATCAGTTTTGTCCGGGGAGTGATTGCATAAATAATACCGTCAGACGGGAACTGGAAATCCTCACCGGCCTGCACGGTAACGATCCGCGCTTCAGTGGCCGAGGCATAGACCTCATACATCGAATACGTCGGAACGGGCAGCAGGATCTCATCCCCTATGTCGAGGTAGGTTTGACATAGAATGTGAATCGCCTCATCGACGCCGTTGGTCAAAAGGACCTGCTCCGCCTTGAGGTTGAGATGCTTCGCGACGAGTGCTTCGACGGGTTCGCGCTCTGGATACCGGGTTAGATCCGCAGCCTGAATGTTACGCAAGGCCTGAATGACGGCTGGCGAGCATTCAAGCGTGTTCTCGTTAAAGTCGAGACGCAATCCGTCGCGATTGCCGAGCGGCGGGTGATATTCCTTCACGCGAAGAACTGCCGCTCGCGGCTTTGGGGTAACTGCGGAGACGGTGTCAGGCATGAGGTTTGGCCTCCGCACTCTCTATGGCGGCGTTACCGTTCGCGACTCCTCTGGCGCGGATCGCTGCGGCGTGCCCCATCAAGCCCTCGGCTTCGGCGAGCGCGATCGCGGAGGGGCCGAGCTTCCGTAATGCGGCTTCGTCGTATTGTTGCACGGTTATAAGCTTTACAAAGTCGAGGACGCTCAAGCCCCCTCTTACGCGAGCGAAGCCACCGGTCGGCAGAGTGTGGTTGGGACCCGAGACATAATCCCCCATTGGCTGCGGAGAAAGCGAGCCGATGAAGACCGAGCCGGCGTTTTGCACCCACTGTGTGTCCGCAGGGTTGTCGACAGTTAGATGTTCCGGTGCGAGTCGATTCGTGATCTCTTGCGCCTCGTGCGCGGAGGAAGCGAGGAAGACATACCCGTTCGCTGCGAGGGATTGTTTTGCCGTCGTGTTTGCCTTTGCCCGCAATTTCACTTCTGCGATCACCCGCGAAGCGAGTTCACGCTGCGTCGTCACGAGGATGGCTAATGCTGCGGGATCGTGTTCAGCTTGCGCAACCAGCTCCGCGGCTATGTATGCCGGATCGCCATTCTCGCTCGTCACGACGATCTCGGTAGGGCCAGCGAGCATGTCAATGGCGCAGTCGAAGGCGACCATTTTCTTGGCAGTGGTGACGTAGTCGTTTCCGGGGCCGACGATTTTCTCAACGCGGGCGATGGTTTCGGTTCCGTAGGCCAAGGCGGCGATCGCCTGTGCGCCTCCAATGCGATAAAACTCGGCGATCCCGAGTATGTGTGCCGCGGCGAGGGTCTCGATGGCGGGGTTTGGCGAAGCGACGACGATGCGAGGCACGCCTGCGACCTGTGCTGGGATTGCCGTCATCAGCAGTGATGACGGCAATGGATGGCGCCCACTGGGAACGTAACAGCCGACGGTACAAATTGGCCGGACCATCTGACCTGTAGAGAGACCTGGCGTGGGAGAGAAGCTCCACGGCGTTGGCAACTGCCGTTGGGCAAAGGCCTGGATGTTACTCGTCGCGACTGCGAGTGCATTCTTGACAGGCTGGCTGGTCTGGTCCCAAGCCAACTCCATCTCCCCGGATGATATTTGTAACGGCGCTTGTGGCGAAAGGTTGTCAAACTTTGCAGCGTACCTGCGTAATGCCTTGTCGCCATCTTTTCGAACTGCTTTGACGATCCTGCGAACGTCAGGAGTGACGCTCTCCGCGCTGGATTCGCGGCGATTTTCCAGCGCAGAGAGCACGCGTCGCGTTTCGGCCGCGCCGCGCCCGGTTGTCCTTAGCAAGCGCATTAGAGAACGACCTTATTCAGGGGATATTCGACGATGCCCGTCGCGCCCGCCGACTTGAGCTTGGGAATGACGATGCGCACGAGATCTTCGGGGAGGATGGTGTTGACGGCGTGCCAACCCTCGTCAGAAAGGCTGGATACCGTTGGCGAGTTGATCGCGGGCAACACCGCAATCACTGCGGCGAGATCGGCCTTCTGCACATTGAGCATCAGGCCGACATGACTTTGTGCGTTGATGGCTGCGTTCAACATGAGGGCGAGCGTGTCGATCTTCTCGCGCTTCCATAAGTCCTGATAGGCGGACTTGTTGGCGATGAGGTGGGTTTCGCTTTCCATCACCGTGTCGATAATTCGCAGGCGGTTTGCCTTAAGCGAGCTGCCGGTTTCGGTGACCTCGACGATGGCGTCGGCAAGCGTCGGCGGCTTGACTTCGGTCGCGCCCCAGCTGAACTCGACCTTAACGGGAACGTTTTTGCCTGCAAAGTATCGTTTCGTGACCTCGACGAGTTCGGTAGCGATGGTGAGGCCGACGAGATCTTCGGCTCGTTGGTAGTTCGAGTCCTCGGGGACCGCGAGCACCCAGCGCACCTTGCGGTTACTTTGTTTGGCGTAGGTGAGACTGGCCGCGCTGACGACGTCGAGACCGCTTTCGACGACCCAGTCGATTCCGGTGAGTCCGGCATCGAGTACTCCGTGCTCGACGTAGCGGGCCATCTCTTGAGCGCGGATCAACATGCACTCAATCTCGTCGTCGTTGATGGTCGGAAAATAGGACCGGCCATTGGCGTAGATGTTCCAGCCGGCGCGGCCGAAGAGGGCGATCGTCGCGTCTTGCAGGCTGCCTTTGGGGATGCCGAGACGAAGCTTGCCGCTCATGCGGTCACCTGCTCTGACTGCCCCTCGGTTGGAATTGCAATCGGACGAGTGAAGCAGCTTATAGTGCCTTCGTGACAGACGAGGCCGTCGCCCTCGACCTCGACACGGAAGAGGATCGTGTCCTGATCGCAGTCGGTTGCGGCTTCGATCACGCGAAGGCGATTGCCGCTGGTTTCGCCTTTCATCCAAAGCTTTTGCCGCGTCCTGCTCCAAAACGTGACGAAGCCGGTCTCGATGGTTTTCGCATAGCTTGTTTCATTGAGGAAGCCGACCATCAGCACCTCGAGGGTTTTCGCGTCTTGCACGATGGCCGGTACCAGGCCATCCATCTTGGCAAAGTCGATCTTGTCGTTTTCCGTAGTCATCGTCTGTCCGTATTCCTAGAATGAAAAAGCCCGCCTTGGCTTTCGCGCCGGCGGGCTCTTGCTGATCTCTCGGTTCTGGCCTTATTTTTGGTGGCCGAAGGAGTCCGCCGACATGTTCGTCACATGGTGATGGTGCGAATGACGATGATGTACGTGGACCTGCATCCTGTAGAAAACGTATATCGAGGCCCGATGGATGTCAAATCTGCTGCCCAAGAAGAAGGTAGAAAATCGTTCAGGTTATCGCTCGATGTAGAGATGGTGAATCTTCGTCGCGAACGGTCGACGGTCGTATTTGCGGTGTGTTTGGATGCTCTTCGGGGTACTCCCCAAGTCGAGGATTCAACATGGCAGTCGAAGCTCACCACAAAGCAGCCGAGCACCACCAGAAAGCCGCCGAACATCATCACAAAGCCGCCGCGCACCATGAGGCGGGCAACCACGACAAGGCCCACGAGCACGCGACTGAAGCGCACAAACACTCCAGTGAAGCGCACGAGAAGTCGGTCGCCCACGCCTAAGAGCAGCTCCCTGACTTGAACCAGCGGATAGTGGCTGACTCCTCTATCCGCATGCCCGAATGAAGGCTGTTGCCAATTGCCGCTGGCGGGGAGACAATCTCTGCAGGCATCCCCATGAAATCCTTGGATTTGGCTGGTACCGCGCTTTTTGAGCGACTGCTGGCAACGCTCGATCATGCCGCCGACCGGCTTGGCCGCGCTCCGTCACATGCCGCGCATCTTGCGCTGGGCATTCGCGGAGAGGAAGCTGCTTTCTTTTATCTGCGGCGGCAGGGATACGTGATCACCGCGCGGTCGTGGCGTTCGCATCGCTATGCCGGGGACATCGACCTGATCGGATGGGATGGCGATTGCCTGTGTTTTATCGAAGTCAAGACGCGAACCACCCGCGAGGTTGCGACCGCAGAGTCAGCGGTTGATGAGAGTAAACGCAGGACGCTGCGGAAGATTGGCCGCCATTATTTGCGGCATCTTCCTGAGCCGGCGGGGATCCGGTTCGATGTGGTGGCGATCTATTTTGAGAGCGATAGTCCTGCGAATTTCACGTTGTTGAAGGGCGTTTTCGGCTGGACTGAACAGCCTGCCTACTGAGCGTCTCTGTATTCCTCGTACCAGGCCATCTGGATTGCTTCGAGCTTCGACTCGTTCGACTTGGCAGGATCGCCGGTGAAGCCGTCGAGTTCGAGGACGTGTTTCAGGAGATCGGTGAACCTAACGGTAAGCGGATCAGTATCCGGAAACTTCTCCTGCAGCTGGATGCCGATTTCTTCCGTATCTTCCCAGGTTATTTCCTTTGCCATCACTTCTCCTCCGGAGCCGGCGGCTCTCATTTGCTCTCGGCGAGCGTCAACGGCTTGCCTTCTGATACGTAGTTGCGGTTCCACTTGGGAATCTGAACGACATAGGCACCGGGTTTCGTGATCACTGCCTGGCAACCGAGACGGGAATTCAATTGCGGATCGGCGGCCATATCGAGGCGGTCGAGTTCGTCGTCTTCAGCTTCGCTGATGCCGTCGGCACCGGCTTCCACCCAGATATGGCAGGTGGTGCATGCGCAAGAGCCTCCGCAGGCGTGATCGAGGAAGATGCCGTAATTTTCGGCCACGTCGAGAAAGGACATCGGCTTGCCGTGATGGTCGTAAGGAAGCGTTCCGAATTTGAACTCGACGGTGCGGCCCTCGGGCTCGAAGGTTACGCGAACCATATCGGGAGCCGGCGACTGGGTTGGATCGATGGTGCTTTCTGCTGAGTCTGTCATTGCTTCACTTTCCAGAATACTTGTAAGAAGCGGGTTATTCGAATTCCGCCTTGTGGAATGGATGAGGGGCGGTCGGGCCCTCGCCCATCCCGGTGCCTGCCGACTCCATTGTCTGGCCGCGTAAGGCTACTGCGAGCGTGGAATCCATCATGAGTTCCGCGAAACGAGTTGTTGCCTTATCGAGCGCTTCGGTTGCCTGGCGCAGAAGCCTGAGATCGTCGCCGTCTTTCAGGACTGCTAGTTCGTCGCGGAGGAGGATTATCTGGGTGCGTTCGTCGTCGGTGAGCTGCTCCCACGCCGGATGAGAGGGCGCTTTATCGACGGCCGCGAGGATGGTGTTGGCTTCGTTTTTTGCTTCGATGATCTGACGCTGTTCGATGTCAGCCTCGGCGTAGTCGAATGACTCGAGAATCATTGACTCTACCTGCTCGTCGGTGAGACCGTAGGTAGGTTTGACCTCGATCTCAGCCTGCTTGCCGCTGCGCTGTTCGCGGGCGGAGACTTGCAGGATTCCGTTGGCGTCGATGAGGAACTTGACCTCGATGCGCGGCAGGCCCGCACTCATCGGCGGGATGCCTTTTAGGTCGAAGCGGGCGAGCGAGCGGCAGTCTTTGGCGAGTTCGCGCTCGCCTTGGACGACATGGATCGCGACGTTGGTCTGGCCCTCAACTCCGGTAGTGAAGTGTTCGGTGGCCGATGCGGGGATGGTCGAGTTGCGCTGAATGATCTTGGCGACGACCCCGCCGAGCGCCTCGATGCCGAGCGAGAGCGGCGTTACGTCGAGCAAGAGCATGTTCTCTGTCGCGAGCGAACCGCTGGAGAGGATGTTCGCTTGCACGGCAGCGCCCAAAGCGACGACCTCGTCGGGGTTGAGTACGGTGTGGGGCTTTTTTCCACGGGCGCTCAGGCCGAAGAGCGCGTCTGCCAAGCTGCGGACCGCTGGAATACGAGTCGAGCCTCCGACGAGGACGACCTCGTCGATTTGCTCTGGAGAAATGCCCGCGTCTTTCATCGCCTGCTTGCAAGGGGCGGCGGTTCGATCGAGTACTGGCTTGATGAGGCTTTCGAACTGGGAGCGGTCGATCTTGCGCTGATATTTTGCTCCTCCGGGAAGGTCGACATTGAGCAGTGCGGAACCTTCGGCGGACAGCGCGATCTTGGCCTCGATGACAGCCTTGCGAATGGCCTGCACTGCCTCGGCATTGGTGCGCAGATCGATGCCCTGATCACCCTTGATGTCGTCGAGGGCGATGGCGATGAGCAGATTATCGATATCGTCGCCGCCTAGGTGGGTGTCGCCATTGGTGGCCATGACCTCGAAGATTCCCTCGTGTAGCTTGAGGATGGAGATGTCGAAGGTTCCACCGCCGAGGTCGTAGACGGCGACGATTCCGTCGTGTTGACGATCGAGTCCGTAGGCAAGCGCAGCGGCAGTTGGCTCGTTCACGAGGCGCAGGACTTCGAGCCCGGCGATGCGGCCGGCGTCCTTAGTGGCCTGTCGTTGTGCGTCGTTGAAGTAGGCAGGGACGGTGATCACCGCCTTGGTGACGGGCTCGCCGAAGTAGCGCTCGGCGTTGCGCTTGAGTTGGCGGAGGACAAAGGCGGAGATCTCCGACGGCGTGTATTCGCTTTCGCCGACGCGGAGGCGCAGAACCTCTCCGGGCTGGATGTTTTCAGCGAGATGGAAGGGGAAAAGTTTGAGCTCTTCCTGAATGTCTTCGAGGCCGCGACCCATCAGGCGCTTGGCCGAATAGACGACGCGGTCGGATGACGTCGCGAGATACTTTGCTGCACCATTGCCGACGACAACCCGCGGGGCACCGGCCGCAGTCTCGGCGGCGGGAGGGATTGCCACTACCGAGGGCACGAGCGCCGAGCCGTCTTCGCCGGGAATGACCACCGGCTGCTCGCCCTGCATGAACGCGACGAGCGAGTTGGTTGTGCCTAAATCAATTCCGATTACGCGGTCTTGCGCCATTGCAATCCTTGTCTGAGACTCTGCGCGGATGTTTCACTCCGCTGCGACCACTGTCTTCCCTCAGGGGCTAAAGCCCAGTCGCTTTGAACATCTTAACGGCACGGCTGAAGCCGTGCCCCTTCGCAGCCCTAAGCCTCCAGCGCCTCGTTGACGCTGTTGACGAGGTTGCGAATGTATCTGCGCCGATCGAGCAGGGCGGCCATTTCTTCTTTCGCCGATTGTTTCTTCGCTTTGTCGCGGGTGTCGATTCCTGCGTCCCACTTGTCCCAGAGCTTTCCGAGCGCGATGTCGGTGCTCTTAAACTGCGCGTCGAAGTTCTCTTTAGCGGTGAGCAGATCTTTCTGGAGTTGCGCATCGTCTCCGCCCATCTGGCGGGTCATGCGCATCTCGTCGAGCTGCATGTTCAATTCAAAAACTTCTTCGAGCAGGTCGGCTGGGACGCGATCGTCCTTCTTCGCTCCGCCCTCATCGGGGCTGACGACTCCTTCGAGTTTGAGGAGATATTCGGTGCGCTTGATTGGATCTTTCAGGGTCCGGTAGGCGTCATTGAGCAGGGAGCTGTTGACGAGGCTCCACTCCTGCTCCTGCTGGCTTGCGCGGGCATAGACGTCGGGATGGAGACGGCGGCTGAGGCGGTAAAACTCGCGTTCGAGTGCGGTGGCATCAAGCCTCAGTTTCCTGGGTAACGCAAAGACCTCGAAGTAGTTTGCCCCGGCAGCGAGAGGCTGGATGCGTCCGCAAGCGGCGCAGAACAATTCGCCTGGCCGCAACGGAGTGGAGCACGACCAACACCGCGCGGCGGAAGAATTTTCCTCGGCGGCGAAAGGAGTCGGAACAGTCTTTGCGGAATAGGTCATGCGGAAAACGAAGAGCCACAGCCGCAGGACTTGGTCGAGTTGGGATTGATGAAGTTGAAGCCCTGCCGCATCAATGTCTCTTCATAATCGAGAATCATGCCGTGCAGATAGATGAACGACTTCGGATCGACGAAGATGCGGATGTCGTCGAACTGGTAGATGCGGTCGCGTTCCCTGGGCTGAGAGTCGAAACGGATGTTATAGGAAAGCCCTGAGCAGCCGCCCCCGGTGATGCCGAGGCGGAGTCCGCCTTCAACGGGGGAAACTCCCTCTTTTGCCATGGCGACGCGGATGCGCTTAAGGGCGCGTTCGGTCACTTGAACGCCCTTCTGGGTAGGAGCCACGTTTTCGGCGTTGCGAATTGTCTCAGCTGCAATCATTTGATCTTCTCAAGTCGCCAAGCGCTTATTGACGAATTACGGCAGCCCTGCGGCTGCCGCGATTCTCAATGGCAATTGGCGAGTCGTGCTTAGTGCGCGGCGACAGCCTCGACGGCTGCGCCTTCGGTGACGCCGTTCTTCTTCTTCCAGTCGCCGATCGCAGCGCGGATGGCATCTTCAGCCAGCACCGAGCAATGGATCTTCACCGGAGGCAGCGCCAGTTCCTTGACGATGTCGGTGTTCTTGATCTGCATCGCTTCTTCGACGGTCTTGCCCTTGACCCACTCGGTCGCGAGCGAAGACGAAGCAATCGCCGAGCCGCAGCCGAAGGTCTTGAACTTGGCTTCTTCGATGATCTGCGTCTGGGGGTTGACCTTGATCTGGAGCCGCATGACGTCGCCGCATTCCGGCGCGCCAACCAGGCCGGTACCGACCTCGCTGCTGCTCTTGTCCATCTGGCCGACGTTGCGCGGATTGTTGTAGTGGTCGATGACCTTTTCGCTGTATGCCATGTTTCTTCTCCCTGTCTTCCTGTCTTCGTGAACCGTTGAACTGCGGGTCGTCGTTCTTAGTGGGCCTGCCACTCGATCTTCGAAATGTCGATGCCTTCCTTGACCATCTCGTAAAGCGGAGACAGCTCGCGGAGCTTTTGCACGATGTCGATCAGCTTGTCGGCGACGTAGTCGACCTCGGCCTCGTTGTTGAAGCGTCCCAAGCCGAACCGGATGGAGCTGTGCGCCACATCATCGCCAAGACCGAGAGCCTTCAATACATAGGATGGCTCGAGAGTGGCCGAGGTGCAGGCCGAGCCGCTCGAAACTGCGATTTCATTGATGCCCATGAGCAGCGACTCGCCCTCGACGTAAACGAAGCTCATGTTGAGGTTGCCGGGAAGCCGGTGCTCCATCGAGCCGTTCACGTGGACATAATCCAGCGCGCTCTCGAGCTTTGCCTTGAGCTTGTCGCGAAGGTGCGCGAGGCGGGCTGCTTCCGTCGCCATCTCCTCGCGAGCGATCTCGCAGGCAGCGCCCAAGCCTACGATGCCGGGGACGTTCAAGGTGCCGGACCTCATGCCGCGCTCGTGTCCACCGCCATCGAGCTGGGCGGATATCTGGACCCGGGGGTTGCGGCGGCGAACGTAGAGTGCGCCCGCACCCTTAGGCCCGTAGAGCTTGTGCGCGGTCAGCGAGAGGACGTCGATGTTCATTGCGTTCACGTCAATCGGAATCTTGCCAACCGCCTGCACGCCATCGGTGTGGAAGATCACATTGCGCTCGTGACAGAGCTTGCCGATCTCGGCGACCGGCTGTACTACCCCGATTTCGTTATTGGCGAACATAATCGAAACCAATATGGTCTTGTCGTCCATGGCCCGCTTGAGGTCATCGAGATCGATGAGACCGTCGGCTTTTACCGGCAGATAGGTGACGCGGTAGCCGTATTTTTCGAGACGCTTGCAGGTGTCCAGGACCGCCTTATGTTCGGTCACCTGAGTGATGATGTGGTTGCCGCGTTCGCGATACATCTCGGCGATGCCTTTAATCGCGAGGTTGTTGCTCTCGGTCGCTCCGGAGGTAAAGATGATCTCTTTCGCGGTCGCGCCGATGAGTTTAGCAATCTGTTCGCGGGCGGTTTCCACACCCTGCTCAGCTTCCCAGCCGAAAGAGTGATTGCGGCTGGCTGCATTGCCAAATTTTGAAGTGAAGTAGGGCAGCATCGCCTCCAGCACTCGAGGATCAAGCTGGCTGGTGGCATGGTTGTCCATGTAAATCGGCAGCTGAACGCCGTTCGGCACTGTTACGTGTCCGTTTTCGGTGTGACTCATTTCCTGTTTTCTCCCGCGTCTTGCTTGCAAATCCCGATGTCGATCAATGGATCGTGACGAGTTGCAGTGCTTGATGAGGTTGGCGCCTGGCACCATCTGCCTCAACCAAATCTGAAATTCGAATACTTTTCAATAGGTCGGCGATGCTATCGTTCACTCGGCGCAGTGGTTCTTTGATGGTGCAAATGTCGTTCAGGTCGCACGAACCGCTGATCGTGATGCACGAGGTAATAAACAGCGGGCCGTCGATCGCGTGGATTACCTCGAAGGCGGTGATTTCACTCGGGGCCTTTGAGAGCTCGTAGCCTCCGTTCATGCCCGCGTGCGATCTCAGCAAGCCCACCTTGGTTAGCCGCTGGAGTATTTTGGCCAGCAACTGTAACGGAATGTGGTAGGCCTCCGAGATGTCTTTAGCGCTCAGAGACGTGGAATCGGGGTTCTCGGCGAGGAACTTCACCGCGAGCAACCCGTAATCCGCTTTTTTAGTGAGCCTCAGCATCGATGGGCAGATACACCTAAACACAAACTATAGTCCTACCTGAGTATACGACCAGAAATGTCCGATTTACAACTGATTTGCAGAGCCTAAGAAGGGCTCAGCCGAGCGGCAAAAGTTGAGCCCCACTACTGCAGCATCAAAAAAATGTTTCAGATTCGTCCCGCTGTGGGTACAATTTGACCGGAATTCCTCCTTTTCGGTGACAACAATTTAATGACTGCGCCCTGCTCCCATCCCAAAGTCCGTATTGTCTCCCGCGATGAGGACGCCGAGTATGTCGAATGCGAGGACTGTCGCGAGGTTTTTGAATCCGGCGAGTTCCGCGACATGGAGATCGAAAGCAAACAAGACGAGCTCGAAGAGTGATGGTACGCTGCTGAGGCGCTTGGTTCGTCAGGTCTGCTGACCGGCGGGATTCTCTGGGACGCTCAGCCTTCTCCCGACCCTCCATGCGTAGTTGAAGCCAGAGATGATGGTGAGGGCCATCGTGGCTTCCAGGGAGCCTTCCCGGATATCAAGCACATAGCCAGGCGCATAGAACTGGCTAACCAGCACCGTCGACAGCGCGATGATCTGGGCTAGAGTATTGGCTTTGCCGTAGATGCTAGGCCGGAAGTCGCGCATGCCAATGCTCACATAAAGGATGGCGGAGACGACAAGAATCCCCAGGTCGCGGCCGAAGACCAGCACCGTCACACGGCGGCTGATCAGCCCCTGATGATTTAAAACCAGAAAGACGGTGCTGAGGAGCAATTTATCGGCGACCGGATCGAGATATTGGCCCAGCACGGTGCGCTGATGAAGCAGCCTCGCCAGCAATCCGTCGAGGCCGTCGGTGATTCCAGCTACGAAGAAAAGGGTCGCCGCCGTAGGGTAGTGCCCATCCAGAATTGCAAGCACCAGAAAAGGCACCATGCACAGCCGCAGAAAGGTGAGTTGATTGGGCGCAGCGCGAAAATCGTTCATGTCAGCGGAGATAGCGGCAGCGCAGATTCCATTCTGAGTACTAGCGAGATGGTCGAGCCTGATTCTAAAGCATCTCAGAGTTCAGGGGCGGAAAAGCAGTGCGTGGACAGCACCCTATCCATCTCCGGAGCCGCCACTGCCGAAGGAACGTCAGTCTCCCACATGCGAGGAGCGGTCGGATTTTGATATGATGGGAGGGTCGCAGTCTCTCCACGCAGGCGCGTAGCTCAGTTGGTTAGAGCGCTACCTTGACACGGTAGAGGTCAGGAGTTCGAGTCTCCTCGTGCCTACCATACTTTCAACAACTTACGACTTTCCCTTCAAGGCCCGAGGGTGCTGTAAGGGTGCTGAGGGTTTGCGGCAGCAAAAGCTCGGTCGCCCGACCGTTCGCCAGCGCCTTTTCCGACGAGACAGCCTGAGTGTAGATGTCGAGCGTGATGCGGCTGTTGGCATGGCGCAAGAGTTCCTGAGCCACCTTCACATCGACGCCCAGGGCGCGCAGGTTCGTCGCCAGCGAGTGCCGGAAGGTATGCCAGCCGACCCGCTTTCTGATGCCCGCCGCCTCCGCCGCAGGACGGATCATCCTTTTCAAGAGCATGTCCGGCGTTAGGGGTTGCGTTCCATTCATGCGGATCGACGGAAACAGAAAATCCGTCTCCGCAGGGTAGGGGGTGGCAGCCCGCCAGCGGAGCAATTCTGCGGCCACCGAGGCATAAAGCGGCACCGGCTTGCGGCTTGCTTCTGTCTTCGGCTCCCCGAACCACTGGCGCACACGCGACCGGCGAACGGTAATCTCGCAACGGTCGAAAGCAATATCGCCCCAAGTGAGGGCAACAAGCTCCGAACGCCGGAGGCCCGTACTCCCGGCCAGCAGCACCATTGCCCGGTCGCGTTGTTCGAGCCGGGAGAAGAGAGCTTGGAACTCGGCGGGCGTCAGCACATCCGGGATGCGGAGACGTTTTGCCGAGCAACGGACCTGAGTTATGGGGTTTGTCAGCGTCCATTCATACCGGATGGCATGATTGAACAAAGCCGACATCAGGTTGCGGATTTTGGCTCGTGTGGCGGGAGCATGGGGCAGAGACGAGAGCCAGCTTTCGACGTCGACCGTGCGCACAGCCTCACACCTCACATCGCCCCATCTCGGGACGACATAGAGCCTCAGGAAGATGGCATTCACATAGATCGATGATGCGGCCTTGCGTTCGGGCACCAGTTCGGTTTTCTGATAGTGCGCGATCAGATCGGCCACGGTTTGGGGCGCATGGACGCCCGCGTTAATGTTGATGCGGAGGGATGATACGGCCCGCTCGGCATCGCGGCGCAATGGCAATTGCGCCACCGTGCCGACGATGCGTTTGCGGTAGGTGCGCAATCCGCCGGCATCTTCATACCAGCGGAACGCCCATACCTGTTCCCCGTTCCTCCGCTTGATTTTCAAGAGACTTCCGTTTTGAAAACGCGACATACAGTTTCCTTCCTGTATGTGCGCCGATGGCTAGTTCCATGCTAATGCCATTGGTCGCAGTTTTCGCCGTCATTCAGACGGGTTTTGGCTTGCTGCCTGGGCAGTGACCCATTGCAGCAATTCGTCCTCGAAGAACCGCCACAAACGCCGCTTACCTTCGCCGAGTGGATGAGACGGCACATAACCCTGCCGCGCCCATTTGACTAGGGTGCGGGCGTCCATGTGCAACAGCTCAGCGGCTTCATTCGGCGTCAAGATTTGCGGCATAAGCACGACTCTCTCGATCCTCTTTCAGGTGAGCCATGGCATCTCCTCACGGTGGAGAAATAACGTTTGAACTTAATTGCTTCAAACGACCGAATATATTCTCTGGCGCTTCGACGGAGTCTAGGCGAGCGATGAACCACATCAAAGAGCTTTCCATGAAAATTGGATCACCCTAAGGAAGCGTAGTCGGAGTCGCCGAACAGACAGCGGAAAGTTTTTCCGCTTCATTGCCAATCTTTCCAACCTGACAAGTTCACGGCCAGAACAACACAAGATCCGACGGTACGAAGCATAGTGCCTATGGAAGACTTGCAGATCAGTTCAAGGAACCCCTTGGATGGCTGAAGCTTTCACGAAGAGACCACCACACTACATGAAGAGGAATGCAAAATCGAGAGGTGTGCTCGCGGCAGGCTTCTCTTTCTTCCCAAAGGGGAGGGAGGTCCCTGTCCCTAGAGCCGTTCCGTACCTCGACCAAATACGCCGATCGACCGGCTGCACCGGCCATTGCCTTCTGTGTCGCAGCTTCGCCGGCGGCATGACAGACGACCGGATCGGGCGTGCCGTCGAAGACGACTATCTTTCCTGCGATCCGAGTCCTTCAACGCGAGCTGCCTACATTCGGAGAACCATGGCAAAGGCGGGAGATTGGGCCGCGCGGTAGGTCCTCGATGCGGTCAATTCCCTTTTTGTTCTTGCTCGAAGAAAGTCCCGCACAGCAAACGATCGGCCGGCGCAGTGCCAGCCCCGAGATGCTTGTGAAAAGTGCTCTTTGGGAAAACTTTTCCTTGATTGCGCGTCTGCCCGCGGGAATGTTCGCTCTCGAGCAAATGATGAACATGTACTCGACGTATGAGTACAAGGCGGCACTCGATAAGGCCCTATCGGAACGTGACTTCGCGGTCCTGACCCACGAGATTGTCCGGGTCAACATGCAAGCGCCGGCCATCGCCGCCAGCGTCTTCTTCGATCTCGACACGCGCCGCTATCAGGAAGAGCCACCCCGCGCAGCACTCAACATCTTTCCCGTCTCCAACGACCAAAGTATCGCGATCTTCAGCTTCACCGACACGGATGCCACGCCAGTCGGCGAGTACCTTCACGGCATCCTCGCGTCCAACGCCGACTATCAGAAATACCTGATCTCGCGCCTTCTTCTCCTGCAGACAGCTTCGTGGTCGCGCCCTTCTCTCTTCGAAACTTGGCCGCAGGCGAAACGAAACGCAATTCGCGATTTCGTCCTAACATCAGATGACTGCGCGGAGCGCGACATGCATGCCCTCACGTGCAGCCCTGACCGCAACCGCGACCTTCTCACCTGCGGCGATCGTATGGGTAAGTGCCGAACGCCTCCTTGTTCCCTTGTGCTCGAAAGCGACGGCCTCGATCCCGCCACCGAAAAGGGTGTGGCTCTCTTCCAGCCGGTCGAGAGCGGCGTTCAGCTCCGCGACAACCGCCTCCGCCTCATCGGCGACTACGATCAGTTCGACATTGATCTTTTTGTACAGCATTCGAATACCTCCAGCCTCCAATCTTATGCCCGCCCCACTCCACACGCCGGAACCCAAGTCACGGGCAAACCCGAAGCAAACCCCCTCATCGTTTAGTGCTCCCCCGCTTCCCACGTTCCTGTGCGAGCGATGCGGATGCCGCCGGTTGGATGAGACTGCGTCGAGAACCGCACCATCCGCCCGGCAGCCGAAGCGCCCACGCCGCCGCGCAGCCGGTTCCTCGATGCTTCGTCGCTGGGGTAATCCGGCAAATCAAGCGACCCGCCCACCGGCAGCCTTGCGAGTCGTGTGGCCAATGGCGACCATTTCCGCCAAAGCTCTTCCAGCGCCGCAGCATCACATGCTCCGCCGCGAAGCAGAGCGGATTGCCGCAGCTCGCATCGACGGTGGTGCCGGTCGGCTGTTTTTCTTTGGCGATGCCCAGTTGCTTGAACCGCTGAGGGAACTCATGCGGCTTGCAAAGAAATACGGCGAGATGAGACCAATCGCCTGATATCCAGCCTTCCTGCGCCCTGGGCGCGATAAGCATAAATTGCGCTTGTAGCGCTTATTTGATATATAGAATATATGGAACTTGTGGCGTATGTCACGGAGGAGGGTATGAAGACCATAGATGGGGTGGCCTCTGTTTCAAGCACGGAACAGGGTTCAGGCACCACGGAGGAAATGACAGCTCCTATTCCAATCACGGAGCAGGATCGTAGGGAAATTCAAGACCTTTATTTAAAAATACGAGCCGCAGAGGCGAAGCTAATCGGGCCTGACGGTAAAACGCAGGTCTTACCGTCCACGCTGTATTCGTTTCTTTGCCAGATTTTGGGGGATTTAAAAGACGGGAAATCAATCACCATTCTTCAAAGCAATGCTGAACTCACGACGATGGAGGCGGCAAAGCTTTTGGCTGTTTCACGGCAGTTTTTAATCCAGCTTCTCGAGAGCAACCAGATTCCGTTTCACATGGTGGGAACACACCGACGTGTCTATGCAAGAGATGTACTTGCTTTTAAAGCCCAGCGAGATTCGGCTAGGCGAAAAACTCTTGATGACCTTGCGCGTCACGAAATGGACGAGGGGCTTTACGATCGCGTGCCCATAAATGATCCTGACGCTCGATAACGAATACTCGGCGGTGCTAGACGCTTGCGTTCTAGCACCGATGCCTTTATGCGAGACGCTTTTACGCTGCGCCGAAGAGCCTGCGCTATACCGCGCTCTCTGGAGCGAGCAAACGCTTGTGGAGGTGGAGAGAACTCTTCATAAGTTTGGCTACACCGACGAACAAGTGACCCGCCGGCTCACCGCAATGAAGACCGCCTTCCCAGAGGCAAGCATAGCCTTTCCGCCCGGTCTTCTGAAGGCGTTTCCTGGTATCCCAGATCCCGACGACGCTCATGTCATGGCGGCCGCTGTTCAGGCGCACGCTCAGGTGATCGTCACATCTAATCTCAAACATTTCCCGGTTGGACTACTGGCGCCCTATGAGATCGATGTCCAGTCACCGGATGATTTTCTCGTTCATCAGTTTCATCTCAATCCCGACCGGATGCTCGACATTCTCGATACCCAGGCCAGCGCCTCGCGCCAACGGCGCGCCGACATTTTGCATCGTTACAAGCAGACGCTCCCGAATTTTTATGGCCTGTTCGACAAGGAAGGTGACTGATAGAAGGCCGTCAATGCTAAATCGCACGACGGTAAAGTTTGATCTTCACAAAACGTGTTTGAGGCCCCGGTGGCGACCGAGGCCTCAAGTAGCAAGCAGCCTGTCGGCTACTGCGGTTTTGCAGATTTACACTGCGTCCCCAAGCTTATGCGTATGAGACGTATTCCGCAATCCCTCAATGGACAGGCAGGAAGCCGGCACCTTCAGTGCCGGAGAAAGTTGCTGCCCTATGGACGATTCGACTCCGTTTCCCGCTCCCGAAGGCTTCCGGTGGGTCTCCGTTCCGCAATTCACTCACTGGCGCTCGAAGAAGGTCATCAAGCCAGAGGAGTATGGCCACAAGGCTTTTTGCTTCCTCGTCCGGATGAAGAAAAACTAACCAGAAGGCGGCCTCTGCGGAGGCCGCTTACTTTCGAAAAGATCAGGAGATCGCTATGGCCGCATTCATCGTTCGAGTCGAATTGATGGGATCCCCGACCTTTGAGGTCTATGAAAGACTGCACACGTTAATGGCATCTGCCGGTTTCACGCAACAGCCGCGCACGGACAGCGGTGCAACGGCGGTACTTCCCCATGCGACCTACAACGGCCAGTCAACGATGGACTGTAATCCGCTTGCGACCTATCTACGCGACCGCATTCAGCGCGAAGTATGGACAAAAGCGAAGGTGCTCTCCGTTCATTATGAAAGGTGGAGCTTAGCTAACCCATCGTAGAAATCGAGTTGAGAACGCACGATGCGTTAGTCCACTTTTTGTAAGAGGTCACCCGCCACGCGGCCGTAACCGGGCATGTCTTCCACGGCACAGCATTTAGCATTTCTGCCGGTTGCTGTTGCGGCGGGCCCCACGATTGTGCCGAATCCGTCGTTGTAGCGCCCCTTTACCGCCTGCATGAGAAAAGCTAATCGACCGCGAGGTAGAATCGCGGGCATGAGCCCTGTAAGTTTTGGCGATTCTTACTCCATCCAACGTACCTGCTTGAACGGTCATGTCATCAGCCAGACTTCTGAATACGAAACAGAGCAGCCATTTTGTCATCATTGCGGAGCTGAGACCATAACCCAATGCCAAAGCTGCAAGGGGCCGCTGCGCGGCGAAGGACAATATGTCCGTACGATCAGCGATCCGCCGGATGCTTACTGCCTGCATTGCGGAAAGCCGTTACCGTGGACCGAACGCCGACTGGATGCACTGCGAGAGATGGCTGAATATGCGGAGTCGCTCGGCAAGCAAGATCAGGAGGTTTTGGCCGATATTCTTCCTGACCTTACAGCAAAACGCGAAACGCCGCGCACCCAGCTCGCCATCATGAAGATGAAGACTTTGCTCGTGAAGGGCGGCCCTGCCTTTGCCGAATCCGCCAAGAAGATCCTGACTGATGTCGTCTCGGAAATTGCCAAGAAGGCATTGTTTCCCTGACCTGAAAGCGCACCATCGTCCGACTCCCGAAAACATTGATTTTGAAAACGAGGCCAGAGTATCGCCTTTCAAACGCCCTCAGAAACGTGTGCGACTAGCTTCGCCATTGTCGCCGGAGGGGCACGACCAGATCCTCGACGATATGCGCCGCATCGAGGCGCAATGCCGCACGTGTTCGGGTCGTCTCAGCCAAGGCATCCTGGTCGTTTCCTCTACCCACACTCATGCTGTGCGGGCTTGCATCGCTTTCGCGTTGCGTGCGCCAAGCCATATAGCCAGCGCCGGTGAGGCTGGCAGCAATGGCGACGTGGCTCAGCCGTTCGGTCTTATCGATGAAATCGAGCGTCCAGGAAGCATAATCCAGGGCATCGAAAAACTGTGCCTGGATGGCCTCGTGAACAATCTCCGGCATGCTCTTGTTCGTTCGCCTGATCGGCATAGAGATGCTGATGGAGCCCTGTTCATTAAGCGAAATGCGCCCTCCCCTCTCCTGCTCCAACAGAAGAACATCGTGATCCATCCCGGTATTTACGCCCAGGGTGAGATCAAAGAGACGGTGATCGCCGAAGAGGGCCCTTTGCGTCAGTGCATCGGCAAGGAACGGTTTTTCAATTTCAACCGGACGCAGGATCGACTGCAAAGGACCGCCGGCGATGGCTAAATTCAGAGAAGCCGTATCCGAAGAATAGCCCCGGCGCGTCCTCGGAAGGAGCGCGACGGCGCGCTCTCCCATCTCTTTCTGATCGACCGGCCCCGTTGCATTTGCAAGGGCGTGATCGTAAAGCGCGCGCGTGACAGCCTGGCGCAATTCTT